>CAWADQ010000036.1:0-115877 GCA_963780835.1 uncultured Actinomycetota bacterium | reverse complement strand
AAAGCGGCCGACGACGCCCTCGATTTTGACTTCCGCCGTCGTGTCATCCGGCCCGACCTCGACTCCAACTACTGCCGCCGTCCCGGCATCTACCTGCACGAGGTGCTGGAGAACCTGGGCGACTCCCGCGCCATCCTGCTCAACGGCAACAACATCGGGTACTGGGGCAACCAGTACGTGATCGACGACGAGGAGCTCGTCTACAAGCCGAAGGGCGCACTCTTCGACGACGGCCGGCTGCACGCGCATGCCACCGGCGACCACACCTTCTTCGTCGATTGGCGGCGCAGCACGCACCGCTTCGAGATCGCCGACGTGAACTTGGTCGGATGGAAGAACCCGGGCGACTCGGATGTCAACATCCAGCCGGTCAGCAAGCACGTTCCGCCCTGCGGTATATCGGGGTTCCCGTTGCTGCGCAGGGGGCGCCCGGTGTGGCACGAGTACGGAGAGGCCGCCTGGGACCCGGGGCTGCTGTTCGACCTCGGAGCGCTCCGGCGCGGCGACAAGTATCCCGAGATCCGGGCCTACGTCCGCCGCCTGCTGGACGAGGGCGCCCCCCTGGCGCACCATCCGATGACCGTCGTCGGCCTGAACCGCCATCACGACATCGTCCTGCTCGTCGTCGAACGCACGGCATACAGCCCGGGCATGACCGTCGCCCGCGCCGCGGATCTTCTGGTGACGCGTTTCGACGTTCGCGACGCCATCGTGCTGGGCGCGGCCGGCGACACGCAGCTCGCCACCACGGAGGAGGGGTTCCTCATCACGCCGTTCATCGCCGACTACGCGCAATCGGCGGCGCGACCCGTGCCCCCGCACATGCTCTGCGCCCAGCTGTTCGGCGCATCGGTGTGGGCCAGACCGGTGCCCAGCTACGTCCTTCTCCAGATCAACGACTGATCGCGTTCATCAGCTCAGAACCCCGCGGTGGACGCAGCCGTCCTCGAGCCGCGGCAGCGTGCACGACGACCCCCCGGGAGCAATGTGCAGACCGTGGTCACCACCGGCGCCGCTCCCGGCGCCGGTGGAACACCTCGTGGATGCCGTGCTCGGCCGCCATCGCCGCGCCGATGACCCCGGCCCGGTTGAAGAACCGGGCCTGCCGGAGCGGTGCGCGGGTGACGAGCTGCCCCTCCCAGTGCGCGGACTCGTGGGTGAGACCACCGCCGATCACGATGAGGTCGTAGTGGTCCTGCTCCTCGACGACCTGGAGGAACCGGTTCGCCCGGCCGATCCACTCCGGCCACGGAAGCCGCTCGGCCCGCAGCGCGGAGAGCGAGGCATATCCGTCCGCGATCTGGCCGTCGACGTCCAGCTGGCCGAGCTCGGTGTTCGGCTCCAGCTTGCCGCCGCGCAGGACCGCGCTGCCGATCCCGGTGCCGAAGGTGAGGACGAGCACCGTGCCCGGATGGTCGGCCGCGCCGTAGCGCGCCTCGGCGATCCCGGCGGCGTCGGTGTCGTTCAGCACGACGACCTCTCGGCCGAGCGCCGCCTGGAACAGCTTCTCCGCGTTCGTCCCGATCCATTCGGGCGAAATGTTGCCCGCCGTGCGGGCGATGCCGTCTTCCACCGTGAAGGGCAACGCGATCCCGAGCCGTCCCCGGCATTCCCACGGAGCGACCATTCCGCGCCACGGCCGGGCGACTGCATCCGGTGTCGCGGGAGTCGGCGTGGCTCGGTAATCCTCGCGGATGTTGCGCACCGGTACCGAGATCGACGACGGCGCCCTTGATGCCGGTGCCTCCGACGTCGATGCCGATGCGCCTGCGCCTCATTGCGAACACAGTAAGCAGCCACCGACGGCTGAACCACAGGTCGGTGACGACTATCTCCGCGCGCGGAGATAGTTGCTCACGACGAATCCGGCCTCGGACCGACCGGTCACCGGTCCGTCGAATAGGCGAACAGCGGCTCGCCGGCGTCGACCATGTGGCCGGTGCCGGCCGCGACGGCTCCGGCCGGCGAGTCGAGTACGACCACCGGGCAGACCGCCGAGAGGTCCTTCCCCCGCACCAGGGCCACGTCGAACGACACCACCGGTGCGCCTTGGGCGACGTCGTCGCCCTCGGCGCGGTGCAGGGTGAAGCCCTCGCCGCCCAGGTGGACGGTGTCGATGCCCAGGTGCACCAGCACCCCGACCCCGTCGGGGGTGAGCACGACGAACGCGTGCGGGTGGACCTTCATGAGGTTGCCCGCGACGGGGGCGACGACCGTGACGACCCCGGCGCCGTCGGCCGGCTCGACCGCGGTGCCGGACCCGACGAGCTCCTGCGCGAACACCGGGTCCGGTACTTCGTCACGAACGCCACGTGCGCGTGGAGCAGGAACGTGCAGTGCCTGCGGGGGCGCAGGCCGTTCTTGTCGGTCCGCGACCGTACGGTGCTCGTGTGCAGCTCCGGTACGCCTACCGCCTCAACCCGACCCCGGGCCAGCGGATCGCGTTGGCGCGGGCGTTCGGCTGTGCGCGGGTGGTGTTCAACGACGCGATCGCAGCCCGCCGCGCCGCATACGAGCAGGGCGAGCCGTACCCGAGTGATGCGGCGCTGTCGAAGGCGTTGACCGCGGCGAAACGGGCCCCGCAGCGGGCGTGGCTGGCCGAGGTGTCCGCGGTCGTGCTGCAACAGGCGCTGGCGGATGCGAACGCCGCTTACCGGAACTTCTTCGCCTCGGTGAGGGGCGCACGCAAGGGCCGCCGGCTGGGGGCGCCGCGGTTCCGGTCGAGGCGGGATCGGGCGCAGTCGATCCGGTTCACCAGGGCTGCCCGGTTCCGGGTCAACTCCGCCAGGCGGCTGCGGCTGCCCGGGATCGGCGACGTGCCGGTGCGCTGGTCGCGGAGCCTGCCCGGCGAGGCGTCGTCGGTGACGGTCACGCGTGGACGCCGCCGGCCGGTATCACGCCTCGTTCGTGGTGGAGGTCGACGACCAGCCGCTCCCCTCGACGGACCGGGAAGTCGGGATCGATCTGGGTTTGACCCACTTCGCGGTCCTGTCGGACGGCCGCAAGGTGGACAACCCGCGCATCGCGCGGAAGGCGGCCCGGAAGCTGCGGCGGGCACAGCAGGAGCTGTTCCGCCGACAGCGTGGCTCGAAGAACCGGGCCACGTCGGTCCGCAAGGTCGCACGGTGTCATGCCCGAGTCGGGGATACTCGCCGGGACTGGCTGCACAAGCTGTCAACCACCGTCGTTCAGGAGAACCAACTGATCGCGGTGGAAGACCTCGCCGTGTCCGGCCTGGCCCGCACCCGGCTCGCCCGCAGCGTGCACGACGCGGGCTGGTCGACGTTCGTGGCGATGTTGGAGTACAAGGCACGGCGGCACGGGCGGACATTCGTCCGGGTCGACCGCTGGTTCCCCTCCACCCGGGCGTGCTCGGCGTGTGGGGCCATCGGCGAGGCCAAGCCCCTGCATGTCCGCGAGTGGACCTGCCCCTGCGGCGCGGTCCACGACCGGGACGTCAACGCCGCACGCAACATCCTGGCCGCGGGACGCGCGGACAGCCCAACGCTCGTGGAGCTGATGTCAGCCGGGCCCCCGGTCCCGCAATCGGCCGTGAAGCGAGAACCCGCCGGGAGCGCGGCATGAGCCGCGCAGACCGGAATCCCCGCCCTTCACTTCAGAGCGGGGAGGACGTCAAGCCGTCGTCTACTACGTCGTCGTCCGGTGTTCCGGTTCGTCATCCGGCGCTGGAACCTGCGCACCCCGGGCCGCGAGCTGGAGAACGACACCGAGGCCACCGAGGCCGTCGAGTCGCCCAAGGCCGCCTGAGCGCCGGTATCCGGAGGAGTGAACCCCATGTCGGACCTGATCCTGCGCGGCACGGTGATCGCCGGTGGCCGCCGGATCGACGACGGGATCGTCGCGGTCACCGGTGACCGCATCGGCTGGGTCGGCCCGGCGGCCGACTGGACGGAGGCGCAGACGCCGCCTCCGTCCGACCGGCTGCTGCTTCCCGGGCTCGTGGACGTCCACTGCCACGGCGGGGCCGGCCACGGTTTCCCGGAGGCGGACGCGGCCGGCGCGCGGGAAGCGGTGGCCCACCACCGCGCCCACGGCACGACGACCCAGCTCGCGAGCCTGGTCTCCGCGCCGCCTGCGCTGCTCGCCCGGCGGGTCGCCGCGCTGGCCCCGCTCGTCGCCGACGGCCTGCTGGCCGGCCTGCACCTGGAGGGCCCGTTCCTCGCCGCCGCCCGGTGCGGTGCGCAGGACCCCGCCGCCATCCGGCCGGGCGACCCCGCGGTGCTGCGCGAGGTGCTCGACGCGGCACCCGGCGCGGTCGCCACGATGACCCTGGCCCCGGAGACCGCCCGCTTCGACGACCTGCTCGCGGTGCTCGCCGAGCACGGTGTCGTCCCGAGCCTGGGGCACACCGACGCCACCGCCGCGGCGACCACCGCGGCGGTCCGGGCGGCGCGCGCCGTCACCGGGGAGCGGCTGTCCGCCACCCACCTGTTCAACGCGATGCCGCCGCTGCACCACCGCGCGCCCGGTCCCGTGGCCGCGTGCCTGGCCGCCGCGGCGCGCGGGGAGATGGTGGTCGAGCTGGTCGCCGACGGCGTGCACCTGGCCGACGACACGGTCGCCACCGTGTTCGACCTCGTCGGACCCGGCCGGATCGCGCTGGTGACCGACGCGATGGCCGCCGCCGGGATGCCCGACGGCGACTACCCGCTGGGCTCCATGCCCGTCGCCGTCCGCGCCGGCGTGGCCCGGCTGCGCACCGCCGACGGGCCCGGCGCGATCGCCGGCGGCACGGCCCACATGGTCGACCTCGTCCGGCGCGCGGTGCACCACGCGGGGGTCGACCTGCGCGCCGCCGTCACGGCGGCGAGCGCCACCCCGGCGGCGTTGCTGGGCCTGGCCCACGAGGTCGGGGACCTGCGGCCGGGCCTGCGCGCCGACGTCCTCGTCACCGACCCCGACCTCGACCCGGTCGCCGTCCTCGCGGCCGGCGCGTGGGTGCCGCGACCCGCCCTCGTTCACGCCTGAAGGAGGCATCCATGGAGATCGTCATCGTTCCCACCCCGGCCGACGGCGGCCGCATCGTCGCCGACGTCGTCGCCCGCGCGCTCGCCGGGCCCGGCCCCGTCAACCTCGGGCTGGCCACCGGGTCGTCGCCCCTGCTGGCCTACGCGGAGCTGATCCGCCGGCACCGCGACGACGGCCTGTCGTTCGCCGGGGCCTCGGCCTACCTGCTCGACGAGTACGTGGGGCTGCCGGCCGGCCATCCCCAGTCCTACCGGCAGGTGATCCGCGACGAGCTCACCGACCACGTCGACATCGACCCGGCCCGCGTGCACGGCCCGGACGGCACCCACCCCGACCCGGTCAAGGCCGCCGCGGAGTACGAGCAGCTGCTCACCGGCGCCGGGCCGATCCGGGTGCAGTTGCTCGGGATCGGCACCAACGGCCACATCGGGTTCAACGAGCCCAGCTCGTCGCTGGCGTCGACGACCCGGATCAAGACCCTCGCGAGCCGCACCCGGGCCGACAACGCCCGCTTCTTCGACCGGGCGCAGGACGTGCCCCGCCACGTGCTCACCCAGGGGCTCGGCACCATCCGCCGGGCCGAGCACCTCGTGCTCACCGCGTCGGGCACGCAGAAGGCCGCCGCCGTCGCCGCCGCGGTGGAGGGCCCGCTGACGGCGTCGTGCCCGGCGTCGGTGCTGCAGCTGCACCCGCACGCCACCGTCGTCGTCGACGAGGCCGCGGCGGCCCTGCTGCGCGACGCGGAGTTCTACCGCGAGGTCTACACCCACAAGCCGGCCCACCAGCAGCACTGATAATCGGACCAGTCACCCATCGCCCACCGGGAGGTTCCATGGCGCGGCCCGCGTCCGTGTCCGGCACCATCACCGACGGCGTCGTCCCCAAGCACGAGCAACTGCGCCAGATACTCCTGCGGATGATCACCGAGGAGCTCTCCCCCGGCGACATGATCCCGGGCGAGCGGCAGCTGTGCACCGACCACGGCGTCAGCCGGATCACCGTGCGCGCGGCGGTGGGCCAGCTGGTCAACGAGGGCCTGCTCGTCCGCATCCACGGCAAGGGGACCTTCGTCGCCACCCGCACCGCCCGGTCGCGGCTGCACCTGGCGTCGTTCAACGACGACATGCGTCGGCTCGGGCTCACGCCCTCGACCGAGGTGCTCGACGTCGAACGCGGCGTACCGCCCGCCGCCACCGTGGAGGCGCTCGGCCTGCGGCCGGGCGAGCAGGCGATCCGGGTGCGGCGGCTGCGGCTGGCCGACGGCGCGCCGATGTCGGTCGACGACGCCTGGTACAGCGCCGCGCTCGCGCCGGACCTCGACACCGCACCCCTGACCGGATCGGTGTACGAGCTGCTGCGCGAGCGCTACGGCGTCACGATCGACCACGCCGAGCAGACGGTGGCCGCGACCGAGGCGGGCGACGAGTACGGCGCGCTGCTCGGCCTCGACCCCACCCGGCCGGTGCTGCTGTTCGACCGGGTGTCGTTCGCCGGCGACCGGCGCGTCGAGCACTGCTGCTCGCGCTACCGCGGCGACCGCTACGAGATCGTCATGGCGGTCGACGGGAAGTAGCCGGGCTGGTCACTCCACCTGCCAGCGACGGGCCCGCAGGTAGTTCGCCACCACCTCGGCGCCCAGCCCGTCCAGCGTCGGCGCCACGACCCTCCCCCCGCACCGCCGCGCCACCGAGTCGATGAACCGCGCCAGCCGCGGGTCGTCGCCGAGCCGGAAGAACGTGAACGACGCGCGCAGGCCGGTCAGCCGGTCCACCTCCCCCACGGTCGCCGCCAGGGTCTGCGGGGACGGCGGGTAGTCGAAGGCGGCGTAGCCGTCGGCCTCGAGGTGCGCGGTGGGCTCGCCGTCGGTCACCACGAGCACGACGGGCTGGGCGTCCGGGTGCCGCTTGAGGTGCTGCCCGGCCAGCAGCAGGGCGTGGTGCAGGTTCGTGCCCTGCTCGTAGGCGCCCTCCAGGCCGATCAGCTCGCCCAGCGCGACATCCCGGGCGTGCCGGCCGAACGTGATCAGCTTGAGCGCGTCGCCGCGGAACCGGGTGGAGACCAGCTGGTGCAGGGCCAGCGCGGTGCGCTTCATCGGCACCCAGCGCCCGTCCTGGACCATCGACCACGAGGTGTCGACGCACAGCGCCACCGCGGCGCGGCTGCGCTGCTCGGTCTCGACGATCTCCACGTCCGTGACGTCGAGCCGGCGCGGGTCGCCGGCCGCGCGGCGCAGCGCGGCGTTGGTCAGCGTGCGCGGGACGTTCCAGGCCTCGGTGTCGCCGAACGCCCACGGCCGGGTCGCCCCGGTCGGTTCGCCCGCGGCCCCGGCGCGGCGGGTCTCCCGCTCGCCCCGGCGGCTGCTCAGCTGGTCCACGACGTCGCGCAGCGCGGACTCCCCCAGCCGCCGCAGCGCCTTCGGAGACAGCCGCAGCGAGCCGTCGGGCATCCGCTCGAAGAGCCCCTGGCGGCGCAGCTCGCGCTCCAGCTCGGCCAGCGCGCGGGCGTCGACGCGGGCCTGCTCGCCCAGCTGGGCCTCGAGCGCGTCGAGGTCGATGTCCTCCAGCGTCGCGCCGGGGTAGGACTGCGACAGCTGCTCGGCCAGCGCGTCGAGCCGGCCCAGCTCCTCCATCGCCCGGGTGGCCTCGCCCATGCCCAGCGGATTGTCCCCGCGGAACCGGCCCGGGGACGTCCAGTCCTCCCCCGGCCGCATGCCCTGCAGCTGCGCGTCGAGCTGGGCCAGCGCCTGCGCCAGGCGGGGGTCGCCGAACGCCTGCTGGGTCAGCTCGGCCAGCTCGGCGCGCTGCTCGGCGCTCATCGAGTTGAGCATCCGCTGCGCGGCCGCGGCCCGCTGGGCCAGGAGATCGACCAGCTCGTCGGTGTTCTGCGGGTTCTCGGGGAAGAACTCGCCGTGCTTGCGCATGAACTCGGCGAACTGCTGCTCCGTGTTCTGCCCCTGCGCGTGGTTCGCGAGCAGGGAGTTCAGGTCGTCGAGCATCTCCCGGATCCGCTCGACGTCGCCCGGCGTCACGTTCTGCATCGCCTGCTTCATCCCGGCGAAGCGCTGGTCCAGCATCTCCCGGCCCAGCAGGTCCCGGATCTCCTGGTAGGCCTCGCGGGCATCGGCGGAGCGCCAGTCGTAGGAGTCGAGCTCGCGCACCGCCCCGCCGGTGTCCGACGGGAGCGCGTCGAGCTGCATCTCGCGGAAGCGGGCGTCGTCGGAGTCTTCGTTCGCCAAAGCGGTGCGCTCGGCGTCCAGCGCGCGTGCCAGCAGCTCGCGGACCTCCTGCAGGGTGCCGTCGAGCCGGTTGTCGCGCTGCAGCCGGCTGCGCCGCTGCCACACCTGGCGGGTCAGGTCGTCCAGGCCGCGCCTGCCCTCCATGCCGCGGCGCAGCAGCTCGCGCAGCGCCGCACGCGGCGACGAGCCCTCCATGACGTCGCGGCCCACGGCGTCCAGCGCCGTGCGCAGGTCGACGGGCGGGGCGAGGGGGTCGGGTCCGTCGGTGTAGGGGCCGTAGGCGTACCGGCGGTCGTGACGGGGCACCTCGCCGAGGCTACGCCGCAGATTCCGTTATGACGGCGACGTCGAGGATCGTCAGCGTCCCGTCGCGCAGGTTCGTGACGTAGGCGTGCCGGCCGTCGGGTGCCATCGCGACGCTGGTGGGGCTGTGACCGGTCGGCACGGTCGCGGTGACCGTGTTGGCCGCGGTGTCGAACACCTGGATGGTGTCGGCGTCGACGGCGGCCACGTAGCCGTGCCGGCCGTCGGCGGCGAGCGAGACGTCCTGCGGGTGGGTCCCGGTCGGCACGGTCGCGACCACCGCGTCGCGGGTGGTGTCGGTGACCGTGAGGGTGTTGTCGTCGTAGTTGACGTTGTAGACGTACGGCAGGTCCGGGTGGGCGAGGACGCTGTGCGGACTGGTCCCGACCGGCACGGTGGTGAGCACCCGGTCGGTGGCCGTGTCGATCACCGAGATGACGTTGGACTCGTGGTTCGCCGCGTAGAGCCGAGTGCCGTCGCGGGAGACGTCGACCCAGTGCGGGTTGGGCGCCACGGCGATGGTGTCGACGACGGCGGCGCGCGCGGTGTCGATCACCGAGATCGAGCTGGAGTCGTGGTTGGGCACGTAGACGCGGCTGCCGTCGGGCAGCACGTCCAGCGCGAAGGGTCGTTTGCCGACCGGGATCCGGGCGGTGAACTGCGCGGTCGCCGTGTCGAGCACGCCGACCTCGTTCACCGCGCCGTCGTCGGAGTAGATGCTCACGTAGGCGCGCGCACCGTCCGGGGAGAAGGCGACGAACTGCGGGCCGCCGTCCGGCACCGGGACCCGGCCGGTGACGACGTTGCGGACGGTGTCGAAGACGGTCAACGTGCCGGAGGCCCGGCTGGCGATGTAGGCGTAGGCGCCGTCGGGGGCGATCTCCATGTAGCCCGGGGCGGGGCCGACCGGCACGGTGGCGGCGACGGTCGGGACGGCGGCGCTGGCGGCGACCGGCAGAGCGGCCGTGGGCGCAGGCGGCGGCGTGTGGGGCACCAGCGTGAGGACCACGGCGACGCCGGCGGCGACCAGCAGCAGCACCGCGAGCAGGGCGAGAAGCCGGCCCCGACGCCGCGGGGCGGGCGGGTCGGCCGGCCGGTCCTGGGCGAAGGGGTCGTCGGCTGGGCCGGTCTTCTTCGTGGGCCCGGTCTTCTTCGTGGGCCCGGTCTTCTTCGTGGGCAGCGTGGTGACCGGGAAGGGCTCGCTGAACAGCGGCGCCGGTGCCCGCGTCCGCGCCGCGTCCGCGTCGAGGCGCAGTGCGGCGGTGTCGGAGAGACCGGGCGGCTCAGCCGGTGCCGGTTCCGTCCCGGCGGACGGTGCTCCGACGGATGGTGGCGCCGCGAGGTCCGGTTCCGCCGGGGCGTCCGGTGGCGCCGGGGTGCCCGCGGGTTCTGTGGCGCGCGGTTCTTCGGGGGCGTCCGGTTCTTCCGGGGGAGCCGCCGCGGGGGCGACCGTGGCGCCCCCGAGCCAGCCCGGCACGCTCTCCGCCTCGTCAGCGGGGGCGGGCTCAGCGGGATCGGGCTCGTCGGGATCGGGAAGGGCGTCGAGGTCCTCGGTCGCGATGAACAGCTGCCCGCTGCCCGGGCGACGACGCTGGGCGGGCACGACCGGCCGGGGCGCGTCGGCGGGCTCGCTCTCGCGGTGGGCATCGTCCGGCGGCTCCGGCCGGGCCTCGTCCCGCGAGGGCTCGGCGACCGTGCCCCGCCCGTCCATGACGCCGGACGCCTCGACCCGCTCGTCGAGCCGGCCGTCGACCGCCTCGGCGGCGTGCTCCTCGATTCGTAACTGCCCGAGTTCGCGCATCACGCTCCACCACTCCGGTATCCCGCGCGGCGGGACCGGGGAGGTCGCGGCCTACCGGAGGCTGCGGGTCACCGCCGCGGGCGGCCCGACCGGTGCCGGGCCGCCGCGACGGTAACGGCACGGCGCGGCCGGACCGCGGCACAGCGCGTTCGGCGGTGCCGTACGTGCGCTCAACGTCGGTTCGCCCGGCCGAAGCGGGCGGCGGTCAGCCGTAGGTGACCGTCTCGTCGTCGCTCTCGTCCTTGGCGAGCTTGCGGGTGAGGAACAGGTACTCCAGCGCCAGCTCCGCCGCCGAGGCCATCGGGCCGGGGTCCTCGGTGCCGCCCGCGTCGAGGCGCCGGGCGATCTCCGTCAGCACGGCCACCCGGGGCAGGGCGGACACGACGACGGCGGCAGGCACCCGCTCCCCGGTGCGCACCGGGGACCGCGACACCGCCTCGGCCAGCGGATTCAGGTCGAGCCCGCGCAGCCGGGCGCGGGCGGTGTCGGCGGTCGCGCGGCGCAGCAGGTGCGTCAGGGTCTCCGCCTCGCGGCCCTCCTCGCCGGAGGCGAACTCCAGCTTGCCGCGCAGCACGTCCGGCACCGACTCGAGGTCGACCGGCCGGGCCGTCGCGTGCGGCTCCCCGGCCACCGCCGCGCGGCGCAGCGCGGCCGCGGCGACGGTCTCGGCCGCGGCGACGGAGAACCGCGCCGACACCCCGGACCCCTGGTCGACCGCGCTCGACTCGCGCAGCGCCCGGGTGAACCGGGCGAGGATCTCCAGCAGGAACATCGGCACCGGGGCGACGAGGTCGGCCTCCTGGCCCATCACCGCCAGCTCGTCGGTGAGCTCCAGCGGGTAGTGGGTGCGCACCTCCGCGCCGAAGCGGTCCTTGAGCGGGGTGATGATCCGGCCGCGGTTCGTGTAGTCCTCGGGGTTCGCGCTGGCCACCAGCAGCACGTCCAGCGGCAGCCGCAGCGTGTAGCCGCGGACCTGGATGTCGCGCTCCTCCATGACGTTGAGCAGCGAGACCTGGATGCGCTCGGCGAGGTCGGGCAGCTCGTTGATCGCGACGATGCCCCGGTGCGCCCGCGGGACGAGCCCGTAGTGGATCGTCTCGGGGTCGCCGAGCGAGCGGCCCTCGGCAACCTTGACCGGGTCGACGTCGCCGATGAGGTCCGCGACCGCCGTGTCCGGGGTGGCGAGCTTCTCGGTGTAGCGCTCGCTGCGGTGCCGCCACTCGACGGGCAGGTCGTCGCCCAGCTCGGCGGCCCGGCGGCGGGACAGCGGCGTGATCGGGTGCAGGGGGTGCTCGCCCAGCTCGGCACCGGCGATCACCGGGGTCCACTCGTCGAGCAGGCCGGCCAGCGCGCGCAGCAGCCGGGTCTTGCCCTGCCCACGCTCGCCGAGCAGGACGACGTCGTGCCCCGCGAGCAGGGCACGTTCGAGCTGCGGGAGGACGGTGGACTCGAAGCCGAGGATGCCCGGCCACGGGTCGCGGCCCGCGCGCAGGGCGGCGAGCAGGTTCTCGCGGATCTCGGTCTTGACGCTGTGGGGCGCGCCGTACTCCGACGCACGCAGGGCGCCGAGGGTGCGGGGAAGGTGTGCGGGGGCTGTCAGGGGCACCGCGAGTCACGCTACGCCGCGATGTGGAGACCGGCTCCCCGATCACGGGCAGCTCGCCGGGCCCGGCAGAGCGCGGCCGTGTCGTCGCCGGAGCGGGGTGGTGTCGTCGCCGCCCGCAGGACTGACGAAGGTGCCGACTCGCGCCGACGAGGGTGCCGACTCGCGGGCTCAGGGGACGAGCAGCGCCAGGGGCGGCAGGGCGACCAGCGCGGCGGCGGCGAGCCGGACCAGCGCCGACACCGGCCCGGGCAGGGGCGCGGGCGGGGAGGTGATCCGGTCGAGGCGGCGGTCGAGCGCGGTGACGAACGACCCGAGCGCCGCCGCGGGGGCGGCGCCCCCGACCGTGCGCAGCGCGCACGCCAGCTCCGCCGGCCGGGTGTGGGCGGCCGCGACGTCGTCGGCCCGCATCTCGACCAGCGCGGCCACCGCGATCTGGGCGCGGACCATCCCTTGCACGAACGGGGCGGTCGCCCCCCATGCGACGAACGGCAGCACCACGAGGTCGTGGCGTTCGCGCAGGTGGGCGCGCTCGTGGGCGAGCACGGCGACGACCTGGGCCGGGTCGAGCGCCCGCAGCGTGCCCACCGAGAGCACCAGGCGGGAGCGCCGGCCCGGCAGGCAGTAGGCGACGGGCGCGGCGTGGTCGAGCACGTGGGCGCCGGGCACCGCGGGCCAGGGTGTGGCGAGCACGTCGAGCAGGTCGCAGTGGCGCCGCCGCGCACGCAGGGTGCGCATCGTCGTCGCCGCCATCACGCCGAGCAGCCAGCAGACCAGACCTATCCCAAGGGCGAGCCCGAGCAGGTGGCTGGGGCCGACGGCGAGCACCGCGCCGGGGTCGGCCCCGAGCGCGGCGAGTGCGCTGCGCAGGTCCGGGCCCAGCGGGGCGATGCCGTACACGGCGCCGGCGCCGACCAGCGCGAGCCCGCCGACCAGCCCGACCGCCTGCCACACGAGCAGCGCTCCAACCGGGTCGCGGGCCGGCCAGCGCGCGTCCGCGAGGGCGCGGCTCACCGGTTCGGCGAGCGCCACCCCGAGCACCAGCAGCCCCAGCGCCGCGAACTCCACGTACGCGATCGTGCCAGCTCCGCGTCAGTCCAGCAGGTCCCGTAGCCGGGCGCGTTCCTCGGGTGGGATGGAGCCGACGAAGCGGGCGAGCGCGGCGCTGCGGTCCGCCGCGGTGTCCAGCGCGACGTTCATCAGCTCGGCGACGTGGTCCTCCCGGCTGCCGACCGCGCAGTAGTGGTGGGCGCGCCCGTCGCGCTCACGGGTGACCAGGCCCTTGCGCTGCAGCCGACCGAGCACCGTCAGCACGGTCGTGGTGGCGGGGTTCGTGGTGAGCCCCTCCTGGACGTCGCGGGCCGTCAAGGAGCCCGGCGCCGCCCACAAGCGCTCCATCACGGCTCGCTCGAGCTCGCCCAGGTTCGGCACGCAGACAATTCTACGCTTCGCCGCCTGCGCCTCTACGTCCCGTAGAGCGACACGGACGGCACCCGGTCGGACGCACCCGGTCACACGATCTGTACCGCGTCGCCGACCTGCAGGTAGGTGAAGAACGCGCGCGCGTCCTCCTCGTCGAGCTTGACGCAGCCCGCCGAGGCGGTGTCCGGGGTGCCCTCGTGGAAGGCGATGCCGCCGTCGGCGAAGAACACCGACCAGGGCATCTGCACGAGGAACTCCCGGCTCGTGTAGGTCGGCGCCTTCCACTGCACGGTGAAGCTGCCGCGCGGTGTGGGGTTCTCCTCGTCGCCCGGCGTGACCGTCACCGGCCCGCGGACGACGCGACCGTTGTCGAGCAGCCATGCGTGGTCCGCGGCGAGCTCGACGCACGCCCGGACCGTCGGCAGGCACGGCGGCACGTCGGGGACGGGCACGCCCTGCTCGCGGGCGAACCCGTCGGGGTCGGCGGGCACCGCGGGGGTCGTCAGCAGCGACCGGGTGGCGGGTGCCGCGGTGCCCGCGAGCAGCGCCGGGTCGGCGGCGCCCACGCCCGCGAGCACGACGCCCGCGACGAGGACGATGACCGCGGCCACCGCCGCCCGCAGCCCACGGCGGGTCGCCCTTCCCCGGTACGGCATGCGCTGTCCCCCTTCTGCTCAGGAGGCAAACGAGCCGGACCGCGGCCGGGCGACGAGGTGGCCCGGATCAGGTGAACAACCCGGCTATGGCCGGATCGATGACAGTAGGTGAGCCGCGCGGTGCAGACGGCGACGGGATCGGGCCGCGGCGCGGTGCTCGGCGGCGCCGGCGCGGGCTGGGCGGCACCGCAGCCCGTGACGGCGAGCAGCCCGGTGAGCAGCGCCGTCAGCACCACCGCGGCCGGCGTCGTCCGGTCGGCCGTCATCGCCGCATTCTGGCAGGCTGGGCCGGTTGGCGACCTCGGGAGGCGTGCGGTGACCGAACCGGTCCGCCCCGCCGACCTGCGGATGGGGACGCCCGCGGCCCGGTGGGTGCTGCTCACGACCGTGCTCGGCTCGGGCGTGGTCATGCTCGACGGCACCGTCGTCAACGTGGCGCTGGCGCGGATCGGCGCGGACTTCGGCGCGGACTTCGGCGGCCTGCAGTGGACCGTCAACGCCTACACCCTGACGCTGGCCTCGTTGATCCTGCTCGGGGGCTCGCTGGGCGACCGGTTCGGGCGCCGCCGCGTGTTCGTGATCGGCGTGGTGTGGTTCGCGGTGGCGTCGCTGCTGTGCGGGTCGGCGCCGAACCTTCCGCTGCTCGTCGCGGGCCGGGCCCTGCAGGGCGTCGGCGGCGCGCTGCTGACCCCGGGCAGCCTGGCGCTGATCTCCGCGTCGTTCCGCGGCCCGGACCGGGCCGCGGCGATCGGCGCCTGGTCGGGGCTGGGCGGGATCGCCGGAGCGGTCGGCCCGTTCGTCGGCGGCTGGCTGGTGGAGTGGACCTGGCGGGCGGTGTTCCTGATCAACCTGCCGCTCGCGGCGCTGGTGGTCGTCGTCGCGCTCCGGCACGTGCCGGAGAGCCGCAACCCCGAGGCGGCCCCCGGTCTGGACATCCCGGGCACCGTGCTCGCGGCGGCGGCGCTGGCGGCGCTGACCTGGTCGCTGACCGTCCTCGGCGCGGACGGTGCGGCCGCGGTGCCGCTGGCCGTGCTGGCGGCGGGGCTGGTCGCGCTCGCCGCGTTCGTCGCCGTCGAGCACCGGTCGCCGCATCCGCTCGTGCCGCCACAGCTGTTCGCCGACCGCCAGTTCACCGCGGCGAACGTGGCGACGCTGCTGGTCTACGGGGCGCTCGGCGTCGTCTTCCTGCTGCTGGTGCTGCAGCTGCAGGTCGTCGCCGGGTTCAGCCCGACCGTCGCCGGCGCGGCCCTGCTGCCGGTCACGGCGATCATGCTCGTGTTCTCGGCGCGGGCCGGGGCACTCGCGGAGCGGATCGGGCCACGGCTGCCGATGACGGTCGGACCGCTGACCGGCGCGGCCGGCCTGATCCTGCTGCGCCGCATCGGGCCGGACGCGAGCTGGGTGGTGGACGTGCTGCCCGCCGTCCTGGTCTTCGGGGCCGGGCTGACGCTCACCGTCGCGCCGCTGACCGCGACCGTGCTCGCCTCGGCCCCCGACCGGTTCGTCGGCGCCGCGTCCGGGGTGAACAACGCCGTCGCGCGGGCGGCCGGGCTGCTCTCGGTCGCGGTGGTGCCCGGGCTGGCCGGGATCAGCGGCGCGGTCTACACCGACCCGGCTGCGTTCGGTGCCGGGTTCCGGGCGGCGATGCTCATCTCCGCCGGGCTGCTGGCGGCGGCGGGCGTGGTGTCGTACCTGCTGATCCGGCGCCCGGACCCGGCCCCGGTGGGCGACCGGGTGCCGGTCGAACGGTGCCATCACTGCGGAACGGCCGCCCCGCAGGCCCACCCGGCCGACGCCCGGCTGTGACCGATCCGGCCACGACGCGTCCACCCCGCGCTCCGCGCGGGCCGGCCGCCCCGCGCCGGATCACCCGTCGAGGTCCAGTGCGGTGGCGAGCGCGCGCAGGCCGGGCAGGGGGTCGGCGCCGGGCGGGGTGAGCAGCTGCAGGCAGACGTGGTCCGCGCCGGCGTCGAGGTGCGCGCGGATCCCGGCCGCGACGGTGGCCGCGTCGCCGTGCACGACGAGCGCGTCGATCAGCGCGTCGCTGCCGCCGTCGGCGAGGTCGGCGGCGGACCAGCCCAGCCGCCTGAGGTTGCTCGTGTAGTTGCGCAGGTGCAGGTAGGGGCGGTCGACGGCGGGCCGGCCGAGCGCGCGGGCTGCGACGGGGTCGGTGTCGAGCACCACCTTCTGCTCGGGGGCGAGCAGCGGGCCCTCGCCGAGGATCTCGCGGGCGAGGCGCGTGTGCTCCGGCGTGGTGAGGTAGGGGTGCGCGCCCGCCGTGCGCTCGGCGGCCAGCGCCAGCACCTTGGGCCCGAGCGCAGCGAGCACCCGGTCCTCGACGGGCACGCCCTCGGCGTCGAGGACGTCGAGGTAGTCGACGATCGTGTCGTACGGGCTGCGGTACTCCCGCGTGGCCTCGGGGTGGCCGATGCCGACGCCGAGCAGGAAGCGGCCGGGGTGCGCCGTAGTGATCCGGTGATGGGACGCCGCGACCTCGGTGGCGGGCGCGCTCCACATGTTCACGATGCCGGTGGCGACGGCGAGGTGGCTGGTGGCGTCGAGCAGCTCCTCGGGGAGGAACAGGTCGGCCGGCGGGGACCCGCCGATCCAGATCGCGCCGTAGCCGAGGGCGTCGACCTCCTTGGCCAGGCGAGGGGTCAGCTGGTCTCGACGCCGCCAGATCCCGATGCGGCCCAGTTCGACGGTCATGTCTGCGCCAACCCGCCCGCTGTGACCGGCATTCCGGTCGCGTCCGGACGTAGCGAAAGCGGCTTTCGCTGCATCTACCGCACCGAACGCCGCTTTCGCTGCATCCGCCGGCGCGGGTCGGGGCGCGGGCGGGGTCGGGCGCACCTAGGCTCGCTCGCGTGCTCGGCCCCCCGTCTCTCACCTCACGCGCCGCGCCGCTGCGCATGCGCCCCCGCGTCGTCGTCGCCCCCGACCCGCGGCTACCGCGCACCGTCCCGGACGGCACCGAGGCCGTCGTCGTCGGCGGGGGGATCGCCGGGGTCAGCGCCGCGGTGGTGCTGGCCGAGCGGGGGGTGGCCGTCACCCTGCTCGAGGCGGCGCCGACCCTCGGCGGACGGCTCGGCGCCTGGCCGCACACCCTGCCCGACGGCACGGACCAGGTCGTCGAGCACGGCTTCCACGCCTTCTTCCGGCACTACTACACGTGGCGCGACGTGCTGCGCCGGATCGACCCGGAGCTGGGGTTCCTCCGGCCCGTCGGGGGTTACCCGGTGCTGTCGCGCACCTGGGCGCCCGAAGACCTCACCGGGCTGCCCGCGGCGCCGCCGCTGAACCTGCTGGCGCTCTTCGCCCGCTCCCCCAGCCTCGGTCTGCGCGACCTGTTCGGCTCGGACACCGGGCTCGCCTCCGAGCTCCTGGCCTACGACCGCGACCGGACCACCGCCCTGTTCGACGACATGCCCGCCGCGGACTTCCTGCGCGGGCTGGGCATGTCGGACCGGGCGCAGGCGATGCTCTTCGAGGCGTTCGCCCGCTCGTTCTTCGCGCAGCCGGGAGCCCTGTCAGCAGGCGAGCTGATCGCGATGTTCCACTACTACTTCCTCGGCAACCCGGAGGGCATCGGGTTCGACGCGCCCGACACCGACTACCTGACCTGCATCTGGGCGCCCTTCGCCGCGTACCTGGACAAGCACGGCGCGGTCGTGCGCACCGCGACCCCGGCCCGGGAGATCGCGCCGGCTGTCGCCGTGGCCGGGCCCGCCGACACGGGGCCGTTCGGCGACGGGGCCGGGCACCGCTGGCGCGTCGGGACCGACGACGGCGCGCTCACCACGCAGCATCTCGTGCTCGCCACCGAGCCCGGCGCCCTGCGCGACCTGTTCGCCGCCTCCCCCGACGCCGCGCTCGCCGCACCGCGGCTCGCGGCCAAGGCCGCGCAGGTCGCGGTGGCGCCGCCGTTCGCGGTGACCCGGCTGTGGCTCGACCGCGACGTCGCACCGGAACGCCCCACGTTCAGCGCGATCAGCCGGGAGCCGACGCTGGACTCGGTGACCGTCTACTCGCGGCTGGAGCGCCCGTCCGAACAGTGGGCGGCCCGCACCGGCGGGTCGGTCGTCGAGCTGCACTCCTACGCCTGCACGGCCCCGGACGTCGACACGGCGACGGACCGGATGCGCGCCGAGCTGGCCGCGCTGTGGCCGGAGACGGCGGACGCGCGGGTCGTGCACCTGCAGCAGCGGATGGAGGCGACGGCGCCGGCGTTCCCGCCGGGCGGCGCCGCCAGCCGTCCGGCGCCGAGCGGTGAGGCGCGCGGGATCCGGGTGGCGGGCGACCATGTCGAGACGCCGTTCCTCACCGGCCTCATGGAGCGCGCCTCGGCGAGCGGGGTGCTGGCGGCGAACGACGTGCTCGCCGAGGTCGGCGCGGGGCCGGAGCCGATCCGCGGCGTCCCCCAGCGCGGCCTGCTCGCCGGCCTGCTCCGCGCCCGAAGCCGCCTCTGACCGGGAGCCGCCCCGCCCGGCGAGTCGAGTGTTCGTGCGCGCCGAATCGTGGGTCGGCCGGGCGCGGGCTGATCGTCGGGGGCGTACTGAGGCGCATCCTGCGTGGATTGCCGCCCGATGATCAGTGGTCGGCCGGGCGAGCTGATCGTCCGGGCCGTATCGGGGCTGACCCGGCTCGGTTTGCTCACGGATGATCAGTTGGCCGGGCCGGTGCCCCGCCGTCCTGAACGCCGTGCAGACACCGGCCTCGCGGTCGGTCAGGGAGTGCGGGTCCGGCGCTCACGGGCCAGCAGGACCACCGCACCGACCGTCTGCACCACCAGCCACGCCAGTGCCACGCCCGTGATCCCCAGCACCGGCATCAGCAGCCACGACGCCACCAGCACCGCCACCGCCAGCGACCCGGGCACCAGCACCAGCACCCGCATCCGCTGCTGCACCCGCGCCTGCGCGATCGTCGAGGCCGTGACCACCTGCGGGATCGCCGACAGGGCCGCCAGCGTCAGCGCCCACGCGCCCTGCTGCGCGTAGTGCTCGCCGAACAGCCACAGCACCGGGTACGCGCCCACCGACAGCACCACCGCCGCGGGCACCACCAGCGCCAGCGACCGGCGCACCATCGCGCGGCGGGCCGCGGCGGCCCGGGCCGGGTCGCCCGCCGTGTGCGCGATCATCGACTGGCCCATGCCGGACGGGATGAGGTAGAGCGAGATCGTGATCGTCCACACGATCCCGTACACCGCGGCGTCGGCGGCGCCCAGCCGGGCGAGCACCAGCGCCGGCAGCCCGTTCATCGCGACCTGCCAGAGCGTCGCCCCGGCGTAGTCGCTGCGGACGAACCGCGCGACGGCCCTCGGGCGCACGGGTTCGACCGGTTCCCCGGTCGCCTGCTGCGGGATCGCGCGCAGCAGCAGCCACGCGTTCACCGCCGCCACGATCAGGACCGTCGCCACCACCCAGGACACGGCGATCCCGAAGACGTACGACAGACCCACCGCCGCCCCGAGCAGCCCCATCTTCAGCAGGGCGAACACGAGGTTCTCGACCGGCACGACCGTGGCGCGCTTGAGCGCGGTGAGCAGGTAGTCCTGCATCGTGAAGATCGCCCACACCGGGGTGGCGACGGCGAAGAACACCAGCAGCGGGACGTACCCGACCGCGTCGACCATCTCCGGGGCCCACCACGGCGTGCCCGCCGCGTACCCGAGCCCCACCAGCGCCGCCACCGTCGACGCCACCGCGTAGCAGGCCAGCATCAACCGGCGGGTCTGCCGCCCGGCGACCGGGCCGAACCGCAGCAGCGCCTGGGTGAGGTTGAGGTGCGCGATCCCGCCGAGCAGCTGCATCGTCGACAGCGCCACGGAGTTGACGCCGACGGTCGCCGGGGCGAACAGGCGCGCGGCGACCACCCAGTACAGCAGCCCCACCGCCGAGGTGAGCCCGGAGCTGAGCACCAGCGCGAGCCCGTCCCGGGCGACCGGGTTGATCCTGCCCGCGGAGATCCTGGACGGGGACGAGCCGCGCCAGCCGGCCGGCGGGCAGGGTCACCTTCTCGTCCACCCGCACCCCGCCAGACTATCCAACACGGACTGTGCGCCCGCCCCGGCCCGGTGGCAGCATCGGCGCATGCCCCTGACTCCCGCAGGTCCCGACCCCGAGCAGGCCGTCCTCGACGCCGTCCCGACCGGGTTGTTCGTCGGGGGCACGTGGCGTCCGGCGGCCTCGGGGGCCACGCTGGCCGTCGACGACCCCGCCACCGGCAAGACCCTCGTCGAGGTGGCGAACGCCTCCCCCGACGACGGGCGGGCCGCCCTCGACGCCGCCGTCGCCGCGCAGCCCGGTTTCGCCGCGCTGCCACCGCGCGAGCGCGGGGAGATCCTCCGCCGCGCCTACGAACTGATCATGTCCCGGGTCGACGACCTCGCCCTGCTGATGACGTTGGAGATGGGCAAGCCGCTGGCCGAGTCGAAGGGCGAGGTCGCCTACGCCGCGGAGTTCTTCCGCTGGTTCGCCGAGGAGGCCGTGCGCATCGACGGGCAGTACGCGGTGGCCCCGAACGGCGCGAGCCGCTTCCTGGTCATGCGCCAGCCCGTCGGCGTCTGCCTGCTGGTCACGCCCTGGAACTTCCCCATGGCCATGGGCACCCGCAAGATCGGTCCCGCCGTCGCCGCCGGCTGCACCATGGTCATCAAGCCCGCGCAGCAGACCCCGCTGTCGATGCACGCCCTCGCCGCGATCCTCGCCGAGGCGGGCCTGCCCGACGGCGTGCTCAACGTCGTGACCACCTCCAGCGCGGGGAAGGTCATGGAGCCGTTGATCCGCGACGGCCGGGCCCGCAAGCTGTCGTTCACCGGGTCGACGGCGGTGGGCCGCACCCTGCTGGAGCAGGCCGCGGACAAGGTCCTGCGCACCTCGATGGAGCTCGGCGGCAACGCCCCGTTCGTCGTGTTCGGCGACGCGGACCTCGACGCCGCCGTCGACGGGGCGATGACGGCCAAGATGCGCAACATGGGCGAGGCGTGCACCGCGGCCAACCGCTTCCTCGTGCACCGCTCGGTGGCCGACGCCTTCGCCGACCGGCTCGCCGAGCGGATGGCGGCCCTGCGCGTGGGCCGGGGCACCGACGACGGGGTGCAGGTGGGCCCGCTGGTCGACGCGACGAGCCGGGAGAAGGTCGTCGAGCTCGTCGACGACGCCGTCGGGCACGGCGCGACCGTCCGGGTCGGCGGTGACGCCGTGGACGGTCCCGGCTGGTTCTACCGGCCCACGGTGCTCACCGGCGTCCCGCTCGACGCGCGGCTGACCAAGGAGGAGATCTTCGGGCCGGTGGCGCCGATCAGCGTGTTCGACACCGACGACGAGGCCGTCGCCGCGGCCAACGACACCGAGTTCGGGCTGGTCAGCTACCTCTACACCGAGAACCTGGCGCGGGCGCTGCGGGTCAGCGAGGCGCTGGAGTCCGGCATGGTCGGGCTCAACACCGGGCTCGTCAGCAACCCCGCCGCCCCGTTCGGTGGCATCAAGCAGTCCGGGCTCGGCCGCGAGGGCGGGTCCGTCGGCATCGACGAGTACCTGGAGACCAAGTACGTCGCGCTGGGCCTGAAAGGCTGACGCTCAGGTCCCCGAGTCCCCGTCCGGCCCCGCCTGCGCGTCCTGCGCGTCCGGCGCGGCCGTCGCCGGCGCGGGGGCGGCGGTGGCGGGCGCCCGGGTCACCGGCGCACGCGTGGCCGGCGCACGCGTGGCCGGGGCCCGGGTCGCCGGGGCCCGGGTGGCCGGGGCCCGCACGGCCGGCGCACGGGTCGCGGGCGCCCGGGTCGTCGCCGGGCCGGGTGGTCGGAGCGGGGGCAGGCGGGGCGACGGTGGCCGGCTCCGGGGGGACCGCCGTGGTCGGGGGCACGTCCGGCGCCGTCGTGAGGTCCTCCGCGTTCGCGGCGTCCTCGAGCGCCTGCGCCTCGGCCGGGTGCAGCACCAGGTAGACCAGCCGCGCGCCGCCGTTCACCGTGACCAGCCCGACGACCAGCGCGACGGCCAGCCCGCAGGCGCCGGTGAGCACCGTGACCTTGACCGGGGTCCGGCCCAGCGTGGCGTGCCCGGTCTCCACCACCCACGCCCGCGCACCCAGCAGCGCCAGCAGCAGCCCGAGCGACACCCACACCCACCCGTCGGCGGTCATGCCGGCCCCCGCCGGACGGCCGGCGACCACCGGCTCAGTTGCCAACGCCGGCCCCCGTCGGCGGCGCGCTGACCACCGTCGGCGCGGTCTTGACCAGCACCGCGTTGAACCCGTTCTGGTACCGGATGCGGTACTCCCCCGACGCGACGAGCTCGTCGACGACCTGCCGCGACCACCCCGGCGGGCGGTTGTCCAGCACGACGCCCTTCTTCTCCGTCGACGTGTAGACCAGCAGGACGTCCGGTTCGTCGTCCAGGAGGCAGCGGGTGAAGTCCGAGGCGACCTTCTTCGCGCTGTCCTTGCAGGTGGCGATCTCGCCCTCGCGCTCGTAGACGCCGACGCCCTGCATCGCGTACGGGCCGGTGTCGTCGAGCGGCACGATCTTGCTGCCCGGCGGGGTCTCGGCGAACGCCGCCCGCGTCATCGTGATGTCCTCCGGGGTGACGACCATGTAGGCCTCGTTGCCCCCGCGGATGAGCACCAGCACCGGGAACAGCGCCAGCATCCCGACGGCCAGCAGCTTCTCCCGGCCGCCGTCCGCCGCGGCGGACGTAGGAGCGCAACGCGTCCGCGCCGAGGATCGTGAGCACCGGCAGCCCGTAGAGCACGATGCGCAGGAACAGCTCGCCGCCGTAGCTCTGCACCGCGGCGAACGCCATCGGCACCGCCGCGAGGAAGATCGGGACGAGGTCGCGGCGGCGGCGCCAGTACACCCAGGCGCCGGCGATCGCGAGCAGCCACGTCAGGCCGGGCACCGCGATCCGCAGCAGCTTCACGGCGACCTGCCCGACGTCGCCGGCCAGCCGGTCCGCGATGCCGGTCTGCAGGGCGTTGCCGTCGTCGCCGCTGCCGAGCAGCAGCCCGATCTGGCTCATCCAGAAGTCGCGGGCGCCGATGATGACGTACACGACCACGGCGAAGATCGCGACGAGCACGAGACCGCGGCCCCGGAACCGCCCCACCACCGCCAGCAGCGTGAGCTGGCCGATGATCGCGAACGGGGTGAGCTGGTGCTCCGGGGCGAGCGCGATCAGGCACAGGGCCGCGCAGAAGTAGATGAGCAGCAGCTGCCGGGGCGGCAGCGTCGGCCGGTTCGGCGGGGTCATCGCCGCGACCGCCCAGCGGCGCAGCAGCCGCAGCCGGGGCGCCCCCGGGTGCGGCGCCGGCCAGCCCGGCACCCCCGCGGCGTCCGTGCGCCGGGTCGCCAGGGGGCCCAGCGCGAAGGTCAGCACCGTCAGCAGCAGGACGATGCCGATCGCCTGCGGCGAGAAGTAGTCCTGCTCGATCCAGTTGAGCCCGACGAACAGCCAGGCCGCGGCCCAGGGCGCGCGGGTGCCGCCGAGCATCGACCGGGCCAGCGCGTACACGCCGGTCGCCCAGACGAGCACCACCACGGGCGGGAACCAGCGCAGCACGACGTCGAGGTCGGCCGCCCCGGCGGCGTCGCGGAACCACGCCCACTGGGCGAAGAACGCGGGCCAGAAGAAGCGGGCGTCGATGTCCGGCGGGGGCACGCCGTCGCCGGCGATCGCGTCGACGAAGCCGACGATGACGTAGGACGTGGTGAACCGGGCCACCGGTTCCACGACCGAGGGCAGGCCGGTGCTGCACAGCACGAGCACCCCGGTCGCCGTCGCGAGCATCGGCACCCGCGGGCGGGGCATCCACAGCTCGGCCAGGCACGCGCCCACCGCGCAGGCCAGCGCCGCCCACGCCGCCGGGCTCAGCACCTTCGCCAGGCCCCAGCCGTCGAGGGCGTCGAGGTCCGTGGTCGCCGCCGCGACCGGCAGCAGCGCGAGTGCGAGCAGCACCAGCGCCGGTGAGTACCACCGCCTGCGGCGCGCCGCCGGCGGGCCGGGCTGCGGCGACGGGGGCGCCGGGTCGGCCGCGGGACCACCGCCGGGCGGGGCGACCGGCAGCCCGGGCATGACGATGGTCGCCGGCTCGGCGTACCGGGCAGGCGACCCGGCCCCCTCGTGCGACCCGCCCGGCTCGGGGTTGGCGAACACGGCCGTCTCGGCCTCCGGCCGGTTCCGGGGCGGCGGCGCGGGTGCCGGTTCCGGCGAGGGCGCCGGTGCACCGGCACGGGAACCCGCACCACCGGGGGGATGTTCCCCCGGGTGCCGGGTTCCCGTCGTCGTCACAGCTGCTCCTCCGGTCGGGTGCGGCTCCAGGTCGGGAACGGCACGAGCACGGCCACGCAGCACGCTACCTGGACCAGGGCGTAGGCGGCCGCCACGGGCAGCAGGACGGTCCCCGCGGTCGCGGACGACATACCGGACAAGCCGGTCGCGGCGACCGCGGCGACGGTGAGGCCGACGACGAGCAGCGTCGGCACGGTGGTGTACAGGTGCAGCCGCGCCGAGGACCAGGCCCGCCCGGCGGCCTCGAGCGCACCCAGCTCGTGCACGACGACGAGCCGGAACGCCGCGCCGAGCAGCAGCACCCGCAGGACGTCCGCCGCGGCGGCGTAGTCCGGGCCGAACACGCCCAGCAGGGGGCCTGCGCCGGCGGCGACCAGCGCGAGCGCGGGCCCGACGGCGGCCAGCAGCCGGCGCCGGCTCGTGCCACCCGCACGGCCGAGCATCCACACCGCGGCGAGGTCGACCGCGGTGACCACCTGCCAGGCGACGAAGAACACCATGCCCGGCCCGGGCCCCAGGCCCAGCACGACGAGCAGGGGCGCCACCTGGTGCAGCAGGGTCGCCCCGAGCCGGGCCACGGCCATCGGGCCGAGCACCCGCGGCGGGGCCGCGGTCTCCACCCGGCGGCCGTGCCGGCGGGCGAGCACGGCGACGGCGGCGGACCCGGGCAGCATCCACAACAGCACGGGCGCCAGCCAGGCGGCGGCCATCCAGCCGGCCCAGCCGTGATCCGCGCCACCGGCAGTGACGCCGCCGGACGGCGGGCCGCCCAGCAGCACGCCCACCGCGAGGATCAGGGCGATGCGCCCGGCGACCAGCACCGCCACGTGCGCGGTCGCCCACCAGGGCCGGTCCAGGGCGACCACCACGCCGTCGAAGACCGCGCCCGCCGCCCACGCGGCCGTCGCGGCCGCGACCAGCAGCACGCCGAGCCAGGGCGGCCCGGCCAGCAGCGCGCTGAGCGTCGCGGCCGGCCCGGGCACGAGCACCGCGAGGACGGCGCCCACGCCCGCACCGAGCGCGACCGCGGCCGCGAGGCTGCGCACCACCACCCGGCCGGCCTGCCGCCCGGCGGCGGGGAGCCGCGGCACCAGCGCCGCGCCCCGGTCCGGCCGGGCCACGCAGGCGGCGACGGCGACGACGGCGACCACCGCCACGGCCGCGCCGAGCCGGTCCGGGGCCACGGTCCGGGCGGCGAGCAGCCAGCCCGCCAGGCTGCCGAGCGCCCCCAGCGCGGACGCGGCGGCCAGCACGCGGCCGTCACCCAGCGCGCCCCCGCCTGCCGGGGTGACCGAGCGCAGGCGCGGCACCGTGGCCGCGACCGGGTCGTCGCCGGGGATGCTCGTCACGGCGGGCATGACGCGTGTGGGGTCGATCGTCACGGTCGGCGGGTCCGCGCACGGGTCGGGCCGCTCCGGACGCCCGGTCGCCGACGTGTCGGGCCGCGAGACCGGCGCCCGCAGCACCCGCACCGTCGGATCCTGGAGGCTGACGAGGCCGGCGGGGCACTCATCGCACTCCCTCGCTGCGCTCGGTCGGCTTCGCCGGGCGCGTGCTGACGGCGCGCTCGCAAGCTCGCGCGCTGGGCGCAGGCGCTGTGACACTGGTTCGCTCGCAAGCTCGCGCATCGCACTCCCTCGCTGCGCTCGGTCGGCCGCTTCGCGCGGGCGCTGTGACACTGGTTCGCTCGCTACGCTCGCTCACCGCACTCCCTCGCTGCGCTCGGTCGGCGCTTCGCGCAGGCGCTGTGACACTGGTTCGCTCGCTACGCTCGCTCACTGCGCGACCACGGCGTGGCGCAGCAGGAACGGCACGCTCAGCACGGTGGTCGCGTACAGCGCCCCGGTGGGCGCCCACCAGCCGGTCATGACCATCGCCTGCCCGATCAGCAGGGTGGTCGCCACCCCGACGCCGACGGTGAGCAGCCACACGTGCGCCGCGGGCGCGCGCCGCAGGAAGCCCGCCGCGGCCCAACCCGGGCCCAGCAGCAGGAACGCGATCGTCACGACCAGGCGGACCTGGCCCGCCACCCCGCCGGTCACCTGCAGCAGCGACAGCGCGCAGGCCACCACGCCCACCAGGACCAGCAGGACGGCGACCGCACGCCGCGCCGTCCGGGCCCGGCTCAGCTCCGCGGAGGAGGAGCGCGGAAGAAGGCGCGGGGGAAGGCGCCGAGGGGTGCACGGTCACCGGCATGCTCCGTTCGTCACCGGCTCACCGCCGGGGAGGGCTCGTCACGGGAGGGTCGCACCGGTCGGGTCGGCTCCTCCTCCAGGGCGTAACGAACGCCGGAGCGATCACGGTTCGCCGGGGTGCCCGCCACGGGTCCCGGGCCGCTCGTGGGGGCGGGCCGACGGGCCCGCGGCACGCCCGGAACCGGGCTCGCCCGCGGCGTCCCGGGGCTCGCGCGGCGTCACCGGGATGCCCCCGGCCGGGGTGAGCGCCGGCTCGCCCCGGCTCCCGGTGCCGAACCGGTCCGGCCCCGAAGCCCCGGCCGTCGTACAGGTCCGGGTCGTAGCCGAGGTCTCGACTCGGTCGTAGCCGGCCGGGTCGTAGGACTCCGAGCCGTAGGAGTTGCGCGCGTACGCCGGTGTCCCGACCGTGTCGAACCGCGGTGCGCGCCGCCCCGCGCCCCGGGCCCGCAGTGCCACCGCCCGCCGCCGCTCGGCGGCGAGCGTGCGCAGCACGCGGGTGCCGTCGGTGAAGGTGCGCAGGTTCGTCCGCCCGAAGATGCGTTGGCGTTCGACGGAGGGGACTTCGGTGATGCGCAGGCCGGCGGCGGCGATGCGGCAGTTGAGGACGGTTTCGATTTCGAAGCCGTCGCCCCAGAGCATGCCGTCGGGGGGTGGGGGGGTGGTGGGGTCGGGGAGGTCGAGCAGGGGGAGCAGGTCGGCCCAGAAGGCGTTGTAGCCGTAGCAGAGGTCGGTGTAGCTGGTGCCGAACAGGGCGTTGGCGACGCCGTTGAGGCCGGCGTTGCCGGTGCGGCGGAGCAGGGTGATGTCGTCGCTGCCGCCGCCGGGGGCGAAGCGGGAGCCTTTGGCGAAGTCGGCGCCGGCGACCAGGGCGGCGACGAAGGCGGGGATCTCGGCGGGGTCGGCGGAGCCGTCGGCGTCGAACATGACGATGACGTCGCCGGTGGCGGCGGCGAAGCCGCAGGCCATGGCGTTGCCCTTGCCCTTGCGGGTCTGGGTGATCGCCCGTACCCACGGCAGCACCCGCTGCGCGGTCTCGACGCTGTTGTCGACCGAGTGCCCGTCGACGACGATGATCTCGTGCACCGCCGGGCGCACCGCGGCGATCGCGGGGAGCACGACCTCGAGGTTGCGGGCCTCGTTGCGGGTCGGCACCACCACGGTCACCCGTGGTTTGCCGCTGCGCTGCATCGTCGTTCTCCCCTTCACCGCCACCTCGGTGTGCGTTGAACCAACGTCCGCCCGGCACCGTCCGCCCGGTGCCTCGCTCCCCGGGTACGCGGGGCCCCGACCGGGCCCAGCGCCGGTCCGCACGAATGCTCCTGTCCATGGGGCCCATTGCGGAGTGACGGTACAAGTCCGGCAAAGCCCGCCTCCGGCGACCCTGTCACCACGGAATCGGTCGAGAACACCGGGCTGCGCCGCCTGATGCACGGGCACTCTACGACGGATCCGGCGCCCGACCGGGGAGCCCGGCGCGGGCGGGTCACCCGTCGGGCCGCCGCGGGCGGGCGGTAGCGTCGGGCACCTCGACGGGCCCGGTCCGCGACCAGAACGAGAGCCGGCCCGCGTCGACCACGAACGTTCTGCGCACGACCGTGCGCCCGGGTGGGGCCGGGTGCGGGCGGGCGCCCCGGCGCCAGGAGACCACCGAACGATGCCAGCGCTGCCGAGCGTGTCCGTGTGCATCCCGGTCTACCGCGGCGAGCAGTTCCTCGCCGAGACCATCCGCAGCGTCCTCGACCAGACCTACCGCGACTTCGAGCTCGTCGTCCTGGACAACGCCAGCCCCGACGACTCCGGCCGGATCGCCCGCTCGTTCGGCGATCACCGCATCCGGGTCGAGACCAACCTCACGACCCTGCCCCAGCCGGAGAACTGGCGCGAGGCGGTGCGGCTGTGCCGGGCCCCGCTGATCAAGCTGGTGTGCGCCGACGACCTGCTGCACCCGCGCTGCCTGGAGTACCAGGTCGGCCCGATGGAGGCCGACCCCGGGCTCGCGGTGGTCGCGGCGCGCCGGCACATGATCGACGAACGCAGCCGGGTGCTGGTCCCCCGCCGCGGCCTGATCGGGCTGACCGGCGTGCGCTCCAGCGTCGAGGTCGCCCGGCACGTGGTGCGCAGCGGCGCGAACCCGATCGGCGAGCCCGGCGGCGTGCTGTTCCGCCGCGCGCACTACTTCGCCGTCGGCGGGTGGCGCCCCGACCACCGCTTCGTGATGGACCTCGACCTGTGGATCCGGCTGCTGCAGCACGGGGAGTTCCTCGGGCTGCCCGAGACCCTCGCCGCGTTCCGCATCGGCCAGGACAGCCTCTCGGCCGACAACGAGGCCACCATCTACGCCGAGCAGAAGGCCTACATCGAGGAGCTCGGCGCCACCCCCCACCTGCAGGTCCGCGCGTCGGACATGCTCATGGGGCGGATGCGCGCCCCCCTGGGCCGGGCGCGGCGCCGCGCGCTGTTCCGGATGTCGCGCTCCGCGGCGCGCCGGGACGAGCGGCTGCAGCACGCGACGGCAGGCACCTGACCTTTTGTCGCACATCTTTTGCAGCTGACACGGATACGCGCTTAGCTTGACCCGGTCCGGTCACCCCGCACGGGTGCACCAGCCGGGTGAGAGGAGCGCACCGTGGTCGACGCCGGCGCAGTGGGAGGCGACGGGAACCCCGGACTGACCGTCGCCATGCACATGAGCGACGGGCTGGTGAACGCCCCGACCGCCGCGGTGTTCGGGCTCGTCGCCGCGATCGGGCTCGCGATCGCGGCGAGCCGGGCCCGGGCCGACCTCGACGAGCGCACCGCCCCGATGGCCGGGCTCGTCACCGCCTTCGTCTTCGCCGTCCAGATGATCAACTTCCCGATCCTGCCCGGCGCCAGCGGCCACCTGCTCGGCGGCGCGCTGGTGGCGATCCTGGTCGGGCCGTGGGTCGGGTCGCTGTGCATCGCGATCGTGCTGGTCGTGCAGGCGCTGCTGTTCGCCGACGGCGGCCTGACCGCGCTCGGCATGAACATCACGAACATGGCCCTGGTGGGCACGTTCACCGGCTACGCCGTCGCGTACGCGCTGCGCCGGTTCGCCGCGCGCTCCCGCACCGGCCTGCTCGTCACGTCCTTCGTCGCCGCACTGGTCGGTACCGTCGTCGCGTCCCTGGCCTTCGTGCTCGAGTACGCGATCGGCGGCGCGGGCGGCGCCGGCCTGGGCACGGTGTTCGCGCTGATGGTCGGGTTGCACGTGCTCGTCGGCATCGGCGAGGGGATCATCACGGCGGCCACGGTCGGCGCCGTCGCGGCCGTCCGCCCCGACCTCGTGTACCTGCTGCGCGGCACCCGCCCCGCGGTCACCCTGCGCACCCCCGGCGAGGCCGCCCGATGAACGCGCCCCGTTCCCGGTTCCTGCTCGGCTTCCTGCTCGCCGCGCTCGTCATCGCCGGCGGCCTGTCCTACCTCGCCAGCCCCGACCCCGACGGGCTCGACTCGGTCACCCTGCACGGCTGCACCGTCAGCGAGACCGCCGCGGGCGAGCAGCTCGACGGCACCTGCATCGCCCAGCACGCGACCGATCACCGGATGGCCGGCAGCCCGCTCGCCGACTACGCCGTCGGCGGCCACGCGGGCACCACCGGCCTCGCCGGGATCGTCGGGGTCCTGGTGACCGCGCTGGCCGCGGGACTGCTCTTCCGGGTCCTCCGCAGGCCCGGCGCGCGGTCCGGGAAGGACTGACCGACCGTGGGCGCGGGCCACGCCCATCCGCTGTACCTGCCCGGCCGCTCCCCGGTGCACCGGCTGCCGGCCGAGGTGAAGGTCGTCGCGGCGCTGCTCGGCGCGGTCTGCGTGGTCGCGACACCGCGCGCGGCGTTCGGCATGTTCGCCGGGCACCTGGCCGTGCTCGCCGTCGTGTGGGGGATCGCCCGGATCCCGCCCGGCTGGATCCTGCGCCGCGCGGTGATCGAGCTGCCGTTCGTCGTGCTCGCGGTGCTGCTCCCGGTCACCGGACCCGACCCGCGGATCGACGTGCTCGGGGTCGCGCTGTCCGAACCCGGCCTGCTCGGCGCCTGGAACATCGTCGTGAAGGGCACGCTCGGCGTGCTGATCTCACTCACCCTGGCCGCCACCACCCCGCTGCGCGACCTGCTCCTGGGCATGCAGCGGCTGCGCGCCCCCGCGCTGGTCGTCACCATCGCCACCCTGATGCTCCGCTACACCGACCTGATCGTCGCCGAGGCCGGCCGGATGCGCCGGGCCCGGCTGGCCCGCGGGCACGACCCGCGGTTCCTGTGGCAGGTCGGCGCCACCGCCCGCGGGTCGGCGCGCTGTTCATCCGCGCCTACGAGCGCGGCGAGCGGGTGCACCTCGCCATGCTCTCCCGCGGGTTCGACGGGGCGCTGCCGCAGGCCGCCGAGGGCGCCCCGAGCCGCCGCCAGTGGGTCACGGGCCTGGCCCCCGCCGGGGTGGCCGTCCTGCTGGCCGCCGCCGGCTGGAGCGTCGGGTGAGCGAGCGCAGCGAGCGAACCAGTGTCACAGCGCGTTCGCGAAGCGTCGACCGAGCGCAGCGAGGGAGTGCGGTGAGCGAGCGCAGCGAGTGCGGTAGCGACGCGCGAAGTGCGACGAGCGCAGCGGGAGTGCGGTGAGCGAGCGCAGCGAGGGAGTGCGGAGCGAGTGGGCGAGCGTGCAGGACACGACCGGCGACCGGTCCTCCCGGCCGCCGTCCCTGGACGTCCGCGGCGTGGCGTTCGCCTACCCCGACGGGCACCAGGCCCTGCACGGGGTCGACCTGCGCGTCGAGCCGGGTGAGCGGGTCGCGCTGCTCGGGCCGAACGGGGCGGGCAAGACGACGCTGGTGCTGCACCTCAACGGCATCCTGCGCGCCGGCGCCGGCACCGTGAGCGTCGGCGGGCTGCCGGTGGAGCCCGCGACCCTGCGGGAGATCCGCCGCCGCGTCGGGATCGTCTTCCAGGACCCCGACGACCAGCTGTTCATGCCGACGGTCGGCGACGACGTCGCCTTCGGCCCCGCCAACTTCGGCGTGACCGGCCCCGCGCTGCGGGAACGGGTCGACGCCGCGCTCGCCGCCGTCGACATGCTCGCCCACCGCGACCGCTCCCCGCTGCACCTGTCCGGCGGGCAGCGCCGACGGGTCGCGCTGGCCACCGTGCTCGCGTGCCGGCCGGAGATCCTCGTGCTCGACGAACCCTCGTCCAACCTCGACCCCGTCGCCCGCCGCGAGCTCGCCGAGGTGCTGCTCGGCCTCGGCGACGTGGGCACCAGCATGCTCATGGTCACCCACGACCTGCCCTACGCCCTGCAGCTGTGCCCGCGCAGCGTGATCCTCGACGACGGTGTGATCGTCGCCGACGGGCCGACCCGCGAGCTGCTCGCCGACCAGGCGCTGCTGGCCCGCCACCGCCTCGAGCTGCCGTTCGGGTTCACCCTGACCTGACCGCCCGCCGCACCGACTCGTCCGGGCTGCATGGCCGCTCGTGGCGTCGTTCCCGCCGGACGATCAGTTCAGCGCGATTCACGCTGATCATCCGCGACCTATCGACCCCGGCGTAGCCTTATTTCCCGCCGGATGATCAGCACGGCACGGCCTGTGCTGATCGTCCGGGACCTATCGGCCCGATCGTGGCCTTGTATCCCGCCGGATGATCAGCTGGACGTGGCGCGAGCTGATCATCCGGCATCGTCCGGCCCCGTTGTCGTCCGGCCCATCGTGGCCGGGCCCACCACAGCCGAGCCACCGCGCCCTCCGGGCGCGCCCGGAGGGCGCGCTCCGGACGCAGACGGTCAGCCGCGGGGCGGCGGGGACGGGTAGCCCGGGCGGGCCGGGCCGTCCGGGCTCGGGACCGTCACCCGGCACGGGCGACGGCGGCTCGGCCGTGCCGTTCCCGAACGGTGTGGTGGGCGCGGTCGCCGGACGCGGCCGGGGCGACGCGGCCGGCGTCCCCGGCGGCAGCCCCTGCGGCGGCGGGTACGCGGACGGCGGGATCGACGGCGGCACCGGAGACGGGGGAACCGGTAGGGGCGGCACCGGCACGGGTGCGATCCCGCCGAGGTCGGGCACACCCGGCGGCGGCACCGCCCGGCGCGCCTGCGCCTCCGCGTCCGCGACGACCCGCGCGATCTCCGGGTTCGTCGCGGTGTCGAACCAGTCGCGCACCGACTCGTCGTCGTCCTCCGGCCGGCCCGGCGGCACGTCGTCGACCGGGGACGGCTCGAACCGGAACACCCCGTCCTCCCCCGGCGCGCCCAGCATCCGGGTGAAGCCCTCCAGCGCCTTGCCGAAGTCGCTGGGCACCATCCACACCTTGTTCGCCTCGCCCCGGGCCATCTCCGGCAGCGTCTGCAGGTACTGGTAGGCCAGCAGCTCCGGCGTCGGCCGGCCCGCCTTGATCGCGGCGAACACCTTCTCGATCGCCTTCGCCTCGCCCTGGGCCTGCAGGTACTGCGCCGCCCGCTCGCCCTGGGCCCGCAGGATGCGCGACTGCCGGTCCGCCTCCGCCTCGAGGATCGCGGCCTGCTTGCGGCCCTCCGCGGTAAGGATCTGGGCCTGCTTCTGCCCCTCCGCGCTGCGGATCGCCGACTCCCGCTGCCCCTCCGCGGTGAGGATGGTCGCGCGCTTCTCGCGGTCCGCCTTCATCTGCCGCTCCATCGACTCCTGGATCGACGGCGGCGGGTCGATGGCCTTGATCTCGACCCGGCCGACCCGGATGCCCCAGTTGCCGGTGGCCTTGTCCAGCTCGCCGCGGAGCTTGTCGTTGATCTCGTCACGCGAGGTGAGCGTGCCCTCCAGGCTCATCCCGCCGACCACGTTGCGCAGCGTCGTGATCGTGATCTGCTCCACGCCGACGATGTAGTCGTTGATCTCGTAGACCGCGGCCTTGGGGTCGAGCACCTGGTAGTAGACGACGGTGTCGATGTTCACCGTCAGGTTGTCCTGCGTGATCACCGGCTGGGGCGGGAACGACACCACCTGCTCGCGCAGGTCGATGCGTGCCCGGATGCGGTCGATGAACGGCACCAGGAACGCCAGCCCGGGCGTCTGGGTGCGCTGGTAGCGGCCGAGCCGTTCGATCACCGCAGCCTGCGCCTGCGGGATGATCTGCACCGCCTTGACCACGGACACGATCACCAGCAGCACGAACAGCAGGACGATGACGAGCAGAACGGTACTTCCGTCCATGCTGTCCCTCCCTCTCCGGTGGACCGACCGACGCCTGCGCCGTCGCCCGTGCCGGTCGTGACCGGTGATCCTGCCAGAACCGGTACCCGCCTCACGGGCAGGCGTCGCCGACGGTCACGAAATCGATCAGCCGCTCCACCGCGCCGATCAGCGGCGTCTCCAGGTCCCGGTAGCTGCGCACCGCCCCCAGCACCCGCCGGGCCCCGTCGGCCGGATCACCCCAGCCCAACGCCGCGCACACACCGGTCTTCCAGTCCGTCCCGCGCGGCACCGCAGGCCACGCCCGGATCCCGACGACGGACGGCTTCACCGCCTGCCACACGTCGACGAACGGATGGCCGGTGACGAGCACGTCCGGCCCCGCCACGGCATGCGCCGCCCGGGTCTCCTTGCTGCCCTCCACGAGGTGGTCGACGAGGATCCCCAGCCGCCGGTGCGGCGCCGGACCGAAGTCCGCGACCACGGCGGCGAGGTCGTCCATCCCGTGCATCGGCTCCACGACCACACCCTCCACCCGCAGGTCGTGACCCCACACCGTCTCGACGAGCGCCGCGTCGTGGATCCCCTCGACCCAGATCCGGCTCGCCCGCGCCGTCCGCGCCGCGACGTTCGCGACCTTCACCGACCCCGACGCCGATACCACCGGCCCCGCCGCAGCCCGCGGAGGGACGACCAGCGTCGCGGGCAGACCGTCGACGAGGAACGCCCCGGGCCGCAGCGGGAACACCCGGTGCCGGCCGTGCCGGTCCTCCAGCGTCACCTCGCGGATGTCGACCCGCACCACCGCCCCGCAGAAGCCGCTGGCCGGATCCTCCACGACCGTGCCCCGCTCCGCGCGGACCTCCGGGATCTGACGCCTGCGGACGATCCGGGCACCGTCGGCCCCGAACGCCCCCCGGTAGTCGTGCGTGCGGGAAGCGGCGTCGCGCGGGGCCATCGCGCGGTTCTACCGCGCCCGACCCGCCCGGCCGCCGCGACACGCCGCATGCCCGGACGGCGGGGAAACACGGGCCACGGCCGTTCCGACACGCCGTCCGCCCCGTACCGGCCCATGACCAGCGACTACCCACCGTGGTCGCACTCGGCCGCACCGTAGGCGTGCCGCGGGGCGGACCAATGGTTAGCCTGACGCCCGTGCCCTGCGCCTCCGCGACGTTCACCGTGTGGTCCTCGGCCTGGTTGGCCGGTGCAGCGGCCCCCGACGACGTGCTCGACGCGCTCGGCCCGTGGGGGCAGCTGCACGACGTCGTGACGACGGACGCGGACACCGCACGCACCCACTCGCTGTCCGCCCCCGGCGCACCACCCGGCTCGGTGACCTTCCTGCTGGCCGCCCTGCGCCGCGCCGCACCCCGCGGCCCCGGCCGCGTCGTGCTGCCCGCCCCCGGCGACCCCCGCGGCCTGCCCGGCCCCGGCCCGTTCAGCCGCGCCGCGATGGCCGCGGGCGAGGGCGTGCTGTTCACCGACGCCGGCCTCGGCATCGTGCCCGGCACCGCCGCGGACGGCGTGCTGCGCTGGACCGTGCACCCGGTGCCCGACCCCGGCCCCGCACCCGAACACGTCGCCCTCCCCCAGGCCGAACGCGACCTGCGCGACCAGGTCCGCCAGTCCGCCTCGGTGCTCACCTCGCTCGGCGTCGCCCGCCACCGGCCCGGGGTGCGCGAGGAGATCGCCGCCAAGCTGCGCGCCCGCCCCCGCACCCTGTGGCCCGCCGGCATGCCCGCCCCCGCGCTGCGCGTGCTCCAGCACGCCGACGAGGTCCAGGCGATCCTCGCCGCCGCGTCCGTGGACGAGCCCGGCGGCGCCCTCTCGGCGTCCGCGGCCGCCGCCCGCCGCGAGGCCCTGCGCCCGCTGGAGACCGCCGTGCGCGTCGCCCGCCGCGCCGCGGTGACCGAGGCCGTCCGCGTACTGGCCGCCAGCCCCCTGGTCTGAGCCCGATCGGGCCCGCCGCTACTCGTCCTCGAGCAGCGCCTCCAGCGCCGGCAGCGCCGCCGCCAGGCGTCGCCCGCTGCACCGTGTCCAGCCGGCCCAGCCGGCGCGCCACCAGCGCCGTGCGATGGCTGCGCACCTCCGCGAGCCGCCGCTCCCCCTCGCCCGACAGCGTCACCAGCACCCCGCGCGCGTCCTGCGGGTCCGGCGTCCGCACCACCAGCCCCTGCTCGTCCAGCGCCGTCAGCACCCGGCTCATCGTCGGCACACTCACCGCCTCCCGGCGCGCCAGCTCCGAGAGCCGCAGCGGCCCGTGCTCCTCGACCGTCACCATCGCCGAGAGCTGCAACGGCGGCACCGACTCCCGCCCGTCGATCCGGATCCGCCGGTTCAGCCGCCCGACCACGAGCCGCAGCCGCGCCGCGAGCTCGGTCTCCTCGATCACGCCGGTGTCGCCGGTGTCGCCGGTGTCCCGGCCGGACGCGCCGTTCACCTGCCCATCGTGCCAGCCGCGATCACACCTTCCGCAGCCGCACCTGCGTCACCTGGTGCTCCGGGCCCTTGCGCAGCACCAGCGTCGCCCGCCCCCGCGTCGGGAAGATGTTGTACTCCAGGTTCGGCCCGTTGATCTCCGCCCAGATCTGCTCCGCCCGCGCCGCCGCCGCCGCCTCGTCCATCTCCGCGTACCGGCGGAAGTACGAGCTCGGGTCCCGGAACGCCGTCTCCCGCAACCGCAGGAACCGCTCCACGTACCAGCGCCGGATGTCGTCGGCCGCCGCGTCGACGTACACGGAGAAGTCGATGAAGTCGCTCACCACCAGCGCCGCCCCCGCCGGCGCGGGCTGCAGCACGTTCAGCCCCTCCAGCAGCAGGATGTCCGGCCGGTGGGTGACCGTCTGCTCCCCCGCCACGATGTCGTAGGTCAGATGCGAGTACACCGGCGCCGCCACCCGCGGCTTGCCCGCCTTCACCTCCGTGACGAACCGCAGCAGCGCACGCCGGTCGTAGGACTCCGGGAACCCCTTGCGCTCCATCAGCCCCCGACGCTCGAGCTCCGCGTTCGGCCACAGGAACCCGTCGGTCGTCACCAGCTCCACCCGCGGGTGCTGCGGCCACCGGGCCAGCAGCAGCGCCAGCAGCCGCGCCGTCGTCGACTTCCCCACCGACACCGAGCCCGCGACCCCGATCACGAACGGCGTCCGCGCCTCCTGCGCCCCCAGGAACGTCCGGTACGCCCGGTACAGCCGCCCGGTCTCCTGCACGTGCAGGGTCAGCAGCCGCGACAGCGGCAGGTACACCTCCCGCACCTCGGTCGAGGTCGACCTCGTCCCCGACGCTGCGCAGCCGCGCCAGCTCGTCCGCCGTCAGCGGAAGCGGCACGTTCTCCCCCAGCCGCGCCCACGCCACCCGGTCGAAGTCCGACGAACGGCCCCTCGGCTCCGTCGAGGGACATCTCCTCCTCGGCCTCCGAGCCGTCCCGCACCGTCCGGGTCGCCCTCATGGCCGCAGAACCTAGGCGCTCGCCCGCCCGCGCGCGGGCCGAGGTGACGCGCGCGACTCAACCGGCATCGGAGCCGACGCGCCGCGCTCGCCCGCACTCGCCGCCGAGCGGTACCGCGAAACCGCCCATCCCCGACCTACACTGGCCCACTCGGACCCCGGGACACCCCGGAGGAGGAGCACCCCGTGCCCACCGCACGCACCGCCGACCTGGGCTCCAGACCACGACCGGGTCCACGGACCCGGTACCCCCCGCAGAATTCCTGGCAACCCGGACGGCGCCCATGACCGTCCTGCTCCCCGCGCTGGGCCTGCTCGCCGTCGTCGCCCTCACCCTCGGCACCGCCATCGCCGTCGCGTCCGAGTTCTCCCTCACCGCCCTGGAACGCAGCCGCGTCGACCGGCACGCCGCCACCGTCGGCGACCGCCGGGCCCGCGCCGTCGCCCGCGCCCACCGCAACCTGTCCTTCCAGCTCTCCGGCTGCCAGCTGGCCATCACGATCACGACGCTGGTCACCGGCTACATCGCCGAGCCCGCCGTCGCCTCGCTCATCCGCCCCGGCCTCGCCGCGGTGGGCGTGCCCGACCGGTTCACCGGCGGCCTCGCCACCACCCTCGCCCTCCTGCTCGCCACCGCCCTGTCCATGATCTTCGGCGAGCTCGTCCCCAAGAACGTCGCGATCGCGGACCCCCTGCGCACGGCCCGCGCCGTCGTCTGGCTGCAGGCCGGCTTCGCCCGCTCCCTGAGCAGGCTCATCGCCGCCCTCAACGCCGCCGCCAACGCCATCGTCCGCAGCCTCGGCGTCGAGCCGATCGAGGAGCTGCGCTCGGCCCGCTCCCCCGACGAGCTCGGCTCGCTGGTCCGCGCGAGCGGCCGCCGCGGCACCCTCGACGCCGCCACCGCCTCCCTGATGGACCGGTCCCTGCGGTTCACCGAGCGCATCGCCGAGGACCTCATGACGCCCCGCACCCGGGTCATGACCCTCGCCGCCGACGACACCCTCGCCGACCTCGTCGCCCAGGCCCGCCGCACCGGCATCTCCCGCTTCCCCGTCGTCGCCGACGACCCCGACACGGTGCTCGGCGTCGTCCACGTCAAGCAGGCCATCGCGGTGCCCGCGGCGGCCCGCGCCGGGGCCTTCCTGCGCGACCACGTCCGGCCCGTGCCCACCGTCCCCCAGTCCCTCGACGGGGACGCGCTGATGACCACCCTGCGCGGCGCCGGCCTGCAGCTCGCCGTCGTCGTCGACGAGTACGGCGGCGTCGCCGGGATCGTCACCCTCGAGGACGTGCTCGAGGAGATCGTCGGCGACGTCCAGGACGAGCACGACGTCGACGGCGCCTCCGGGGTGCGCCCCTTCGGCCGCGACGCCTGGCTCGTGTCCGGGCTCCTGCGCACCGACGAGGTCAACGAGGCGACCGGCTTCCCCGTCCCGCCCGGCGACTACGAGACCCTCGCCGGGCTGGTGCTGGCCCGGCTGGGCCGCATCCCGGACGTGGGCGACGGCCTGGTCGTCGACGGCTGGCAGCTCACGGTCGTCCGCCGCGACCGCAACCGGGTCGCCGAGCTGCGGCTGCACCGCCCACCCGAACCGGGGACCGCGGCGTGACCGAGCTTGCGAGGTCACCGTTCGACACAGCACCTGGGGAACGGTGTCGCCGAGCGTCAGCGAGGAGGCACCGTGACCGAGCTTGCGAGGTCACCGTTCGACACAGCACCGTGGGGCGCGGCACCGTGACCCAACTGCTCGCCGTCCTCACCGCGGTGCTGCTGCTCGCCGGCAACGCCTTCTTCGTCGGGGCCGAGTTCGCGCTCATCTCCGCGCGCCGCGACCGCCTCGACACCCTCGCCGCCGGGAGCGGCCGGACGGCGCTGGCCGCCCGCACCGTCCTGCGGGCCACCGGGCGGCTACCGCAGATGCTGGCGGCGTCCCAGCTCGCGATCACCGTGTTCTCGCTGCTGCTCGGCCGCCTCGGGGAGCCCGCGGTCGCCCACCTGCTGGAGCGGCCGATGAGCCTGCTCGGGCTGCCCGAGGCCGCCGTGGCGCCGGTGGCGCTGGCCGTGGCGCTGATGCTGGTCGTGGTCGCGCACATGCTGTTGGGCGAGATGGTGCCCCGCAACATCGCCCTCGCAGGCCCCGAGCGCGCGGCGATGCTCCTCGTGCCGCCGTTCCTCCTGTTCACCACGGCCGCCGGCCCCGTGGTGACCCTGTTCAACCGGATCGCCCAGGTCGTGCTGCGCCTGCTGCGGGTGCGGCCCCGAACCGAGCTCGAGGCCGCGTTCACCTCCGGCGAGCTCGCCGTGCTGATCGCCGAGTCCCGCCGCGAGGGCCTGCTCGACGACGCCGAGACCGACCGCCTCACCCGCACCCTGCACGCAGCGGACGCCACCGTCGCGGACGTCCTCGTGCCCCGCGACGACCTGGTGTCCCTGCCTCCGCAGCCCCGGGTCGGCGACGTCACGGCCGCGGTCGCCGCCACCGGGTTCTCCCGGTTCCCGGTCCGCTCCGCCGCCGGCGACAGCTGGCTCGGATATCTGCACGTGAAGGACGTCCTCGACCTGGTCGACGACGGCGCGGGCTCGGGGACGGGCGCGGCGGACGCCACGCTGGTCCCCCCGCAGCGCATCCGCGGGTTGCCCGAGGTGCCGACCACCGCCCGGCTCGACCACGCGGTGTCGGTCCTGCGCGCCTCCCGCGCCCACCTCGCCCGGGCGATCGACCCGGCCGGCGCCACCGTCGGCCTGGTCGCCCTGGAGGACCTGGTCGAGGTGTTCGTCGGCACCGTGCGCGACGCAACGCACCGGCAGGGCTGACCGGCCCCTTGTGGGCCGGTCAGCCCTGCCGGTTGTTCGGTCTGCCGACGGAGTCGTCGATTGATCGACTTTTCGAACGCGTCAATGAATCAACGACATAAGGTGGAGCGTCGACGGACGTCCTGCTCCGAATCGGCCTGCACAGCGGATGCGCCGGCGCCGGTACCGTCGGTGCGTGACCGCTCGACCCGCCGCCCTCGCCTCCTCCGCAACGGGACACGGCGCGGGCGTGATCACGGCGAGCTCGGCCCGGGTGCGCGACGACGTGCTCGACGGGCCCACCTGGCGGGCACGGGCCGCGGCGCACCGCGCGCGGATGGAGCGCTGGACCCTCCCCCACCGCGAGCGGCGGCGGCGCCACGAGGCGCACCCCGTGCTCGACTTCCTGTTCACCTACTACTCCCACCGCCCCGCGCAGCTGGAGCAGTGGCATCCGGGGCCGGGGGTCGCGCTGCGCGACGCCGACGCCTTCCTCGCCGTGCCCGGCCACGTCCGCCGGTCCGACGGCACCGTCGCGCTCGACCCGGCCGCCCTGCCCGACCGGCACCGGACGACCGCCGCGTTCGTCCGCGCCCTGCTCGTCGCCACCGCATCCCGCCCGGCGCGGCTGAGCTGCTTCGGGCTCCACGAGTGGGCGATGGTCTACCGGACCGACTCGCCCCGGCACTCCGCGGTCCCCCTGCGGCTGGGCGCCGCCGGCACCGACGAGGTCGTCGAGTCGCTGCCCGTGCACTGCACCCACCACGACGCCTACCGGTTCTTCACCACCGCCGCGCGCCCCCGGAACGCCGTCGCCCCCACCCGGGCCGACCAGGTCGCGCTCGAGCAGCCCGGCTGCCTGCACGCGACCATGGACCTCTACAAGTGGGCCTACAAGCTCTCCCCCGCCACCCCCGGGGACCTGCTGGTCGACTGCTTCACCCTCGCCGCGGACGTCCGCGAGCTCGACATGCGCGCGAGCCCCTACGACCTGACCGACCTCGGCCACCCGCCCGTCCGGATCGAGACGGCGGCCGGCCGCGCCGAGTACGCCCGCGCACAGGCCGGCTTCGCCCGCCGCGCCGCTCCCCTGCGCGACCGACTGATCGACCTCTGCGACACCCTGCTGCCGCGGTGACGCCCGTGGGATGTAGCGAAAGCGGCGTTGAGTGCACTCAACGCACCGAACGCCGCTTTCGCTACATGGGGGCGGGCGGCCGGAGTCAGATGTGCGCCGGCACCGGCTCCCCCGGGTTCCCCGCCGGCGCCGCGAACGCCGCCACCGGTGGGCAGGAGCACACGAGGTTGCGGTCGCCGTGCGCGCCGTCGATGCGCCGCACCGGCGGCCACACCTTGCGGTCGTGCACGCCCGGTGTGGCGCCCGTCGGGTACGCGGCGAGCTCCCGCGGGTACGGGTGGTCCCACTTGTCGACCAGGCAGGCCGCGGTGTGCGGGGCGCCGCGGAGCGGGTTGTCGTCCACCGGCCACTCCCCCGCCGCGACCCGGTCGATCTCCCCGCGGATCCCGACCATCGCGTCGACGAACCGGTCGATCTCGGCGAGGTCCTCGCTCTCCGTGGGCTCCACCATCAGCGTCCCCGCGACCGGGAACGACATCGTCGGCGCGTGCAGGCCGTAGTCGGCCAGCCGCTTGGCGACGTCGTCGACCGTCACGCCCGTCGTCTTCGTGATCCGCCGCAGGTCGAGGATGCACTCGTGGGCGACGAACCCCGTCCCGCCCGCGCCTGCCCCGTCCGATCCGACACCGTCCGACCCGACACCGCCGTGGTCACGGCCCGCGTAGAGGACCGGGAAGTGCTCCTGCAGCCGGCGCGCGACGTAGTTCGCCGCCGCCACGGCCTGAAGCGTCGCCCGCCGCAGCCCGGCGAAGCCCATCATCCGCACGTACATCCACGAGATCGGCAGCACGCCGGGGCTGCCGTACGGCGCCGCCGACACCGCGCCGACGCGCACGCCGTCGACGCCCTCGGCGCCCGGCAGGAACGGCGCGAGGTGCGCGGCCACCGCGACCGGCCCGACGCCGGGGCCGCCGCCGCCGTGCGGGATGCAGAACGTCTTGTGCAGGTTCAGGTGCGACACGTCGCCCCCGAACGCCCCCGGCCGGGCCAGCCCGAGCAGCGCATTCAGGTTCGCCCCGTCGACGTAGACCTGGCCGCCCGCCTCGTGCACGGCCGCGCACACCGCGCCGACCTCGTCCTCGTACACCCCGTGCGTCGACGGATAGGTGATCATCAGCGCGGCGAGCGTGTCGCCGTGCTCCGCGACCTTCGCCCGCAGGTCGGCCAGGTCGACGTCGCCCTGCCCCGAGGTCGCGACGACCACGACCCGCATGCCCGCCATGACCGCCGACGCCGCGTTCGTGCCGTGCGCGCTCGCCGGGATCAGGCACACGTCACGGTGCCCCTCGCCCCGCGACCGGTGGTAGGCGGCGATCGCCAGCAGCCCCGCCAGCTCGCCCTGGCTGCCCGCGTTGGGCTGCAACGACACCGCGGCGTAGCCGGTCAGCGCCGCGAGCCAGCGCTCCAGGTCCGCGATCATCGACAGTGAGCCCGCCACGTCGTCGCGGGGGGCGAACGGGTGCAGGTCCGCGAACTCCGGCCAGCTGATCGGCTCCATCTCCGCGGCCGCGTTGAGCTTCATCGTGCACGAGCCGAGCGGGATCATCGTGCGGTCCAGCGCGAGGTCGGCGTCGGCGAGCCGGCGCAGCCAGCGCATGAGCGAGGTCTCGCTGCGGTGCTCGTGGAACACCGGATGCGTCAGGTAGTCGCTCGTCCGGAGCAACCCCGCCGGCAGGGCGTCCGCGGTCCCGACGTCCAGTGCGGCCGCGTCCGCCGCGACGCCGAACGCCGCCCACACCGAGCCCAGGTGCGCCACGGTCGTCAGCTCCGAGCAGGAGATCCCGACCGTGTCGGCGTCCACCCGGCGCACCGCGACCCCGGCGGCGTGCGCGGCCGCGACGACCGTGTCCGCCCGGCCCGGCACGCGCGCCTGCACCGTGTCGAAGAACGCGCCGTGCACGACCTCGACGCCACCCGCCCGCAGCCCGGCCGCGAGCACCGCCGCCATCCGGTGGCAGCGCTGCGCGATCCGGCGCAGCCCGTCGGGACCGTGGTAGACGGCGTAGCAGGCGGCGACGACGGCGAGCAGGACCTGCGCCGTGCAGATGTTGCTGGTCGCCTTCTCCCGGCGGATGTGCTGCTCGCGGGTCTGCAGGGCCAGCCGCAGCGCCGGGTTGCCGTCGGCGTCGCGGGACAGGCCGACGAGCCGGCCCGGCAGCTGCCGGGCGAACGCCTGGCGCACCGACAGGTAGCCCGCGTGCGGCCCGCCGAAGCCCAGCGGCACGCCGAAGCGCTGGGAGGTGCCGACGACGGCGTCCGCCCCCAGCTCGCCGGGCGGGGTCAGCAGCGTCAGCGCCAGCAGGTCCGCGGCCACGGCGACCAGGCCGCCCCGCCCGTGCGCCTCCTCGATCAGCGCCGACGGGTCGCGCACCACCCCGGACGCCCCCGGGTACGACAGCAGCAGCCCGAACAGCTCGCCGTCGGGCAGCCCGTCACGGAGGTCGGCGACCACCAGCTCGATCCCCAGCGGCTCGGCCCGCGTGCGCAGCACCTCGAGCGTCTGCGGCAGTGTGTCCGCGTCGACGACGAACCGGGCGCTCTTCGCCTTCCCGGCCCGCCGCAGGAGCGTCATCGCCTCCGCGGCCGCCGTCGCCTCGTCCAGCAGCGACGCGCCGGCGACGGGCAGCCCGGTGAGGTCGGCGACCATGGTCTGGAAGGTCAGCAGCGCCTCCAGCCGGCCCTGGCTGATCTCGGGCTGGTAGGGCGTGTAGGCGGTGTACCAGGCCGGGTTCTCGAGCACGTTGCGCCGGATCGCCGGCGGGGTGACCGTGCCGCTGTAGCCGAGCCCGATCATCGGGACGGTGACCGTGTTGCGCCCGGCGAGCGCGCGCAGCTCGGCCAGCGCCTCGCTCTCGGTCGCGGGCGCCGGCAGGGCCGCGGCGGCCTCGTCGTCCCGGTCGCGGATCGCCGCGGGCAGCGCCCGGTCGGCCAGCTCGTCGAGCGAGGCGACGCCGACGGCGGCGAGCATGGTCGCGAGCTCGTCCGGGCGCGGCCCGATGTGCCGGTCGACGAACGGCACGCCGCGCTCGAGCTCGTGCAGCGTCGGGCGGGGTGCCTCGGAATGCTCGGAACGGCTCACGGCGGGCCTCTCGGTCGGGGTCGCTCGGCTGTTAACAGCGAGCAGGCAAACCACACAGGGCGAACCACATGCAGGGCGGAACCGCCCTCCCCCTCTGTCCTCACCCGGCGACCGGGCGCCTGAGAGATTCACCGGGCCCGACCTCCGTCGGCGCTGGCCCGGCTTTCCCCGTCGGCGGACGTCGGCATCGCTGCCGTCGTCGCTTTCCAGAGGCGTCTTCCCCGCGCGGTCCTGGGGCCTGAGAGGTTCCGGGGAGGAGTTGCTCCTTCGGCGTCCGGCGCGTGTCCGGACTCTCCCGCGCGGGGTCGTCGACCGCTCCTCCATCGTAGCCGAGCCCCGAACACGGGCGTCGTGCCGTCCGACACCCGCCGGGCCTCGGATCGCCGCCCGGAACCGCGGCCGCTCGATCCGCGGCCCGGCTCCCGGTCGGCCGCGCCGCCGGGAGCCGGGCCGCGCGGTGCGTCAATGAATCGTTGCCCAGTGAGACGCGCAGCGACGCGCCCCCACCTGGCCGGTTCCTAGCTGATCGCCCGCCGCGTCCGGCGGCGGGAGAGCTCGTCCTCGGGGGCGTCGTCCACCGACCCGCCGTCCGCGCGCTCCATCGGGAAGTCGCGGATCGACCCGCTGATCTCCCGCATCGCCCCGCTCACGGCGATGCCGAACACCCCCTGCCCACCCTGCAGCAGGTCCACGACCTCCTCGGGCGAGGCGCACTCGTACACCGTGGTGCCGTCGCTGAACAGCGTGATCCCGGCGAGGTCGCGGATCCCCCGCCTGCGCAGGTGCTCCACCGCCACCCGGATGTTCTGCAGCGAGACACCCGCGTCGAGCAGCCGCTTGACGATCTTGAGGACGAGCACGTCCTTGAACGAGTACAGGCGCTGGCTGCCCGAGCCCGCCGCGCCGCGGATCGAGGGCACGACCAGCCCGGTACGCGCCCAGTAGTCGAGCTGGCGGTAGGTGATCCCGACGACCTGGCAGGCGGTGGGGCCGCGGAAGCCGACGAGCTGGTCCGGCATCCCGTCGAACCCGTCGTCGAGCAGCGGGTCGGGAAACAGCTCGCCTTGCCCGGGCACTTCCGGGACCCCGCTCGCGCCGAGCCCGGTGGGCACGTCGGACGGAGGGGTCTGCACCGCTCTCCTCCTCACCCGGGACCGTCCGGACGGCCGACCGTGACCCGGCGGCCACCCTGCAACAGCCCGTTCGAGGCTGACGGTAAGCGCGCCACAGCACGCCGTCAACGCGGCGCGCCGCCGCTGATCACCCGGAGGCGGGCATGTCGGCGCACCGACCGCTCCGCCGCGCAACCTTCCGGTTCACCGGGCGCCGCGGAAGTCTTCCGGCGAGATGGAGTCGAGGAACTCGCGGAACTTCTCCACCTCGTCCTCCTGCTCGTCCGGAATCACCAGGCCGGCCTCGGCGAGCACGCTCTCCTCGGCGTGGATCGGCACCCCGACCCGCAGCGCGAGCGCCACCGAGTCGCTCGGCCGCGCCGAGACCTTCACGCCGCCGTCGAAGACCAGCTCGGCGTAGAAGGTGCCCTCCTGCAGGTCCGTGATCCGCACCTGCTCCAGCCGCCTGCCCAGGGCGCCGACGACGTCCTTGAGCAGGTCGTGCGTCAGCGGCCGGGCCGGCTTGACGCCCTGCTGCTCGAGGGCGATCGCGGTGGCCTCCACCGAGCCGATCCAGATCGGCAGGTAGCGGTCGCCGTGGGTCTCGCGCAACAGGAGGATGGGTTGGTTCGCGGGCAGTTCGACTCGGACTCCCACGACGCGCATCTCGCTCACGCGTGTTCCTCCTCCTGACGGTCCTCCGTCTCACGCCGCCACGGCCCCGCCCGGGGAGGGTCCGTAACGGCGTCCGACACTGTCGACGCTACACGGGCGACACCGTGGGCGCGCGCCTCCGGACGGGCGGAGACGGCCGCGTCGGGCACCGCGTCAGGCGTCCCCCCAGTTGGAGCCGCGCGGCCCGGTGAGGAACACGAGCCGGAACTTGCCGATCTGCACCTCGTCGCCGTTCGTCAGGACCGCCGTGTCGACCGGCTCCCTGTTCACGTACGTGCCGTTCAGGCTGCCGACGTCCACCACGACGAAGTCGCCCGCGTCGCGCCGGAACTCGGCGTGCCGGCGCGAGACGGTGACGTCGTCGAGGAAGATGTCGCTGTCGGGGTGCCGGCCGGCGCTCGTCGTCGTGCGGTCCAGCAGGAACCGCGAGCCCGCGTTGGGCCCGCGCTTGACCACCAGCAATGCCGACCCCGCCGGCAGCGCGTCGACCCCCGACACCGACTGCTCCGGCGCGGGCGGCTCCGCCTCGGCGAGGAAGTCGGCCCGGAAGACGGACGTCGTCTCCGGGGCGCGCTCCGGGGGCACGCCGGGCCCGTCGTTCGTGGTCACCTCGCGGTCTCCTCCTGCACTAGCGCCACCGCGACAGGGCGGTGCGGTTTCGCGTCTCAACCTACCGTGCGGCACCCGCGCCGGACGGGTCGGTCCGCGGCTGCTCCGGCCTGCGGAAGCCGTCCGGGGGTGCGCTGATCAGTCGTCGTCGGTCAGGCGGTCGTAGGCGGCCGCGTCGAGCAGGCCGTCGAGCTGGCCCGACTCGACGGGACGCAGGTCGATCATCCAGCCGCCGCCGTAGGGCTCCTGGTTGACCAGTTCCGGCTCGTCCACCAGCGCCTCGTTCACCGCGACGACCTCGCCCGCGACCGGCGGGTAGATCTCCGAGACCGACTTCGTGGACTCCACCGTGCCGCAGGCGTCCCCGGCCGCGACCGTGTCGCCGACGGCGGGGAGCTCGACGAGCACGACGTCCCCGAGCTGCCGCTGCGCGTAGTCGGTGATCCCCACCCGCACCACGCCGTCGGCCGTCTCGCGCGCCCACTCGTGATCCTCCGTGTAGCGCAGGTCGTCGGGAGTCATGGCGGCAGCCTACGACCCACGTGATCAGCGCCGTCGGCCCGGTGCCCGCGCAGCACGAGCGCGAACTCGGCGAGGTACACCAGCCCGGAGTAGAGGTACAGGGCCGTCCCCCACACCGCGAAGGCGTAACCGACCGGGCGCGCGAGCGGGGCGACGGCCGATGTCCCCGACGCCGAGCAGCAGCCACGGGAAGGCGTAGAGCAGCAGGAACGTCGCGCTCTTGCCCAGGTAGGTGACACGGAACGGGGCGTACCCCCGGGCCCGCAGGACGGGCAGGCAGGCCGCGAGCACGAGGTCCCTGGCGACGAGGACGAGGACGGCCCACCACGGCACCACGTCGCGCACGGCGAGCGCCACCAGCGCGGCGAGGATGTAGAGCCGGTCGACGGCGGGGTCGAGCAGCGCCCCGAGCGTCGAGTACTGGTTCAGCAGGCGCGCCAGCTTGCCGTCGAGCCAGTCGGTGACGCCCCCGACCATCAGCACGACGAGCGCCCAGCCGTCGGCGTGGGGGCCGAGCAGGAGCCAGAGGAACAGCGGCACCCCGGCCAGCCGGAGCAGGCTCAGCAGGTTCGGCACCGTGAGCACGCGCCCGGTCGGCACCGGTGCCGGGGAGGTCGCCGGGGCACCGCGGGACGGGGACGACTCGCGGGCCACGCCCGGAGGGTACGGCCGGAGGGCGCGCTCATGCTCCCCTCAGCGGTCATTCACCAGACCCGGCACGGCCCCGGGCTCGGGAAATCGGCCTCGGCGACGCGTCGACCGTCCGGTAGGCCGTTCACCTCCCCGGGTACCCAGCTCGGCGCAGGGGGAGGACACTTCGTCGCGAGAACGTCGGCGATGCCGCGTGCCGACGACAAGATCGATACGGACGGTGCTAGCGGCGCCACGCAACGCTTCCGAGCAGGTGACACATGCGCACGACCACGGTGGACGATCCGTCCGCCGTGCACGCGTGCGCGGTGCCGGGCAGCGACGAGCAGCTCTGGGAGATGACCGCGCGCTTCCTGGGCATCGGCCTCGCCGCCGGGGAGCAGGTGGTCTACCTCTCCGACGGCACCGCCGACGCCGTGCTGGAGCGGCTCGTCGACGACCGCGTCCCGGTCGACCGCCCGCTGGCCGACGGCCAGCTCACCATCGTGGACCCCGAGAGCACGCGCGCCTCGATGCGGGTTCCGGTGCGCGACGCGGCGGGGGCGCTGGCCGCGATGGTGGACGGCGCGGTCGACGCCGGCTACACCGGGCTGCGGGTGACCGGCCAGCTCAGCTCGGGGGCGCACCGGTCGGCCGGGCCGAGCCTGGCCGACTACGACGGCATCATCGACACCGTGCTCGCCGGGCGCCCGGGGCGGGTGCTGTGCTTCTACGACCGCCACCGCTTCACCGACGGGGTGATCGAGCGGATGCGCGCGCTGCACCGCGTCGAGATCGAGGCGACGGCGCTCTACGACGACGGCCTGCTGCGCGTCACCCGGCTGGCCCCGTTCCGCATGCGGCTGGCCGGCGAGGTGGACCACAGCAACCGGCCCGTCATCGCCCGGATGGTCGCGACGACGCTGGACGACGCGCTGCGCTCCGACAGTGCGCCCGCGGCCCTCGAGCTCGACCTGTCGTCGCTGCGCTTCCTCGACATCGCGGGCGCCGTGGGTCTGGTGCACGCCGCCGAGGAGTTCCCCGAGGTGCACCGGCTCGTCCTGACCGGCGTGCGGCCGGGCGTGCTGCGGGCGCTCGACCGGTGCGGGGCCCCGTTCGCCGCGCAGCTCGACGTCTCCGCCCACCCGGGTGTCTCGCAGGGCTTCCGGTGCCCGGGCGCGACCGGCACCCGCGGTGCGCGGATACCGCCGAAGCCCCGGGGCACGGGCGCGATGAGGGTCGAGACCACCCGCACGGCCGGGACCGTCCGGTTGCGCCACGCGGTCGCGTACACCGGCTCGGCGGACGACGTCGTCGCCCGCGCCACACCCTTCGTCGCCGCCGCCCGCGGTCGCCACGAGCCGGTCGCGCTGGCGGTGCGCCCCGCGACCGCGCGGGCGCTCGCCGACGTGCCGCCGGCAGACGGACTGCCCGGCCCGACGGGAGGCGGCGACTCCGCGACGGTCGTGCTCGCCCTCTCCGTCGGCCCGGACCACTCCGGGCAGACGCTGGCCACCCGGTGGGCGCGGGATCTGCGGGCGCTCACCCGCGGGCGTGGCGGGGTCACCGTGATCGTCGAGCACGACCCGGACCTCGACGGGCTGGACGGCGGGTTCTGGACCGAGCTCGACGCCGCGCTGAACGTGGCCCTGGCCGACGTCGCGGCGACGGTGCTCTGCCTCTATCCGCAGCTGCCCCTGCACCTCGAGGTCGCCGACGGCGCCCGGCGCAACCACCCGCTGGTGCTGGTCGACGGCGCCCTGCGGCACAACCCCGAGCACCGGGGCGCGCGGGAGGTGCTGACCGACCGCGGCGGCGTGCCCGCGCCTGTCCTGCTCGGGCCCCCTGACCAGCGGATGGTCTTCGACACGTGGCAGCTCGTCGACGTGCGCGACACCGTGGCCCGGGCGGCGCGGGCGGCGGGCTGCGACCGGGACCGGGTGGCCGACCTGGTGCTGGCCGTCAACGAGGTGGCCACGAACGCCGTCGAGCACGGCAGCGGGGACGCCCACCTCGCGCTGTGGACCGGCACCCGCGAGCTGCTGTGCGAGGTGCACGACGACGGGAGGTTGGTCGACCCCCTGCCGGGACTGCGCGCCCCGCACCCGTCGGTCCCGCGCGGCCGCGGCCTGTGGATCGCCCGCCAGCTGTGCGACCTGCTGCACGTGTGGGCCGACGACGCGGGCACCCACGTCCGCATCCGGGCCCTGCCGTGATCACCCCCGCCGATCGCCGGTAGGGTCCGCCCAGGTGCGCAACACATGTCACCCGGATGTACGTACCGTTCAGGTGAATGTGACGAGAAAGGCTCTTGGCAACATCGGGTCAGCGGGGAAGACTCCCCTGAGGACCCGACGCACGACGCCACGGCCGCCACGCCGGAGGCCCTCTCGGAGCGCGCCCGGGTCACCACGCCGCACCGCCCTGCCGCCCATCACCGCTGCACCACGATCACGGGGACACCCATGCTTGTCGATCAACGACGATCCCGCTCGGACCTGCACCGCGTCACGGTGCTCGGTTCCTTCTCCGTCACTGCGCACGGCGAACCCGTGCCACTGGAGTCGGACGCCCGGCGGGTCGTCGCCTACCTTGCCGTGCACCGCCGCCCCCAACGCTGTACGGCGCTGGCCGCCGACCTGTGGCCCGGCATACCCGCCGCCGCCGCCCTGCTCGACGCGTCCCTCGCGGCCGCGGCCACGCTCGTGACGGACGTCGTCGACGGCACCGTCGCCCTCGACCCCGCCGTGGTCGTCGACCTCGACGAGGCGATGGCCCTGGTCCGCGCGCTGGCCACCGTCCCCGGCCACCCCGACAGCGTGCCCGCGGACCTGCCGGTCGCGACCGCCCTGCTCGGCGCCGACGTCCTGCCCGACTGGACGGAGGCCTGGCTCCCCGTCGAGCGCGAGCGGTTCCGCCAGATCCGGCTCAACGCCCTCGAGGAGCTCAGCTCCGCGCTGACCGCGTCCGGCCGGTTCGCCGACGCCGTCGTCACCGCACGGGCGGCCGTGCACACCGCCCCCAGCCGCGAGGGCGCCCGCCGCGCGCTGATCGAGGCGCACCTCGCCCAGGGCGACATCGCCGAGGCCGTCGCGGAGTACGACGAGTACCAGGAGCTGCTGCGCAGCAGCTTCGGCGCACCCCCGCTGTCCGGGTTCGACGGGGCGTTCGGCCTCGACGCCCTGTTCCCGCCGGTGCCCGCGTGGCCGGTCCTGCGCGTCCGCCGCCACACCGAGCGGGTGCCGGTGGCGGCCCCCGGGCTGCGCACGGCGCGCAGCACCCGTCGGCTCGTGTCCGGCGGATCGGTGCCCGGCACCACCCGCTGAGCTGTGACCGCTGTGACCGATCCGGGCACGACCGACCGCGCTCCGATCCGGGACGGTGTCGCCGGTCCGGTGTTCGGGTACGTGGCGTCCATGCGTGGAACGTCCGAACCCGACATCGAGCCCGACCCGCACCTCGCCCGTGCCCGCGCCGTGCCTGAGACCGGCGGTGTGCCCGACGGCCGACCCGGCGGGCACCGCCGGCACCGGGAAGGTGAACCCGTGACCACACCCACCGGCGAGCTGACCGGCATCGCCAAGGTCGCGTACAAGCCCTTCGGCTACGCGTTCGGCATCCTCGGCGGCCTGCTGGCCAGCAAGGTGTTCGCCGTCATCTGGAAGCGGATCTCGAACGAGCCGGAGACCCCGGCGCCGCTGTCGGAGGACTACAGCACGCGCGAGGTGCTGATCGCGGCCACGATCCAGGGTGCGGTGTTCGGCCTGATCACCACCGCCGTCAACCGCTACGGCATCAAGGGCTTCCGGAAGTTCCTCAACTCCAAGGGCTGAGCGCCGTATGCAGCGAAAGGCGGCGTCGGGTGCACTCAACGCACCGAACGCCGCTTTCGCTGCATGCGCCGACCCCGCGCCGGCTCAGCCCAATGCGCGCAGCGCGGGCAGCACGTCGTCGGCGAACTGGGTGAGGAACCGTTCCTGGTCGTGGCCCGGGCCGTGGAACACCAGGTGGTTGAGCCCGGCGTCGAGATAGGGCTTGATCTGGGCCATCGCCTCGGCCGGGTCCGAGGCGATGATCCACCGCTGCGCGACCTGCTCGATCGGCAGCTCGTCGGCCAACCGCTCCATCTCCGCCGCCGAGTCCACGCTGTGCTTCTGCTCCGCGGTCAGCGACAGCGGCGCCCAGAACCGGCAGTTCTCCAGCGCACGCTCGTGGTCCCGGTCGTAGGACATCTTGATCTCGATCGTGCGGTCGATCGCGGCCGCGTCGCGCCCCGCGGCCTGCGCGCCCTCCTCGACCGCCGGCAGCAGCTTGTCCGTGTAGAGCTCCATGCCCTTGCCCGAGGTGCAGATGAACCCGTCACCGGACCGGCCCGCGTACTTCGCCACCACCGGGCCGCCCGCGGCGATGTACACCGGCACCGGGTGCTCGGGCTTGTCGTACACCGTGGCGTCGACGGTCCGATAGAACTCGCCCTCGAAACTCACGCCGTCCTCGGTCCACAGCTGCCGCATCAGCCGCACCGCCTCGCGCAGCCGGGCGAACCGGCCCTTGAAGTCCGGCCACTCCGCACCGGTCACCGCCGTCTCGTTCAGCGCCTCCCCGGTGCCCAGGCCGAGCACGATGCGGTCCGGGTACAGGCACGCCATCGTCGCGAACGCCTGCGCGATCACGGCCGGGTTGTAGCGGAACGTGGCCGTGAGCACGCTGGTGCCCAGGACGACCCGCTCCGTGCGCTCCCCCACCGCCGTCATGAACGCCAGCGAGAACGGCGCGTGGCCGCCCGTGTGCCGCCACGGCTGGTAGTGGTCCGACACCCACACGCTGTCCAGCCCGACCTGCTCGGCCCGCACCGCGTACTCCACCAGCTCCCGCGGCCCGAACTGCTCAGCCGACGCCTTGTAGCCGATCCGCAGCGGTCACCTGCCCGTCCTTCCCTGGGCCGCCGGTCGGCGGCGTTCGCGTTCCTTGCTACACCCCGCACCGCGCGCCCGCGAGCGCGAGCGGTTCGGGTGTTGTTCCATGATCTCCCGCTAGGGGCGGGTACGGTCGCACGACAGGCGCTGGACGTCCCGAACGGGGGATCACGGTGCTCCGCGCGGGCCGCTTACGTCCCGAACGGCGGATCACGCCCGGATGCGCTCCCCTTCGGGTCGTACAGCGGTCCCCGGACGACCTCGGCGTCCACCCACTCCCCGTCGACCTGCACCTGCACCGCGGTTCCCGGGCCGACCTCGACCGGGCAGCAGGGCGTAGGCGATCGACCGCTCGACGGTGTAGCCGTAGCCACCCGAGGTGACGAACCCGGCGACGTCGTCCGACGCAGCCCGCACCGGCTCCGTCCCCAGCGCGACGGCGCGCGGGTCGTCGAGCACGAGGCACCGCAGGCGCCGCGCCGGCCCGCTCGCGCGGGCTGCCGCCAGCGCCGCCGCTCCGGCGTACCCGTCGCCCGGACGCACCGCGAACGCCAGGCCCGCCTCGTCCGGAGTGGTGTCACGGGTGACGTCGGATCCCCAGACCCGGTACCCCTTCTCCAGCCGCAGGCTCTCGATCGCCCGGTAGCCCGCGGGCCGCAGCCCGTGCGGGGCCCCGGCCTCGACGAGCGCTTCGCCACAGCCCGGCGCCGTACTCCGTCGGGCAGTACAGCTCCCAGCCGAGCTCGCCGACATAGGTCACCCGCAGCGCGCGCACCGGGACGTCGCCGACCGTCGTCTCCTGCATGGTCAGGTACGGGAACGCCGCGTTCGACAGGTCCGCGGGCGTGCAGCGGGGCCAGCACGTCACGAGCCCGCGGACCCCACAGCCCGAAGCACGCCCACGCCCCGCTGACGTCCGCGATCCGCACCGCGTTCCCCGTCGCCCGGGCCCGGTCGCGCAGCCACGCCAGGTCGTGGCGCCCCGACGCGGTGCCGGTCACCACCAGGAACGCGTCCGGCGCCACGCGGCTCACCGTGACGTCCATCGCGACGCCGCCCCGGTCGTCGAGCGCCTGGGTGTACGCGAGCGAGCCCGGCGGCCCGTCGACCCGTCCCGCGAACGCGTGGGCGACGAAGGCCGCGGCCTCCGGGCCGGTGATCTCGATCTTGGCGAAGGACGACTCGTCGAACAGCGCCGCGGCCTCGCGGGCCGCCCGGTGCTCGGGCAGCACCCAGGGCGACCAGCCGTGCCCCGCCCAGCCCCGCGGTGCCCCGTCGTCGGCGGCCGCGCCGCTGCCCTGCGCCCAATCCTCGGCAACGTAGTACTCCACGCGCTCCCACCCGGCCTTCTCGCCGAACACCGCGCCGTGCGCCGCGTGCCACGGGTAGGCGGGCGAGGTGCGCAGCGGGCGTCCCGCCCGGCGCTGGCTGCCCGGGGGCCGGATGTCGTAGTACGACTCGTAGTTCTCGACGACCCGGGCCAGCGTGTAGCCCGGCGAGCGGTACTCCGGGCCGAACCGCCGCACGTCCATGTGCCACACGTCGAGCCCGGGGTCGCCGTCGAGGATCCACGCGGCCATGACCTGCCCGATCCCGCCCGCGCCGGCGATGCCGTGCGCGCAGAACCCGGCGGCGACGAAGAAGCCGCCCACGTCGGTCTCGCCGAGGCAGAACTCGTTGTCCGGGGTGAAGCCCTCGGGCCCGTTGACCATCGTGCGGACGCCGGTGTCGGCCAGTGCCGGCACGCGGACCTGGGCGTTCTCGACGATCTCGGCGAACCGGTCCCAGTCGGCGGGCAGCAGCCGTCCGTTGAAGTCGGCCGGGACGGCGTCGAACGACGTGGCCGTGGCGGTGAAGGGCGCGCTCTGGCGCTCGTAGCCGCCCATGACCAGCCCCTCGACCTCCTGGCGGTAGTAGACGAGCAGGTCGGGGTCGCGCAGCGACGGCAGCGGGCCGGTCCCGGCGGGCAGGAACGGCTCGGTGACGACGTACTGGTGCGACATCGGCACGATCGGCACCCGGACACCGGCGAGGCGGGCGATCTCGGCGGCGAACATGCCGCCGCAGTCGACGACCACCTCGCACTCGACCTCACCGCGGTCGGTGCGCACGCCCGTCACGCGGCCCTCGTGCGTGGTGATCGCCGTGACGCGGGTGCGCTGCGCGATCGTCACCCCACCTGCGCGCGCCGACGCGGCCAGCGCGTAGCACAGCCGCGCCGGGTCGACCTGGCCGTCGGTCGGGGTGTACGCCGCGCCGAGGACGCCGTCGGTGGACATCAGCGGGAACAGGTCCGCGGCCTCCTTCGCCGAGACCAGTTCCAACGGCAGGCCCGCGCGCCGCGCCCACGCCGCCTGCCGGCGGATCTCCACCAGCCGCAGCGGGCTCGACGCCAGCCGCAACGACCCGGACTCCACCCAGCCCGGCGCACCGTCGCCGCCGGCCTCCTCCAGCCGCCGGTACAGCGCCGCGGACCAGGCGTTCATCCGGGTGAGCGCGGGGTCGGCCCGCAGCTGGCCGACCAGACCGGCGGAGTGGAAGGTCGACCCGCTGGTCAGCTCCGCGCGCTCGACGAGCAGCACGTCGCGTTCGCCGCGCTCGGCGAGGTGGTGCGCCACGCTCGCCCCGCCCACGCCGCCGCCGATGATCACGATGCGGGCGCGGGCGGGGAGCGGGGCGGATCCCGTCGCAGAGGTGTCGGCCACGAGGCCACCGTAGATCGTCGGCGCAGACGGCACCGGCGCACACCGCGCCGTGCCCGTGCACAAGGCGTGCGCCGGTGCACAGCAGGCAGCGTCGGTGCACATGGTGCGCGACGTGCACGGCCACCGTGGGGTGCGCACCGGGCCGCGCGGCACCTACCCTGCCCGGGTGGATCACGCCGCGCCGCCGCACCCGGTCGCCCCAGCCGACGCCGTCCCGCTCGGCGACGACCCCGAGATCGACGACCCCGAGATCACGGCGCTGCTCGACTCGATCCCGGTCACCGCGCAGCGCCCCCGCACCGTCGTCGACCTGCCCGGCGGGCTCACCAACCGCAACCTCAAGGTCAGCACGCCGTCGGCGACGGTCGTCGTGCGCATCCCCGGCCCGGGCTCCGAGCTGCTGGAGATCGACCGCGACGCCGAGTACCGCAACAGCGTGGCCGCGGCGCAGGCGGGCGTCGGGCCGCCGGTGGTGCACCACCGCCCCGGGGAGGGAATCAGCGTCGAGTTCCTGCCCGGCCGCACGCTGACCGACGACGACCTGGCGCACCCGGAGATCCTCGCGCTGGTCGCCACGGCGTGCCGGAAGCTGCACGCGGGGCCGCGGTTCGTCGGCGAGTTCGACATGTTCGCCGTCCAGGCCCGGTACCGGGAGATCGTCGCGCGCCACGGCTTCCGGGTGCCCGACCGCTACGACGACTTCGCCCCCGCCGTCGACCGCATCCGGGCCGCCCTGGGCCCGCGGCGGACCGTGCCGTGCCACAACGACCTGCTCGCGGGCAACCTCCTGGCGGTGCCGGACGGGGTGGGCGGCGAGGAGGTCCGGATCGTCGACTACGAGTACTCCGGGAACAACGACCCCTGCTTCGAGCTGGGCAACGTCTGGAGCGAGGCGACGCTGCCGCGGGAGCTGCTCGACGTGCTCGTCGCCGCCTACTTCGGCCGGGAGCGGCCGGACCAGGTGGCCCGGGCGCGGCTGTTCGCGCTCATGTCGCAGTACGGCTGGACGCTCTGGGCCTCGATCATGGACGGCTCCAGCTCCCTGGACTTCGACTTCTGGGAGTGGGGGATGCAGAAGTACGAGCGTGCGGTCGCCACGTTCGACGGGCCGGAGTTCGAGAGCATGCTCGACGCCGCGGCCGCCGGGGAGGACCGACCCTGACCGCCCCCGTCATCGGGATCACCGCGGCCCTCGAGCGCTCCCGGCACGGCGTGTGGGAGCGCGACGCGGTGCTGCTCCCCCGCACCTATGTCGACATCGTCCTCGCCGCAGGCGGCGTGCCCGTGCTGCTGCCCCCGACGGCGGAGGCGGCCCGGGCCGTCGACCGCGTGGACGCCGTGCTCCTCAGCGGCGGCCGCGACGTCGCCCCCGACCGCTACGGCGCCGCCCCGCACCCCGCCGCCGGCCTCCCCCACCCGGAGCGGGACACGGCCGAGCTGGTCGTCCTGGACCGGGCGCTGGAGCTGGACCTGCCGGTGCTGGGGGTCTGCCGAGGCGCGCAGCTGCTCAACGTCGCGCTCGGCGGCACGCTGCACCAGCATCCCCCTGCCGGACGTGGTCGGCCACGACGGGCACAACCCGACACCGGGCGCCTTCACCGACGTCGACGTCCGGCTCGACCCGGCCGGGCGCGTCGGGGCCGTCATCGGGCCGCACCTGCGGGTGCGGTGCCACCACCACCAGGCCGTCGACCGGCTCGCGCCGGGCCTGGTCGCGACCGGCTGGGCCGCGGACGGCACGGTCGAGGTGGTGGAGCTGGCCGGGGACGACCCGGCGCGCCCGTTCGTCGTCGGGGTCCAGTGGCACCCGGAGGAGGACGCGGCGGACGTCCGGTTGGTCGCGGCCCTGGTCGCCGCCACCCGCTCGCCGCTGAGGCCCCACCGGACTGCGCGCGCCGGCGAGCGGTGCTACTCCCCCAGCCGGTGCAGCACCGGGGGCAGCGGCGCCCGGTGGACGACCGTGAGCCGCTGGGTGGCCCGGGTCAGGGCGACGTAGAGGTCGTTGAGGCCGCGCGGCGACTCCGCGACGAGCTCCGCCGGCTCGACCAGCACGACGGCGTCGAACTCCAGCCCCTTCGCCGCGGAGACAGGCAGCACCACCACCGGCGCGTCGAGGTCCGGCTCCCCGGAGCCGTCGCCGCCGGCGTCCGGGAGCACCCGTGCGCGCAGGTCGGCCACCTGGGCCGTGGGAGCCAGCACCGCGACCCGCCCCGCGGGCACCTCGCCCGCGTCGTCGGCGTCCCGGTCGCCCAGGCCTGCCGCATCGTCGGCGAGCACGGCGGCGACCGCGGCGGACAGACCTCGGTCGGCGAGCACCGCCCGCGGCGGCACGCCCGTCGCCCGGACCGACCGCGGCGCGGCGAGCGTCGGGTCGATCGCGGCGAGGACGTCGTCGGCCACCGCGGCGATCTCCGCGGGGGTCCGGTAGTTCACGGTGAGCTGCTCGAGCTTGAACCGCTTCGCGACGAACGGCCCGAGCGCGTCCTGCCACGACGCCGCACCGGCGAGGTCGCCGGTCTGGGCGATGTCGCCGACGATCGTCATCGACCGGGTCGGGCACCGGCGCATGATCAGCCGCCAGGCCATCGCCGAGAGCTCCTGCGCCTCGTCGACGATCACGTGGCCGTAGGTCCACTCGCGGTCCGCCGCCGCCCGGTCCGCGGTGGAGTCGTAGCGGCGCACCCGCTGGCGCTGCGCGAGCCGGTCCGCGTCGACGATGTCCGTGGCGCGCAGCAGCTCCGGGTCGAGGTCCTCCTCGAGGTCGAGCACGTCCAGCACGCCCTGGGCGTACATGACCTCCTCGCGCAGCGCCGCCGCCTCGCGGGCCCGCTGCTCGGAGCCGTCGTCGCCGAGCAGCTCGGCGGCCTCGTCGAGCAGCGGGACGTCCGCGGGGGTCCAGCACAGGTCGGCGGGGGTGTCCGCGGGGGGCGCCGGCCGGGCGAGCAGCTCCCGGTCCGCCGCGGGCAGCCGGCGCGCGACCGAGCCCAGCCGCCGCGGGTCGGCGAACAGGTCGGTGAGCAGCTGCTCCGGCGACAGCGTCGGCCACAGCGCGTCCAGCTCCCGGTTCAGCTCCCGGCTCTCGGCCAGCTCGTCCCGGATGTCGGACAGGTCGCCGGCGTCCAGCAGGCCGCGCGAGCCCGGGCCGGCCAGGTTGCGCGCCACCTGCTCGGCGAGCAGCCGCACCGCCTCCCGGTGGAAGATCCGCTTGGCCTCGTTGTGCGGGCGCCGGGACCGCCGCGCCCGGGAGCGGGCGGCGTTGGCCAGGTCCCGGTCCAGCCGCACCCGCTGCTGCTCGACGACCAGCTCGACCGGGCGCCGCGGCACCTGCTGACGGTCCCGGACCGCGGCCGCCACGACCCCCGCCATCTCGGGGCGACCCTTCACCTCGGCGACCTCCGGCGCCTCGGCGCGGCGGGCGTCGAGACCCGGGAACAGCTGCCCGACCGTGCCGAGCACGACGCTGGTCTCCCCCAGCGAGGGCAGCACCTGCCCGATGTAGCGCAGGAACGTGGCGTTCGGGCCGACGACCAGGACGCCGCGGCGGGCCAGCCGGTCGCGGTGGGTGTAGAGCAGGTAGGCCGCCCGGTGCAGGGCGACGGCGGTCTTGCCCGTGCCCGGCCCGCCCTGCACGACCAGCACCCCGGACGGCGTCGCCCGGATGATCCGGTCCTGCTCGGCCTGGATCGTCGCGACGATGTCGCCCATCCGGCCGGTGCGCCGGGCGGTCACGGCCGCCATCAACGCGGCCTCGCTGGTCAGCCCGGTGCTGCTGCCGGCCGCGGCGGCGTCGTCGAGGTCGAGCACCTCGTCGTCGACGGCCACGACCTCGCGGCGTCGCGTGCGCAGGTGCCGGCGGCGGCGCATGCCCTCGGGCGACGCGGCGGTGGCGGTGTAGAACGGCTGCGCCGCGGGCGCGCGCCAGTCCATCAGGAGCGGCTCGTACTCGCGCTCCTCGTCGAGCAGGCCCAGGCGCCCGATGTAGCGCCGCTCCCCCGTCTCGGTGTCGAGCCGCCCGAACGCCAGGCCGTGCTCGGCCGCGCGCAGCGCCGCGAGCCGGTCGGTGTACATCGCGGCGGCGGCGTCGCGCTCGGTCAGGGCCTGCGGCGTGCCGACGGTCTCGTCGTGCAGGACCGACTGGAGCCGGCGCGCGGTGTCGGCGCGGCGCTCGTCGAGCCGGTCGTAGAGCATGGCGACGTAGCGCCGCTCGTAGCCGAGGCCGTCGACGTCACCGCGACCGTCGTCGGCGGAACCGTTCTCCGCGCCGTCCCCGGTGGGCCGGGTGCCTCCGGGGCCGAGCACTGGTGAGGCGCTGTGGGACACCGTGCGGTTTCACCCTTCGAGCCGGGGGACGATGACTGCCGTCGGCGGCGCCTGCCGCGGGACGACGACCTACGAACCTACCAGCGCGGGTGTTTTCGCACCGCTGGCCGCGGGTAGCTTCCCGAGTGGCCCTCCTCCCGTCTCCGGCCCATCGGTGTGGGCGCTGTGACTGACCAGTCGCGCGACTCCGACTACGCCCACCTCACGCCGCTGTTCGCCGAGCTCGCCGCGCTGCCCCCGGACCACCCGGACCGGTCGGCACTGCGCAACAAGCTCGTCACGGGCTACCTCCCGGTCGTCCAGCACATCGCGCGCCGGTTCGCCGGCCGCGGCGAGCCGGTCGACGACCTCGAGCAGGCGGGCACGGTCGGGCTCCTCAACGCGGTCGACCGCTTCGAGCCGGACCGCGGCATCGACTTCCTGTCCTACGCCGTCCCGACGATCACCGGCGAGGTGCGCAGGCACTTCCGCGACCGGACCTGGTCCATGCGGGTGCCCCGGCGCCTCAAGGACCTGCAGAGCTCGATCAACAGCACCGTGAGCCAGCTGAGCCAGGAGCTCAACCGCGCCCCCCGGCCGAGCGAGATCGCCGCGCGCCTGGGCATCTCGCCCGAGGAGGTCGTCGAGGGGCTCGACGCGCAGCAGGCCTACCGGAGCACGTCGCTCGACGAGCTGGTGTCCGGCGCGGACACCTCGCTGGCCGACACCCTGGGCACCGCGGACGCGGAGCTGGACAAGGTCGAGTACCGCCAGACGCTCGCGCCGCTGCTCGACGAGCTGCCGGAGCGTGAGCGGACGATCCTCGTGCTGCGCTTCTTCGGCAACATGACCCAGACCCAGATCGCCGACCGCGTGGGGATCTCGCAGATGCACGTGTCACGGCTGCTCGCGCAGACCGTCGCGGGCCTGCGGCGGAAGTTGCTCAGTGACGACTGACAGCGGTGACGACTGACAGCGGTGACGACTGACACACGGTGACGACTGACACTCAGTGAACAACCTCTGAACCGCTTCTGGGCAGTTTTGCCGGAGGTCGCACGGGTACGCCGGATCCATGACCACGAACGTTCTGGAGACCATCGACGTCCACGTCCCCGTCGGCACCGCCTACAACCAGTGGACGCAGTTCGAGTCGTTCCCGCAGTTCATGGAGGGTGTGGAGCGGATCGACCAGATCAGCCCCACGAAGACGCACTGGGTCACGAAGATCGCCGGCGTGACGCGCGAGTTCGACGCGGAGATCACCGAGCAGCACCCCGACGAGCGGGTGGCCTGGACCACCGAGGACGGCACCCACCAGTCCGGCGTGGTGACCTTCCACCGGATCGACGCCGACACCACGCGGGTGACGCTGCAGCTCGACCACGACCCGCAGGGCTTCGTCGAGAAGGCCGGCGACGCGCTGGGCATCGTCCAGCGTCGCATCAAGGGCGACCTCGCGAACTTCAAGAAGTTCATCGAGGCACGCGGCGCCGAGGAGGGCTCCTGGCGCGGCGACGTCGACGCCTCGCCGCAGGCCGGTGACGTCCGGTAGAACGATCCGGGCCGACCCCGAGATGAGCGAACGCGGCGTTGGGTAAGTCCGACTTACCCAACGCCGCGTTCGTTCCGTTTCGAGGCGCGGGTCTCACTGCTCGTCGTCGCCGTCCACGCCCTCGGCGTCGGTGCGCTCGCGCAGGGGCAGTGGCAGCACGAACCACAGCCCGATCAGCAGGGCCCCGAAGGCGCCCGCGCTCCACAGCGCGAACGACCGGCCCACGGCGATGTCGAGCACCAGCAGCACCGCGCCGACCAGGGTCAGGGCCAGCGCCGCCAGGCCGGCGACGAACAGGTGATGGCCGAGGCGCACCGTGGCCGCCTTGACCCCGCGACCGAAGAGCATGCGGTGGATCGCGGCCGGTGCGACCAGCAGGCCGGTGGTGACACTGGCGAGGAGCAGGGTGACGACGTAGGTCCACCGCTGGAAGTCGTCGATGCGGGCGAACCGCTCGGTGAACGACAGCGACAGCAGGAACGCGAAGAGGATCTGCACCCCGGTCTGCGCGACGCGCAGCTCCTGGAGCATCTCGATCATGTTGCGGTCGGCGCGCTCGGCGGGCCGCTCCCCGCGGTCGTCGACGGGGCCCGAGGTGCCGGCCGTGGCCTCCGACATGTCCGGAGCGTACCCGAAATGTCCGGGTACGCCCCGTCGCGGGTTCAGGTGGTCGCTCACCCGGCGTTCATGCGGTGGCTTCCTCGCGGCTCGGCACCAGCCCCTCGTCGGTGTGTCGGTCGCGAGGATCGCGATCCCGCGCAGGTGAACGGTGTGGGTGCGGCGGCGCGGGGTAACCGCCCGGCATGGCCGAGACCGCCAGGTTGGGCGACCACGTCACGTGGAAGAGCCACGGCGGGACCGCCGAGGGCACCGTCGAGAAGAAGATCACCGAGGACACGGAGGCGGCCGGGCGCACCGTCCGGGCGTCGACGGACGACCCGCAGTACCTCGTGAAGAGCGAGAAGAGCGGCGGCGAGGCCGTCCACAAGCCGGGCGCGCTCAAGAAAGACCAGCGCCCCACAGCGCGGTGATGTAGCGAAAGCGGCGTTGGGTGCATCTACCGCACTGAACGCCGCTTTCGCTACATCCGGGCGCGCGCTCAGCCCTTGAGCAGCTCCACCACCGCGTGCTCCAACACGGCTCGGGTCGCGTCGTCCGCGGGCAGTCCCGCCTCGCAGCCCTCCAGCTTCTGCAACGCCGGCAGCACCGTGTGGCCCTCGGCGAACCGCTCCAGCACCCGCGGGTCGACATAGGACGAGCGGGCCACCGTCGGAGTGTTGCCCAGGTGCTCCGAGACCTGCTTCACCGCGGCGGTGACGATCCGCTTGCGGCCCCGCTCGCTGCCCGGCACGCCCCTCTCGGCGGCCGCTGCGGCGAGCGCCACGGCGGCGAGCACCGTCGCGTTCCAGGTACGCAGGTCCTTGCAGGTGTACTCCTCGCCCGCGAGCTCCTTGACCGCACCGTTGAGGTCCGCGGTCCTCACGTCGCACCAGTCACGCTTGATCTTGTAGGCGAGCAGCTCCTCGCCGCCGCCCTTGCGGCGCAGCAGGGAGCCGACGACGCGGTGCAGCAGCGGGTCGCGCAGCGCGACGCTGCGCGGGACGTTGCCCTTGGCCGGGTAGGAGAACAGGACGGCGCCGCGCTTGAGGCTGACGTGCTCGCGGCGCAGGGTCGCCAGGCCGAAGGTGCCGTCCTCGTCGTCGTCGCCGGGCGCGTACTGCTCGCCGCCGGCGCGGAACACCCCGACGTCGAGCATCCGGACGGCGGCGGCGAGCACCCGGTCCCGGCCCAGGCCCGGCTCGCCGAGCCGCCGGACGATCTCGTCGCGGACGTCGCCGAGCTTGGCGCCGAGGGTGAGCACGCGGTCGTACTTGACCACGTCGCGGGCCCGGCGCCACTCGTCGTGGTAGCGGTACTGGCGGCGCCCGGCCGCATCGGTGCCCAGCGCCTGGATGTGGCCGCGGGGGTCCGGGCTGATCCACACGTCCTGCCAGGCCGGCGGGATCACCAGTGCCGTGAGCCGGGCGATCTCGGCGTGGTCGGTGATCACCGCGCCGGACGCGTCGTGGTAGCTGAAGCCCCGGCCGCGGCGACGCCGCGTGAGCCCGGGCCCGGCGGGATCCACCCGGACCAGGTCAGCGGGACAGTCGTCGGATGCCGTCACGGGCCGGGTCGTACCCCGCCGCGCGACACGATGAACCACTGCGTGAACCGGCCCGCCTGCCCGTTCCCGCCGTGACCCGGGCCGGCTACCCGCCGACGGGCAGCGCGTCGGCGTGCTCGCGGCAGGTGGCGACCTCCGGGCGCGCCTCGAGGCGCTCGTCGTCGATCTCCACGCCGCACACGGCGCACCGGCCGTAGGTGCCCTCGTCGAGCCGGACGAGGGCGTCCTGCACGCGGCGCCGCTGCAGCTCGACGGTCCGGACGAGGCCCTCGCTCTCCATCCGGTTCGTGATCTCGGTGCCGAAGTCGGCCGGGTGCTGGGTCGTGCCCGCCTCGTTCGCCGCGAGGTCGCCGGACGCCGACTCGGCCGCGGACGACGCGGCGAACTCGGCCCGGTCGCCGAGCTCCTCGAGCTCGGCGGTCAGCAGCGCGCGGACGTGGTCGGGGTTCACGGGAGTCCTTCCGTCGGGGATTCTGCGACGTCATGACCGCACCGGTGAGGCGATCGCGGTGGCACGGAGCAGAACTCGGCGATACTCGCGCGCTCCTCGGGCCAATCCCCCGGCAGGTCCGCGGACCCCGGCGATACCCGCGCGCTCCTCCGGCCAACCCCCGGCCGCCCCTCAGCCGCCCGGGTGCCGGGCCTGCGGGGCGCGCCCGTACGGCTGCTCGACGGGGTCGACCAGCGGCGGCTCCGGCAGCGGGCGCACCACCGGGGCGTCGGCCAGTGCCAGCGGCTCGCCGTGGTGGCGCAGCCGCATCGGCGGCCCGCTGACCAGCCGGTACTCGGCCTCGTCCGCCGTGATCGACACCCGCAGCTGCCGACCCTGCCAGCCCAGCCCGAAGGAGATCTTGCTCAGCGCCGCGGGCAGCTGCGGGGCGAACGCCAGCCCGGTGGAGTCGAACTCGATGCCGCCGAACCCGGCGACGACGGCGTTCCAGGTGCCGGCCATCGAGGCGATGTGGACGCCGTGATCGGTGTTGCCCGCCAGGTTGTTCAGGTCGACCAGCGCGGACTCGGCGAAGTAGTCGAAGGCCAGGTCGAGGTGCCCGGTGCGGGCCGCGACCACCGCCTGCGTGCACGCCGACAGCGACGAGTCGCGCACCGTCACCGCCTCGTAGTAGGCGAAGTTGCGGGCCATCTGCTCGGGGGTGAACGCGTCGGGCCGCAGCTGCATCGCGAGCACCAGGTCGGCCTGCTTGATGACCTGCTTGCGGTACAGGTCGAAGTACGGGTAGTTCAGCAGCAGGGGGTACCTGTCGGCCGGGGTGTTCTCGAAGTCCCACACCTCGTGGTGGGTGAAGCCCTCGCTCTGCGGGTGCACGCCGAGCACCTCGTCGAACGGGATGCGCATCGACTTCGCGGCGTCGCGCCAGCTCGCCATCTCCTCGGCGTTCACCCCGAGCCGGGCCGCGGCCCGCGCGTGCCGGGCGGCCACCTCGGCGGCGTAGCGGAGGTTCAGCTGCGCCATGAGGTTGGTGTAGACGTTGTTGTCGACGATCGCGGTGTACTCGTCCGGGCCGGTCACGCCGTCGATGCGGAACTCGCCGGACGAGTCGTGGTGGCCCAGCGAACGCCACAGCCGCGCGGTCGCGACGAGCAGCTCGAGCCCGACCTCGCGCTCGAAATCGGTGTCACCCGTGATCAGCACGTGCCGGCGGACGGCGTCGGCGATGTCCGCGTTGATGTGGAACGCGGCCGTCCCGGCCGGCCAGTAGCCGGAGCACTCCTGGCCGCGGATCGTCCGCCACGGGAACGTGGCGCCGCTCAGGCCCAGCTGCTCGGCCCGCTCACGGGCCAGCGGCAGGATCGACTGACGCCAGCGCAGAGCGTCCGCCGCGGCGTCGGGCTGGAGGTGGCTGAGCACCGGCAGGCAGAACGTCTCGGTGTCCCAGAACGTGTGGCCGTCGTAGCCCGGCCCGGTCAGCCCCTTGGCCCCGATCGCCCGGCGCTCGGCCCGCGCGCCGGCCTGCAGCACGTGGAAGACCGCGACGCGGACGGCCTGCTGCAGCTCGGCGTCGCCCTCGATCTCGACGTCCGCGTTGGTCCAGAACTCGTCGAGGAACGTGCGCTGCTCGCTGCGCAGCCCCTCCCACCCGGTGTAGCGGGCGGCCGCGAGACCGGCCCGGACCTGGTCGTGCACGGCAGGCAGCGACCGCCGCGACGACCAGCCGTAGGCCAGGTACTTGACCACGCGCAGCACGGTGCCGGGCTCCAGCCGGCAGATGACGGTGGTGCGGCCGATGTCCTCGCTGGCCTCGGAGGTGATCTTGGTGCCCTCGGGGCCGCGGACCTCGTGGTCCATCGCCGCGGCCACGCGCAGCCCGGAGTGGCGGGTGTGGTGGACGAGGGTCGCGCCGGCGTCGTCGCTGCGGTGCTGTTCGGCGACCAGCGGGTTGAGCAGCGCGGCCTCGACCCGGGGGTCCCCGCCGGAGGACGTGGGCAGCTGCTCGTTGGCCACCAGCTCGGACTGGACGACGATCAGCGCCTGGTCCTCGACCTCCACCTCGTAGCAGATCGCCGCGACGGCGCGCTGGGTCAGCGAGACCAGCCGCTCGCTGCGCACCTTGACGGTCTTGCCCGCCGGGCTGCTCCAGCGGACCTCGCGGGTCAGCGTGCCCGACTGCAGGTCCAGCACGCGCTGGTGGCGGTGCACCTGGCCGTAGCGCAGGTCGAACGGCTCGTCGTCCACCAGCAATCGGATGATCTTGCCGTTCGTGACGTTGATGATCGTCTGGCCCGACTCCGGGTAGCCGTACCCGCCCTCGGCGTACGGCAGCGGCCGCCGCTCGTAGAAGGAGTTGAGGTAGGTGCCCGGCGTGGCGTGCGGCTCCCCCTCGTCGAGGTTGCCGCGCAGGCCCATGTGGCCGTTGGACAGCGCGAAGACGGTCTCGGTGACGCCGAGGGACTCCATGTCGAGCGACGGCTCGCGCACGATCCACGGTTCGACGGTGAACGGGCGTCCAGGATCGGGACTCATCGGTTCCCCTCCAGGAGATCGTGCCCCAGAAGATCGGCGAGGTCGGCGACGACGACGTCCGCACCGTGCTCGCGCAGCGCGTCGGCCTGCCCGAGCCGGTCCACGCCGACGACGAAGCCGAACCCGCCCGCCTTCCCTGCCTCGACGCCGGCGAGGGCGTCCTCGAACACGACGGCCTGCTCCTTCGGCACGTCGCAGGTCCGCCGCGGCGGCGAGGAACGTGTCGGGCGCGGGCTTGCCGGGCAGGTGCCGCTGCTTCGCGACCACCCCGTCGACCCGGTGGTCGATCAGGTCGGCGAGCCCGGCGACCTGCAGCACCACCTCGGCGTTCGCCGACGACGACACCACGGCGATCACCAGGCCCGCGTCCCGCACGGCGTGCAGGTAGCGCACGGACCCGGGGTAGACGTCGACGCCGTCGGTGCGGATCTTCTCGTGGACGAGCTCGTTCTTGCGGGTCGCCAGGCCGATGATCGTCTCGGCGTCCGGCCCGTCGGTCGGCTCCCCCTCCGGCAGCGTGATCCCCCGGGAGGCCAGGAAGGCGCGGGTGCCGTCCAGACGCGGCTTGCCGTCGACGTACGGGCCGTAGTCGGTCTTGACGTCGAACGGTTCGAACGGGGTTCCCGCGCGCTCGGCGTGCGCGCGCAGGAAGTCGTCGAACATCTGCTTCCACGCCGCCGCGTGCACGCTGGCGGTGTCGGTGAGCACCCCGTCGAGGTCGAAGAGGCAGGCGCGGGTCACGTCGGGAAGGCCGAGCATGTCGCGCAACCTACCGACTCCCGGTTTCCGGCGCGTCACGCCCTGTGGATCATCACGCGCGGGCCTGGGTGCACACCGCGCCGGCTCGTGCACATCAGAGCTGGCACGTGCACATCGCGGCTGGCCGCGGAGTGCCTGCCGCGGCATCAGGCAGGCGCCACCACCACCGGCTCCCCGCCGCGCCCGTCCCCGTCGCGCTCGCCGATCCGGACGAGACACCCGGCTCCGGCCCGCTCGGCGGTGACCGTCACCGTTCCGCCCCCGGGACGCGGCTCGATCCGCTGCTGCACCACCGCGCGCACCGCGTCGAGCACCTTGCGGGGCGCCATCGGCAGGGCGTTCAGCTCCTCGTCGACGACGATCTCGACCTGCAGCCGCGGCCCGAACCGCGCCTGCTCCAGCTTCAGGTAGGCCCGCACGGCGACGAGCTCGTCGCCGAGCGTGCCGGGTATGCCGTCGGGCCGGTCGGCGGCCCGGTTCAGGTCGGCGAAATCCAGCAGCAGCTCACGGGCCCGGGCGGGGTCGGTGCGCATCAGAGCTGCGATCGTGTTCAGGGCGTTGTAGACGAAGTGCTGCTCGAGGCGCCGGGCCTCGGTCGCGCGCACCGCCGCCGGACCGATGTCCTGCGCCGGTTCCGGAGGCGCCGTCCGGCTCTCCTGGCGGGGGACGACCGGGGCACCGGTGACCGGATCCGCAGGAGGGTCGGGCGGGCGGAGCAGCGGCCGCCGGGCGTCCTCGCCGCCCGGGAGGAGCCCGCGCCACGCGGGGAGGCGCAGCCGTCCGTCGGCCGTCCAGTCGGTGAACTCGACCCGCCCGACCAGGCGGGGCTCGGCCCACTGCGCGTCGCGGCCGACCCCGGCGGGCAGCGGCGCGCCGAACGGCGAGTTCGGCGCGGCGCAGGCGCGCCAGCTGTGCCGCGACCTCCCGCTGCTCCTCCCCCGCCCCGATCCCGGCCCGGCCCACGTAACGCAGCCCCCGGTCCGGCTCGGGGTCGGGCACGCCGAGCAGCAGCGCACCGACCCGATCCGGCCGGTGCGGGTCCGTCGGCGTCCAGCCCCCGACGACCACCTGGCCCGACCGGCGCAACGGGACCCGCACCCAGGACCGCGGCCGCCGCCCGGCCTTGTACGGGGCGTCGAGGTGGCGGGCGTGCAGCGCCTCGGCGCCGTACTCCTCGGCGGTGCGCATGACGGCCGCCGCCTCCGCGACCGGGAACGTCGGGGAGACCACGACCGGCGGTCCGGAGATGCCGAGCTCCTCGAGCAGCTCCCGGCGCCGGTGGTAGGGCAGGGTGGCGAGGTCCCGGCCGGCCACCCACAGCAGGTCGCCGACGATCAACGCCACCGGCGTCCGCCGCAGCACGGCCGCCGAGGGGCGCGCCGCCGCCGTGCGCCGCTGCAGCAGCCTGCGCCGCGGCAGGCCACCCTCGCCGACGGCGACGACCGTGCCGTCGAGCACCATGCCGCCCCGCGGTGCCCGCCGGGTCAACGGCTCGACCAGCTCGGGGAACGACGAGGTCACGTCGCGTCCGTTGACCGTACGCAGCCGCGCCCGGTCCGGGCGGACGTGCGCGAGGCAGCGCAGGCCCTCCCAGGCGAACTCGACCACCCAGTCGCCGCCGTCGGGCAGCGGGCCGGGCGCGGCCAGCATGGGCGGGACCAGCTCGGGCATCGTGGCCGGGCGCACCGCGCCGGGGGGTGCTGCGGAGCCCGCACCCCCGGCTCCCGCGCCGGCCCGCGGCGCCCTACTGCCCGGCACGGCGCACACGGTAGCCGCAGCGTGACGCGTGGACGCCGGACGGCGGCATCCCCCTCCCCGAACGGACGCCCGCCCGCGCCCGACAGTGCCGCGGGGAGGACGATCGGCGTCGTGAGCCCACTTCAACCCCGCCAGTTGACCTGATGTCTCAGACCGACGGGTGGGCATGAGCTCGACCATGACGCTCACCGACCGCCTCCCACCCGGCCCCGACCCCGACGTTCTGGTCGAGGTGTTCGCCGACTGGGCCTTCGAGGAGCAGGGGATCTCGCTCTACCCGGCCCAGGAGGAGGCGCTGCTGGAGCTCGTCACCGGCGCGAACGTGATCCTCTCGACGCCGACCGGCTCGGGGAAGTCGCTGGTCGCCATCGGCGCGCACGCCGCCGCGCTGGCCCGTGAGCAGCGGACCTTCTACACCGCGCCGATCAAGGCGCTGGTCAGCGAGAAGTTCTTCGCGCTCATCGACGTCTTCGGCGCCGAGAAGGTCGGGATGCTCACCGGGGACGCCGCGGTGAACGAGACCGCGCCGATCATCTGCTGCACGGCCGAGATCCTGGCGAACATCGCGCTCCGCAGTGGTGCCCGGGCCGATGTCGGCACGGTCGTGATGGACGAGTTCCACTTCTACGCGGACCCGGATCGCGGCTGGGCCTGGCAGGTACCGCTGGTCGAGCTGCCGCAGGCGCAGTTCCTGCTCATGTCGGCCACGCTCGGGGACGTCACGTTCTTCTCGGGCGACCTGACGCGGCGGACCGGGCGGCCGACGGCGCTGGTCACGTCGGTGGAGCGGCCCGTCCCGCTGCACTACCGCTACGTACTGAGCCCGCTGCACGAGACGATCACCGAGCTGCTGCAGACGCACGAGGCCCCGGTCTACGTCGTGCACTTCACCCAGGCCTCGGCGGTCGAGCGGGCGCAGGCGCTGATGAGCGTCAACGTCACCTCGCGCGAGGAGAAGCAGGCCATCGCCGACCTGATCGGCAACTTCCGGTTCACCGCCGGCTTCGGGAAGACGCTGTCGCGGCTGGTGCGCCACGGGATCGGCGTGCACCACGCCGGGATGCTGCCCCGCTACCGCCGGCTCGTGGAGACCCTCGCCCAGGCCGGCCTGCTCAAGGTCATCTGCGGCACCGACACCCTCGGCGTCGGCATCAACGTGCCGATCCGCACCGTGCTGTTCACGGCACTGGTCAAGTACGACGGCGTGCGCACGCGCGGGCTCAAGGCCCGCGAGTTCCACCAGATCGCCGGGCGGGCGGGCCGGGCGGGCTACGACGTCGTCGGGACGGTCGTCGCGCAGGCCCCCGAGCACGACGTCGAGAACGCCCGGCTGCTCGCGCGGGCCGGTGACGACGTCAAGAAGCGCCGGCGGATCGTGCGCAAGAAGGCGCCGGAGGGGTTCGTCAACTGGTCGGACAAGACCTTCGAGCGCCTGCAGAACGCCCAGCCCGAGCCGTTGACGAGCCACTTCGTCGTGACGCACGCGATGGTGCTCAACGTGATCTCCCGGCCCGGCGACGCCTTCGCGGCCATGCGGCACCTGCTGGAGGACAACCACGAGCCGCGCGAGCGCCAGCGGAAGCACATCCTGCGCGCCATCTCCATCTACCGCGGGTTGCGCGAGGCGGGGGTCGTCGAGGAACTCCCCGAGCCCGATCCGGAAGGACGCCGGGTGCGGATCGTCGGCGACCTGCAGCTCGACTTCGCGCTGAACCAACCGCTGTCGCCGTTCGCCCTGGCCGCGCTCGAACTGCTGGACCGCGAGTCCCCCGACTACCCGATGGACGTGCTCTCGGTCGTCGAGGCGACGCTGGACGACCCCCGGCCCGTGCTCTACGCCCAGCAGAGCAAGGCCAAGGGCGAGGCCGTCGCCGCGATGAAGGCCGAGGGCATCGAGTACGAGCAGCGGATGGTGCTGCTCGAGGACGTGACGTGGCCCAAGCCGCTCGACGAGCTGCTCACCGGCGCGCTCGAGACCTACCGGCGCGCTCATCCGTGGGTTGCCGACGCGCGGTTGTCACCGAAGTCGGTCGTGCGCGACATGAGCGAGCGGGCGATGACCTTCGTCGAGTACGTCGGGCACTACCAGCTGGCCCGCTCCGAGGGCCTGGTGCTGCGCTACCTGGCCGACACCTACCGGGCACTGCGCCAGACCGTCCCCGACGAGGCCAAGACCGAGGAGCTGGTCGACGTCGTCGAGTGGCTCGGCGAGCTGGTGCGCCAGGTCGACTCCAGCCTGCTCGACGAGTGGGAGAAGCTAGCCGCCGGGGAGGATGTCGTCGAGGACGGCAGGCCGCCACTGGACCGGGGACCCGAGGGCGTCACCCGCAACGTCCGCGCCTTCCGCGTGCTGGTGCGCAACGCGCTGTTCCGCCGCGTCGAGCTGGCCGCGCTGCGCCGGTGGGACCTGCTCGGCGAGCTGGACCGCCAGGCGGGCTGGGACGCGGAGCGCTGGCGGGACGCGCTCGAGCCGTACTTCGCCGAGCACGCCGACATCGGCACCGGCCCCGACGCCCGCGGCCCGCAGTTCCTCACGATCACCGAGGAGCCGCAGCGGTGGATCGTGCGGCAGGTCCTCGACGACCCCGCGGGCGACCGCGACTGGGCGATCAGCGCCGAGGTCGACCTGGCCGCGTCGGACGAGGAGGGCGCCGCGGTCGTCTGGGTGACGGCGGTGGAGCCGCTCGGCGGCCTGTAGCCCCCGCCAGCACACAGGTACGGGGTTCCGCACACAGGGCAGGACTTGTGTGCGCCGCCCCCGTCTTGTGTGCGAGCCGTTCCTGGCGCGATCGCGACACGCCGTCGCGCGGTCGTTGACGATCCGTGAGCGTCAACGTATCGATGTCACATGAAGTTCGACGAGGCCCAGCGCTGGCTCGACCGGGCCGACCCGCAGATCACCCGTGACCCGTCGATCACCAAGCAGATCGACCAGCTCAAGGCGAAGGCCAAGGAGGGCACGCTCACCCGCAACGGGGCCGCCGCCTGGTACGCGATGGTCCAGGAGCTGCGCCGGCTCGCCGACTACTACGAACGCGACCTCATCCGCCAGCTGCGCTCGGACGGGATGACGTGGGCGCAGGTCGCCGACGCCGTGCAGGCGCAGCTCAACAGCCGGCAGGCCGCCCAGGCGAAGTGGAAGCGGCTGATCGACCCGGGCCGGCGCATCACGACCGGCGACATGCAGCGCGGCGGGCGCAAGAAGGGGACGCCGGCGCGACCGCCCGTCGGGGACGCTCCGTGACCCGACGGGCACGGTAGTGTCCAGAGTTCGCCGACCGAGGGGGTTCGGATGTCGGTCGTCCGGCCGTGGTGCGCTCCGTGCGAGGTTGACCTCACCCCTCCGAGCGCCGTGCGGCGGGACTGAGCACCGGTGGCCGAGGCGGCGATCGTGCGGTTCCCCGACGGCCCGGCGCCCGTCCCGACGGCGGACCACCTCGCCCGCACCTGGGCCGAGGCGATGGCGGGCACCGGCTTCGTGCCGATGAGCCGGCGCGCGCTGGTGGCCTTCCTCACCGGACCTCGCCGCGGACCTCGTCGCGACCTTCACCGCCGAGACCTTCGACCGCGCGGTACCGCTGCGCGTCGGCGGCGCGCTCGTCGACGCCCACTTCACCGAGACCGCCGCGATCGAGCGGACCCTGGCGCTGCTCGGCCGTGAGCTGGCCGCACGGACGCCCGCCGACGCCGAGCGCCTCGGTCTCCTGCAGGGCGCCGTCGCGGCCGGGTACGCCCGGGCGTTGCAGGACCGCACCCGGCGCGAGCAGGAGCGCCGGAGGCGCCGCCGCCGCGGAGCAGGCCCGCTGGGACAGCGAGGCCCGGTTCCGGACGGTCTTCGCCGAGGCGGTGATCGGCATCGGGCTGGCCGACACCGAGGGGCGGGTGCTGGAGGTCAACCGGGCGCTGGCCGAGATGCTCGGCCGGCCGGAGAGCGCGCTGCGCGGCGCCACGATCTCGACGTTCGTCCACCCCGACGACGTGCCGGCCCTGTGGGACCGGACCACGGAGCTGCTCGCGGGCGGGCGGGACCGGCTGCGGGTGGACCGGTCGTCCTACCGCCCCGACGGCTCCGAGGTGTGGACCGACCTCGAGCTCTCGCTCGTCCGCGACCCGCACGGCGACCCGCAGTACCTCATCGCGGTGATGGAGAACATCACCGAGCGGCACCGCCTGCAGACCCGGCTGCGGCACCAGGCGCTGCACGACCCGCTCACCGGCCTGCCCAACCGCACCCTGTTCTTCGAGCGGCTCGACGCCGCGCTGCTCGGCGGGACGGGGCCGGGCGTGTGCTACCTCGATCTCGACGGGTTCACCGAGGTCAACGACACCCTCGGACACGACAAGGGCGACGCCCTCCTGCGGATCGTGGCGCGCCACCTGACCGAGGCGCTCGGCGGCCGGCACCTGGTGGCCCGCATGGGCGGCGACGAGTTCGTGGTCCTCGTCGAGCGCGACGCGGACGCCGACACGCTGCGCCGGGTGGCCCGGGCGGTCCTGGACGCCGTGCGTCGCCCGGTGCGGCTCGACGACCACGAGGTCGCCGTGTCGGCGAGCATCGGCGTGGTGCGCGCCGACGGCGGCCAGGACGCCGCCGAGCTGATGAAGGCGGCCGACACCACGCTCTACTGGGCGAAGGCCGACGGCCGCAACCGGTACGCGATGTTCGACGAGGCCCGCCACCGCAGCGACGTCGACCGTTTCGCGGTCGCGGCCCGCATGCCCGAGGCGCTGGCCCGCGGCGAGTTCAGCCTGGTGTACCAGCCTCTGGTGCAGCTGGCCGACCGCACCGCGGTCGGGGTGGAGGCGCTCGTCCGCTGGACGCTGCCGGGCGGCAGGCGGCTCGACCCCGGACGCTTCGTCCCGCTCGCCGAAGACAGCGGGTTCATCGTTCCGCTGGGCCGGTGGGTGCTCGCGCAGGCGTGCCGGCACGCCGCCGGGTGGGCCGCCGCGGACCCGGCGGCGCGCCCGCTGATCAGCGTCAACGTGGCGGCCCGGCAGCTGCGCGAGGAGTCGTACGTCGACGACGTCGCCACCGTGCTCGACGAGACCGGGTGGCCGGCCGAGCTGCTGCAGCTCGAGCTGACCGAGAGCGCGCTGATGGGCACCCCGGACGGCTCGCTCGCCGCCCTGCACGCACTGGCGGGGATGGGGGTGCGCATCGCCATCGACGACTTCGGCACCGGCTACTCCAACTTCGCCTACCTGCGCCGGTTGCCGGTGCACGCGCTCAAGCTGGCCGGCCCGTTCGTGACCGGCGCCGCCGCCGGCGTGGAATGGGGCGAGCAGGTCGACCGCGAGGTCGTCGGGCTGGTGATCGCGCTGGCGCACACGCTGGGGCTGACGGTGACCGCGGAGTCGGTGGAGACGGCGGACCAGTTCGCCCACCTGCAGGCGCTCGGCTGCGACATGGGGCAGGGCTGGTTCTTCGCGGTGCCGGTGCCCGCGGAGCAGATCCCCCGACTGCTCGGCAGGCCCCTCGGCGGGGGTGGCTGGTGCGGTTAGTCTGCCCCGGTGGTCGTCCACAGCGCGGGGATCCTGCTGCACCGGGCCGGGCCGACCGGGCCGCTGATCCTGCTCGGGCACATGGGCGGGCCGTTCTGGGCGCGCAAGGACGCCGGCGCCTGGTCGATCCCCAAGGGCGAGCACGGCGCGGACGACGACCCGCTCGCGGCGGCCGTGCGCGAGTTCACCGAGGAGCTCGGCAGCCCGCCGCCCCCCGGATCCCCCGTGCCGCTGGGCACCGTGCGCCAGCCCAGCGGCAAGCGGCTCACCGTCTTCGCGCTCGCGGGTGACCTCGACGCCGACGCGATCGTCAGCAACACCTTCACGCTGGAGTGGCCGCGCGGGTCGGGGCGCCTGCAGGAGTTCCCCGAGATCGACCGTGCCGGATGGTTCGGGCTCGACGACGGGCGGCGCGCCGTCGTCCGCGGCCAGCTGGCGTTCCTCGACCGGCTCGAGGCCCTGCTCACCGGCGCAGCCCCGGACTAGACACCGCTCCTGTGACGCAGCCCGACGACGGCGCCGGCGGCAGGGCGTCCGGGCCGGGTTGGTCGACGCGGAGGTGGGGTACGCGAGGCCGTGACACCCACCGATCCGCACACCGCCACCCCCGCCTCCCCCGCGCGCGTGCCCGCCCCGGTGTCCGCGCTCCCGCGCCGCGTCGTCGCCGACCGGCCCGCCCCGTGGCGCGGGCTCCTGCGCGGCGCCGCGGCAGGCGCGGCCGGGACGACCGCGCTCAACGCCGTCACCTACCTGGACATGGTCGTGCGCGGGCGGCCCGCGAGCGACGCGCCCGAGCAGGTCGTCCAGCGCCTGGCCGAGCGGGCGGGGATCGACGTCGGCGGCAGCCGCCGGGAGCGGCGGAACCGGTTCGCCGGGCTGGGTCCGCTGTCCGGGATCGCGGCCGGGGTCGGGGTCGGAGCACTGGCCGGGGTGCTCCGCAGCGCGGGGGTGCGGCTCCCGACCGCGGTCGGCGGTCCGCTGCTGGGGGCCGCGGCGATGGCCGCCTCCGACGTCCCGCTCGCCGCGTTCGGGGTGAGCGACCCGCGCACCTGGTCGGCGATCGACTGGGTGGGCGACGCCGTGCCGCACCTGGTGTACGGGGTGGTCACCCACGCCACCCTGACGGCGGCCGCGGCCGCCGAGGAGGGACGCACGGCCCCGGTCCGCGCCCCGCTGCCCGTCCTGCTGCGGGCCGCCGCGCTCGGCGCCGCCTCCGGCTCGCGCAGCTCGGTCGGCGTCACCGCCGTCGCCCTCACCTCCGCCCGCGGCGACCGCGGCCGGCTCGCGTCCGGGCTCGGCAGCACGGCCGGGACCGCGGTCAGCGGGGTGTTCGCGCTGGGCGAGCTGGTCGGCGACAAGCTGCCGACCACGCCGAGCCGCCTCGCTCCCCCGGCGTTGGGGGGCCGGGTGCTGCTCGGCGGGACCGCGGCGGCCGCCGAGGCGCGCCGCGACGGACACGACCCGGTGCTGCCCGCGCTCGTCGGCGCGGCCTGCGCTGTCGGTGCCGCGGTACTCGGCGCGCGGCTGCGCGGCGTCGCGGCCCAGCGGTTCGGGTCGGACAAGCCCGGCGCGTTCCTCGAAGACGGCGTCGCCGCCGTCCTGGGCTGGCTGGGGGCGCGGCGGCCCGCCGTCTGATGAAGCATCCCGACCCCGGCCGGCGCGCCCTGGGGTTTGGAGACGCACTCTGCCAAGGTGGTGGAACCCGACCCGACGGGGTCAGCACCCTCTCGCCGCCCGAGACCGAGGAGCAGCATGCCGGGCACCACCAGGGGATTCTTCGGCCGCAGCCGTACCGTGCGCGACCCGCGGCTGCCGCCGGGCCAGTACGACGCCCGCGACGACTGGCCCGTGCTGCACGCCGAGGCCACGCCGCGCATCACCACCGACCGCTGGACCTTCACCGTCGAGGGGCTCGTCGACGAGCCCACGACGTGGACGTGGGCGCAGATGCACGCCCTGGCGCCCTCGCGCTACGCGGGCGACATCCACTGCGTGACGACCTGGTCCAAGCTCGGCATGACCTTCGACGGGGTGTCGGTCGACACCCTGCTCGCCGCCGCCCGGCCGCAGCCGTCGGCCACGCACGTCGTCGCCTTCTCCCACACCGGGTACACCACCAACCTGCCGCTGGCCGACGTCACGGACGGCAAGGCGTGGGTCGTGTGGGACGCCGAGGGGAAGGCGCTGACGGCCGAGCACGGCGGCCCGGCGCGGCTCCTGGTGCCGCACCTGTACTTCTGGAAGAGCGCCAAGTGGGTGGCGGGGCTGCGCCTGCTCGACCACGACGAGCCGGGGTTCTGGGAGCGCAACGGCTATCACGACCGGGGCGATCCGTGGCTGGAGCAGCGGTACCAGGGAGACTGACGATGTCCTCCCTCATGCCGGGCCCGCCCGCGGCCGCCCCGCTGCCCGGGCCAGCGCCCGGCACTCCGATTCGGTGGCAGACGGCGCGCGTGCTCGCCATCCACGACGAGACGGCGCGGGCGAAGACCTTCCGCCTCCAGCTGCCCCACCGCACACGGCACATGGCGGGGCAGTACTTCGTGCTGCGGCTGACGGCACCCGACGGCTACACGGCGTCGCGCGCCTACTCGCTGTCGTCGCCACCGGAGGGGCCGGACGGCTCGACGGTGATCGACCTGACCGTCGAGCTGCTCGACGACGGCGAGGTGTCGACCTACCTGCACGAGGTCGTCCAGCCCGGCGACGAGCTGGACGTCCGCGGCCCGATCGGGGCGTTCTTCGCCTGGGACGGGCACGACCCGGCCCTGCTCGTCGCGGGCGGCTCGGGCATCTCCCCGCTGATGGCGATGCTGCGGCTGGCCCGCAACACCGCCCGCCCGGACCTGGTGCGCCTGCTCGTGTCGGTGCGCACGCCCGGGTGATCTGTACTTCGCCGACGAGCTCCCCGGTCCCGAGACGACCGTCATCTACACCCGCGCGGCCCCGCCGGGCGACCCGCGTGGCGTGGGCCGCCTCGCACCGTCCGACGTCGCCCCGCTGGTGCGCGGCGGGGAGACGGTGTTCGTGTGCGGATCGACGGGGTTCGCCGACGCCGCCACGACCGCGCTGCTCGGCGCCGGGGTACCGACCCGGCTCATCCGGGTGGAGCGTTTCGGACCGTCGGGGTAGGCGCCACGGACGGGTACGTCCCGGACACGTTCGGGTGAGATCGCGGGCAGGCACGCGACGGCGCGGGTGCGCAGCGCCAAGCTGAAGATCCCCAGAATGGATCTTCCCAGCCTCTCGATCAGGGAGTACCGCATGGAGTGCACCGGGGACACCCCCCGCACCGTCCGTACCGCCGTCACCCGCAGTCTCACCCGCACCGCCACCCGCACCGTCGCCGTCGTGGCGGCCGGCGCCGCGCTCGTCGCCGGTGGGGTGGCCGCCGCCAGGACGGTGCACGCGAGCGCGCCGGCGGCGACCCCGACCGGCCCGATCTCGGTCCTGGCCGCGCTGCCGGACGGCATCGGCGCGTCGAACCGGGCCTGGTGACCCGGACCCGACCTACGGGGTCAGCCGCCCGTCGGCCACGCGCCGGTAGATCTCCGCTGCAGCCCGGCTGAACCCGTCGGGCAGGCCCGCGGCGGCCACGGCGTCCGCCGCCTCGTCCATCTCCCCCGCCCACCGCCACGCCTTCTCCGCGCCACCCGCTGCGCGGTGCAGCGCCGCGGCGAGGTCGACACCGTGGCGCTCCAGCTCGCCGCGCAGCTCCTCCTCGACGCCGTACCCGCGGGCCGCGGCGGCCAGCTCCAGCCAGATCGCCGGCAGCGCCTTGCTCTGAAGGGCGAAGCACGCCTTGAGCGCGCTGGCGGTGCCCAGCTCGGGGCCCAGCACGCGGGCGTCGAACGGCGACCCGGCGAAGAGGGCGGCGACGTCACGGGCGGCCGCGCCGGAGAGCCACAGCACGGTGTGCCCGCGCTCCCAGGCAGGCGGGCCGATGATCGCGGCGTCGACGACCCGGTCCGCGCCGAGCCGGTCCGCGATCGCGCGGACGGTCGCGGGAGAGACCGCGTTCGCGTCGACGTAGATCGGCCGCCGGGCACCGCCGGATGGAGCGAACGCCGCGTCGGGTGCGTCTGACGCACCGAACGCCGCGTTCGCTCCGTGCGGCCCGTCGAGAGCAGCGGCCACCTCGTCGGCCACCGCGCGGGCCGCGTGCGGCGGGCACACGGAGATGACGACGTCGGACCGCCGCGCCAGCGCGGCGACGTCCGGCACCCCGACGAGGTCGGCCAGCTCGGCCCGCTTCGACGTGGCCTGGCTGCGGCCTGCGGCGGCCCAGACGACCGCGCCCGCGCGGGGCCGCAGCGCCGAGCCGACGGCGGCACCCATGGCGCCCGGGTGCAGGACGCCGACGACGGGCCGGGGCGGGATCAGGGTCACGGGGGAATCCTGCCCGATCCGGGGCGACGGTGGTCAGGCCCCGCCGAGGAGCCGCTGCACCTGGTCGCGCACCGCGAGGAACACCGGCAGGACGCCGGGGACGACCAGGACCGCGAGCACCAGCGTCCCGACCGTGAGCGCGGGGGCCACGATCCACGACTCCACCGCTCCACCGGTGCGGAACCGGGTGACCCGGGGGCCGCCGACCGGGTACCACGTCCGGCCGCGGATCGGCACCGGCCACAGCAGCGGTGCCCCGCTCTCGGTGACGGCGTCGCCCACGGCGTGGACCAGCATCCCGAGCATGACCGCGGTGCCCAGCCACCCCGCGGTGCCGGTCGTGCCGCCCGGCACCCACTCCTGCACGGCGTAGGTGAGGCCTGCCGCGATCACCAGCGACGGCGGGCCCCGGCACGAGGGCGTCGAGGCCCTTGATCGCCAGGGCGATGCAGACGAACAGGGTGCCGAGCAGCACCGGCGTGCCCCACGCGGCCGAGGCGAGGTTCACCCCGAGGCCGAGCAGCACCGCGCCGACCGCGGTGTGGGTCAGTCCCCGGTGGGTGCCGCGGCCGTGGTCCCGCCGGCCGCGGGTCAGGCTGTACACCGTGGCGGACAGCGGCCGCACGGCATGGCAGGCCAGCCACGAGAACACCGAGAACCGCTGGGTGGCGACCGACGCCGGGTGGTCGAGGTCGGGCAGCAGCGCCGCTCCCGCGCACACGGCGGCGAAGGTGAGGACGCTGCCCGGGCTGGGCGCGACGTCCGCGATCCGTGGTGCGAACCCGGCGACCGCGAGACCGAGTGCGGCACCGGAGGTGGCGTGACTGACCGCGAGCACGTGAGCGACTGTAGTGATCGTCCCCGCCCAGCCCGGGAAGCGACCCGCGGCGGGTCGGGTGACGGGTGGGCGGGCGTCCCGGGGCGCCGGGCGGCTTGATCCCCCGCTAAGGGCGCTCACGGCTGGCGTGGACACCGTGATCACCGGCTGCGGGCGCAGGCGGTTGCAGCGACCGCCCCTGACACCCGTAGCCGACGATCACGGCCACCAGCACCCGTAGCGGGGGATCATTGCCCCCCAACCGGCCCAGCACCGCGTCGGCCGCCAGGCTCGCGGTGAGCTCGCCCGCGCGGACCGCCGCCTCCAGCTGCGGGATCATCGAGCGGACCGCGGGGTCGTCGCGCAGCCGGTCCATGAGCCGGTCGCGGACCGTCGTCCACATCCACTGGACCTGCTGGTCGGCGCGCTTGGCGGCGAGCTCCCCGCTCGTCTCGAGGGTCGTGCGGTGCCGGGTCACCGCCGCCCACACCTCGTCCAGGCCCGCGCCGGTCTGCGCGCTGCACGCGAGCACCGGCGGGCGCCAGGTCGCCCCGGACGGCGTGACCATCCGCAGCGCCCCGGCCAGCTCGCGGGCGGCGGCGCGGGCGTCGCGCTCGTGCGGGCCGTCCGCCTTGTTCACCGCGACGACGTCGGCGAGCTCGAGGATGCCCTTCTTGATGCCCTGCAGCTGGTCCCCGGTGCGCGCGATCGTCAGCAGGAGGAACGAGTCGACCATGCCCGCGACCGCGACCTCGGACTGGCCGACCCCGACGGTCTCCACCAGCACGACGTCGTAGCCCGCGGCCTCCATCAGCACGATCGTCTCCCGCGTGGCGCGCGCGACCCCGCCGAGCGTGCCGGCGCTGGGCGAGGGCCGGACGAACGCGTTCTCGTCGACGGCCAGGTGCTCCATCCGCGTCTTGTCGCCGAGGATCGACCCTCCGGTCCGGGTCGACGACGGGTCCACCGCCAGCACCGCCACCCGGTGCCCGGCCCCGGTGAGCCGCGTCCCGAGCGCCTCGACGAAGGTCGACTTCCCGACGCCGGGCACCCCGCTGATCCCGACGCGGTGCGCCTCGCCTGCCCGCGGAAGCAGCTCCTGCAGCAGCTCCTGCGCCGCGGCGCGGTGGTCCGGGCGGTGCGACTCGACCAGGGTGATCGCCCGGGCCAGCGTCGCGCGGGAGCCGTCGAGAACCCCCTTGACCAGCGCCGGGACGTCGGGAACGCGAGCCATCAGTCCCCGGTCGGCTCGGCGCCGTGCAGTGCTGGATCGTTCAGGGCCGCAGTCAGCTTCGCGAGCAGGTCGACCGCGGCCTCGGCGATCACCGTGCCCGGGCCGAAGACCGCCGCCGCGCCCATCTCGTGCAGGGTCGGGACGTCCGCGGGCGGGATCACGCCGCCGACGACGACCATGATGTCCGGCCGCTCCAGCCGGGCCAGCTCGGCGCGCAGCTCGGGCACCAGGGTGAGGTGCCCGGCGGCCAGCGACGACACCCCGACGACGTGCACGTCCGCCTCGACGGCCTGGCGGGCCACCTCCCCCGGCGTGGAGAACAGCGGGCCGACGTCGACGTCGAAGCCGAGGTCGGCGAACGCGGTCGCGATCACCTTCTGGCCGCGGTCGTGCCCGTCCTGCCCCATCTTCGCCACGAGGATGCGCGGCTGGCGCCCCTCCTCGGCGGCGAACTCGGCGACGGCCTCGCGGGCCCGGGTCACCGCGGGGCCGGCCCCCGCCTCCTTCGCGTACACACCGGAGATGATGCGGATCCGCCCGGCGTGGCGCCCGAACACCTTCTCCAGCGCGTCGGAGATCTCCCCGACCGTGGCCTTCGCCCGGGCCGCGGCGATGGACAGGGCCAGCAGGTTGTCGTCGTGCGAGCGGGGCGAGCCCTCGGCACTGGCCGCCGCGGCGTTCGTCAGCGCGGTCAGCGCGGAGTCGACGGCGCGCTGGTCGCGTTCCTCGCGCAGCCGGCGCAGCGTCTCCAGCTGCTGCGTGCGGACGCCGGCGTTGTCCACCCGCAGGACGTCGATCTCCTCGTCCGTGCCGGTCGCGAACACGTTGATCCCGACCACGGGCTGGCGTCCGGAGTCGATCCGCGCCTGCGTGCGTGCGGCCGCCTCCTCCACCCGCAGCTTCGGGATCCCGGCGTCGATCGCCTGCGCCATCCCGCCGGCCTTCTCCACCTCGGTGATGTGCGCCCACGCCCGCCGGGCCAGGTCGTAGGTCAGCCGCTCCACGTAGTGGCTGCCGCCCCACGGGTCGATCACCTTCGTGGTCCCCGACTCCTGCTGCAGCAGCAGCTGGGTGTTGCGCGCGATCCGGGCCGAGAAGTCCGTCGGCAGCGCCAGCGCCTCGTCGAGGGCGTTCGTGTGCAGCGACTGCGTGTGCCCCTGCGTCGCCGCCATCGCCTCGACGCAGGTGCGCACGACGTTGTTGAACACGTCCTGCGCGGTCAGCGACCAGCCCGAGGTCTGCGAGTGCGTGCGCAGCGACAGCGACTTGTCGGTGCGGGGCTCGAACTGCCGCACCAGCTTCGCCCACAGCAGCCGCGCCGCCCGCAGCTTCGCGACCTCCATGAAGAAGTTCATGCCGATGCCCCAGAAGAACGACAGGCGGGGCGCGAACGCGTCGATGTCCAGCCCGGCGTCGATCCCGGCCCGCAGGTACTCCACACCGTCCGCGAGCGTGTAGGCCAGCTCCAGGTCGGCGGTCGCCCCCGCCTCCTGGATGTGGTAACCGGAAATGGAGATCGAGTTGAACTTCGGCATCTCCCGCGAGGTGTAGGCGAAGATGTCGGAGATGATCTGCATCGACGGCAGTGGCGGGTAGATGTAGGTGTTGCGGACCATGAACTCTTTGAGGATGTCGTTCTGGATGGTCCCGGTCAGCTTGTCGTGCGCGACGCCCTGCTCCTCGGCCGCCACCACGTAGAGCGCGAGGACGGGCAGGACGGCGCCGTTCATCGTCATCGACACCGACATGCGGTCCAGCGGGATCCCGTCGAACAGCCGGCGCATGTCGTAGATCGAGTCGATCGCCACCCCGGCCATGCCGACGTCACCCGCGACGCGGGGGTGGTCGGAGTCGTAGCCGCGGTGCGTGGCGAGGTCGAACGCGATCGACAGCCCCTTCTGCCCGGCGGCGAGGTTGCGCCGGTAGAAGGCGTTCGACTCCTCGGCCGTGGAGAACCCCGCGTACTGCCGGACGGTCCACGGCTGGCTCGTGTACATCGTCGGGTAGGGCCCGCGCAGGAACGGCGCGATCCCCGGATAGGTGCCGAGGAAGTCCAGGCGCGCCGTGTCGTCGGCGGTGTAGAGCGGCCGGATCCCGATGCCCTCCGGGGAGTCCCACGTGGGCGGTTCGGCCCCGTCGAGGGCAGCTTTCCAGGCGTCGAGGCCGGACGGTGCGGACGCCCCGTCCAGGGGGACGGCGGTGAAGTCGGGGATCGTCATGCCGTCGCCTCCGGATCGAGTACCGCGTACACCTCGCGCAGCACGGCGAGGGCGTCGCCGCGCGCGTACAGCAGCCCGTCGAGCCCGTCCAGCCGGGCCTTCCCCGCGAGGAGGACGTGCCGGGCGCCGGCGTCGCGCAGGGCGGCGACGACGGGTGCGGCGCGCTCGGCGTAGAGCGCATCGGTCGCGCACAGCACCGCGACCGGCGTCGCGGCCGCGCGGAAGGCGGCCACCACGTCGTCGACGCCGTCGGTGGGACCGGCGTCGACCGTGTCGATCCCGCCCGCGTGCAGCAGGTTTCGCGTGAAACCGGCCCGGGCGGCGTGGGCGGCGAGCGGCCCGAGAGTGGCGAGGAAGGCCCGCGGCCGCGTGCCCGTGGCGGCCAGGACCGCGTCGGAGCGGTCCCGCCATGCCTCGAACGCCGCGGCGGGCCGGTACACGGGCAAGCCGCCGGGCGCCGTCCCCAGCCCGGCGAGCAGGCCGGAGCCGCTGCGCGGGACCGGCTTCTCGTGCAGGTCCGGGAACTCGCTCACGCCGGTCAGCGGGGTGCGGCGGGTCGCGACGTCCGCCTCCCGGGCCGCGCGGACGGTTGCGGTGCGCTCCGCGACCAGCCCGGAGTCGAGCGCCGCCACCGCGCCGCCCGCGGCCTCGAGCTCCTGGAAGAAAGCCCAGGCGGTGCGGGCGAGCCCGTCGGTCAGCGACTCGACGAACCACGACCCGCCGGCCGGGTCGATCACCCGCGCCAGGTGCGCCTCCATGACCAGGAGCGACTGCGTGTTGCGGGCGATCCGGCGCGAGAACGGCGTCGACGCCCCGAGCGCGGCGTCGAACGGCGCCACCGTGACGGCGTCCGCGCCGCCGACCCCCGCGGCGAAGCCGGCGAGGGTGCCTCGCAGCAGGTTCACGTACGGGTCGCGGCGGGTGTACATCGTGGGCGAGGCGACGGCGTGCACGGCAGGCGCCGTGCCGGGGTCGGCCCCGCTCACCTCCAGCACCCGCGACCACAGGCGGCGCGCCGCACGCAGCTTCGCGATCGTCGGGAACTGCTCGGCGGTGGCGGCGAGCCGCAGCTCCAGCAGGCGGGCGGCGGCGTCGACGCCGAGGCCGGCCGCGGTGAGCGCGCGCAGGTAGGCCACCCCGGCGCTGAGCAGGAAGCCCAGCTCCTGGCTGTCCGACCCGCCCGCGACGTGCACCGGCAAGCCGTCGACGACCAGCGCGCGCACCAGCGGGAACTCCCGCGACGCGCGGAGGGCGAGCGGGACGACGGACCCGACCTCCGGGCTCGAGCCGGTGCGGGCCCGGACCCCGACGGGGTCGAGGCCGAGGTTGCCGCGCAAGGCGGCCGGGCCGACGCGTGCGGCCCCCAGGTCCAGGTACGCCTGCGCCGCGGCCGCACCCACGTCGGGGTCGGCCGCCTCGAGAACGACCGGCGCAAGGTCGAGCAGGACGCCGTCCAGGACCGCCGGGAGGTCCGCGACCGCGGTACCGGAACCGCCGACGGAGAGCCAGACCGACGCCGCACCGTTGGCGAGGTCGGTGAGGATCGCCTCGTGCACGGCGGTCGGGTCGGGTTCGGCGTGCCAGGAACGGACGTCCCAGCCGTCGGGCACCGCACCGCGCGCCCGGTCGCCCCGCACGAACGGCCGCCGCCCGGGCACGCCGACGTCCGCCAGGTCGGTGACATCGGCCGCGGTGTAGAGCGGCTGCACGGTGACGCCGTCCGGGGTGGTCCAGGTCAGCGCCTCGACCCCGGCCCCGGGCGGCGCGGAGGCGTCGAGCCGCTTCGCCTTGCGCAGCACGGCGTCCACTGCCGCGACCCAGGCCGCCCGGTCCGATGGGCGAAGGACGGGCCGAGGCTCACCGCCATGACGAGCACGGCGAGAAAGCTCCATGTGGTGGCGGCTCGGGACATGCTCACGCTCCCCTCAGCGGTGGTCGACGGGCGGAACCGTGTGCGACAGGGATGTCCGTCTGCCCTGGCCAGTCCAGCAGCGCGGCCGATCGTCAGCCGAGCGTCAGGATCACGGGGGATGACGGCCGAGAACTCCTGGAGAACCGTAGCGGGTGTGCGGCATCTGCTGGAGGTCGAGGACGTGACGTTTCGGTGCGGGCCCCCGCGCTCGACGAGGGCGAGCACCTCCGGCTCGTCGGGTGCGCCTGCGGTCGAACGGGGCGGGCAAGACGACGCTGGTCGGTCTGGCGACGGGTCTGCTCGAGGTGCAGGCCGGCCGGGTCGGGGTGTGCGGCGGCGACCCGCGGCGGGCCTCGACCCGACGGCGGTTGGGCGTGATGCAGCAGACGATGGGCTTCCCGCGCAGTGCGCGTCCCCGTCGACCCTGCCGACACCGTCGACCTGCGTGGTGTTCATGCGCCTCCACCCCTGCCCGGCCGGCACCGGGCGGGCCCGCCGGTGCGCCTCCACCGCTGCCCGGCCGGCCGCCGGAGCGGGACCCGCCGGTGGTCGGCGGCCACGGCTTCCGAAGGCGCGGTGGGCGGAGTCTATGCAGGGACACCGATCACCGGGGTGGGTCGAGATGCGGGCCACAGCCGGGCCGTCGGCCTCAGGCGAGGACGATCGAGCCGCCCTCCTCGGTCACCGACTTCTCGGGCAGCGGCGACTTGGCGGGGCCGGAGGCCACCGACCCGTCGGCGATCGCGAACTTGCTGCCGTGGCACGGGCAGACGATCACCCCGTTGGTCACGGACTTGACCTTGCACCCCTGGTGCGTGCAGGTCGCCGAGAACGCCTTGTACTCGCCCGCGGTCGGCTGGGTGACGACCACGTCCTTGTCCGCGAACACGGTGCCGCCGCCGACCGGGATGCTGGACGCCGAGGCGAGGGTCGTACCGCCGCTGGTCGCGGCGGAGGGTGCGGCCGACGGGGCCGCCGGTGCCGGCGCGGGCGCCGTCGACGCGCCGCAGGCCGTCAGCAGCCCCGCCGCGGCGACGCCGCCGACACCGGCGACGACCGCGCGCCTGCTCAGAGGGGCGGCGGGGTCCGCGTCGGACGGGTGGGTGGGGGTCATGGACGTCATCGACTTCCTTGCGTGGTGGGAGCGTTTCGCCGATCCACACGGCTCACACGCCGGCATGGTTCACCGGCGAGCTTGGGGGAATCTTGTGGTCCGCTAGTCTTCGCGCGCACCTCGGGGCAACGTGGGGGGGTCCACGGATGGGGTATGCATGGCGAAGACCGGACGCGCCGATCGGACACGTGACGGTGACGAGGCGCTGATCCAGGCGGTGTACCGCGAGCACGGGCGGGCGATGCTCGCCTACGCGACCCGCCTCCTGGGCGACCGCGCGGCCGCCGAGGACGTCGTCCAGGAGGCTCTGATCCGCGCATGGCGGCACCCGGAGGTGCTCACCAACGGCAAGGGGTCGATCCGCGGCTGGCTGCTGACCGTGATCCGCAACCTGGTGACGGACCGCCACCGGGCGCGCGCGGCCCGGCCGGCGGAGGTCGCGGAGTCGGATGCGACACCGGCGGTCGAACGCGACCACGCCGACCGTGTCGTCGCGTCCGTGACCGTGCTCGAGGCACTGGAGGGCCTGTCCGAGGACCACCGCGGCGTGCTCGACCAGCTGTACTTCCAGGGCCGCAGCCTGGGTGAGACCGCGTCGGTTCTGGGCATCCCGACCGGCACCGTCAAGTCGCGCACCTACTACGCCTTGCAGGCGTTGCGCCGTTCGTTGAACCGGGACGGGGTGCTCAACGTGAACGTGGTGAACGAGGGAGGTGTGACGGCATGAACGGTCCGACTGTTCCACCCGGCATGCCCCCCGAGGGCGGTCCGCACGCCTCCGGCGACCCCGGCTCCCCGCACCACGGACCGCAGGAGCACGACCCCGGCGAGCTGGGCGCACTGGCGCTCGGACTCCTCGACCCGCAGCGCACGCGCGCCGTCGAGGAGCACCTGGCGAGGTGCCCGGCCTGCCGGCGCGACCTGGAGGACCTGACCGCCGTGACCGATCTGCTCGGCGAGGTGCCGCCGGAGGCCCTGCTGGAGGGGCCGCCGGACGGTGACCTGGTGCTGCACCGCACCCTGCGCCAGATCCGGGCCGAGGCCGCCGCCGACCGTCGGCGTCGGCTCGTCCCCCGGATCGTCGCGGCCGCGGCCGCCGTGGCCGTGTTCGCCGGCGGCGGCATCGCCGTGGGCCGGGCTCACGGCGCCGGAGCCCGTCGTCATCGCCGCACCCACCGGCCTGGCGCCCGGCGCGGTGACGCTGCGGGGTGACGGCGTGCCCGGCGTGACGATGACGGCGGTGGTCTCCCCCGCCGCCGGCTGGGTGCGGGTGTCGACGTTCGTCAAGGGCATCCGGCCCGGCGAGCGCTGCCAGGTCGTGGTGCTCGACCGCGCCGGGCACCGCGAGGTCGCCGCTGCCTGGTTGACCACAGCCTCGCGGCGAGCGGGAGGGCATCCAGATCGACGGGGCCGCGATCGTCGCCCCGGACCAGGTCGCCGGCGTGGCGGTGGAGAACGAGGCGGGCAAGGAGTTCGTCGTCCTGCGAACATGACCTGACGATGTCGTCGCAAGGATCTCTACGTACGGTAGAGACGTGAAGCCGCTCGACCCCCGGCTGGTCCGCACCACGCGCGCCGTGCGGGTGCACCTGGCCGTGACCGTCGCCTGCGGCGTCGCCCTCACCGGGCTGATCCTGCTGCAGGCGTGGCTGGTGGCCCGGGCGGTGGCGCGGGCTCCCGTGCTCGACGCCGGCGGGACCTGGACCGACGTCGGCGGCGTCGTCGCGCTGGTCGGAGTGGTCGCGCTGGCGCGCGCCGCGCTGGCCTACGGCGCGGAGACGGCGGCCCTGCGCAGCGCGGCGGCGGTGAAGTCGCAGCTGCGCCGCCGCCTGGTGGCCCACGTGACCGGCCCGGGGGCGGACCCGGCGACGCTCGACCCCGGCGAGCTGGCGACCCTGACCACGCGTGGGCTCGACGCGCTCGACGACTACGTCGCGCGCTACCTGCCGCAGCTGGTGCTCGCGGTGCTCGTGCCGATCGCCGTGCTCGTCGTCGTGCTGGACGCCGACTGGCTCTCGGCGCTGATCATCGCGCTGACCCTGCCGCTGATCCCCGTGTTCATGGCGCTGGTCGGCTGGCAGGCCCAGGACCACACCCGCAAGCAGTGGCGGCTGCTGAACCGGCTCGGCGGCCACTTCCTCGACGCCGTCGAGGGCCTGCCGACGCTGGCGATCTTCCGGCGGGCCAGGGCCGAGGCCGCGCTGGTCAGGCGGACGAGCGAGGCGCACCGCGAGGCGACGATGCGCACGCTGCGCATCGCGTTCCTCTCGGCGCTGGTGCTCGAGCTGCTCGCGACGCTGTCGGTGGCGCTGGTCGCCGTGCAGATCGGGATCCGGCTGCTCTACGGGCAGCTCGACCTGGAGACCGCGCTGCTCGTGCTGATCCTCGCGCCGGAGGCCTACCTGCCGCTGCGCGAGGTCGGGGCGCGGTTCCACGCGAGCATGGAGGGGGTGGCGGCCGCCGAGCAGGTCTTCACCGTCCTCGAGCGGCCCGGCCGCGTCCCCCCGGACCGGACCGGGGGCGCCGCCGTGCCCGACGGCCCGGTGGAGCTGCGCTGCGCGGGTGTGCGCCTCACCCATCCCGAGCGCACCGTGCCGGCGCTGGACGGCGTCGACCTGGTGGTCCCCGCCGGGCGGACGCTGCTGCTGACCGGGACGAGCGGGGCGGGCAAGACGACCCTGCTCTCGGTGCTGCTGCGCTTCGCCGACGCCGACGGCGGGCTGATCACGGTGAACGGGACGGACCTGGCGGACCTGCCGGTGCAGGAGTGGCGCCGCCGGATCGCGTGGCTGCCGCAGCGGCCGTACCTGTTCGACGCCAGCGTGGCCGACAACGTGCGGCTCGGGGTGCCCGACGCCGACGACGCGGCCGTCGAGCGGGCCGTCGCGCTCGCCGAGGCCGCGGACGTCGTCGCCGCGCTGCCGGACGGGTACGCCACGCGGCTCGGCGAGCGCGGCACCCGGCTGTCGGCGGGCCAGCGCCAGCGGATCGCCCTCGCGCGGGCCTTCCTGCGCCGGCTTCACGGCGCGTCGCTCGTGCTGCTCGACGAGCCCACCGCGCACCTCGACCCGGACAACGCGGCGGCCGTCCGCGCCGGGGTCGCCCGGCTCCTGGACGGCGCGACGGGCATCGTCGTCGCCCACGACACGGGCTGGGCGGACCTCGCGGACGAGGTCGTCCGGCTGGAGGCGGGCCGCGTCGATGGTGCCGTCGGGGGTGACCCCGTGAGCGAGCGCAGCGAGCGAACAATTCAGCACAGCGCGTGCGCGCTCGGTCCAACTTGCCCTGGGCCGACCGAGCGCCGGGAGGGAGTGCGATGAGTGGTGGGATCGCGGAGGGCGCGACCCGGGCGCCGTGGGGCAGGGGCCGCGACCCGCTGCTGCGGATGTTGGCCCTCGGGCGACCCCGCGCCGGGCGGTTCGCCCTCGGCGTGCTCGCCGGCGCGGCCGCCACCGCCTCGGGGGTCGGGCTGCTCTCGGTGTCGGCGTGGCTGATCGCCATGGCGGCGACGCAGCCGCCGCTGACCCTGCTCAGCATCGCGATCGTGGCCACCCGGGCGCTCGGCGTACTGCGCGGCGTCACCCGCTACCTGGAGCGGCTGATCACCCACGACGCCGCGCTGCGCACGCTCGCCGACGCCCGCGCCCGCGTCTACGCCCGGCTCGCGCACACCGAGCCGGTGCGCCGGTTCCGCTCCGGCGATCTCGTGACCCGGCTCGTCAGCGACACCGACGCCACGCAGGACCTCCTCGTGCGCGGGCTCACCCCGCCCGCGGCCGCGCTGGTCACCGGGGCCGGTGTGGTGGCGCTGAGCACCGCGCTGCTCGTGCCCGGCGGTGCACTGCTCGCCGCGGGGTTGCTGCTGGCCGGGGTCGGTGTGCCGGTGGCCGCCGCCCTGGCGGGCCGCGGGCCCGGTCGCCGGGCGACGGCGGCCCGCGCCGACCTCTCGACCGCGCTGATCGACACCGTGCACGGTGTCCCCGACCTCCTGGCCTACGGCGCGATGGACCGGGCCACAGCGAGGGTCACCGACGCCGACGCCGAGCTCACCCGGATCGCCCGGCGCGACGCCGCGCAGCTCGGGCTCGGTGCCGGCGCCTTCGCCCTGATCGCGGGGTTGACGCTGTGGGGCACGCTGCTGCTCGGGGTCGCCGCCGTGCACGACGGCGCGCTGGGCAGCGTCCCGCTGGCCGTGCTGGTGCTGACCGCGCTGGCGGCGTTCGAGATCGTCGCCCCGCTGCCGGCGGCCGCTGCCCGGCTCGGCGCCGTGCGGGCGTCGGGTGCCCGGCTGTTCGGCGTACTGGACACCCCGCCCGCGGTCCGGGCCCGCGCGGACGGCGCCGGCGGCGACGTACCGAAAGCGGCTTTGGGTGCATCCAGTGAACCGAACGCCGCTTTCGCTACATCGGGCCCGGCCGACGGCGCCACGGGTGTCCGCATCCGCGACCTGCGCGTGCGCTACGGCCCGGAGGAGCCGTGGGCGCTCGACGGGCTCGACCTCGACCTGCACCCCGGCCGGCGCGTCGCCGTCGTCGGGCCCAGCGGGGCGGGCAAGAGCACGCTGGCCGAGGTGCTGTTCCGGTTCCGCGACCCCGACGGCGGGACCGTGCACCTCGACGGGATCGACGTCGCCGAGCGCGACCCCGACGACACCCGCCGCGTGCTGTCCGGGATGCCGCAGGACCCGCACGTGTTCGCGGCGAGCCTGCGCGACAACCTGCTGCTGGCCCGGCCGGGGGCGACGGACGACCAGCTGTGGGACGTGCTGCGCCGGGTCCGGCTCGCCGACGACGTCACGGTGCTGCCCGACGGGCTCGACACCGAGGTCGGCCCGCAGGGCGCCCGGCTCAGCGGCGGGATGCGCGGGCGTCTCGCGCTGGCCCGCGCGCTGCTCGCCGACCCCGAGGTGCTGGTGCTCGACGAGCCGACCACGCATCTGGACCCGGACACCCGGGACGCGGTGCTCGACGACATCCTCGCCGCCACGACGGGTCGCACGGTTCTGCTGGTCACCCACGATCTGTCGCACCTCGACCGGTTCGACGAGGTGGCCGTCGTCGTCGGCGGCCGCGTCGTGCAGCGGGGCGCGCACGCCGACCTGATCGCCACGGACGGCTGGTACCGCGCGGCCCACGACCACGGCCTGCCCGAGGGCGTCACCGGGCGCTGACCGGCTCGTTTGCCCGGGAAACGGCGGGCGTCCCGCGTGCGCGGGATCGGCGCACCGCCGGCCGCCGACGATCGGATCCACCGTGCCCTCGCCCCGCCGCGCCCGTCCCCGGTGGACCGCCGCCGTCACCGTCGTGCTCACCGTCGTGCTCACCGTGGCCGGTGCGGCGTGCACGACGGCGGCACCGCCTGCCGACAGCGCGTCCGTCGGACCGGACGCGCCGACCGGGCAGTGGCGCTGGACCCCGCAGGCCGACCGGCTGCAGCTGGGCGTCACCCACACCCGCCGGAGCCTCGACCCCGACGAGCCCGACGCCGCCCGCCACCGGGGCGTCGCGATCCTCGGGGACCACGGCGCCGTCTGGCAGAACCACCACCTCATGGGGTTCGGCACGCTCAACCCGGAGCCCGCCCCCGGCACGTACGACTGGGAGAGCCTCGACCGGCGCATGCGGCTCACCGAGGAGACCGGCGGGCGGGTCACGCTGACGCTGTGCTGCGCGCCCGACTGGATGAAGGGCGGCGCGCCCGGGACGACCGACTGGACGCGGCTGGAGGACGACCCGCTGCCCGAGCACTTCGCCGACTTCGCCGCGCTCGCCGCGGCGGCCGTGCAGCGGTACCCGCAGGTCGAGCGGGTGCTGGTGTGGAACGAGCTCAAGGGCTTCTACCGGACCGACCTGAACCGCTGGGACCAGGAGGGCTACACGGCGCTCTACAACGCGGTGTACCGGGCGGTGAAGGCCGTCCGGCCGGACGTGGCGGTCGGCGGCCCGTACGTCGTGCTCGCCAGCCTCGACCCGGGGCGGCCGGACGCGTCGGACCTGCACGGGCGGTGGGGCACGATCGACCGCCGGGCGCTCGACGTCGTCGACTACTGGCTCACGCACAAGGTCGGCGCCGACTTCGTGGCCGTCGACGGCAACACCAAGACCCGGGACGGCGCCCGCCCGCCCACACTCGACGTCGGCGCCCAGAAGTACGCGGCCGTCGACCGGTGGCTGCGCAGCCGCACGGACCTGCCGATCTGGTGGGCCGAGTTCTACGCGGACGTCCCCGACGGAGTCCCGGCCGGGCCGGAGAGCCCGGCCAGTGCCGCGGCCACCCTCGCCGCCGTCGCGGCGTTCGCGGAGACGGGGGCGCTGGGGGCGCTGCTGTGGGGCCCGCAGAGCGACGAGCTCCGGTATGCCGCGCTGTGGACCGACAGCACCACGCCCGACGGAGGCCGCCCGACGCCGCTGACCGCCGCCTGGCGGTGGCTGGTGCCGCGGCTCGCCGAGGGCCGGGTCGAGATCGGGCGCTCGCCCACCCGGGACCTGGTCGCGTTCCGGGCCGACGACGGGTTGATGCTGGTCAACCTGACCGGTGCCCCGGTCGACCCGGGCGACGGCGGCGGGGTGCTGCCGGCGTGGGGCGTCGACGTGCCGGACGGCGCGCGGTAGCCCTGCCCCCGGGTGTCGCGGTACCGCTCTCAGGGGTGTCGGGTGGCCGCCACCGCCAGGTCCGCGACCAGCGCGTCGAACGCCGCGTCCCGGTCGTCCGGGTCGAGCCGCAGGATCGCCGACGTGTGCACGGTCGGGACCAGCGCGACCCCCGCCCACTCCAGGACGGTCCCCCGGCTCTCGGTGATGCGGAACCTCGACCCGATCAGTGCCGTGGCGGCCGTCGCGCCCAACGTCGCGACGACGGCCGGGCGCACCAGCCGCAGCTCCGCGTCGAGCCACGGGCGGCAGGCGCGCACGTGCGCGACCGCCGGGGTCTTGTGGATGCGCCGGGAGCCGCGACGCTCGACCCGTCCGCCCGGACGATCAGCTCAAGCGTCGACGAGCTGATCATCCGGCAGCAATTCAGGTTCGGACGGGGCCGATACTCCCCGGACGATCAACCTCACCCGCGACGAGCTGATCAACCGGCAACAATCCAGGCTCGGACGGGGCCGATACGACCCGGACGATCAGCTCGCGGCCGCGCGGGGTCGGGCGGACGGAGCATCGCCTCGTGCTGGCGACGAGCACCGCGCCGGCCCCGATCGTCGAGCGCATCGGGGGCGTCGACCTCCTGCTGCCGACACCCGACCCGACCGCCGTACCGTGGCCGGGCGCCGCACCCGGCGTCGCCGTCAACCTGCACGGCACCGACCCGCAGAGCCATCGCGCGCTCAACGCGCTGAACCGACGACGGCGCGCTCGGGCTGGCACCACGCATCGCCGACCCGGCGCACCGCGGCTCCCCCGCCGCGCGCCACGAGATCGGCGGCGCCCGCGACCGCACCGGCCACGGCCTCGTCGACGGTCGCGCCGGCGGCGAGCCGCGCGGCGACCCCGCGAAGTGGTCGCCCGCCCCGCACGGGTCGGTCCCGGCCACGGCAGGTGCCGGGGCCGCCGCGCATGCCCCGTGCCGGTGCCGCACGGCCGCGCCGCGGGCGCCGAGGGTGACCGCGACGGCCCGGACGTCCCACCCGCTCGACGAGCTGCGCGCCGAGGGCGAGCGCCGCACCCACACCGGAGCCGGGCGCGTCACCACCGTGACGCCCGGAACCGGGTCGGCGCCGAGCGGATGCGGGTCCCACACCACGGACACCCGGCGCCGCACGGCCCGGGCGAGCGCGGCGCGCACCACCGGGTCCGCCGCGACACCACGGCCGTCGTCGGACACCAGCACCGCGCCGGCGTCGGCGAGCGCGCGGTCCAGCGCGCACGGTGTGCACGGTGTGCCGTATGCACGGGCGACCCGCATGTGCACGCCGACCACCGCGCACATCCGTGCGCGTCCGTGCACACCGCCGGAGCCCGTGCACACCGCCTGCCATATGCACGGGCGGCCCCGCCTGTGCACCGACCCGGTGCGCACCCGCCTCCGGATCGACAAGCCCCTCTACAGGCCGAGCTTCTCCGCCGCCAGGCGCGTGCCCTCGACCCGGTTCTGGATCTTCTGGAACGCCACGTCCCGGGCGTAGTCGGGCGAGCCGTGGTTGGGCTTCTCGTCGATCGAGAACGGCGAGAAGCCGCAGTCGTCGGTCGAGCCCAGCTGCTCCTTGGGGATGTGGTTCGCCGCGCGGATCAGGGCCTCCGCGACCTCCTGCGGGCTCTCGACGCGCGGGTTCTGCGGGTTGATCACCCCGATGTAGGCGGTCTGCGCCACGCCGTCCGCATCGTCGCGCAGGTTCTGCCCGATGAGCCCGAGCACCGGGTCCTTCTCGCGCTCGCTGGCCATCTGGATGAGGAAGTAGCCGGCGTTGATCCCGAACATCGCCGGCAGCAGGTTCGCGTACGGCACGTCCGCGGAGTGCACCGAGTCGCGGTCGCCGCCGGGGCAGGTGTGGACGCCGATCGACCGGCGCTCATCCGCGGTGAAGCGCGCCATCACCCGGTTGATCAGCTCGACGAAGTGCGGCAGCAGCCCGGCGCCCGTCCACGGGTTACGCGGGTCCTCCCGGGTCGCGAGGCGCCCCTCGGTGAAGTCGACGGACACCCGGGCCGCGCCCGTCGCGAACGCCTGGCGGATGTCCTTCTCGCACTCGTCGACCAGGGCGGCCTCGAAGTCGTCGCGCGAGTAGCCCTCCACCGGGTCGCGCAGCGGGTAGAGCAGCGCGAGCATCGACGGGGAGATGACGGCCTGCTTCATCGGCCTGTGGGCGAGCGGCAGCGACTTCGCGAGCGAGTCGGCGGCGTAGTTGACGTAGGTGAACGGACCGCGCTCCAACTTCGGCAACTGGCGGCCGTGGCCGTCGGCGAAGATCGCGAAGAACTGGCCGCCCGGGCCGAGAGTCGGCGCGAGGCCCGTCCCGGCGAGCGTGTCGGTGATCGGGTAGGTCGCGAAGCTCGACCACCGCTGCTCGCCGTCGGAGATGATCGGCGAGCCGGTCGCCTCGAACCGCTCGATCGAGTCGCGGATCGCGGCCTCCTGCTGCTCGGCGAGCGCGTCCTTGCCGATCTCGCCGGCGTCGTAGCGGGCGTAGGCCTGTTGGAGAACGGAGGGGCGCGGGAGCGACCCCACGGGCTCGGTCGGGATTCCGGTGCTGGTCCGAGGGTCGTAAGCCACGAGTCCAGCAACGTACGCAGGGATCGCAGATGCGTCAATGACGCTGCGTCGCCGTCCTCCTGCGCAAGGTGATCATCCGGGGAACGGGTACCCGGATGCATGGCGGACACGGAGAACCCCGACCCGGGCGCGAACGCGGAGTCGGCGCTGCAGCAGGCGGAGTCTGATCTGCATCCTGCGGACGCGGTCGACGCCCTGCGGACCGCCGAGTACGGCCGCGAGTCGGCGGCGGCGCGGCGGGACACCTCGGACGACACCCCGACACCGACGGAGACACCGGCGGACTGACGACTCCCATCGGGTCCGAACCGAGCCTGCCGACGCTCACGGATCGGGTCGAGTTGCGGGGGTGGCGGCCGGAATCCGGGTCCCTCCGAGGTGCCGCCCTAACGACGGAACGACTCGTGCCCGCGCCCTGGCGACCAACGACGACGGCATCGGCTCCCCCGGCCGCACGCCCTGGCCGCCGCCGCGCGCGATGCGGGAGAACGACCTGCTCGAGCCCGTCGCGCAGGGCTGAGCGCCGGTGGCGCGCTGCGCCTGCCGCCGTGTCGTCGCGGCGCGTGTGGGCACGGCCCTCCGCGAAACCCGCGGTGGGGCACGTCACCAGGCGTGCGTCCGGAGGTTGAGACCGGACCACGGCGGCTACCCGCCGACGCGGGGTCGCCACCCCGTCCCGTTCCGTCACCACCGCCCGAGGTGCCTTGTGTCCCGCCCCCTGACGTCCTCGCCGTCGTCCTCGTCCTCCGCCCATCCCGATGACCCGCCCGGCCGGCCCGCCTCCGACGTGCCGGGCGCCAAGGTGCTCGCCTGGGCCGTGGTCGGGCTGGCCGCGCTGCGCAAGCGCAAGGACCGGTCGACGGCGCGGCAGGCCCGCGTCGACCCGTTCCGCCCCCGGCCACCCCGCCCGGCCGGTCCCGGCACCAACGGGCAGGCCGAACCGGGCGTCACTGCCGCCTCACCCGGCCCGACCGGTCAGGCCGGCCAGGCCTCGGACTCCGCGGACCGCCCCGGCGACCAGGCCGAGCTGCCCACCCAGATCCCGCCCAAGGGCTGGTGGCAGGTCACCCGCCGGGCGTTCAAGGAGTCGTCGGCGGACAACGTCGGGATCCTCGCCGGCGGCATCGCCTACGCCGCGTTCCTCGCGATCTTCCCGGCGCTGATCGCCGGGATCAGCCTGTTCGGGCTGGTGGCCGATCCTGCGACGATCGCCCAGCAGGCCGAGGGCGTGCTCGCGGCGCTGCCCGAGGCGGCCCAGCCGCTGCTCCGCGACCAGATCGTCGCGCTGACCCAGACCAGCAGCGGCGCGCTCAGCGTCAGCCTGGTCGTGTCGATCCTGCTCGCGCTGTGGAGCGCGTCGAGCGGCACGAGCAGCCTGATGACCGGGATCAACATCGCGTACGACGAGCAGGAGAGCCGCAACTTCATCAAGCTCCGCGGCACCGCGCTCCTGCTCACCCTCGGCGCGATCATCTTCGTGCTGCTCACCCTCGCACTCGTCGCCGTCGTCCCGGCGGTGCTGAACGCGCTGCAGCTCGGCACGTTCATCAACGTGATCGTGCAGATCGTCCGCTGGGTCCTGCTGGTGGTGCTCATCGTGGTCGCGCTGGCGGTCGTCTACCGGCTCGCTCCGGACCGCGACGCGCCGCGTTTCACGTGGACCAGCGTCGGCGCCCTGGTGGCCGCGGCGCTGTGGGTGATCGCCAGCCTCGGCTTCAGCCTCTACGTCAACAACTTCGGCAGCTACAACAAGACCTACGGCGCGCTCGCCGGGGTCGTCGTCCTGCTGCTGTGGCTGTACCTGACCGGCTACATCATCCTGCTCGGCGCGGAGATCAACGCCGAGTCGGAGAAGCAGACGAAGCAGGACACCACGACGGGGCCGCCGGTGCCGATGGGTGAGCGCCGGGCCGAGGCCGCCGACACCGTCGCCGACCCGCCCGAGCCGGCGAAGAAGTAGGTCAGGAACCGGCCGGGCGCCACCGGGCGTCGAGCACGAGCGTGAGCCGGTAGCCGACCAGCACCAGCACGTGGATGAGGTACAGCCACAGCGCGAGCGCGGCGACGGCCCCGAACACCGGGAGGCCGCCGAAGGGCAGCGACCAGTCGACCGGGATGGCGAGGAACAGCAGGAACCCCTGCAGGAAGCCCGCGACGACCGAGCCGCTCGCGAAGCTGCCGAGCACCAGCGCGCGCGTCCCGATCCGCCCGGCCCCCACCAGCCGGTAGAGCAGCAGGAACGCGATCCACAGCAGCACGAAGGTGACGTGGAAGGCGATCACGACGCCGAGCACCAGCCGGCTTCCCCCGGCGAGGTAGAGCGGGGAGACCACCGGCCCGGCGGCCAGCAGCGCGAGCACGAGCACCGGGGCGACCGCGACGATCGGCAGCAGCGCCAGCCGTCCGCGCCAGCCGGTGAACTTGTCGGGACGTTCCGGGGAGAGCTGCAGGAACGCGCGCCGCAGGCCCTCCCCGTAGAGGCTCGCCGGGAACAGCACGACCGCGGTCTGCAGCGGGGTCATGGTCAGGGCCGTGGCGGTCAGGGTGCGCAGCGCCTCCGGCGTGCCGTGGCTCTGCGGGATCCCGGCGACCGCGACCGCGACGCCGTCGGCCAGCCGGTCGGGTCCGACGAGTGCCGCCGCCAACCGCAGCGACACCAGCACGATCGGGACGATGCCGATGACGCCGAAGAACGTCGCCCCCGCCGCCCACAGCGCGAGGTCGCTGTCGGGGTGGGACCGGCCGAGCCCGCGGACGAGCTCGCGGGCGCCACGTCCGAGCGGGCGGTGGGGCCCGCCCGCGACTCGCCCCGCCCGGCGCCTCGGCTCCCCCGCCCCGCTCACAGCACGAGTCGGCTCGACCGCACAACCCGGCTCGGCCGACCCGTCCGGCCCGTGCCGCTCGCCCGCACCGGTCGCCGTCACCGCGGGCCCCTCCACTCGTCCACGCCTCCACAATGCCGCCCCGACCGGCAACCCGCGCGCGGCCGCACCGTGGCGAGTCAGCGGTCCGTAGGCCGGTGCGGCCGCACCGTCGACGCTGATCTTCCGGGCGGCATCGACCCGCGAGCAGGGCCTCACGGACCGCACACGCGCCGTCGGCTCGGCGTGTCACGCTGGTGCCGTGACCGGGAACCCGCCGACCCACGGGCGCCGGGCCGGTACCGCCCGGGCAGACGGGCCCCGGACCGGCGAGCCCCCGGCTGCCGATGCCCACACCGGCGAGCAGGGCTGGGCCGCCCTGCACGGCGGCATCCGACCGTCCGCGCTCGTGCGGCTCTGGCTGCGCGGGGTGCAGCGGCTCGCTGCGGGACCGGTCGCGCGGGTCTCCCCCGACGCGCTCTCCGTGGCCGGGGTCGCCGCCGCCGGTGGTGCGGCGGTCGTCGCCGCACAGGGCGGGCGGTGGCCGCTGGTCGCCGCGGCGCTCGTCGTCCTCGCCGGCGTGCTGGACGGGCTCGACGGCGCGGTCGCGCTGCGCACCGGCCGGGCGCGACCGCTCGGTGCCGTCGTGGATGCGGTGGCCGACCGCGTCGGCGACCTGCTCCTGGTCGCGACCCTCGCCGTGCTCGGCGCACCGCCTGCCTGGTGCGTCGCCGCCGGGGCCCTGACGCTGCTCCACGAGTACCTCCGCGCCCGTGCCGGTGCGGCGGGCATGCCCGGCGTCGGCGCGCTCACGGTGGCCGAGCGCCCGACCCGGCTGGTGCTGGTGACGGTCGCCTGCCTGGGCGCAGGCGCCCTGCCCGGCGGCACCCCGCTGACGGGCTGGGACTGGGCGACGGTGTGCGCGATCGGCTGGGTCGTGGTCGGCGCCGTCGGGTTCGCGCACCTCTGCATCGGGGTCGCCCGCACGACCCCGCGCCACTTTCCCGACGACGACCCCGCCTGAAGATCGCCGTCAGCGGTATCGCAGGGCTGCGGGATCAACCGCAGCGCACCGCTCGCCGCGATCATCGCCGGTGATCGCCCGTAGCGCTCAGGCCGGCCCGACGAGGTCGGCCACGATCTTCGCGGACAGGGCGACGATCGGCAGCCCGCCTCCCGGGTGCGCCGACCCGCCGACGAGGTAGAGCCCCGGCACCGGGGACCGGTTCGCCGGCCGGAGCAGCGCGGCCAGCATCCCGTGCGAGGCGGTCCCGTAGATCGCCCCGCCGGGTGCCGCGGCGTCGCGTTCGAGGTCGGCGGGCGTGCGGATCTCCCGCCAGCGGATCCGGCCGCGGACGTCCTCACCGCGGCGCGCCAGCACCTCCAGCACCCGGTCCGCGTAGCGCTCCCGCAGGCCCGGAGCATCCCAGTCGACCCCGCCCGCCGGGTCGTGCACCGGGGCGTTGACCAGCACGAACCACGCCTCTCCGCCGGCCGGCGCCATCGCCGGGTCGGCCGGGGAGTGCACGTAGACGGTCGGGTCGGACACCGGCTCGGGGCGGCGGAACAGCGCGTCGAACTCGGCGTCGTAGTCGGGCGGGAACCAGATGCGGTGGGCCGGCTGAGGCCGGCGCTGCCGTCGCGCGCCGCGTCGAGGGCGAGCAGGAGGACGAACCCCGCCACGGACGCCGGTGTGCGGCGCAGCACGGCGCGGACGGTCCGGACTGCCACTGCCCGCCCGGGGAGCAGCCGGTCGTAGAGGACGCGGGCGTCGGCGTCGGAGACGACGACGTCCGCGGGCACGGGCCGGCCGTCGGCCAGCCGCACCCCCGACACCCGCCGCCCCGACGTCGTGATCCCGGCGACCGCGGAGTCCAGGTGCACCGCGACGCCGAGCGCCCGGCAGCGCTCCAGCAGCGCGTCGCCCAGGCGGCGCAGGCCGCCACGCACCCACCACGCCCCGAAGCGCTGCTCGACGTACGGCGTCACCGACAGCACCGACGGGGCGCGGCGCGGGTCCGAGCCCGAGTAGGTGGCGTACCGGTCCAGCCACATGCGCAGCCGCGGGTCCGGAAGGAGCTGCTCGCCGAGCCTGCGCACCGTCAGCCAGGGGGCGACCACGCGCAGGTCGCGCAGGCGGGCGCTGAACCGCGCGAGGTCGCGGGCGCGCAGGGGCCGGTGCAGGACCGGCTCGCCGACGAGGTCCCACAGCCGGGCGGAACGGTCGTGCAGCGCCTGCCACGCCGCACCGGACCCCGGACCGAGCGCGGCGTCGAGCGCGGCCGGGACGGCCGCCGCGTCGAACGGCAGGTCCAGCCGGGTGCCGTCGGCGAACCGGTAGCCGCAGACCGGATCGACCGGTTCGATCTCCAGGTCCGCGGGACCGCCGGTGGCGGCGAACAGGTCGGTGAACACCTGCGGCAGGGTGAGCAGCGACGGTCCCGTGTCGAAGGTGAACCCGTCGCGGCGGTACTCCCCCAGCTTCCCGCCGTGGGTCGCGGCGCGCTCGTGCACCGCCACCCGGTGGCCCTGCGCCGCGAGCCGGGCGGCGGCGGCCAGGCCGCCGACCCCGGCCCCGATCACGACGACGCGCGCCACGTCAGGGCCCGCCCGGGCGTCCGACACCGCCGGCCGAGCGCGCCGCGGCACCCGGGCCCGGTCACGACGTGCGCGCCCACACAGCGGACGCCCGTCGCGCTGCCGGCCGACCCCTGCGGCCGCCCGTCGAGGAGCCGGCCCTTCCACGTCAGCTCGCCCCGCCGGTGGCCGCGCCACGACGACGCGAGCAGCCCGAGCAGCGCCGCCACCGAGACCGGGTGGGCCAGCGCGTCGGGCCACGCGCGCCCGCCGCTGTGGGCGGCGGCCAGCACCCGGCTCACCACCGCGGCGGCGTAGCCGACCAACCCGGCCCGGGACCCGCGCAGGGCCGCCAGGGGCGGCACCAGGTAGGCCAGCGCCAGCGCGCCCGCGACGGCCGCCGACGCCGGGGCGGGCCCGAACGCGGCCCAGAGCGACTTGCGGTACCCGGCCCGCAGGTCCGCCCAGCCGTCGTACATGCGGCACGCGGCCAGCTCGGCGCCGTCGGCCACCCCGACCCGCCCACCGGAGCGCTTGACCGCGCGGGCCACCGCGAGGTCGTCGAGCACCTCCGCGGCGACCCCGGCGAACCCGCCTGCCCGCGCCAGCGCGGCGGCGTCGACGACGAGGAACTGGCCGTTGGCGGCGCACAGGGCCGGCTGCGCGGACCGCTCGGCCCGGCGCAGCGGCAGCGACACCATCCACGACCACTGCAGCAGCGGCTGCACCAGCCGGGCAGCGCCGTCGGCGAGCTGGCGCGGCCACGGCGAGAGCAGGTCGAGCCCGGCGCCGCGCAGCACCGCGACCGCGGCCGCGACGGCGTGCGGCGCCAGCGTCACGTCGGCGTCGACGAACACCAGCACGCTCCCGCGGGCCGCGGCCGCGAGCTGGGCGCAGGCGTGCGGCTTCCCCGGGAGGCCGCGCGGGGGTGGGGTGCCGCGCAGGAGCCGCAGCCGGGGATCGCCGCCGGCCACGCGCCGGACGACGTCCCCGGTGCCGTCCGTCGAGCCGTCGTCCAGGACGAGGAGCTCGAGGTCGGCGACACCGCGCTGGGCCAGCAGCGCCGCCAGGGTCGGACCGACGCGGTGCGCCTCGTCGCGGACCGGCAGCGCGACGGTCACCGGCTCGGTCACGAGCGGGGGGGCGACGGGGGGCCGGCGCAGCCCCCGGAGGTTGACCGCCTGGTGCAGCGTGCCGAGCACCGCGAGCGCCGACCCCGCGCGCACGAGCACCCGCACCGCAGCGGCGGTCACCACGGCGAACCCGGGTGGCGGTGCGGGACACGGCGTCGGGCTCGGCACGCGGGACGGCGGAGGATCCGGCAGGATCGAGGCATCCCGGCGAGCCTAGATCGGTCCGCCGGACCGGCTCCCCACCGGCATCCGCCGCCCCGTCCGACCGGAGGACCCCGATGTCCCGTCCCACCACCGTCCCGCTGCCCCGCGGGGTGCTCGGTGGACCCCGGGCCGCAGCGCCGCCGGTGCGCCTGCTGCTGCCGTGGGGGCTGGTCGGTGCGGCGGTGCTCGTCCAGATCGTCTACCCGCTGGTGGCCGACGCGGTGCGCACCGAGATCACCGTGGCCTCGGTGCTCGTGTTCTGCGCGGCCTCGGTGTGCGACGCCGCGCGCGTGCACGGGCCGCGGGGGGCCGCCGTGCTGCTCGCCGTCGCGGGCGGGGGCGGCCTGCTCGTCGAGGCCGTCGGCGTGCACACGGGCGTCCCGTTCGGCGCCTACGCCTACACCGGCGACCTCGGCGCCGAGGTGCTCGGCGTGCCCGCGGTCGTGCCGCTGGCCTGGGCGATGATGGCCTGGCCCGCGCTGGTCGTCGGCCGGACGCTCGCCCGTCGCCTGCCGGTGGCGCTGGTCGGCGGCGTGGCGCTGGCGGCGTGGGACCTGTTCCTGGACCCGCAGATGGTCGACGCCGGGCACTGGACGTGGGCGCACCCGCACCCCGCGCTGCCGCTCGTGCCGGGAGTGCCGCTGACGAACTACGCGGGCTGGCTGCTCGTCGCGGTGGTCATGGTCGGGACGCTGCACCGGGTGCTGCCCCGCCACGACCGGCCGTCCGGCCCGGCTGCAGCGCTCTACCTGTGGGCCTACGGGTCCTCCGTGCTGGCGCACGTCGTGTTCTTCGACCGGCCGGGCTCGGCCGTGGTCGGCGGGCTGGTGATGGGGGTGCCCGCGGTGCTCTTCGCCCGCGCGCTGTGGGCGTCCACCCAGCGGGTTCGGTCGGCGTAGCGCGCCCGCACGGCGCTCGTCGCCGGCGTCTCGAGCGGGCGTACCCTCACTCGCACGCGCGTAGCCGGGCACACGCCGGCTACCCCCAGCCACCCGGAAGCATGAGCGCTCCGCCACATCCCGCAACGAAGAGTGATCGAACAGGGTTGCGGCCGCCTGTGCGGGGTATCTGCCCATCTGCTCGATCCCTTCACCCCCGAGACCAGGAGTCATCACGCGATGAGCCAGCAGATCGGCGGCTACCCGCCGGCCACAGCGGCCGGCTCCCCCGCCGGGCCGCCCACCACCCAGGTAACCCGTGACGAGGCCACGGACGTCGGCCGCACCGCGGCGGACGCCGGACGGCAGGTCGCCGGCACGGCGGCCGAGCAGGCCGCGAACGTGGCACAGGAAGTGAAGACACAGGCGCGCGACCTCGTCGGCGAGGCCCGTGGCCAGGTCCAGGACCAGGCACGCGCCGGCCAGCAGAAGGCCGCCGACGGCATCCGGGCGCTGAGCCAGGAGCTGCGGGAGATGGCCGACGGCAGCCAGCAGTCCGGCACGGTGTCCGAGGTCGCGCGGCAGGCCGCGGAGCGGGCCGACCGCCTGGCCGACTGGCTCGGCCGGCGGGAGCCCGGCGACCTCGTGGAGGAGGTCCGGTCCTTCGCCCGCCGCCGTCCCGGCGCATTCCTGCTGGGCGCGGCCGCGGCCGGCGTGGTCGTCGGACGGCTCACCCGCGGTGCCGTGGACTCCGCCCGGGCCGACTCCGGCCGGCCCCGCAGCACCTCGCGGCCGCACCGACGTACCGGACACCGGCGGTCCCGCCGTCGCCCTACCCGGCCGGGCTCGACGTGCCCCCGCCGGTACCGGCGGTGCCGCTCGACACTCCGACGCCGCCGCAGGGACAGGCCGTTCCGCCCCACCTGCCGCCGTCGCCGGCGGCGCCGCTGCCCCCGGCAGCCCCGCACGTCCCCGCCACCGCACCCGTGGACCCGCTCGACCGGCCCACCGGCACCCTCGGGGAGTACGTCGACGACCTCGATCGTCCCGCCGGGGAGCGGGGCACCAGCGCCGACCCGCTGAGCGACCCGCTCGACGACCCGTACCGGACCGGCCGCGGGGACTTCCGGTGACCGCTCCGCAGCACCCGCGGAACGCGGGGCCGGGCGGGCAGTACCCGGCGGGCCAGTACCCGCCGGCCCCGTACCCGGGCGGTGCCGTGCCGCCGGGTCCCGTCGGCGCGCCGGTGGGCTCGCACGCCGCGGCGCCGCCGTGTCCCCCGTCGCCCCACGCCGACCGGGCCGTACGAGGACGTCGGCGACCGTGTCGGTCGGCGAACTGTTCGGCAACGTCACCCGCGACCTGTCGACGCTCATGCGTCAGGAGTTCGCGCTCGCCCAGGCCGAGGTCAAGGCCGAGGTGAGCAAGACGGGCAAGGCCGCCGGGGCGCTCGGCGCAGCCGGGTTCGCCGGGTACATGGCCGTGCTGTTCCTGTCGATCTGCCTCTGGTGGGCGCTGGGCCACCTGATCGGCAACGGCTGGTCCGCGCTGGTCGTCGCGGTGCTCTGGGGCATCGTCGGCGCGGTCCTCTACTCGAGCGGGCGCAAGAAGCTGCGGGAGGTCAACCCCACCCCCGAGCGCACGGTCGACACGCTGAAGAACGTTCCCGACGCCCTCAAGGGCGAGGCAGGAGGACATCGGTGACCACCTCGAGCGATCCCGAGCAGATCCGCCGGGAGATCGAGCGGACCCAGGCCGCGCTGAGCCAGGACGTCGACGCCCTGACCGAGAAGGTCACGCCCGGCAAGATCGTCGAGCGCCGGGTGGACCGCGCGCGCGACGCCGCGACACGGTTGAAGGAGAAGGTCATGGGCAGCGACCCGTACGGCCGCCACGGGTCCGGTGAGTCCGTGGGTGGCAGCGTCCTGTCGGCCGCGTCGACCGCGACGGACCGGGTGTCCGGCACGGCCTCGTCGGCCGCCTCGTCGGTGCAGGACGCGGCGTCCTCCGCCGCCGGAACCGTCCAGGACGCGGCGGCGACGGCGGCGGGTGCCGTGCAGGAGGCACCGGCCGCGGTCCGGCGCCAGACCCGCGGCAACCCGCTGGCCGCCGGGCTCATCGCGTTCGGTGCCGGCTGGCTGGTGTCGTCGCTGCTGCCGGCCACGCGCCGCGAGCAGGAGCTCGCCGACCAGGCCAAGCAGGTGGCGCAGGAGAAGGTGCAGCCGGTGGCCCAGCAGGTGGCGGCCGAGGTGAAGGAGAACCTCCGCGAGCCGGCCCAGCAGGCGGTGGAGTCGGTCAGGTCCACGGCGCAGGACGCCAAGGAGACCGTGGCCGACGAGGGCCGGTTCGCTGCTCAGGACGTCCAGGGCCGGGCCCAGGACGCCGCGGGCACCGTCCGGAGCAGCACGAACGGCGCCTGAATGCCCGCAACGGACGACGGCCCGGCCCCCGCAGGGGCCGGGCCGTTCCGTCCCGGAGCTCACGGCCCCTGGTGCGTCACCAGCGGGTAGCGCAGCAGCGCCGCGACGCCGTCCTCGACCGGCTTGCCGACCAGCCCGGTGCGCCCGCCGCCGAGCGGCTCGAACGCGGCGCCCGACGCGGCGGCGGCCGCGAGCAGCGCGGCGTCGACCGGCACCTGCGCGACCGGCTCGCTGCCCAGCCCGCGGAGCCGCTCGGCGTCCGTGGCCACCTGGCTCGGCGTGTCGCCGACCCACAGCGTCCCCGGTCGCTCGACCCCGCCGTCGAGCAGCAGCGTGTCCACCTGCTGAGCGCGCAGGGCCTGCAGAACGGGCTCGAGGCCGCCGACCGCCAGGCCGTCCGGGCGGCCCGTCTCCTGGTCGAGCCGGTCGAGCACCGTCTGGCGCGTCGGCGGTCGACGACGTCGCGGGCCGCGGCGTCGACGGCCGCCGCGAGCTGCTCGTCCGTCCCGCCGGAGCGCCCGCCGCTGTGCTCGACGTCGACGGCGATCGCAGCGGCCCGCTCCGCCAGCGCGTCGCGCAGCTGCGAGCGCGCCTGCGCCTCGCCGGCCAGCACCAGTACCTGGGCACCGGTCCGGCTCACCTCGGTGTCGATGTGCGCCGCGACCTCGGCGATGTTGTCGCGCCAGTTCTGCTCGACGCGGCGCTGGATCGACCAGTCGCCGAGACCGCCGCTCTTGATCTTGTGCGAGGTTCTCGGTGGTCCCGGTGACGTCGTCGACCTTCTCGGGCCGCGCGCCCGGTCCGGCGAGCATGATCTCGCCGCCGGAGCGGTCCACCCGCACGACCACGGCGGTCAGCGGCTCGGGCACGTCGAGCAGCAGCGGCAGCACGTCGGGTGCCGGGCCCCAGGTCGCCGCCGGGCGGCCCGGCGGCTCGGGCAGGACGCGGTCGAGCAGCACGCGCCCGCCCGCGGCGACGAGGACGCGCCCGCCCCGCCCCACCGCCGGGTCGGCGTCGGCGACGGCGCGGTCGAGCGCGGCGAGCGTCGGCTCGTCGGCTCCCTGCTCGGCCAGTTCGGTGCGGTGCGCCGCCCAGCGCAGCTCCAGCTCGCGCCCCGCGGGCGCGCTGTCGTGCGAGGCGTCGAGGTAGACGGTGGCGTAGGGGCCGGGGGTCTCGGTCAACTCGGAGAGGAAGTGCAGGTCCACCCCGATCGCGTACCCGGCACGCCGCCGGTGAACCCCTGCGGGATCCGGCGGTCGGGCGACACCTCGGCCGCGCCGCCCGGTGCTGATCCCGGTGACGGCGCGGTCTCTGTCGGTGGCCGCCGCTACCGTCGCGCCATGACCGAGCCGACCGGTGTCACCGCCCCGGCCGTCGCGCGCCTGCAGGTCGTCGCGCTCGACTGCCCGGATCCCGTCGCCCTCGCCGCCTTCTACTCCGCCGTCCTCGGCGCTCCGTCGAACGCACGGAAGACGACTGGGTGCAGCTCGCGCCCGCAGGCGGCGCCTCCCCGCTCGCCTTCCAGCAGGTCGCGGACTACCGGCCACCGCAGTGGCCGGGCGCGGAGCACCCGCAGCAGCTCCACCTCGATCTCGAGGTCGCCGACCTCGACGCCGGCGAGGCGGCGGTCGTCGCGCTCGGCGCCCGCAAGCACGAGGTGCAGCCGGGTGAGACGTTCCGGGTCTTCCTGGACCCGGCCGGACACCCGTTCTGCCTCGTGCGCTGGCGTGACGACCGTCTCACCGTCCGGCGTCCTCCACGTTGAGGAGACGGCGCGCCCACTGCGAACGCGGGCAGCGGCGACGCAATACTCGGCCTGTAACGCCACGAATCACCGGAACGAGTTCGGCGAGCGACGATCGAATCGGGGAATGGTGAGGCATGACCACGTCGCTGAGCGCCGCGGCGGGCGGTGCGGCGGCCGCCTCGCTCCGGGTGCTGGTCGTCGACGACCACAAGACGTTCGCCGACCTGCTGTCGCTGGCGCTCTCCTCCGAACCGGACCTCGACTGCGTCGGCACCGCCGGCAGCGCGGCCGAGGCGGTGGCGATGGCGGCCGAGCTGAAGCCGGACATCGTCGTCATGGACATCGAGATGCCCCGCCAGGACGGGCTGGCCGCGACGCGACGGCTGCGTGAGGTGGTCCCCGATCTGGTGATCGTGGTGGTCACGGCGCACCGCGACCCGCAGTGGGTGCTGCGCGCGACGCAGGCGGGAGCATCGGCGTTCGTCCCGAAGAACGGGTCGCTGCCCGAGATGCTCGACGTGCTCCGGCGAGCGCGGAACGGCGGCATGCTGGTGGCCGCCTCCGCGTTCGGCTCCACCACGACGGCACCCGAGCCGACGATCTCCACGCCGCGCGTCGAGCTCACCCAGCGGGAGCGCGACGTGCTGCACTGCCTCAACCGGGGCATGGCGCCCAAGGCCATCGCCCGGGTGCTCGGCATCAGCCTGCACACCTGCCGGGGCTACGTGAAGTCGCTGCTGTCCAAGCTCGGGGTGAGCTCGCAGCTGGAGGCCGTGGTGACGGCCCAACGGCTCGGGCTCATCGACCGGTCCGACGGTGGCTGACCGCCCGGGGGTGCGGACCAACCCGCGGATCCGCCGATCACTCATCACCTACCTCGGCGCCGCGGCACTGGTCCTCGCCGTGGTCGCCGTCGGGGCCGTGCTCGTCGGCAGGCAGGTCGCCCAGGACGAGGCGCTGCGCGACGCCGAGCGGGTCGCACAGCGCACCGCGAACCTCGTGGTGGCGCCGCTGCTCGGCGAGGTGCTCGCCGGCGACGTGTCGCGCCGGCCGGAGCTGGACCGGGCCGTCGCGAACCGGATCCGCGACGGCTCCATCGCCGAGCTCAACGTCTGGGACCGCACCGGCACGGTGATCTACGCAGACGACGTGGCCGAGATCGGGGAACGCCTCCCGATCCCCGCAGAGGCCGCCGCGGCGATCGACTCCGGCGCCGTGACCTCGGACGTCACGACCGAGCCGGAGACGGGCCCGATCCCCGGCGACGACCGGTTCGTCGAGGTGTACGCGCCGCTGCGGCTGCCCGGGCAGGCGCCGCTGGCGTTCGAGATCTACCTCAGCTACGACCGGGTGGAGACCACGGCGAACAACCTCGTCCTGCGGATCGTGCCGCTCGCCGTCGGGGCGCTGCTCCTCCTGCAGCTCATCCAGACCCCGATCACGGTGTCCCTCGCCCGCCGGGTCGCCGGGCACGAGGCCGAGCGCGCGGCCCTGCTGGAGCGGGCGCTGTCGGCGTCGGAACGGGAGCGCCGCCAGATCGCGGCGGACCTGCACGACGGCGTCGTCCAGGATCTGGCCGGAGCCGGGTACGCCCTCGCGGCGGTCGCCCGGCGGGTCGACGGGCCCGCGTCCACCGGCGTGGAGCACGTGGGCAAGGTCGTGCGCGGCGCGGTCGAGTCGCTGCGCCGGCTGATGGTCGACATCTATCCCCCGGACCTCAGCGGGGCGGGTCTCCCCGGGGCGATCGACGACCTCGCCACGCCGCTGCGGGAGTCCGGGGTCACCGTGCACGTGCGGGCCGAGCAGCTGCCGGGCGCCTCGTCGGAGGTCGCGGCCGTGCTGTACCGCGTGGCCCGCGAGACCCTGGCGAACGTCGCCAAGCACGCCCAGGCGTCGGCGGTCGAGATCGACCTGGGGCCGGACCGGACGTCACCGACGCCCGCGGTCATGCTCCGGGTGGCCGACGACGGGATCGGCATCCGCCCGGATCAGCTCGACAAGCGGGCCGAGGGCCACCTGGGGCTGCGCCTGCTCATCGACCGGATCGCGGACCAGGGCGGCAGCCTGACGATCGAGGCACGCCCGGAGGGCGGCACGGTGGCGCTGGCCTCGGTGCCGGTCGAGGGCTCGGTCGACCCGGCTCCGCCGACCGCGAGCCCGACCCGCGCCGAGGAGGCGCGCGAGCCGGCGGTGAACGGCATGCCGGAGGCGGCGGTACCCCCCAACTCGGGGGCCGTCCCACCCTCACGTGCGGCTGCCCCGAGCAGCCCGTCGCCCACAGACTGACTCCGGTGGGCCGGTAGGTGCGGTCCGGCCAGCACCCGTCCGGCGACCGGCACCCAGGAGCAGCGCGATGACCACCGACGTGAGCCCGAGCCCGACGGCCGGGGTCGGCCCGACGACCGGAGTCGCTGCCCGCCGGCGCATCTCACCCGCGCTGCTCGCCGCCGTCGGCCTCTACGCCGCCGCCGCGGGACACGTGATCGCCGCGCTCGTGCACCTGAGCCACGGCTGGAGCATCACCGCGTTCTTCCTCGTCGCCGCGGCCGTGCAGGTCGTCGTCGCCGGGCGGATCGGCCGCGGCACGGCCGCTGCCGGCCTCGTGGTCGCGGTCCTGCTGGGCACGCTCGGGCTCGTCCTGCTCTACGTCGCGAGCCGCACGCTGAACCTCCCGTTCGGGGGCGTGCACACGGTGCACAACGACCGCCCCCAGGACCCCGACCTCCTCGGCACCGCCGTCGTCGTGGCCGAGCTGGTCACCCTCGCCACCGCGCCGGCCCTGCTGCCCGAACCGCTGCGCCGGTGGTCGACCACCACGATGATGCTGGTCGGGGTGGGGCTGTGGGTGGCGTGGGCCACGGGCCTGGTGTGAGCGCCGGGCCGGAACCCTCGGCCGCCACTCCCCGCGCCCGCCGGCCGCGGTGGTTGCTGCGCGGAGCCGGGTGCCTGGTGGTCGCGCTGGCCGTGCTGCTGGTCTCCGGTGTGCTGCCGGTCCAGGCCATCCGCGTCCCGTCGGACAGCATGGCCCCGACGATCTCGGCAGGCGACCACCTGCTGCTCGACAAGCGCGACGCGGGCCGCCACCCGGGCATCGGCGACATCGTCGTCGTGCACGACCCGGTCGGCGACGGCCTGATCGTCAAACGGGTCGTCGCCGTCGGCGGTGACTCGATCGGCTTCGAGGACGGCGTCCTCGTCCGCAACGGGCGGCCGGTCTCCGAGCACTACACGTCGGACTTCCTCGACGGCGTCTACTACGGCCCGGACGTCGTGCCGCCGGGCGAGCTGTACCTCCTCGGCGACAACCGGTTCGACTCGATCGACTCCCGCAACTTCGGCACCGTGCCCGTCGACACGGTCGTCGGGCGGGTCGTCGGCCGGCTGCTCCCCCTGCCCGGCCGGCTCTGACTCGGTGGGCCCGACCCGGTGGGCCTGACACAGCCTCTCACCGGCTGTGTAGGTGCCGCGGACCCGGGGTAGCCCCGGGACAACGCCGACGTGAGGAGACCCCATGGGTACGGACGACAAGATCGACGCCAAGAGCGACGAGCTCAAGGGCAAGGTCAAGGAGGGCGTGGGCCGGGCGACCGACGACCGCGACCTCGAGGCCGAGGGCCACGCCGACCAGGCGAAGGGCAACCTGAAGCAGGCGGCGGAGAAGGTCAAGGACGTCTTCAAGAGCTGAGGCCCTGCCGGATTCGTGAGGCCCCGTCCGCCCGCGGACGGGGCCTCACTCCTGCGACGGGCGCCGAGGAGTCAGGCTCCGCCGACGCCGTTGCGGACCGCCTCGTGCACCCGAGGACGCCCGCTGCGCATGAGCACCTTGTCGTAGAGGCGCAGGTACCGCTCGGCCATCCGGGACGGGGTGAAGCGCCGCGCTGCCTCACGCCGGCAGTCGTCGGGGTTCAGCCGGGTGGCCTCCGCCGCCGCGACGGCCAGCGCGTCGACGTCGCCCGGGTCGACCAGCAGCCCGGTGCGGCCGTGCTCCACCAGTTCGGGCAGGCACCCGCGCCGGAACCCGACGACCGGCGTGCCCAGTGCGAGCGACTCGACGACCGCCGTCCCGCCGGGCTCCTCCCAGTCGATCGGGACGAGCGAGGCGCGCGCCGTGGCGACCAGGTCGTCGCGCTCCTCGCCCGCCACGGTGCCCACCCAGCGCACCCGCCGCCCGTCGACCAGCGGCTCGACCTCCTCGCGCCAGTAGCGGACGTCCGGGTTGTCCTCGTCCACGTCCGGCCCGGCGAGCTCCTCCGGGCGGTGATACGGCCCCACCGGACCGGCGAGCACCACCTCGGCACCCGTGCGGTGGGCCAGCTGCGCCGCGACGGCCTGGCCCTTGTAGCGCGTCACGCGCCCCATCACGACCAGGTGCTCGCCCTTGCGCACCGCCGGGCGGCGGTCGGCGTCGCACCGCGAGCGGGGTGGACAGGTGCACGTGCCCGACGCTGAGCGCCCGCAGCGCCGCCGGCGCCGTGGTGAGCTGGGCGAACGACACCCCGTTCACCCACAGCGAGCCGCCGCCGTCGACGTTGCCGTAGAGCTCCGGATGCTTGCGCAGGTCCCAGTGCAGGGTGTGCAGCACCGGCGGGCAGCTCCGGCCGAGCGCCGCGAGCACGGTGAGCCCGAACGCCTCCTGGTGGTCGTGCACGAGGACGACGTCGTCGCGGCGGCGCAGCTCCCGCACCACGCGATGCAGGTGGGCGGCCGCGACGCCGCATCACCCGGTTGTAGGGCCGCTGCAGGTCCGCGAACCGGCCGTCGGGGAACACCGCGACCCGGTCCTCGACCGGCAGCGTGCTGCTGCCGACCGTCGCGAGCACCACCCGCACGCCGCGCTTGCGCAGCTCGGGCACGAGTGCTGCGAGCACGTTCTCGATCCCGCCGTAGCCCGGCGGCGGCACCGAGAGCCATGGTCCGGCGTTCACCAGCACCGTCATCGTCATACGCGGGACGGTGCCCGTTTCCCCCGTAGATAATCCAGGTATGGAACTCGCATGGTGACCAGAAACCCGGCAAACCACCCCGTTTGCCGTATCGGCTTCGTCGGAACGGGTGGCGTCGCGACGCGACACGCACAGGTCCTGTCCGGGTTCGAGGACGTCACCCTCGTCGCGGCCACGGACGTCGACCGCGCTCGGGCGGAGGCCTTCGGCACGCAGTTCGGCACCGCGGCGGTCGACGGCGTGGGGGCCCTGCTCGCGCTGGGCCTCGACGCCGTGTACGTCTGCGTGCCGCCGTTCGCGCACCACCCCGCGGAGACCTCGGCCGAGGTGCAGGTGGCGGACGCCGGGGTGGCGGTGTTCGTGGAGAAGCCGCTCGCCACGGACCTGGCCACCGCCGAGGCGATCGCCGCGCGCCTGCGCCGTGCGGGCGTGCTCACCCGCGTCGGCCACCACTGGCGCTGCGCGGAGCCGGTGGCGCGCGCCCGGGAGCTGCTCGCCCACCGCACGGTCCGGCTGGTCTCCGGGACCTGGTGGGACAAGGTGCCGCCGGTGTCGTGGTGGCTGCACCAGGCCCGTTCCGGGGGCCCCGTCGTGGAGCAGGCCATCCACCTCCTGGACCTGGCGAGGGTGCTGGTCGGCGAGGTCGAGGTGGTGCAGGCCAGCGCGAGCGGCACCGTCCCCGGGGGTGACGTCGACGCCGCCGTGGTCGCGCTCCTGTCGTTCGTCGACGGGGCGGTCGGCACGCTCGGCACCGCCTCCGTGCTCGGCGCCAAGCACCGCGCCGGCATCGAGATCGTCGCGGAGGGGCTCGTGGTCGGCGTCGGCGAGGACTGGCTGGAGGTGTACGACGGCGTGGTGTCCTCCCGCGCGGAGTTCGACCGGTGGACGGCGTGCGTCGCCGCGGACCGGGCGTTCGTCGACGCGGTGGCGGGCCGCCCGGTCGACCCGCTCCATTCGCCGCCCGACTACGAGGAGGCGCTGCGCAGCCACCGGCTGGCGACGGCTGTCGCGCGCTCGGCCGCCTCGGGTGCGCCGGAGCGACTCCGGTGAACCGTCCTGCGCCGCACGACCCCGGCTCCGGCACGGACCACACACCACCCGGCACCGACCTCGCGCTGGTCGTCGAGGAGCCGGGACGCGCCGCCGTCCGCCCGGTACCCGCCACGGACGGACCCGTGACGGTCCGCACCCGCTACACCGGGCTGTCCGCCGGCACCGAGCTGAGCTTCCTCACCGGCACGAACCCGGCACTGACCTCGTCGCTCGACCCGGAGCTCGGCCTGTTCCGCACCGACCTGCCCGGCACGGGCTACCCGGTGGAGCGGCTGGGCTACATGGAGGTCGCCGAGGTCACCGACGTTCCCGACGGCCTCGGGTACGCCGTGGGCGACCTCGTCGCGATGACCTACGGGCACCGCACCGGCTACCGCGCCGACCCGCTGCGCGACCGGATCGTCCCCGTGCCGCCCGACCTGGACCCGCTGCTCGGCATCTACGTGGCCCACATGGGCCCGATCTGTGCGAACGGGCTGCTGCACGCCGCCGTGGAGGAGCACGGCCGCGACGTGCGCGTGCTGGGCGACGGCGTCCGCGGGCGACGGGTGGCGGTCGTCGGCGGCGGGGTGGTCGGCCTGCTCACCGGCCTGTTCGCGCGGCACCACGGCGCGGACGAGGTCGTGGTGCTCGACCCCACCCCGATGCGCCGGGCGGCCGCGGAGGGCCTGGGCCTGACCTCTCTCGACCCCGACGAGGGCGACGTCGCCGTCGCGCTCAAGTCCCGCTGGCGGCGCGGCGCCGGCGACCGCGGGGCGGACGTCGTCTTCCAGTGCCGCGGCCGCAGCGCCGCGCTGGCGCTGGCACTGCGGTTGCTGCGGCCGCAGGGCGCCGTGATCGACCTCGCCTTCTACACCGACGACGGCGCCGCGCTGCAGCTGGGCGCCGAGTTCCACCACAACGGGCTCGGCGTGCGCACCGCGCAGATCGGCCGGGTGCCGCGCGGCACCGCGCACATGTGGGACCGCGAGCGGCTGTCGGCGGAGACGATCGCGCTGCTGCGCGCCCACGGCCCGGCGGTGCGGGAGCACGTCGTCACGGACGTGGTCCCCCTGGCCGAGGGCCCGGCGCTGCTCGCGGACCTCGCGGCGCGCCGCCGCCACGTCATCCAGGCGGTGCTCACGTGTGACGACCCACCCGGCTCATGATCGTCGAACCGGTGACATGAGCTGCACCGGTGCAGCTCATGTCACTCAACGGCCGATCATGCCGGTGGGTCAGCGCGGGACGCCCGCCGGACGGAGGATCCGGGCGTCGATCGGCGGGGCGGCGAGCGCCCGGGCACCCCGGCGCGCGACCAGCAGGGCGACGCCGGGAAGGGACGAGAGCACCCGCAGGACGCGCGGCGGGCGTGGATCGGCGGTGCGGAGCCGGTGCACCGCACCGCGCTCGGCGCGCTTCTGCTGCTGCTGGTCGCGGTCGACCAACGGACGGCGGGCGGCCTCGACGGCGGCGGTCGCCGCATCCACCGCCTCCGGGTCGACCGGATCGGCCAGCAGCGGCCCGACCAGCCGATTCGCCGCTTCCACCGCGTCGAGCACCGCGAAGTTGAGGCCGTTCCCGCCGACGGGCGAGATGACGTGCGCGGCGTCGCCGATCAGGAGGAGACCGGGCTCGCTCCACCGGTCGACCGACGTGATCCGTACCGGCAGCAGGGTGAGCTGGTTGACCTCGCTCAGCCCGTCGAGCCGGTCGCCGAGCCAGGGCAGCCGCCGACGGAACGCCCCGACCACCGGCGCGATCCCGCCTGCGCGCAGCGCCGGGAACGTCCCCGCAGGGATCAGGTAGCCGAGCTGCCAGCTGTCGGCCTGGCCGAGGACGGCGAGCGAGGCGCCGGGCTCGGCGATGATCCCCAGGCCCGACAGCGGCGGGTCGTCGTCCCGGCGGGGCACCTCGTACCAGCAGATGTCCAGGTGCGCACCGAGCTCGGTGGCGGTGACCGTCGAGAGTGTCCGGATCTTCGAGTTGCGCCCGTCGGCGCCGACGACCAGGTCCGCGTGCAGCCGCTGCCGGGCTCCGCCACGGGTGTACTCGACGCCGACGACGCGGCCGCCGCCGTCGCGGAGCAGCGTGGACGCCCGCGCCCCCATCTCGACGCGGAACCCCGGGAAGCGAGCGGCCTCCTGCACCACGAACGGCAGGAACCGGCCCTGCGGGACCAGCGCGTAGTACGGGTACTTCGCGCTCGCGCGCCGGTAGTCGGCCAGCCGGTAGGTGCGGGTGGGGGTGCGCCACACGAACGCGTCGGCGGTGCCGTGCGGCACGGCGGCGAGCAGCGGATCGGCGAGCCCCAGATCGTCGAGAACCTCGAGCACGGGCGGGGCCAGCGCGTCGCCACGGAACCGGCGGTCGAAGTCGGGCCGGGACTCGAGCAGCGTGACCGGCACGCCCGCCCGGGCCAGCAGGTAGGCCAGCACCACTCCGCCCGGACCGCCGCCGACGACCGCGCAGCGGGTGGTGGTCTCCGTGGACATGGCTCCACGCTAACCGCGCGTCGCACACCCCGGCGCGTCGACGCACCCCGCCCAGCAGGTGCGGCAGCCCTGCACGGTGTGCGTGCACGCGCCATCTTCGCTGCGTTACCGTCGCGCGGTGCGTCTCGCGCCCCTCCTCGTGACGGCCCTGCTCGCGGCCGGGTGCACGACGGTGGTGGCGGGGACGCCGTCGGCGCCGACGGGGGTGCTGCTGCCCCCGCGCCCCCGGGAGATCCGCCTGGACGGGGTGGACCCGTGCTCGCTCCTGACGGCGGAGCAGCGGTCGGCGCTGGGCATCACGAGCGAACCGCGGCCGAGTCGGCCATATGTCGCCTTGTTCCGCGGTGAGGTGCCGACCTGCACGATGCGTGGCAATTCTCCGGAGAACGTCCTTCTCGTG
>CAWADQ010000035.1:0-78495 GCA_963780835.1 uncultured Actinomycetota bacterium | reverse complement strand
GACCGGTTCCCCGAGTTCCGGCAGCGCTACCGCACCGAGCTCTCCACCGGTGACGCCGCCGAGGCCGTCCAGTGCCTGCGCCGGCTCGCCCGGGAGCGGACGCTGACGTTGCTGACCGCGAGCCGGGACTCGGCGACGAGCAACGCCGCCGTTCTCGCCGAGGTCCTGGCCGGCCGACGCTAGGTTCGCCACCGCACTCCCGGAGCCGACCACGGCCGCGACGGCGCGGGCCGTGCCGGGGTCACCGGGTGGACTCGCCGGTTGCCTTGTGAAACAGGAAGGCTCCGTATCCGACGACGCGCCGGGGATCGCCTCCGGTGTCGGCCGATGTGGCCAGCTGGAGCTGCTCGACGACGAGGTCGCGGTCCACGGCGTGGCGCAGCAGCCCGCGCAGGGGGTGGAAGCCGCAGGCGTCGCCGGGTCGAAGCGCGTCGCTGTTGCGGGCGCGGACGGCGGCGGCGGTGTGGGTGTCGCGTTCGCGGGCCTGCGCACGGTTCAGGTAGTGGCTGAGGTCGGTGGAGACGACGGCGATCGTGCCGGCCGCGGCGAGCAGGGTGGACAGGACAGTGGCGACGGCCGCGGGCGGTGTGTCGCCCACGACGATGGGGAGGACCGGTACCCCTGGGCCCAGGGTGCGGATCAGGAACGGTAGCTGCGTTTCGATGGCGTGTTCGCCCGCGTGCGGCTGGTCGTCGACCACGACGGCGGAGAGCCTGGCCGCGACCCGGCGTGCGTCGGCGTCGACCGGAACCGGACCGAGCGGGGTGGCGAAGGCCCCGACGCTCGGGATCGCCATGCCGTGCAGCGGCGTGAAATGGGCGGGACCGAGCACCACCAGGCTGGCCACCTCCCCGCGCCACGGGGCCAGGTGCGCATAGGCGGTGGCCGCCACCGGGCCGGAGAACCGGAAGCCCGCGTGCGGAGCGACGACGGCGACCGGCCGCACACGTCGCCGCGGAGGCGGGACATTCGCCAGCAGCGCGTCCACCAGCGCGGCGAGCGCGTCGGCGTCACCGGGGTAGAACCGGCCGGCGACCGCCGCCGGGCGCACCCGCACCCCGCCGCCCGCCACGAGCTCAGGACCGGATCCCGCTGGTGATCGATACCGGTACCCGGCGCGGCCCCCAGCGCTCGACCGGCCCGTCGAAGCGGCCGGGAAGCACTGTCGCCGCATCCGGCGCACCGTCCGTCGTCGGTGAGCCGGTAGCGGTCGATGCGGTACCAGTCCCGCTCCACCACCGCGGCGCCGCAGCCCGGGCAGGTCGTCCGGCCACCCTCGGCGTCGTGGACATTGCCGGTGTAGACGAACCGCAGCCCGTGTCCCAGCGCGATCTCCCGGGCCCGCCGCAGGGTGGCCGGCGGCGTCGGAGGGACGTCTCGCATCTTGAAGTCGGGGTGGAACGCGGTGAAGTGCAGCGGGACGTCGGCGCCGAGGTTGTCGGCGAGCCAGGCGCACTCGGTGTCGATCTCGGCATCCGAGTCGTTGTGCCCGGGGATCAGCAACGTGGTGATCTCGAACCACACGTCGGTGTGCCGCCGCAGGTACACCAGGGTGTCCAGCACCGGCTGCAGGTGTGCCGCGCAGGTGCGGTGATAGAAGTCGTCGGTGAACGCCTTGAGGTCCACGTTCGCCGCGTCGAGGTGGGCGAACAGCTCTCGCCGCGGCGCGTCGGTCAGGTAGCCCGCCGTCACCGCCACCGCCTTGATCCCCCGGGCCCGGCACGCGTCGGCGACGTCGACCGCGTACTCGAGGAAGATCACCGGGTCGTTGTAGGTCATGGCCACGCTGCGACACCCCAACCGGACCGCCGCCTCGGCGATGTCGTCCGGGCCCGCGGCGTCGGACAGCCGGTCGATCTCCCGAGACTTCGAGATGTCCCAGTTCTGGCAGAACCGACACGCCAGGTTGCAGCCCGCGGTCCCGAACGACAACACCGCGCTGCCCGGCAGAAAATGATTGAGCGGCTTCTTCTCGATCGGATCCACGCAGAAACCGCTCGACCGACCGTACGACGTCAGCGCCACCTGGTCGGCCACCCGACCCCGGACGAAGCACAGACCCCGTTGACCCTCGTGCAACCGACAGGCCCGCGGGCACACATCGCACTGCACCCGGCCGTCGTCCAGCGGATGCCAATGACGACCCGGCACCGTGTAGCGATCCTCGAGGCTGATCCCGGACACCATAACCGCCTCCGGCCAGCACTTTACTCAACCTGAGGCCGCAATGAGCAGCCTGGACCCGTCGTCCCCGGCCTTCACGAGCATGGCGCGAAGACGTTCGGCGCCTGAGCCGCGCCCGGCGCCTTGCTTGGCACAGCCGAAGGTCTGCCCGACGGTGTCGTCGATGTCGACGAACGCCACCGTTGAGATGTCGGTGAGGATCGGGGTGGCCGCGGCGAGCCGGGCCAGCAGCTCGGCGGCGACCGCGTCGAGTTGGCGAACGTGACCGAAGGCGAACACGCGCAGGAACGTGCCCAACGTCGAGGGTGCGCGGACGTCGGTGAACAACCGGCCCATCCCACCGTGGCGCAGCAGGTCCATGTCATCGATGCCGTCGGCGCCGGCGATTATGCCCATGACCACCGCCAGGATCTTCGCGGTGGCATTCGCCCCGCCGCGAGCGACGATCCGCAGCCGCTCGGTCAGCAGCGTCGCCAGCCCGCACCGCGAGGTCAGCGCCATGACCGGTGCGAGCCCAGCGCACGACACGAGATTCGGATCATCGAACCGCACCGACATCGCGCGACGAGCGTGAGATAGTTGCATCCAGCGGATGCCCTTCTTCGTGGTGACACCGGACCCTCAGCAAGTCCATTGTCCCAGGTCAGAAGGGCATTCGTGCGTCACGCCCCGCAATCACAGACGATTTCTACGGTGGATCCAGGCACTCAGTCCGTGGGCAAGCGTTAGGTACGCGAGTCGAAGGCCCACAGCGAGCGATGACGCTGGCCGGGATTCAGGCTGTGGCTGCGGGCGTCGGCTGGACGCGAAAGAGCTGATCAGATGCCGTGACAGGGTCTTCGGCACCCACACGGCGGCGGCCAGCGCACTGCGCGTCGCCCGCAACCGCGGTCACCGCGGGGGAGTCGAAAGTCGCATTGTGATGGCGGACCGACCCGCCGGCGCCGGTTGGGCTCCACCCCGGGCTGACCCAGCATCCGACTACCGCCGGTTCGGGTGCGGCCGCGGCCTACTCGGCGGCGAGCATGCGCACGAGCCGTGCGGCGACGGCCGGGCGGAGATCGAGGGTGTTCGCGATCTGCTTGGGGGAGTACCCGCAGGCGCGCAGCTGGCGGACCTGGTCCGGCACGTGTATCTCGGCTGCCACACTCGTTCAGTACCGTGCCCGGAGGCGGACCCAACACGCGGTCAGGCGCCGATCGGCACCGCAGCGTCGGCGAGCCGTCGTCCGGGCTCCCCGGCATCCGGCGCCGGTGGCCGGACGCCCAATGCTGGGACCGCGATCGTCGCAGGTCACGAGCTCAGGCCGACTTCTGGAATCCCACACGGTTCATGCCGCGGGGGCGATCTTATTGGACAGCATCGAGGTCCGCCCCTGGTCAATCTGGCGGTGCCAGCCGATAAACGTAGCCGTCCCGCTCGTCGTCACGACCCACAAGGCGGTAGGTCGACACGCTGCCCGACGGAGCCTGTCGGTGGTCCGCAGTGCGTGGCCCGAGATGCTCGTCGGCGAGCAGGAACTCCTTGGGCGGCACGCCCTCGTGTGCGGCGTCGAGCTGCACGGTTTCGCCAGCTCGTGGCCCGTCCTCGATGATTGCGTGGATCGTAGGTCTCGTCACCCGCCGACTCCCTCGTCTCCGGTCGATCCCGAGGAGTGCTCGAACCTCATCGATGAGTTCGTGACATCGTGAGGCGCGGGGCACCCGCCCGTCGGTGTCCCTGCCTGAACGCCGACCGCGTTGGAGGGACCGTTGCATAATGGCCTTCCTTCATCTCTCGAACTCGACGGCGACGAATGGCTCACCGCCAAGTACCCACGCGTCGTGTCCGGGGTCGACGCGGTAGGCATCACCAGGAACCAGGTCAACCTCGGCTCCATCATTGGAGGCGATGTGGAGTTGCCCGAGACGACGTAGCCGAAGTGGGCGGACTGACAGCTTTCGCCGCCGACCAAGGGCTTAATGCATTTCGACCACCGGAATCCCGGCTCCGCCCGCAACCGCTTGACCGTCACCGCTCCAGGTGCACGACACTTGCCACGAGTTTGTCGGGCGAGTGTGCCTCGTCAGGCCTTGTCCATGCTCTTCGATTCGACGCTGGTCATCGATACTCCCTTCGCGCCACGTCCGAGGTCGGACGTCTGTTACTTCGTCTCACCTGGGTAGAACTTGCTCGGCGGGCAGCGGCACTCTCAACCCCACCTCGAGGTGGGGACTTGCGGAAGCCGCTCCAGATGCCGGCGCGCGGGCCGCAGCCCGGTGTCGGTGATGTGCAGCGGCATCGGGCTATGGCCGCGGGGCTGGGTCAGACCAGCTCGGGCACGTCGAGGTGGGCGAGTGCCAGCTCGAACTCGGCTACTTCCAGTGATCTCCAGTCGGGCTTCGGCCGAGCCTCGCGCCCGCAGCCCCCTGGCTTGTTCCCGGGTTCCTTCCATCGCTGCGCGGCTGTCGAACGCGACGCTCGTTACGGCCAGCCCGGTCTCGCGGTTGATCATAAGGCTCACCCCGCAGAAGCCGTCGAACGTCTCCATCTCGGGCATGAGGGCGAGCTTGAAGACGTCGGCTGCGCGGTTCATCGCGGCCCGCTCACCCCGAAGCCAGGTCACCCGTGCGCAGGCCCCGTCGGCCGACCGGTGATCACGGTGCATCACCGCGATCTCCCATTCCGCGACCTCGGGGGTACCGCCGAAGATCTCGGCGGCGCGTTGCCGGATCGGCTGCATCTGGGTGGCGGTCGCGCGCATGGATTCGATCGAGTCCCACGAGGTGGTGGCGATGCACCGGCCCGACCCCCGGTCGACGATCATTGATAGCCCGACGCAGCCGGGCAACTCTCGGCACATCGGGAGCACCTCGTCGCGGCAGAACGCGATACCGTCGTCGACGGTTTCCGGGCGCCCACGGATCGTGGTGGAACGTGCGTGCACGGTTCCACTCCTCTGAATCGGGGCAGCGCCCCGACGGCGCCGCCGGTTCGCCCACGGTGCTCCGGTCGGGCGGCGGCCGCAAGTGACCGATCGATGGAGGGCCCGCAGCTCGGCGGACTTCTCCATGAATATCCGCATGCCGCATGAGTGCGCAGAGTTTCTGGCCCTACACCCTGCCGCTACGGTGGGTCCCTTCCTCGTTGCTCAGGTGGCTCTGCTCGGCTGGCTCGGATTGTGGGGCAGGTTGATCCCCGCAGCCTACGTCTCCGCCGGCTCGGATTGTCGGGACAGGTTGAACACCCAGCTGTCGCCCGCTCCGAGCTCGCGTACCTCGTCGCCGACGCCGATGCGGACCGGTCCGCGGAAGCCCTCGGGCAGTGCATGCACGGTCAGCTCGTGGCCGGCTATCGACACCCGCAGCGGGGTACCACGGAACTGCATCGAGAACGCGAGCCCGTCGAGCCGGTCGAGTAGGGTAGGAGCGAAGTACAGTATGCCGTCGCGGACGTCGCTGCCGACGTAGTAGCGCTGCAGCAGGTCCAGAGTCCCGGACATGACACCCATGTGGATGCCTTCTTTGGTCGTCCCACCCTGGCCGTCCCCGATGTCGCTGTCCAGCGCGCGCATGAACCGGTTCCATGAGCTGTTCGGATCCAGGCCGGCGAGCACCCCGGCGTGGGTGACGAGACTGAGCGTCGAGCCGTGCGAGGTGCGCCGGTCGTAGTAGTCGATCGTGCGCCGGGTCAGCTCCGGGTCGTAGTCGTAGCCGAGCCGGGTGAACAGCGCACGGAGTTCCTGGTCGGAGAACAGGAAAAAGAGCATGACCGTGTCGGCCTGCTTGGCCAGTTTGAACCGGTCGGGATCCTCACCCTCGGCCTTGAGGATGCGGTCCAGGCGCTGGATGTTCGGGTGCTGGGCGCGGTAGCGCTCCCAGTCGAGCTCCTCGAGGTCGACATAGCCCTCGAACTGGCTGACGATGCCGTCCGGGTGGAACGGCACGTACATCTTGCGGCTCATCTCCGCCCAGGTGTGCAGCTCGTCGTCGGTCAGTTGGAGACGGGCCCGCAGTGCAGCGCGGCGGGTACCCGGCAACAGGTTGAGCACGCGCGGGGCGGTGTCAGCGATCCAGGCCACCATCACATTGGTGTAGGCGTTGTTGCGCAGCCCACCCTCCTCGGCGCCGGGGTAGCGCTCGTGGAACTCGTCGGGCCCCATCACGCCGTGGATCTCGTAGCGGTCACGCTCCGGGTTGTAGTGCGCAATCGAGGCCCAGAAGCGCGCGATCTCGAGCATCAGCTCGGCGCCGTAGTCGCGCAGGAACTCCCTGTCGTCCGTGGCCTGGTAGTACTGCCAGACGTTGTAGAAGATCGCGGCGTTCACGTGGCGCTGGTTGTGGCTGTGGTCGGGGTCCCACTGTCCCGACAGCGGGTTGAGGTGCACGACCTGGGTTTCCTCGGTGCCGTCGCTGCCGCTCTGCCACGGGAACATGGCGCCCCGGTAGCCCGCCTCGCGGGCGGCGGCCTGCGCCTCGGTGAGCCGGCGGTAGCGGTAAAGGAGTAACCCACGGGTGACGTCGGGCAGCCGGAAGTTGAGGAACGGATAGATGAAGAGCTCGTCCCAGAACACGTGCCCGCGGTAGGCCTCGCCGTTGAGCCCGCGGGCCGGCACGCCCGCATCGTGGCGCGCGGTGTGCCGCGAGCAGACCTGCAGGACGTGCGCCACATGGAACCGCAGCAGCAGCTGCACCCGCGGCTCCTGGGGCAGCTCGACATCGCAGACCTCCCACAGCTCCGTCCACGCCGACGCGTGCTCCCCCAACGCGTCGGCGAACTCCGGGCAGCGCAGCACATGCCGGCCCGCGGCGGTCAGCGTCTCGGTGATCGCGTTGTCGTGCGAGGTGAACAGCGCGACCATTTTCTCCACGCGCACCGGCTCGCCCTGCGCCACGTCAAAGGCGAGGACCTGCTGGATGTAGTCCTGCATCTGGTGAAGGTCGCGCTCCACCGCGACCGGCTCGCCGCCACGGAAGACGCGGGTCCGTGCGGCCTGGGCGACGTAGATGTTCGACTGCCGGGTCCGCACCTTCAAAGCGATGGTCTCCGGGCCGAACGTTCGGGGGGATACCGGGTCGAGGTGGCGACCCTCCAGTTCGCGATAGCGGGCGACCATCTGGTTGGTCACCCGGCCGTCGAGGCCGGAGATCACCTCGACTCGACCCGACCAGTTCTGGGGTGTCAACGTCCACTCGATGCCGGCCTGGTGGCTCTGGGCCATGCTCACGAAGCGGCGGCTGCGCAGCGTCGTCTCCCGGCCGGCGCGGTCACGGAAGCGCAGCACCCGCTGCACCATCGCCAGCCGGATGTCGTAAGAGTGCTCGTAGGAGATCAGTTCGACGTTGTCGAGCCGGATCGCTTCCCCGCCCTCGATGCGCAGCTTGAGCACCAGCCAGTTCGGCAGGTTGACAAGGTCCTCGTTCAGGACCGGGCGGCCCCCGAGGATGGTGGTCTCCCGGTTGAACCCGCCGTGGACGTAGGTGCCTGGATAGTGGACGCCGGCGGCGTCCTCCCACTCGGCGGTGCCGCGGGTGCAGAAGTAGCCGTTGCCCGTCGACGTCAGCGACTCCCGCAAGCCCTCGGTGCCGGGGTCGAAGTGGTCATAGACGAGTGCGAAGTCGGACACGGTTCCCTCTCGGAGAGCGAACGGCCCTGGTCAGCGGGCCAGAGTCGACAGCAGCGTCAGCCGGTCGGGCTGGTACGTCGGTCGTCGCAGCGCCCATGCGTGGTCGCGGGTTGGTGCGGCGGAGCACCGCGACGTCATGCCGCAAGAATAGGAGCTCGACGTCCTTGGTGGAGGACGTGCGGCCTGGCTCGATGAGGCCGCGCCGCCCGGCAGACCGGTGGTCCTGATCGGGTCCGTGACCGCTGGGGGACTCTCCACCGCGCGGGCTCTCCCGCCGCTGACGTTTCATGGGTACCTTGCAGCGCAAACCCCACGTTAACCGGGCGCAAATTTCGCCTGAACACGGGGTGACGGGACGGAGGCGTCGGGCACGGAGAGCTGCAACCAGGAGCAGTTGTGACGACAGATGACGACCGGGCATCGGGCGCTGCGTCGAAGGGCCGCCCCGCCCCCGACCTGGCCTATCGGCGCGCGACCGAGTACCGGCTGGATCCGGAACGCGAGCATCTGCTGCTGCGGGCGCTCAGCGCGGCGACCCCTGGCCTGACCCGGCTGCGCCGCTATCGGCGTTCCTGGCTGCGGCCGGACCTGTTCGCCGGGGTCGCCGTGGCCGCCTACTTGGTCCCGCAGGTCATGGCGTACACCGTGATCGTCAATGTGCCGCCGGTGGTCGGCCTCTGGACGGCGCTGGCCGCCCTCGTGGTCTATGCGGCGATGGGCTGCTCCCGGGTACTGTCGGTCGGCCCTGAGTCGACCGTCGCGCTGATGGCAGGCGCCGCCGTCGCCTCGATGGCGCACGGGGACCAGAACCGGGTGATGGCGCTCACCGCCGCGCTCAGCCTCGTCGTGGCAGGCTGGTGCGCGCTCGCCCGGATGGCCCGCCTCGGCTGGATCGCCGAACTGCTCTCCCAGCCGCTGCTGGTCGGTTACCTGGCAGGCGGCGCCGTGCTGATGATCGTGGGCCAGCTCGGCAACGTGACCGGTACCAGCGTGCACGGCGATAGCATCCTGGCCCAGCTGCAGTCGTTCGTCGGGGTCGTCAAGGACACCCACTGGCCCACCCTCGGCATCGCTGTGGGCACGCTGGCCCTGCTGCTGTCGATGCAGAAGCTGCTGCCCAAGTGGCCTGCCCCGCTCATCGCGGTGGCGACCGCGACTGTGACCTGCGCCGTCGCCGGGCTGGACCAGTACGGGGTGGCCGTGGTCGGGCACGTGCCGACCGGCCTGCCCGTCCCGCACCTGCCCGCGGTCTCCTGGGAAGACCTGCAGTTGCTGATCATCGCCGGACTGGGCGTGGCGGTGGTCGCGTACGGCGACAACACGCTCATCGGCCGCGGCTTTCCCGCCAACACCGACGCCGACGAGGGCCGGGAGGAGCTGGACCCGCAGCAGGAGCTCGTCGCGCTCTCCGGCGTGCACGTGATGGTCGGGCTGTTCAGCGGCTTCCCGGTCTCGTCGTCCGGGTCCCGCACTGCGCTCGCCCTGGCGGCAGGCGCACGCACCCAGGTCTACTCGCTGGCGTCTGCGGCGTGCGTGGTCGCCGTGCTGTTCGCCGCCGGTCCACTGTTCGCCGACCTGCCGAAGGCTGCGCTCGGCGCGGTCGTCGTGTACGCGGCCGGCAAGCTGGTGTCCTGGCAGGAGTTCCGGCGGCTGGCCAAGTTCCGCAAGACCGAGCTGATTCTGGCGCTGGCGGGGGCCCTCGGCACTGTGCTGTTCGGGATCCTGGTCGGGGTCGGCGTCGCGATCGCGCTCAGCCTGCTCGAGATGGCGCAGCGGCTCGCACGCCCCCACGAGGGCGTGCTCGGACGGGTGCCCGGCCTGCCAGGCATGCACGACGTGGACGACTACCCGGATGCGCAGACGCTGCCCGGGCTGGTGATCTACCGCTACGACGCGCCGCTCTTCTTCGCCAACGTCGGTGACTTGTGCCGCCGGGCGCTGCTCGCCGTCAAGCAGGAAAATGCGGCGTCCCCCGAGCACCCGGTCCGATGGTTCGTGCTCAACGTGGAAGCCAACGTCGAGGTCGACATCACCGCCGCCGACGGGTTGCAGAGTCTGCACGAGGACCTGGCCGAGCGGGGCATCCGGCTCGGCCTGGCCCGGGTCAAGAACGACCTGCGGCTCCCGCTCAGTCGGGCCGGCCTGACCGACATCATCGGCGAGGACATGCTGTTCCCCACCCTGCCGGTCGCCGAGGAGGCGTACCTGGCCTGGGCGACCGCCAACCCGCTACCGACGCCGCAGCCCGCGGACAGAGGGACCGGGACGGAGGAGCTGGACGAACCGCACCCCGTCGACGACCGGGCCGCGCCACCGGCGGCGCCGTTGGGCCCCGGCGACCGGGACGACCGGGGGGATCATCTCGACGGGGGCACAGAGCCGCGCCTGCGTGGCGGCGCCGACGACCTCCCCAGCGATCACTGGCCGCCCGTGGAGCCCCTTCCGATGACTCGTCGCCCGCGCGGTCGCAGGAGATGACCGCGCACGGGTTCAGCTGCTCGTCCTCGTCGCTTGGCCGCACCCAGGGCAGGTGCACGCGCCGAGTGATGTCTGGCCAGATCGCTAGAAATCGCTGCCGCGCGGGCACAGGGTGGGCTCATGGCGACCGTCCCCGTCTCCTGCATCGGCCCCGGAGACCGCCTCGAGGCCGAGGTCGTGCCGCCCGACGGCGGCCGGGCCCTTCTCGTCATCGGGAAGCTGGATGCGGTACCGGAGGGCGACGGCGGGCCGGCGCTGCGTATCAGGGTGTGTGACGCGCAGGTGCGGATGCTGCCGGCGGCTGGAGTGAGCTGATGCTCGAACAAAGCCACCCGATACTCGCCTGGATCCTCGAGTACTGGACGGTAACGATCTTCGTTCCGGCAATCCTGGTACTGGTCGCGGTGCTGGCGTTCGTGACGCACCGGTGGGATCAGCGGGATGAGTCGGCGCGGGAGCGACGGCCCACACCGTGAAGGCGCGCCGCCCCGCCGTCTGCGCCGTAACGTGAGGGCCCGTGACCACCGAGAACGGCTTCGGGGCGGGCGAGACCGCCCCGGATGCCGTCTGCCTCCCAGCGATCCCGGTTTCCGCGGGCGCGCTCATCTTCGACCGGGCGGGCCGGCTGCTGATCCTGAAGCCCACCTACAAGTCCGGCTGGACGATTCCCGGTGGCGTCATGGAGGCCGACGGGGAGACGCCCTGGGACGCGTGCCGCCGTGAGGTGGCCGAAGAATGCGGTCTCCACATCGGCGCGGGCCACCCGGCCCGGCTGGCGTGCATGGACTTCCGCCGCCCCCGCCCGGGCAAACCGGGCGGCATCCGGTATCTGTTCGATTGCGGCGCGTTCAGCGACGCCAGCCTCGCCGGGATCGTGGTGCAGCCTGAGGAGATCGCCGAGCACCGGGTTGCGGACCTGCGCACGGCCCTGACGATGCTGAGAAAGCCCATCCGGCTGCGGGTGCGGGCGGCGACCCGCGGGCACGCGCTCTGCTATCTCGAGGACGGCCGGCCCGTGCCGGGCGTCGGCACCAGGAGGCGGGGCCGGTGAAGGGCCATCTCGAGGGCCGCGCTCACGTCGCGCTCAGGCCGCGGCGAGGAGGTGTGCCGGTGGGGCCGAGGCCGACGACGCAGCGTGTGTGTGCGGCGACGAGCTCCTCGCCGTACCAGCCTGTTGTCGCGGTGTCGGCCCCCGGCATCCCGCATCGGGCACAGCGGCCCGCGGCGTCGTCGATGACCTGAAGGCGCCGGATCGTCCAGCCGCCCTCGTCGTGGTGGGTGAGGGGGACGCTGCGCAGTGCGTGGCTCATGATTTATCCTTCCGGCCGGGCCCGGCGAAATCGCTACGCCGGTGGACGCGACCGCATTCGCGGTGCCAGCACAGGGTTCTACCATCGGTCGCGACGATCGATGGTGTCTTCCCGCTGATGCGCGGGGCGGGGCCCCCGATATCGGGTAGGGATATCCCTACCGGTGAAAAGGTAGGGATAGCCCCACCCCCGAATGGGCGGTGAGCTCACCCTGGGGAGTGGGGAGGCCAACACCACCCCAGGTTCGGGGGGTGACTTCCGGCGGGTTTGCAAGGCGGCTACATCGATCGCCGCTGGTCAGAGGTTCAGGCTGGCTGCAGTGCACGGCCGGTCGGTACCCAGGTGCCGACAAGCCGTGGGCACGCCGGCTTCGAAGTCCGTGATACGGACCTTCGGTCGATTGTGAGGGGGCCGCCCGGTGCGGGTGTCCTTTTTACACAGTCGGGCGGAGCCGACGACATAGGACGACACCGTGATCCTGCGCAGAATGGCCGGCAGGAAGTGGATGACCCGAAAGGCACCGTCATGTTCACCGCATATGCTGAGATCGCTACCGACCTGGTCGTCAACATCGCCGCGATCTTCTTGTTGGCCTACGTGTTGTACTTCCGTCGGCACCGGCGGGCGGACCTGCTGCTGGCCTATGTCGCGCTCAACATCGGCATCTTCGTGGCGATCTCGCTGCTGACCACGGTGCGGGTGGACATCGCGTTGGGTTTCGGCCTGTTCGCGATCTTGTCGATCATCCGGTTGCGGTCGACGTCGGTGACCCAGCAGGAGGTCGCGTACTACTTCGTGGCGTTGGTGCTGGGCCTGGTGAACGGGATGGACATCCCGGACCGCCGGCTGGTGGTGATGATCAACGTGTTGTTGCTGGGTGCGATGGCGATCGTGGACAGCAGGGGGCTGCGTGAGCGGACCCGCCGGATGGATGTGCACCTGGATGTGGTGCACGCCGACGACGCCTCGCTGGTCGCCGATCTGGAGCGCCGCCTGGGTGGCACGGTGTTGCACCACGAGGTCAACGATGTCGACTACGGGCGTCAGACCATGCTGGTCGATGTGCGCTACCGGGCCGGGACGCACCCGGTGGTGGCGCCGGTGGACGAGCGGCAGTTGGAGGTCACGCTGGATGTGGTGCACGCCGATGATGCGGCGCTGGTCGCGGATCTGGAGCACCGCCTCGGTGGGCAGGTGCTGCGCCACCGGGTCAAGGACATCGACTACGTGCGCGACACGATGGAGGTCGAGGTGACCTACCGGGTCTGGACCCCGGTCGTGCACCCCCACCCCGGGCACGCCGCGCACGACGGGCCCGCTTACGACGGGCAGGTCAACGGGCAGGTCAACGGGCAGGTCAACGGGCAGGTCAACGGGCAGGTCAACGGACAGTGAACGGGGTGCGGTCATGAGCGTCATCGAGCTGGACAGCGCCCGGTCCGCGCGGGCCGCGCGTACCCAGCAGAGCGTTGGCTCGCCGGCGGAGCGGGCGGTTGCTGCGGCGGCCGCGCTGGTCGATCCGATCGGTCTGGCCGAGTTGAACGCGCTCGCCGAGTTGCAGACCCGGGTGGACCGCAAGTACTTCGTGCCCGCCGCACGTGTTCCGGCGGATGATCGCGGAGCTGTCCGGTGAGCTGCGGGTGCTGGACATCGACGGGAAGCGGACCTTCGGCTACGAGTCGGTGTACTTCGACACCCCGGACCTGTCGACCTATCGGGCGCATGTGCAGCGGCGCCGGTTGCGGTTCAAGGCCCGGACCCGCACCTATCTCGACAGTGGGTTGTGCATGTTCGAGGTCAAGCTGACCGGGGCGCGGGGGGAGACGGTCAAGGAGCGGGTGCCGCACCCGGAGCAGTACCGGGCCGAGTTGACCGAGGATGCGCTGACGCATCTGAAGACCACGTTGTGTCAGGCCTACCACCAGGACCTGCCGCAGGGGTTGCAGCCGACGTTGGTGACCACGTATCGGCGTACGACGTTCGTGTCGCGTACCGGTGAGGCGCGGCTGACCTGTGACTCGGGGCTGCGGTGTCTGGATGTGAACCACGAGGTCCGTGACACCGGCACCCATGTGCTGGTGGAGAGCAAGTCCGGGGGGCAGGGCGGTAGCGCGGCGGACCGGATCCTGCGCGAGCTGGGTGTGCGCCCGGCGTCGGTGAGCAAGTACTGCGTCGCCGTCGCCGCGCTGCACCCCGAGCTGCCGTCCAACCCGTGGCACCAGACCCTCAAGCGCTACTTCGAGCCGCTCCAGGCGGCGGCGGCCTGAGAGGGGGTGTCGAGAACATCGCTCCGCGGTCTCCCGACACCCCCTGATTCGTGTCAGGCCACCGAGGCGGTCTCGTCGGAGCGGTCGAACGACCGCTGCGCAGGGCCGGGGAGCGCGCTCTACGGTCGTGCTGCAGCGATCGGCTATTGCAGGAAGTTCCTGAGGTGGCGGGTCGTGTCGTCGGGTGCCTCTTCCGGGAGGAAGTGCCCGCAGTCCAGTGGGGCGCCGGAGACGTCGGCGGCCCAGTCGCGCCAGATGGACAGTGGGTCGTACCAGGCGGCCGTGGATCCGGTTGCGCTCCACAGGACGAGGACGGGACACGTGATGGGTCGCCTTGGCCGGTCCTCGTCGTCGTGGGCGGCGTCGATGGTGGCGGCGGCGCGGTACTCCTCGCAGATCGCGGCGATGGTTTCACCACCATCGTGGCGCGGCGGACGTTGGCGGGCGGAGGCAGCAGTTATGACGCCGCCTCGAGCCGCGGGTCATTGCGCCATCCAAGGCGGTCATCCACACTGCGATCTCTACCGGCGCTTCGGTTCCCAGACGCCACCGACGGCGCCCTCGACGATCCGGGCGAACTGGCGGACGTGTCGCGGCTCGACCAGGAGTGCGTTGGGCCCGTTGGCGGTCTCGGCGCCGCCCATCAGGTTGTCGGCGGTGTAGAGGAACGGCTGAGTGCACAGGCGCTGTCGGGTCAGCGAGCCTTCGCTGTCCGACTCGGCGATGTTGGCGTTGATGTCGTTCACCACGTCGACACCGAAGAGCACGACGTAGCGCCGGGCCACCTGCTGGGCGAAAGCGCCCTGCTCGAGCTTGTGGCTCTGCACGACGAGCAGAGCCTTGTCGCCCCGGCCGGTGCTCGGTGCGCTGTGCACGGCGGTGTGGAGCTCGCGGGCGACGTCGACGGGATCGGCGTCGCCGCGGACCTGCCCGACGGGAGCTGCCTCGCCGGTTTGGCGGAGGTGGTCGGCGGCGGTCTGCTGGTACTCGTCGGGCAGCCCGATGTGGTGGCCGAACTCGTGCGCCGCGATCTGGGTGATGTCGAGGCTGCCGTCGAGGAAGTAGTTCTGCGCGTCCGTCGGCCCCGTGCCCTTGATGAGGCGGATCTTGTTGTCGCCGGAGGGTGCTTCGGTCGGCTGGAAATCGATCTCCACGGGCGGTCGGGCAGGTGCCGGGAGGACGGGCGACTCGACTGCGGCGAAGACGTTCCAGACCTGCCGGATGCCGGCGAGGATCTTCCCGACCTCGGCCGCCTTGTCGTCGACCGGTCTCTGGGGCGTCGTTGCTGGAAGTCGTAGGTCACGCGTGCGGCGAGCCGGGTGGGCGCCGAGCGGTCAGGTTCCAGGGCCCAGTCGAAGGCGGCGTCGGTGTCGAACTGCTTGCCCCGCGCGGGGTCCCCGACACCCTTCTCCTGGAATCGGCCCGCTCCCGCACCGGGCACGAGGCGGTCGAGGGCGGCCCACGTGTTGAGGCCCACCTGTCCGTCGACGGTGAGTGGGGGGTGGGCCCGCTGGAAGGCGCGCACGGCCGCCTCGGTCGCTGCCTCGAATGTGACGGCGTCGGCGTCGGCGAGACCGCTCCCGACGGGGAGCCCGCTGCCGATACCGAGCGCGTTGAGTTTCTCGTGCAGTTCGGAGACCGCGGGGCCGTGGGAGGCGAGGCGCAGCGTGGGGTGGGTTGCGACGCCTGGGCGTGGTTGCGGCGTGGGGTCACCGGGGCGAAGCCCGGGAACGGGGGTCACCGAGCCGTCCGGCTGCAGATCGCCACCGGGTGCCCGAGTGTCGAGCTGCGCCCACGTGGCGGTGTCGAGCACCGCAGACGACGGCAGACCGTTGGTGGTCTGGAACCTGCGGACCGCGGCCTGCGTCCGCGAGCCGAACTCGGCGTCGATCTTGAGCTCCGGTGTCGCCCCGAGCACGTTCAGCTTCTGCTGGGCGACGCCGACCTGCTGGTCGATGTCGCCCAGTCGCAGGGTCGGTCGGGCGGCGAGGGTCGCGGGTCCGCCACCGGGTGCCGGCGCGGTGGCGACCTGGCGGGCCGCGACGAGCCCGGCGACGGCGGCGTTCCCCGCCGCCTGCTGCAGCCGCAGCAGCCCGGCCGGTGACGAGGGCGTGCGGCGGGTGGCACCGGCCGCCGTGCGACCGGGCGACCGCAGCGCGCCGGGCGACGGCACGGTGGACACCCATCGGATCCTCCCGGTCTCTCGCAGCCGTCAGTCGCTGCAGGTCCAGGTGAAGCTGCCGCTGATCACGCCCTTCGGGGTGGTGGAGTTGCCCTGCTCGCCTTCCTTGAGGTTGGTGAAGGTGAAGCTGCCCGATCCGTCCGCGTTGATCACCGCCTGCGCTGTGGTGTCATCGGCGGGTTGATAGGGCGTGTTGTCGATGGAGATGTCGATGACGCCTGCCACCGATTTGAGCGTGTCTTTGTCGTAGGTCCCGGTCCGTCGTACTCGCGTATCTCGTTGACCGCTGAGATTTCTCGGCCGCCGATCTCCTCGCCCAGCAACCCCGGTAGTTGAAGAGCGCCACCGGGCGATTCGCCCTTCGCATAGCCGGCGCAGGTGCCGAGGTTGAGCGTCTGGGCGGTCCCCTGCACCGTCCTCGCGCCGGTGATGTCGACGGTGACGCAGAAGCCCGACTCGGATCCGCAAGCACCGCCACCGCCCGCGCTGTCCGCGCTGGGTGCGCTGCCCGCGCTGGGTGCTGAGCCGCCCGTGATCGCCGAGCAACCTGCCACGGCAGCGAGAACAGCAGTGATGGCGACAACCGGCCACCGCTTCGTGGGGGAGACCATGACAGCCCTTCCTCAAGGCGGGGATGAGACCGCGGTCGACCGGCGCCGGACCGCGACGGCTGATGATCATGGGGAAATGGCGGACTGTAGCGCGGGTGCCGCCCGAGGTGAAGTCGCCGTGCTGAGTCATGGGCTTCGGGCCGGGAGTAGTTCTCCGGCGCCCGCTCGTGGCCCGACAGGCCCTCGCCGAGGCACCGGGTCGCTCGAGGTCAACTGATGGGGCGGAGCGTCAGGATCTGGGACATCGTGCCGATCGGCCCGTGGATGTCGTGAACGACGCTGTTGGTCACCCCGACACCTGCCGGACCGAAGCAGACGGTGGTGTCGAAGCCGATCCACTCGCCGCGGGGCGCGGCGAACAGGTGGGCGGTCAGGTCGACATTGGGAAAGGCGACGACCTGCGGATCGACGCGCACGGTCATGCCGTTGGCCATGTCGAACAGGCCGGCCGCGCCGGCGAGCGGACTGACCGGCTCGCCCTCGACGAGGGGCACCGCCGTGCGCGCCCAGAATGCCGCGCGGCCGGGTTCGGCCTGTTCCCGGCGGACGTCGGCCGAGGCGACGAACCCGCCCGGCCAGACGGTGGACGGGTCCCATGCCGGCATATCGGCGGGTGGGTTGATCCGTGGCAGCGCGGCGGCGTGCAGGTGGGTGGTGTCGCGGGGCTGCATGAGCCAGGCCCGCAGGACGACTGCGGCTCGCCCGTCGTGGGTCAGTGCGGCCTCGACGAGTTCGATGGTGCGGCCGGGCCGGACGACTCGGACGGTGGTCTCGACGACATCGACGGGGATGGTGCCGAGGATGTCGAAGGCCAGCCGGGTGAGGACCAGCCCGTCATCGCGGCGCGCGTCCCGGTCGAGCTCGACGACGTGGACGAGCAGACCGAGCGCGGGGGCGACGTGTTGCTCGTCCGGATCCCACGCCCCGCCGACATGGCCGGTGGCGCGAAAGGCCGCTTCGCCCACGCGGTCGAAGTACGTCATCGCGTCGCTCCTTCCCGTTCGAGGTGATGGTGGTCGAGGAGCCCGGCTCGGACGCCTACGGCAACCTGCACCTGGGCCCGGACTCGGCGTACCCGACGACAAGATGTTCATCGCCCGGGTCGACTTCCGCCGCCTCGGGGCAATCTCGGCCCGGCAGGGGCAAGCGGCGGGTTCGAGCGGCGGTTCGACCGCATGCTGACCGGATTCGACGTCGAACTCGCCGTGGCGGAACGCGCGACCCGCGTGGTCGGGCCGCCGCTGTCCCGGGCCCGTGGAGTAGACCGAGGAGGTCCGATGCGCATCAGCCTCACCGTCACCAACTTCTCCTGGCCGGGCGGGCCGGCCGGACTGGCCGACCGGCTGGGCCGGATGGCCCGGCAGGCCGACGAGGGTGGCCTGGACACGCTGTGGCTGTCCGACCACCTGCTGCAGGGCGAGCCGGGTACCGACCCCACCCAGGAGATGCTCGAGGCGTACACCACCCTCGGCCACCTGAGTGCGCTCACCCGGCGCATCCGACTCGGGGCGATGGTCAGTCCCGTGACCTTCCGCGAACCCGCTCTTCTGGTCAAAGCGGTCACCACACTCGACGTGCTGTCGGGTGGACGAGCGTGGCTGGGGCTCGGTGCCGGTTACCACCTGGCGGAGGCGGAGATGATGGGCCTGCCGCTGCCGCCCACCGCGGAGCGGTTCGACCGCATGGAGGAGATGCTGCAGTTGGCGCACCGGATGTGGGCGGGCGACGACACGGCGTTCGAGGGCGCTCACTACCGGGCGACGCGCCCGCTCAACAGCCCGCCGGCGCTGACCCGGCCGCGGCCGCCGATCCTGGTCGGGGGTACCGGGGAGAAGCGCACGTTGCGGCTGGTCGCCCGGTACGCGGACGCCTGCAACGTCTTCGACATCCCCGACGGCGGCGCCACGGTCCGCCACAAGCTCGCGGTGCTGGCCGAGCGCTGCGCCGCGGTCGGGCGCCCCTACGAGACGGTCGAGAAGACGGTGAGCACGCGGCTCGGCACCGACGAGTCCGCCGCCGCATTCGCCGACCGCTGTGGCACGCTCGCTGCGCTGGGCCTCGACCACGCCGTGGTCCTCACTGCCGGGCCCTGGACCGACGACGCGGTGGCCCGGCTCGTCCAGGCGGTCCCCGCCATACGGTCCGCCTGATCCGACGTCGGCCGGAAGTACGGCAGCGGTCACCGGGACGGGCGGGCGCATTCCCGGCCGACGCCGGCGGTCCGGGCGACGTCCTCCATCGTGACGGTCTGCGGATCGCGGCACCGGAAGAGGCTCCGCAACGGTATCCGGACGCTCCGTCCGATGTGCCGGAACACCCAGCTGGGACTGCCGGCCAGCCGACCGTTCGTCGGGGGCCACCTCGGCGATGCGGTCCGGGCGCCCGCGCGGACGGGCCGGGTTCAGATGGAGTAGTCGTCGGTCTCCCACATCCCGAGAGCCGGCATCTGCAGTGGCTGGTGCTCGACCTGCCCGGTGACCTCGGCCTCGAGCCGGTCCACGCGCGACAGCAGGGACTTGACGGCGGCCCCCACCGGGTCGGACACGGACGCGCCGTTCACAAGGGCGTCGCCTGCCGCTCTCCTGACCGCGATCACCTGCCCGGGCACGCCGACCACGACCGACCCGTCCGGAACGGACCGCAGCACCACGGCGTTCGCACCGATCCGGCTTTCCGTGCCGACCGTCACCGGTCCCAAGATCTTGGCGCCTGCGCCGACGACGACCCGGTCGCGAACGGTGGGGTGCCGCTTCACGTGCTCGGTGCTGACGCCACCGAGCGTGACCCCGTGGTAGAAGGTCACGTCGTCGCCGACCTCAGCAGTCTCCCCGATCACCACGCCGGAGCCGTGGTCGATGAACAGGCGGCGGCCGATGCGCGCGCCGCGGGTGGATCTCGATGCCCGTGGCCCACCGGGCCAGCTGCGACAGCGCCCTGGCCGGAATACGCCACCCCCGCCCCCACAGGCGGTGGCTGATCCGGTGTGCCCACACGGCATGCACGACCCGGATAGCAGAGGACGACCTCCCCCCGGCTGCGGGCCGCCGGGTCGCGGGCCAGCACCGAGTCGAGTTCGGCACGCAAGCCGTCGAACGTCACCTCGTCACCTCGTCCGTGTCGTCAGTCGGCCAGGTGGGCGAACAACGCGGTGCTCAGGTAACGCTCGCCGAACGACGGGATGACGACGACGATGAGCTTCCCGGCATTCTCCGGCCGGCCGGCGACCACGCCCGGCGGCCCACAGTGCCGCGCCGGAGGAGATTCCCACGAGCAGGCCCTCCTCGACCGCCGAACGGCGAGCCAGCGTCATGGCGTCCTCGTTCTTCACCTGGATGATCTCGTCGTACACGGACGTGTCGAGGATCTCGGGTACGAAGCCCGCGCCGATGCCCTGAATGGGGTGCGGGCCCTTCGCGCCACCCGACAACACCGGCGAGGCGGCCGGCTCGACGGCCACCATCCGCACCGAGGGCTTGCGCTCCTTGAGCACCTGCCCGACGCCGGTGATGGTGCCGCCGGTGCCGATGCCGCTGACCACGATGTCGACCCGACCGTCGGTGTCCCGCCAGATCTCCTCCGCCGTGGTGCGCCGGTGAATCTCGGGATTGGCCGGGTTCGCGAACTGCTGCGGGATGAAGTATCTCGCGTCGGTCTTCGCCAGCTCCTCGGCCGCCGCGATCGCGCCGGCCATCCCCTCCGCACCGGGGGTCAGGATCAGCTCGGCCCCGTACGCCCGCAGCAGCAGTCGGCGTTCGACGCTCATCGTTTCCGGCATCGTGAGCACGCAGGGAATCCCGCGGGCGGCGCACACCATCGCCAGCGCGATCCCGGTGTTGCCACTGGTCGGCTCCAGCACGACGGTGTCCGGCCCGATCAGGCCGGCCTTCTGCGCGGCGTCGATCATCGACACCCCGATGCGGTCCTTCACGCTGTGCGCCGGATTGAAGAACTCGAGCTTCGCGACGACCTCGGCCACCGCGTCAGGCAAGAGGTTCCGGATGCGGACCAGCGGCGTGTTGCCGATCAGTTCGGTGATGTCGTTGGCGATGCGCTCAGCCATGCAATGTCCTTCCACGTCGGGGCCGGCCCACAGACGGTCGTGTACAGACCGACTTCTGGAACCCCACAGGCAACTTTCTCGGCATCATAAGTTCCGCGCAGCGACAGGCAGGGCGCGCAGGGCGTTGGTGAAGTTCGAGCGCACCCGGACGGGTTCGCCGACGACCTCGATCCGGTCGACCCGCCTGCGGAGCTCGTCGAGAGTGACGGCGATCTCGAGCCGGGCGAGGTGCTCGCCGATGCAGCGGTGCGGGCCGCCGCGGCCGAACGAGGTGTGGGGGTTGGACGCCCGGGTGACGTCGAACTTGTCGGGCCGGTCGAAGACGGCGTCGTCCCGGTTGGCGGCGGTGAACCACACGACGACCTTGTCCCCCTCGGCGATCTGCGTGTCGTGCAGGACGACATCGCGGCTCGCCGTCCGCCGGAAGTGGTGCAACGGAGTCGTGTAGCGCAGGAGTTCCTCGACGGCGAGCGGCAGTTCACGGCCGTTCGACTCCCGGACACGTGCCCACGCGGACGGGTGCTCGTCGAAGGCCTGGACGCCGAGGGCGAGTGCGGACCGGGTGGTCTCGTTCCCGGCGACGACAAGGAGCAGGAACATCGCGTCGAAGTCCCGATCCCGCAGGGGCGGCGCACCTGCCCGGCCGTGGACGAGGTGGCTGACCAGGTCGTCCCGGGGCGCGTCGAGCCGTTGCGCGGCGAGCCACCTGCCGTACTCGAACATCTCGGCCGCGGCGGGACTGCGAAACGGCAGCAGGCGGAACTGATCGCTCGCCTCGCTGTCCAGGAGAACGTCGGCGACCTGGGGATCGGTGTTGCCGAACATCCTGTCACCGAGGTCGACGAGCAGTTTCTGGTCGCCGGCCGGTACGCCGAGGATGTCGCACAGGACACGGATCGGAATCTCCGCCGCGACGTCGTGGACGAAGTCGAACTCGACTTTCGGCAGGGCGGCGTCGAGGACCTCGCGGACGGTGTGACGGACGCGCGCCTCGTAGTCCGCGACCGCTCGTCTGGTGAACTCGGGCGTCAGCCGCCGACGAAGTGCGGTGTGACCGGGCGGGTCCATGTCGATCATCGACCTGCGCGCCTCGAGCGCGTCCGGTTCCAGATCCTCCAACGCCGAGGCGCCGATCTCCGAGGAGAACGTGTCGGTGTCGCGGGAGACGGCGACGACGTCCTGATGTCGGGTCAGCGCCCAGAACCCGCGGCCGTTCGGCTCGGGATTCCAGTGGACGGGCGCGTTCTCCCGCAACCACGCGAACCAGTCGTGGGGCACGCGTCGCTGGAACTCGTCCTGGTCGGTCAGGTCGATCGCCGGGTTCATCGGGTGCGGCGATGGGTCGGGTGGTCACGAATGTGCGCGGGGATCGCCTCCGCCGGGTAGTAGCGGTCGTAGAAGTCGAGGTCGAGATGGTGCGCCTGGTACCAGACGGTGGTCAGCATCGGGTCGATGGTCGCCGGATAGCGGCCGTAGGTGTCCCAGACGTAGCGGACGAGGGTCTTCGTCGCCGCGATCGCCTCGGCGGACGGCCGCGGGATGCGGGAGACGATCGTGCGATCCGACCACGGGTGCGGACGGTCGTCGACGAACGTGCCGTGCGCGCCCCAGCGCAGCGCGACGACCGCGTCGACCGCGTCCTCGATCGTGTCGTGATAGGGCGGGACCGCGGACTCGAACACGCCGTCGAGCCCGATCGGCAGGTGCTCGCCGGCACCGACCGGAGCGTCGTCGGGCACGCGATGGAAACGGAAGCCCAACGAACCGGCCTCGCCGGTGCCCCCGACCTCGTGCCAGCGGGGTGTACCGCCCATGACGACCCGGCCCTTGCCGCCCGAGAAGGGGTGGCCGCCCAGCCCGAGCGCCTGCGTGGCGACGGAGAGATTACCGACGACGAGGCCGGCCTCGACGCCGTTGGCGTCGACCATCTGCCAGCGTTCGAAATCGGTGATGTCGACCGGGTGGCCGTCGGAGAGGAACCCGTCGTCGACGAACGCTTGCAGCGGACGGGCGTTGAAGCGTGCGTCCCAGAGGTAGTAGCCGTGTGGTCTGTCCAGGTAGAGCAGCAGTGCCGAGATGCACTGCCGGGTGACGTCCGCGATCGGAATGAACAGGGTCGAACCCGCGACGTTGACCAGCTGGCGGTTGAACGCGAACAGGTTGGGCCGGGCCCGCGGGATGTCCAGCCGCCCACTCTGCAGCCGGAGTGCACCCTTGCGCAGCAGCAGGTGCTCCTCGACCGTCTGATTCGCGACGTAGGAGCGGGCGACGACGTCGCGTTGCGGAAGCACGAACACGCCGTCGTCGTTGGTCCAGAACACCTCCGTGGAGTGGTTGGCCAGCGGGCTCGGATAGGTCCGCCCCGTGAAGGTCGCGAGCTTGTCGCCGCCGGTGGTCGTGCCGGTCGCGTCGAGGAACGGCCATTCGTCGCGGACGACACCGGTGACCCCGGTGGCCGCGGCGACGAGCACGGCCTCCTCGAACTCCGTGAGCGGTGCGGGGTCGTATGCGGAGGTGTACTCGAGGGGCCCGGTGAGGCTCGCGCCCAGGGCGAAGCGCCGCGCCCTGCGGCCGAACACCGCCGCCAGCGCGGGGTACCGGGCCGCGGCCTGCTCCGGTGTCGGCGTAGTCATCGCCGGCGCAGGTAGCGGTCGCGCTCCCACGTCGTGACCTCGCTCATGAACGCCGTCCAGTCCGTCTCGACCAGCGTGGTGTAGTCGTGGACCGCGTCGTCACCGAGGATCTCGATGATGTTCTCGTCCGCTCGGGCGAGGTCGATGGCGTCGCGCAGCGTCGCCGGAAGGTCCGCCTCGCGGGAGTAGAGGTCGCCGCTGCCACGAGCCGACAACGGGGTCGGCGATTCGAGGCCCGCCACGACCGCGGCCAGCAGCGCGGCGATCGACCAGTACGGGTTGGCATCCGCTGACGGGGTCCGCAGCTCGATCCGTGACGCGTCCGGGGTCTCGAGCAGCGACCGCACCGCTCCCGTCCGGTTGTCGCCACCCCACGACACGCTGGTGGGCGCGAACGACGAGACCATGTATCGCTTGTACGCGTTGACGGTCGGGCTGCCGAAGACGGTGATGGCCGGCAGGTGGCGCAGCAGACCCGCGATCGCGTGCCGGGCGAGGACGCCTTCTCCGTCCTGGTCCGGGGCGAACAGCGGCTCGTCGCCGCGCCAGAGGGACACGTGCAGGTGTCCCGAGCTCCCCGAGAGATCCGTGAACGGTTTTGCCATGAAGCTCGCCAGCCGGCCCGCCCGTGACGCGGCCTCGCGGACGGCATAGCGCAGCCGGAAGGCGTCGTCCGCGGCCGTGACGGGGTCCGCGTGATGCAGATTGATCTCCACCTGCGACGGCGCGTACTCGGTGTGGGCGCCCTCGAAGGGGACGAACCCGGTGACGGTGTCGATGATCTCCTGCAGCGCCGGGTCGAGCGCGTTGTTCTTCTCCAGGGAGTAGGCCTGGAGCTCCTCCTGCAGGAGTCCGCCGTCGCGGTCGAGCAGGTAGAACTCCAGCTCGGCCCCCACCCGGGCCCGCATCCCCAGCGCGGCGAGCCGTTCGACGACACGCTGCAGGACCGCCCGTGGTGACGTGCGCACCGCATGCCGGTGGTGGTCGACGACGTCTGCGATGACGTGAACCGATCGCGCACGCCAGGGCAGCAGCCGCGCCGTCCCGAGGTCGGGCACGGCGTAGGCGTCCGGGTATCCCGTGCCGGCGTTGCTCAGCCGCACCGCGTCGATGACCTCGCCGGTCGAGTTCCACCCCAGAGCGGCGTCGCAGAACGCGAACCCCGGCCCACGGGCTCGATCCAGGAAGCCACGGGCCGGGATGCGCTTGCCGAGCACATGCCCGAAGTGATCCGGCCACGCGACTTCGACCTGGTCGACGGTGCCGTCCGCGACCACGCGTGCCAGGTCGACGGCCCGTGCGACCGGCACGTCGAGCCGCTGCTCCGGCTCGCTGGCCACCCGCGCCGTCATTGCGATGCCTTCTCGTCGGTTGCCGGGGTGTGCTGCTCGTCGGCGTGCTCGACCAGTGCGCCCAGGCCGTCGGCCCGTCCGGGGGCCGACCTCGCCAGCGCCACGTAGCCGATGACCCCGATGGCGAGGAGGCCGAGGAAGACATAGGGCAGCACGTCGTAGGGCGGATCCGGCACCGGGTACACGTTGCGGACCAGCACGTATCCGATGCCGGCGACGCCGAGCACGCCGCCCACCACGGCCACGGTGCCGCGTTCGCCGCGCGCCCGCAGGAATCGTGGGGCGGCGATCAGGATCAGCAGGTACGCCAGCAGATAGCCGAACGTGGCGACCGTCGCCGTCACACCGAAGATCGTCAATCCGTCGGTGCCCGTCAGCACGAGCACCACCGTCACCACGTAGGCGATCGGGCCAAGGACGAGGATCGCCACGTGCGGAGTGCTGAACCGCCGGTGGGCGTCGCCGACCGCCGCCGGGAGGACGCCCTCCCGCCCCAGGTTGAACACGATCCGCGAGGCCGCATTGAGGCTGGCCGACGCGCAGGCCAGCGCCGACAGCGCGATGCCGAGGTCCACGACGGGTCCGAGCCGGCCGACGCCGGCGTCGGCAGCGAGGCTGCCCAGCGGCGAGGACGACTGGGCGAGCGCGTCACCCGAGGCCTTGAACCCGACGACCTGGATGTAGGCCGCCACGATGTACAGCAGCCCGGCGCCGAGGACAGTGCCGAGAACCGCCCGGGGCACGGCACGGTACGGCGATCGCGCCTCCACACCCAGCGATGCCGAGGACTCGAAGCCGACGAAGGCCGCGGCGGCCAGGACAGCCGCGACGCCGATGCTCGACACGCTCGTGTCGCTCACCCGCAGCTGGTCCACGTCGAGCGGGAACCCGTTGTGCACGAGCGTGGCGATCAACACGACGACGATCGCCGTGATCGAGATCGCTTCCAACGCCACCGCCACGCGCGTGGACAGGCGCACGCCACGCACCGGCACGTACACCGCAAGAAGGGCGAAAACGGTCAGCAGGACCACCTGTCCCGCCGACGTCGTGAAGAACGACAAGCCGAACGCGTCGAAGAACGCGCCCCCGTAGAGGGCCGAGCCCGTGATCGTGGCGGCCGCGATTCCCGTGTAGCCGATCACCAGGGCCCACCCGGCGACGAAGCCCCACAGCCGACCCAGTCCGAGCGCGACGTAGGAGTACAGGCTGCCGGTCGACGATGTCCGCGCGGCGAACTGGGCGACCGAGTACCCGACCAGCAGGAGCAGGACCGTCGCGATGACGAAGGCGAAGGCCGCGCCGTTCCCGGCGATGAGGTACGCGAGCGGAATCGTGCCGGCGACGGCGATACTCGGGCCCGTCGCCGCGAGTGACTGGGCGAACGTCTCCAGCGGCGACAGTTGTCGGCGCACGAGGCCGGTCTCCCGATGCCGGACGGACACGCGCGGGACGCCGATCCCGGTCTCGGTCATGTGAAGCTCCAGGTGGTTCGGGGGCACTCGGCACACGGTCGTTCGTCAACCCGTCGATCTCCGCCCAGCGGGAATCGAGAACACGGGAGAACGCGGCACCTGCAGTGCGCGGAGAGTGGAAGACGAGAACTCGGACGAACTCAGCCGGAGATCACGGCGCGGCGGAGTGTCGTCAGGAAACGCGACAGCGCATTCCCGGAAGGCTGCGCCAATGCGCGATACGCATCAGCGCGTACTTCCGCGTCGCCGAAGGCTTGTTCTCGGTCATCTCGATCCACCGTCAGAGCGGCCTCGCCGCCACCGATTCTGTTCAGCCAGAGAAAGACGAGCAACAACACAGGAGGTTGTGCGGAGGGCTGAACACGCCATGACAGTAGGGTTCGGTCACAGGCAGCGTCAAGGCCGGCAACGCGACGAACCATGAAGCAGGTGGCGACGGCCCGGTCGTCACGATGACACTCGCCGGCTACTGCGCGACGGCGCAGGAGATGCGTGTGTCATGTCGCTGCCCGACATCGGTCGAGCCCTCGGCTACACGGCTCAAACCCTGCAGCTCGTTGTGTCCGCCTACGCGGTCGCGTCCAGTGGGTTCCTGCTCGTGGGAGGCCGCGCGGCCGATCTGCTCGGCCGGCGGCGGATGCTCGCCACCGGCCTGGTCCTCTACGCGGTCGCCTCGTTGGCCGGCGGCCTGGCCCCCCGCGCGACCGGGCCCGCCGGTGCGCTGACCGCGATGGCCGCAGTCACGCTGGTGGTCTGGTCCCTGGTGCACGGTCCGCAGCTCGGGTGGACGGCCGCCGGGGTGCTCGGCCCGGCGGCCCTCGGTCTGGCCCTCGGGTGGGTGTTCACCAGGATCGAGCGGCGAGCCCACGACCCGCTGATGCCTCGTGTCCTGGTCCGGAGCCCGTTCGTCCGCCTGGCTCTCGTGCTCTCCTTCCTGTTCATGGCCACCTTCGGGTCGCTGCTGTACTTCGTGTCGATCTATCTGCAGAACGTTCTGCAGTACGACGCGCTCCAGACCGGCCTCGGGTTCCTCGCCCCCACCACCGTCGTCCTCGCGGCGTCCGCGCTCGCCGGGGCGGTCTCCACCTGGATCGGCCTGCGCACGACATGTCTGGCCGCGCTCGCCGTCGGTGCATCCGGCGCCGCTCTCCTCGCCGCCAACCTCACCGCCACCGCCGGCTACCTCGGGCTCCTGCCGGGATTTCTCCTGGTCAGTATCGGCGACGGGGCGATGTTCACGGCGATCTTCATTGCCGCCGCTACCGGCGTCGCACCGCGCCAGCAGGGAGTCGCCTCCGCGATCGTCTCCACCGGATCGGGGATAGGTGCCGCCGTCGGCCTGGCGCTGCTCGTGCTGCTGGCCGACCCGGGCCGCGGCAACCTCGACGGGGAGGCGTTGCGGATCGCCACTGCCGACGGCATCCGCGCGGCGGTGTACGCGATCGCCGTCGCGATCGCAATCACGCTGCTGATCGTGCTCGCGGGCTACCCCCGCAGCGCCAAAGCCGGTCCCGCAACCGGGCCGAATGGATTGGCTACCGACCGGCCTGCCCACGGTCCCGACGCCGGTCCGACCGGCGAACCGGAACCGGACGGCACGTGCGTCGAGGACTGCCTCCGATGACCGCGCTCATCTACGCAGCCTTGGACGCATGAGGTTTCCTCAGCTTGCCTCAGCCCATCTCGTCCTCGCAGTCGACACCACGCGCGATGAGGTCGCGATAGCTGTCGATCTTGCGGCGCACCAGCTGGAGGTCGTCCTGCAGCTCGGCGATCCGGCGCTGCACGACATTTGGGCGCTGCACGACATGTGAAGGAAGGCGGCGGCGAGCAGCACCGCGGCGGCGAGCTCGCTGGGGGTGGCGAGGTCGTCGCCGGCAGCCTCCAGCGCCGACGCGTGTGTCAGGCGATCTGTCGTGCGGAGTGGGCAAGGCCGACGAGGTCGTCGAGCACGTCAGCGGCCGACGGCATGGCGGCGATCTCGGACTTCAACGCGGTGGCAGCTCTCGTGTAGGCGGGGTCGTCGAGAACCGACGACACAGCGGCGCGGAGACGATCCGAGGTGAGGTCGTCGGGCAGCAGCCGGATCCCCGCACCGATGGCGTGCACGCGCTCGGCGTTGGCGAACTGGTCGGCGCCGCGGGGCAGGCAGACCTGCGGCAGCCCGGATGCCAGGGCGCCGAGCATGGTGCCCGAGCCGGTGTGGGACACGACTGCCGACGCCAGCGGCAGCAGCAGCGCCTGCGGGACGAAGGAGGCCGCCGCGACGTTGGCCGGACGCCGCCCGAGCAGCGATGGGTCCGTCCCCGGTCCGGTCGTGATCGCGATCGAGATCGGCAGGTCCTGGATGGCGTCCAGCATGCTGCGCACCAGGTCGGGATCGTTGAAGACCGTGCCCAGGGTGACGTAGACGAGCGGCCGCTCGGGCAGCTCGAGGAACTGCGGGGGGATCCGCTCCTCGGGGGTGACCCGGCCGGGTACCGGCCGGATCGGCCAGATGTCCATGTCGCCGAACTGAGGAGACTGCAGACCCGGCGGGCACGGGTCGATGTAGAGGCCGGTCTCGAACGCGTGCCGCCGGTTCGGGGTGCCGAGCTCGGAGCTGACGTGGTCGAACATCACGCCTGCCAGGGCCGAGGTGCCGGGCACATGAGTGCCGAAGCCGTGCGTGACATGCAGCGCCCCGGTCGCACACGCGGCCTCCCGGCCGGCCAGCTCGGTGATCTCGCTGATCACGATGTCGGGGCGCCAGGCGGTGGCCCGAGGGATCAGGTCCAGGGCTCGACGGACCGAGGGGCGGGCGAACAGGTGGACGACGTCGCGGCCGAGTTGCTCCTCGTGAGTGGCGGCAGGGACGGCGCTCGCCGCAGTGAGTTCGGCGACGGCCTCGCCCAGGGCAGGCCCCACGGTCCACGTCGTGAAGCCACGGCGCTGCAGGTCCGGCACCATCTCGGCACCGGTGGCCATCACGACCTCGTGCCCGGCGTCGCGGGCGGCGTCCATCAGCGGGAGCATCGGGAAGACGTGCCCGACGAGCGGGCCGGCGGTGAACAGAATTCTCATGATCGCCATTGAGCCGGTTTGAGGGGTCGCCGGGCATCGGTGGCGACTACCGAGATTCCTGCGCGGAGCACGCGGTGCCTCGGCGAACCGGGCGGCAGCAACGCCGTCGTCTTCGGCCCGCCGTTCATGCAACGCATCGCCAACAACGTCGCCGCGACGAAGACGGGTCTCCTCGGCGCCTGGTTGTTCCTGGCTCGGGCCTGACCCCCGGCTCACCACGAGCGTGCACCCCTCGACCTTCCTGAGGGCCACCTCGCGCCATTCCAGGGCAGAGCTGCACGAGCCCGGCCGCCGACGGTCGACACTGGCTGGCATGACGACCATGGGAGAGGCGTCCGCCGGGGCCGCGCCGAGAAGGGCGAGGAAGATCAGGTTTGAGGCGGTGCCGAGGACGCCGCCGTCCTGGACGAGCAGCGACGTGACCCAGCGCCACGCCTCGCCGTGGAGGGCGGCGGGGGTGCGTTCCAGCGTGCCGAGCACGGCGGGCGAGATCGAACCGCCTTCGATGAGACTGTGCGCAGCTGTCGACCGAAATGAGGCGGAGATGACGTATCAGGGGTTGGTGAAGAGCCTCGTGCTGCCTGCGGGCTTTCGCCCGCCGACCGAGCTCGTCCACGACGACCTGCGGGCCACCGCGCTCAGCCGCGCGGACCTGGAGGCCGATGTACGGGGCATCAACGACAGCCTCGAGCTCATCCAGCGGACCCGCGGCGGCGGATGGCCGACCGAGCCCGTCACCGAGGAGATCGACTACGTCGACCTGGTGTGGCACGAGCTGGAGTTCCGGGAGGGCTACTCGTTCTCCTACGCCGTCTACGACGTCTCCGGCGGCTACGTCGGATGTAGCTATCTCTACCCGGTGGGCAGGCGTACCCCGCTCACCGAGCAGATGCTCGCCCACGACGTCGATGTGAGTTGGTGGGTGACGCCCGCGGCCTACGACCGCGGCCACTACGTGACGCTCTACCGGGCGTTACAGCGCTGGGTGGTGGAGTCAGTTCCCTTGCGTCAATCGCCTCACTGGGCAACCGATCCCGGCAAGACAGGCTGCTCGGCGGCGGCGCGTGAGCGGAGAGAGATCGGCCGCCTCGTCGGGGAACAAATCACGGCTACCGGGGGTTGGGCGGTGTAGGTCGTTGAGTTTCGGTGTTCGTGTTTTGCACGCCCGCAGGAACACGGTGAGGGCGGGGTACGGCGTCGCCGACGCCTCCCCGGACTCACCAGCACGGCCGGGCTTCGCGCCGTGCGGAGACCCAGCACCTGCGAGGAGCAGATTCGTGGCACAAGGAACAGTCAAGTGGTTCAACAGCGAGAAGGGCTTCGGCTTCATCGCGGTCGACGGAGGCGGCGCTGACGTCTTCGTGCACTACTCCGAGATCGACTCGGGCGGGTACCGCAGCCTCGACGAGGGGCAGCACGTGGCGTTCGAGATCGGCCAGGGCAACAAGGGCCCCCAGGCCACCGGAGTGCGCGTCATCTGACGTTCGATCCCACTCGTCATCAGCCCGCTTCCCTTTCGAGGGAGGCGGGCTGATGTCATGTCAGTGGGACGCCGCGACCGTCATCAGGTGCCGACGTCAGATTCGGCGGGCGAGTTCGGCGTCGCGGTCGGAGCGGTCGGAGGGGCCGGAGCGGGATGGCTCCGGCCCCTCTCGCGCGGTGGGTCCGGGTCAGTGGGCGGCTTGGAAGGCGTCCACCACCGTCTTCGAGATCCGGCCGCGTTCGGAGACCTGGTGGCCGTTCTGCCGGGCCCACGCCCGGATCGCGGCGGTCTGCTCCCGGTCCAACGGCTGCGGCCGCCGGACCGAGCTCGTGGTCATCTTCGGTGCCCGGCGACCAACCGCCGCGGATCCGCCGCTCTTGCGGGCCGCAGCGACGAACGACGCCAGCGACTCGCGCAGCCGGGCGGCGTTGTCCTCGGACAGGTCGATCTCATATGCCCGGCCGTCGAGTGCGAACGAGACCGTGCCCGTCGCAACCGATCCGTCGAGGTCGTCGACGAACTTCACGTTCACTTGCTGCGCCATGCATGCTTCCGTTTCAGTCGGGCGTCTTCTGTCGCCTCCGATTATGCATATTACGAGCAGCACCGGCAAACTCACCACCCGGAAGAGGCCCGCGCAACGTTGACGATTTGGCTATTGAGCAGTTCCCGGTCCGGACAGCCGGCCAGCTTTGCGGGCACCTGGCGTAGATTCTGCCGGCGTCGACTCGCGGGGGTTCTTTCCCTGCCCGGAGACGGTCACACCGTGGCGGCGGCGCCGAGCGCGTCGGTGGCCTCGACGAGCGACTCGAGCCGTCCGACCCGCGGTGGGAGTTCGATCTCCGCCCAGCCGGGGCCTGCGACGAATACGCGATACTCGGGGCGCGTGCGCGGTAGCGATCGCAGGACCTGCGGGTCGGCGGTGGATTTCAGTTGGGACCACAGCAGCACCGCCGCCGGTGCGGTGCGCCGGATCGCCGTCGCCAGTGCCGTCGAAGGCAGGTCGGCGCCCAGCGACCTGCAGGACACGCCCCGCTGCGCGAGTGTCGTGGCGAGTACGACGAGGGGCAGTCGGTGCTGATCGCCCGCCATCCCGGCGAGCAGTACCGGCCGCGCGGTTCGCGCGGGTACGGCGGTGGCCGCCACCGCACTGAACACGGCGGTCACGCAGTCGCTGAGCAGGTGCTCGATCTCGATGCCCGCACCGGTGTCGGCCCAGCGCTGCCCCACTGCGGCCAGCACGGGCCGGGCGACGTCGTCCCAGGTGGCCTGCACCCCGGTCGCGGCGATCGAGTCGGCTAGCAGCCCGCGGGCGGTGTCGGCGTCGAGCGCGAGCGCGGCCCGCCCCAGGGCGCGGGATCGCCGTTCGACGTCGGGCAGGCGCAGTGCTGTCCCGCCGGTTCGGGCCCGGAGCCGTTCGCTGCCGCCTGCGCCCGCGGGTTGTTGCTCCCCGGCTCCGGGAGCGGCCGGAACGTCCACCGTGCAGGTTCCTGTGCCGGGATCGCGCCCGGCGGTGGCCGGCGGCGGTCGTGCGGCGTCGGTGTGGGCCGGCAGTGCGGCGAGGGCGTGGGCTGCGGCGTCGGCAGGGGTGGCGCCCTGGATCAGAGCGCGGTGCATGAGATCGAGGCGGGCGAGGTCGTCGGGGGAGTAACGACGGTGCCGTCCGGGGGAGTGGTCTGTCGGGCCGATGCCGTAGCGGCGATCCCAGGTGCGCAGCGTGGAGGGAGCGACCCCGACCCGGCGTGCCGCTGCGGCCACGTGGAGTCGAGGCATGTCGGCCCTGTACTCGGTGGTGACGTCCGCGATCCGGGTGGGCGGGGGACCTGGCGGCAGCCGGGGAACCTGCTCGGACTCGGCGGCCGGGCTCAAGGGCTGCACGCCTCATCGTGGGGCGCCCGGACAGGTCGGGCAACCCGACCGGTTGCAGCGGGAGTGCTCACGCGCTTGTGAACAACGTTTGACGCGATTAAGCTCGGACCACCCCCCGTGTCACGAGGCTCGTCCGAGCACGTGGTGCACAACAGGTGAAGTGGTGGACATGGCAGACACCCGCAGGCTTCCGGTCCCGGTCACCGACATCTGGGACTGGCAGATGCGCGGCGCGTGCCGTGGGATGGACAGCGCGCTGTTCTTCCATCCCGAAGGGGAGCGCGGCCCGGCCCGGTCCGGTCGGGAGGCCCAGGCGAAGCAGATCTGCGCGAGCTGTCCGGTGCTGGAGCAGTGCCGCGCGCACGCCTTGGCCGTGCACGAGCCCTACGGGGTGTGGGGCGGGCTCTCGGAATCCGAACGCGACCTCATCGTGCGCCGCCAGAATCGCGCGGTCCGCGTGGTCGGTCCGGTGTCGCCCCGGGCCGACCTGGCACCGGGGCGCGCAGGGCGGGGACGATCCACATGAGAGCCTCGTTCAGCATGACCGAGAACCTGACGTCCGGTTCGGGTTGTAGCCAGCGCTCGGCGGCGACGCGGGCTGCACCGGATACGGCGGCGGCGAGCACCTCGGGCCTCAGCTCGCCCTGATCGGCTGCGCCGGTACGGGCCGCGATCGCGTCAGCGAGGGGGCGCTCGATCGCGGCGATGGTGTCGAGGAACTCCGCTCGCAGGGCCGGTGCGGACGTGATCAGCGCGAGCGCGTCGCGGTCGGGTTCGCCACCATCGGAGTACTGCTCGATGAGCGCGCCGACGACGGCGTGCTCGAGTGGCTCGTCGGCGGGGCGCTCGCGCAACGCGGCCGCTACTCCGTGACCGCGTTCCGTGGCGAGGGCGACGACGATCGCCTGCTCACGGCTGGAGAAGTAGTTGTTGTAGGTGCGCGGGGACACCCCGGCGGCCTCGGCGATGTCGTCGACGCGGACGTTCTGCGGTCCGTGCTCGCGGGCAAGGCGCAGCGCGGCGGCACTCAGGGCCTGCCTGGTCGCGCGCTTCTTGCGCTCGCGCATACCGCCGTCGCTGGTGCTCATGCCCCACAGCATACGAAAAAATGTGCGTGGACGCATAACTGCGTGCACGCAATCTCGGTGTAGGCTGGCGATTGGCACTCGCAGCATGGGAGTGCCAATCGCAGTGATCGGCGCCGACGAGGAGCCGGGCTCCGGTCGGGGCCCGCACGTCGCGGATGCCGACTACTTGCTCCACGAGCAGCTGGAAGGACAACACCGCATGGCGAAGATGATCGCGTTCGACGAGGAGGCGCGCCGTGGGCTTGAGCGCGGCATGAACATCCTCGCCGACGCCGTCAAGGTGACGCTGGGCCCGCGTGGGCGCAACGTCGTCCTGGAGAAGAAGTGGGGCGCGCCCACCATCACCAACGATGGTGTGTCGATCGCCAAGGAGATCGAGCTCGAGGACCCGTGGGAGAAGATCGGGGCCGAGCTGGTCAAGGAAGTGGCGAAGAAGACCGACGACATCGCCGGTGACGGCACCACGACCGCCACCGTGCTGGCCCAGGCGCTGGTCCGTGAGGGCCTGCGCAACGTGGCCGCGGGGGCGAACCCGATGGCGCTCAAGCGGGGCATCGAGAAGGCCGTCGAGGCCGTGTCCCAGCAGCTGCTCAAGACCGCCAAGGAGGTCGAGACCAAGGAGCAGATCGCGGCCACCGCCTCGATCTCCGCGGCCGACCCGACCATCGGCGAGCTGATCGCCGAGGCCATGGACAAGGTCGGCAAGGAAGGCGTGATCACCGTCGAGGAGAGCAACACCTTCGGGTTGGAGCTGGAGCTCACCGAGGGCATGCGCTTCGACAAGGGCTACATCTCGCCCTACTTCGTGACCGACGCCGAGCGCATGGAGGCCGAGCTGGAGGATCCCTACATCCTGCTCGTGTCGTCGAAGATCTCGACGGTGAAGGACCTGCTGCCGCTGCTGGAGAAGGTCATGCAGGGCGGCAAGCCGCTGGCCGTGATCGCCGAGGACGTCGAGGGCGAGGCGCTGGCCACCCTGGTGGTCAACAAGATCCGCGGCACCTTCAAGTCCGTCGCGGTGAAGGCCCCGGGCTTCGGGGATCGCCGCGAGGCGATGCTGGCCGACATGGCCATCCTCACCGGCGGTGAGGTGATCTCCGAGAAGGTCGGGCTCAAGCTGGAGAACGCCGACCTGGCGCTGTTGGGCCGGGCCCGCAAGGTGGTGGTCACCAAGGACGAGACCACCATCGTCGACGGTGCCGGGGATGCGGACCAGATCGCGGGGCGGGTCAACCAGATCCGTGCCGAGATCGAGCGGACCGACTCCGACTACGACCGGGAGAAGCTGCAGGAGCGCCTGGCCAAGCTGGCCGGTGGTGTTGCGGTGATCAAGGCCGGGGCGGCGACCGAGGTCGAGCTCAAGGAGCGCAAGCACCGCATCGAGGACGCCGTGCGCAACGCGAAGGCGGCCGTCGAGGAGGGCATCGTCGCCGGTGGCGGGGTCGCCCTGATCCAGGCCGGTGCCGGCCTGTTCGAGGGTCTGGGCCTCGACGGTGACGAGGCGACCGGCGCGAACATCGTCAAGGTCGCGTTGGAGGCTCCGCTCAAGCAGATCGCGATCAACGCCGGCCTCGAGGGCGGCGTCGTCGCGGAGAAGGTCCGCAACCTGGGCCCGGGCGAGGGCCTGGACGCCGCCACCGGCGAATACGAGGACCTGATCAAGGCCGGCATCATCGACCCGGCCAAGGTCACCCGGTCCGCGCTGCAGAACGCCGCGTCGATCGCGGCGCTGTTCCTCACCACCGCGGTCGTCATCGTTGACAAGCCGGAGAGGAACACGGCCGGCGATCCGTCCGGCGGGATGGGTGGTATGGACTACTGAGGACGCCCTGCGCGGTCGGTGGGCCAAGGTCGGTGTTTCGGCCCACCGACGAGGGCGGGCCTCGCGGTTGTTTCTCGAGTTCAGGTTTCTTGGTGACTTGTGAATCGAGCTGCGGAAACCGGGTGATTCCTTGATCGGCCGCCCAGACAGGTCAGGGCGAGGATCGTGGGTGTGTCGGGGGGAATCGCCAGCAGATCCATGTGCGAGGCGTCGTCGCTCGTCAACCTGATCGTGTGCGCGTCTCCGGTGCACCAGTCCAGTCGGACCTTCGCGCCGCCGATCACGAGTTGGCGGGGCCAAGAAGTCCAAGCGTCCGTGTTCAACGCGATTCGACGCACCACGCCCAGCCGCTCGGCTACCGCGGTGGCCAGGTCGGGCAGTTCCGCCGCCGGATCTCGGGTCCGCGGCCACCACCCGCCGTTCATGACGTCGTCAGCGGTTGATGAAGGCCAAAACGCAAGCCGCACAGGAGGCTGTTCGGCTGCCGCGTCAGCGTGTGAATTGCCATGTAGCGGATCGAGGACCAAGATGATGTCGCGCTCCTGCCTCCGGGTATTGGCTCACTTCAGGACACGACGCAGCGGAGGCTCTCGTGCCCCCTTGAGAATTGTCGCCGATCTCGGCTGCAGGGCGCGTCCCGTACGAACTCGACCTACCGGCGGTGCAGCAACCGGCGGAGCCGGGCCGCCATACCGACCCGCTGTTCCCGCCCGGTCCGGTCTGCGCCGAGCAGAGCAGCGGCCTGCGCCGCACCGGCGTAGAGCCGGAACATCTCGGCACTGTCCAGGCCGTCGTACACGCGCCGGCCGTTCGCGTCGGTCACATGGTTCTCACCGGTGGACGGCGTGTTCCGCCACGGCAGTGGATGCTGCGACCACTGCGGAGAATCGACACCCGCCGTCTCGTTCTTGAGGATCGACCGCACGTTCGGCGCTCCCGCCTCCGGCGCATCACCACCGCCGGGCTGGTCGTGCGCCTCGGACGGCGCCTGCATGGCAGCAGGTACTCGAAATGCCCCAGGTCATCCCATCATACGCCGGCTGTCTGGTGGGTGGGCGAGCGCCCGGTCGCTGACCTGCGGATCCCCGAGGTGATCGACCTGGTGCAGCCGATCCTGGCGGGTAGACCCCGGTGCCATCGGGGAGGACGATGAGGTAGCCGCTGTTGGCGGCTACGACCGGAAGAGGCCCGTGGTGTTCATCGACAATTGGGGTTTGCCCCGCTCAACGGGCAGCATCGAGGCTGACAGATCGGCCGCGCTCCTGGCCCAGCGCACGGCGCGGACCGACGCGCAGCGAGCGGCTGTGGCGCTTCGTCTGGCCGACATCCGCGCTCGGGAGGCGGCTCTGACACCGGCTGAATGACAGCCGCCGGAGGAGCGCAGCAGTGGCGTGACCGCCGCCCCGTCGCTGGGATCGTGGCGGAGCTCACCGACGACCGCCGGCGCGCGCCGGGACGCGGAGAGCGCGGCCGGTGCCGTCGGATGAGGACTCGGCATGGGAGCTGTACTGCCCGGCCAGGAAGCTGGTGGCTGTCGCCAGCGTCGTGGTGACGCAGGCGATGTCGAGGAGTTCGGCGTCGTCGTAGCCGACGACCGCGACGGCAACGGCCACGCGAGGGACGATACGACGCAGGGGGTCCGAACGGACCGGTCTCGCAGGATTTCGGACCAAGGGCCCAGCAATACCCCCTCGGGGTACGCCTCCGCACGATGCTCCTGGCCATGACCACACACACCAGTTCGCCTCGTCCCTCCGTCCGGTTCGCCGCGTTGGTCCACCGCTGGCCCAGCGCCGTCGGGCTTCTCGCCGCCGCGGGCCTGTTTCTCGCCGGGGCGAACCGGGCGTCGGTCGCTCTCGTGGTCGCGATCGCCGCGACCTGCTACGTGGCCGCAGCGGCGTTCTCGCTGCCCTGGATGGCGTGGGCCTGGATCCCCTTGTCGTTCGTGGTCGTCCTCGCGGGCGCGCTGGTCGAGCTCGACCCGCTCGTGGCGACAGCCGGCGCCGCGGCCGTGCTCGTCGTCGTCGGGCTCCTGCTCGGCGCGGCCCGGCCGGCGCTGACCCTGGAGGTCGCCGGCCTGCTGCTCTACGGGTCGATCGCGGTGGGTGCGCTCCTGCTCGCCCCGACGGCCGGCCTGGTCGTGGTCGCCGTGACGCTGGTCGCGCACGGGATCTGGGACCTCTGGCACCTGCGCCGGCACCGCGACCTCGTCTCCCCCTCCCTGGCGGAGGCGTGCGTGGCGCTCGACGTCCCGCTCGGCCTGACCGTCCTCGTCGCCGTCCTGGTCTGACCCCGACCGGTCGACCCCTTCGTCACGAAGGAGGTGGTCGACAACCGTGATCCACGTCGGGGAGGGCCGGGCCCGGCCGCGGGACCTCACCCGCCCGTGACGGCGCAGTCCCCGGTCTCGCCGGGGGCGAGGGCCACCGTGTGCCCGGTGGGCGGGCCAGGTCCGGGACGGCGACGACCTCGTCGAGGAGTTCCAGCCAGCGCTCGCCGTCCAGGTGCGGCAGCAGCCGCCACAGCTCGTCGTGAACGCCCGCGGCGTCGCGCAGCGCCAGGCGGTGGTACAGCTTGCCGCCCGTGTCGTCGTCCGCCGCGGCCCACTTCTGCAGCTCCCGGTGCACGCTCGTCCAGTCCGGGAGCGGCGGCAGCTCGCCTGCCGGTCCTCCTCCGGTCGGCTCCCGCCGGGCGAGGTCGCAGAGCAGCAGGTGGCGCATCAGGGCCCCGGGCGCCGGCCGGTCCGCGTCGTCGCTGCGGATCCACAGTTCCACGACGGAGCCGAGCCTCAGCTGGGCCGGGTCGGTGAGCAACCGCGCGGCCTCCTTGAGATTGCGTGCGGCCGAGAGCGTCGTGAGCACCGCCCGGGACGCGGGCACACCGGCCGTCAGGCCCGTGACCATGCGCTGCAGCTGGGCGTCCGCGGAGGGCAGCAGGGTGCCCGGGTCGTCGACGAGCGTGCCGAGCGTGTCGTTCCTCGCCGTCCGGAGGCGCTCGAGCACGGCGGTAGTGGCCGCCGGATGACCTGCCGCGGCACGGTGGACCGCGTCCACGATCAGTGCCGGCCGGGGTTCGGCGGGCCACTGCGAGCCCACCAGATGCTCGGTCTCGCTGTGGGAGAGCGCGGTCAGCGGGAGCGAGATCCACGGCGGCGGCCTGCCTGCGTCGCGTTCCGACGTCCGGATGTCCTCCACGCACGACACCCGCCGGCCCGACTCGTCCTCCGCGTGCAGGGCGTCGATCAGCGGACCGCCGCTCGTCGCGACGACGGCGAGGGGATCGGGCTCGGCGTCCTCGCGTGCGCGCACCCGCACCAGGGCGGTGAGGAAGCCGATCGCGTCCGGCCCGTCGGCGCCGTCCACCAGCAGGACGGGGTTCGCCACCCGCTTCGACTTCTTCGCCATGGCGTCGCTCAGATCCGCCAGGAAGGCTCGCACGAGCAGGTCGTCGATGTCCGGGGCGCTTCGGCCCTTCCGTGTCGAGGTGTGCAGCCAGATCAGTGCCCGCTCCGCGCCGCCTGCCTGCTTTCCCTCGCCGCGCTGCCGGGCGAACCACTGGGGGGCGTCGCGGAAGGTGAGCTGCGCCTTCACCAGGCGTTTCTTCATGCCGTCCACCGTCGTCTGGGCCACGACGTCCACGAGTTCTCTGGCCTGCTCGGCGACCGCGGCGTCCTGACCGTTCCGGGTCGCGAGATAGGTCAGGAACGCGTTGCTCCCGGACGTCAGGGCCGATTTCACGATCGGTAGTGCCTTGTTGCTCCCCGACCTGTGGATGCGCTCGTACATCTCGGCGCTCGCCCGTCCCGGGTCCTGGGACAGAGTCGGCGCCGCCATGGCGAGATGCGCGAGCACCAGCCGTGGGAACTGCACCTGGCCGTGGAACCCGAGCCACACCGCGGACAGGAACGGGCGCGGCACCTGTTCCTCCTCGTCGGGGGCTCCCAGCCGGGCCGGGACGATCATCGCGACCGGTGGGTAGTTCTTCCAGTTCCCCTGCACGGTGTCGAGCAACCGCGTCCGACCCGATCCGCCGCACCCTTGGACGACGAGGACGGGCCGAACCCCGCCCGGATCGTCCGCCGGCCCGTCCGGAGCGGTGATCAGATCGTCGATGTAGGAGATCAACTCGGAGCGGCCGACGAAGCTCATCAGGACGATCCCGTCGCCCGACCGGGATCAGCGGCGGACGTGATGTGCAGCATCTCGATCACAGCGCGTGACCTTATATGTCGGGTGGGTGGCCTTGTGTGGCCCGGTGGCGCGGAGGAGGGTGGTGAGAAACCGGCGGCGCCGCCGGGGCGCCACCCCGACCGAGGAGGGGGTGGATCTTGTTCGCACGTTCCACCACGGTTCAGGTGCGCCCGCGATCGCTCGACGAGGCGGTGGCCCGCGTCCGGGACGACGTGATGCCGGCCGTGCCGGCGACCGAGGGCTGTCTCGGCGTGTCCATGCTCGTCAACCCCACGTCGGGCCGCTGCATCGTCACGAGTGCATGGCAGACCGAGGAGGCGATGAGCGCGGACCAGCACCTGCAGCCCCTCGTCGACCACGCCACGACCGGGAGCGCGATGCCGGAGGTCGAGGACTGGGAGATCGGGGTCGTGCACCGCGACCACACCTCGGGTCCGGGTGCCTGGGTGCGCGTGAGCTGGGTGCACGTCGAGCCGGAGCAGGTCGACCGGCTGGCCGAACTCTATCGGATGGTGCTGCTGCCGACGATCGTGGAGTTCGGGGGGTTCTGCAGCGCCAGCCTGCTCCTCGACCGGCCGTCGGGCCACGCCGTGTCGTCGGTGACCTTCGACAGCTATCAGGCGATGCGCACCACTCGCACGCTCGCCGCCGGCGTGCGCGAGCACGTGGACGGCGAGGTTCTCGAGGTCGACGAGCTGCAGCTGGCGGTCGCGCACCTCCGGGTGTCCGAGCCGGCCTGATCGACGACCCGGCCGCGACGAGCGTCAGCAGTCCAGGAGCGCGGTCCAGGTGAGCAGGGTGCCGCCGCCGGGGCCCGGTTCGAGCACGAAGTCGCCGCCGTGCTTCTGGGCGCGGCGGCGCAGGTTGGCCAGGCCGCTGCGGCGCGTGGTGTCGCTGACGCCGACGCCGTCGTCCCGGACGGTGAGCGTGACCCGGTCGTCGTGGGCTGTCAGGTCGATCTCTGCGGTGTGCGCGCGGGCGTGCCGGGCGATGTTGCTCAGAGCCTCGCGCACGACGGCGAGCAGGTCGTCGCCGAGGCGGTCGGGAAGGGTGTCGAGCAGGCCGGAGAAGCGGACAGCGGGGTCGAACCCGAGGGCGGGGGCGAGCTCGCCGACCAGGTCGAGCACGCGGGCCCGCAGGGTTCGAGGGCTGGTCTGCGAGGTCTGCTGGAGCTGGAAGATCGCGGTGCGGATCTGGCTGATGGTGGCGTCGAGATCGCTGACGGTGGACATGACGCGGTTGGTGGCGCGGCCGGGGCCGAGGGTGGCGGCGAGTGCCTGCAGCGACAATCCGGCGGCGAAGAGGCGCTGGATGACGTGGTCGTGCAGGTCTGCGGCAATGCGTTCGCGCTCGTCGAACAAGGCGGCGCGTTGCTGGTCCGCACGGGCTTGCCCGAGTTCGAGAGCGACGGCGGCCTGGCTCGCGAAGCCGGTCGCCAGGTCCAGGTCCTCGGCGCTGAACGCGGCCCGACCGCGCAGCCGGACGAGGTTGAGCACACCGTGCACGCGGCCGGAGCCGCGGAGCGGCACGACCATGATCGGACCGGCGTCCACCACCGCCGACACGGCGTACGGCATCGAGGGCGACTCCTCCGGTGACGTCAGCCGGAGCGGCTTCCCGGTCGTGAACGCCCGCCCGGACAGCGACGCGTTCTGCGGGACGGTGAGGTCCATGATGCTGTCGGCGCTGGTTCCGATGGCCACGGAGACCCGCAGGTCCGCGCTCTGGCTGCCGTCGGGGAGTGCGATGGTGACGACGTCGGCGTCGGCGACCTCCCGGCTGCGGTCGGCGATGAGGCGCAACGAGCCGACGGCGTCGTCGGGGGCGGCTGCCAGGATCCCCCGAGTGATCGCGGCGGTGGCCTGCAGCCACTTGCCCCGCAGGCGGGCAGCCTCGTACAGGTGGGAGTTGTCGATCACGGCGGCGGCGGTGGCGGCGAGGGCCGTCGTGAGTTCCTCGTCTTCGGCGCTGAACTCCCCGCGCGTGCTCTCGGTGAGGTAGAGGTTGCCGAACACCTCGTCGCGGATGCGGATCGGTACGCCGAGGAAGCTGCCCATCGGCGGATGGCTGTCGGGGAAGCCCGACGAGCGGGGGTCGTCCGCGAGGTTGCGGAGCCGGATCGGGCGCGGCTCGTCGATCAGGGCGCCGAGCAGGCCCTTGCCGACCGGAAGGTGCCCGATCCGGTCGACGAGGGGAGGCGGGAAACCGACGTGGACGAACTCGGCCAGCCCGCCGTCCGGGGCGAGCACGCCGAGCGCGGCGTAGCGGGCGCCGACGAGCTCCCGGGCCGCCTCCACGATGCGGTGCAGCACCTCGGGCAGGGCCAGCCCACCCGTGATCATGTGGTTTGCGCGCAGGAGACCCCGCAGCCGCCCCTGGGTGGCGAGGACCTCCTGTGCGCGCTCGACCAGCTGCGCCAGCAGCTGATCGAGCTCCAGCCGCGGCAGGTCCGGGAAGGTCAGGTCCCGGCCGTCGGGGTGCTCACCGGATCCCGCGAGCCCGGCGTCGGACCCGAGCCGGTCGTCGAGCACCGGCGCCCCCTTTGACCCTTGAGAACGATCACCCCGTTGTCGCGTACGGCGACGTGGGGGTGCCTTTCCGTCGCGTCAGTGAACCACACCTCCGCCTCGAACAGACCTGTTGACAGGGTCACAGCGCGGCCGGATCACCCGGCACGACGATCGCGGTGCGGATCTCGGTGCGGGCCCGCGACCGTCGCCTCGGCCTGCGCGGCGATCAGGCCGTAGTGACCGTCGTAGCGGTGGTAGAGCACGCAGCCCCGTCCGTGGTTGCCGTCGAGGTAGAACAGGAACGGCATGCCGGTGAGCCGCAGCCGGTCCGCCGCCTCGGTCGTGTCGAGCAGCGGCGGGGACACGGTGCTCACCGTCACCCGCACGTCGCCGGGCACCACCTCGCCGGCCCGGCCGTCGATCTGGGCGAGCCGGATCCCCGTGGGACCGGCCCGGTAGACGAGGCTGTCGACGCCCCGGCCGACCTCGACGAACAGGTGGAAGTCGTGGTCGAGGTCGCCCATCTCGACGACCGCCTCGTCCACCGAGCACGCCGCCGGGCTGACCGTCTTGTGCTGCACGATACGGCGCTCGTCCGGCGGACGGTCGTAGTAGCTGCGGCTCGGCGTCGAGTGGGAGTCGCGGCGCCGCTCGTGCGGCTCGTCCTCGAACCTCCGGGCGTGCCGCGCCTCCCAGCTCCCGGTGACCCGCTCGAGGCGGTGGGCCAGCCGGTCGACGAGGAGGTCCACGGCCTCGCGGGGGGTGGTGGCCTCGACCTGCACGCGCACCGGCCGGCCGTTGAGGTCGACGTTGACCTGCGCGACGACCGGCCGCTCCCGGGCCGGGTCGCCGTGGCGGGTCACCCGGACGCGGGAGTGCAGCACGGGTCGGCCGGTGTGGGCCAGGGCGCCCGCGACCTTCCTGCGTGCGTAGTCCACGAGGTCGTCCTGCACACCGCCCCGCAGCTCGACGACCGTGTCGGGCCGGGCGGGTCGCTGCTGTGTCCTGCTCATGCCGCCACGCTGCTCCTCAAGATCAGGGAGCGACAGGGGCCGACCGGACTTCCGGTCGGGGGCGGAGGGCCCAAGCCGTCGATCGTCCGCATGCGCCAGGCTGATTGGCCTTGTCCGCGTGGGCGGGCCGGCGCATCGTCGACGGCATGCGTGCGTGGGTCGTCGATCACCCGGGACCGATCGCCACCGGGCCCCTGCGAGCTGTGGAGCGGCCGGAGCCACAGCCGGGCCCGGGGGAGGTGCGGGTGCGCGTCGCGGCGTGCGGTGTGTGCCGCACGGACCTGCACCTGGCCGAGGGCGACCTGCCGCCGCGGCGTCCGGCGACCGTGCCCGGCCACGAGGTCGTCGGCACGGTCGACGTCCTCGGCCCGGGCGCGACCCGGTTCGCGCTCGGCGACCGGATCGGCATCGCGTGGCTGCGCGGTACCTGTGGTCGCTGCCGGTGGTGCCGCAGCGGCCGGGAGAACCTGTGCCCGGAGGCCCGGTTCACCGGCTGGGACGCCGACGGCGGCTACGCGGAGTACGCGGTGGTCCCCGAGGCGTTCGCCTACCGGCTGCCCGCGGCGCTCGGCGACGGCGAGGCGGCGCCGTTGCTGTGTGCCGGCATCGTGGGATACCGCGCGCTGAAGCGGGCCGAGCTGCCCCCGGGTGGCCGACTCGGGATCTACGGGTTCGGCGCGTCCGCGCACGTCGTGGCGCAGGTCGCGCTCGCCCAGGGGGCCACGGTGCACGTGCTGACCCGCTCGGGGAAGGCCCGCGAGCTCGCGCTGCGGCTGGGCGTGGCCTCGGCCGGGCCCGCGGACGCCGCGCCGCCCGAGCCGCTCGACGCCGCGATCCTGTTCGCGCCTGCGGGGGAGCTGGTCCCGGTCGCGCTGCGGGCGCTCGACCAGGGCGGCACGCTCGCCGTCGCCGGCATCCACCTCACCGACGTCCCCGGCCTCGTGTATGCCGACGAGCTGTTCCGGGAGAAGCAGCTGCGCAGCGTCACCGCCAACACGCGGGCCGACGGCGAGGAGTTCCTCCGCCTCGCCGCCGCGCTCGCCGTCCGGCCGACGATCGACCCCCGGCCGCTCGGCGAGGCGGACGTCGCCCTCGCCGACCTGGCCGCGGACAAGATCACCGGCGCCGCTGTCCTGATGGCCTGATCACCTGCCGGGATCCGACGCGGGGCGGCTGCCCCGCACGGAGTGCGGGGTGGACGCGTCGTGGTCGGATCGATCAGGGCCCCACCGCTCGGGACCGGGTGCGGGAGCGGCCGGCGGCCCCGTCGACTCGGCCAGGACGGCGTCGCGCCGGACCACGAGTACCGGGCAGTACGAGCCACGCAGGACCGTGCGGCTCGTCGAGCCGACGACCAGTCGTCCGGGGGTCTTGCGGGCGCGAGTGCCGAGAACCACCAGGCGCGCCCTCGCCGAGGCCTCCAACAGACAGGCGGCCGCCGCGCCGGACATCAGCTTCAGGTCGACCGGCACGGACGGATGGCGCGACCGCCACGGCCCCAGCCCCTCGAGGAGGGCGTGCTCGAACGCGGCGCCACCGGGGTGGTACCTCGGGTGGGAGCTCTTCGTGGCACCCCCGGCGTGCAGGACGACCAGGTGGCTCGCGTGGCGCTGCGCGTCGGCGAAGGCGACGGTCACCGCGAGGGCGCCCGCCACGAGGTCCTCCAGGCCGAGCACGACCGGCCCTCCGTCGGCGGGCACGAGACCGTGCCGGCAGCGGACGACGGCCACCGGGCAGGGCGCGAGCTCGCAGACCTTCAGCGCGGCGGCATGCAGCAGCACGTCGTCGAGCCGGCTCCCCCCGGTCATACCGACGACCAGCAACTGCGCCCCCGCGCCGGCGTCGGCCAGGGACCGCGGCATCGGCCCGCTGAGCCGCGCGGTGACGACCGGGAGGCCGGGCGCGGCCCGGCCGGCGACCGTGTGCGCCACCGTGAGGATCGAGCCCGCCTGGCGCTCGCAGGTGGCGTCCCCGTCGGCGTAAGGGGCTGCGTGCACGATCCGGAGAGGCGCGCCGCGTCGACGGGCCTCCCGGCTCGCCCAGCTCACGGCACGCAGAGCGGTCTCGGACCCGTCCACCCCGACCACGACCGGTGCCGGACGCTGCTTGTCCATGCCGTCCTCCAGCCGCGCTCGACGAGACTGTCCGTCGGCTGCGGGCCGGGCCTGCAGGAGCCACGGGCGGTCATCGCACGTCCTTCCCCGGGTCCCGCCCGACCATGGCATCAGGCCGGCGGCCGGGGCAGAGGCGGCCGTCCGGTGCGCAAGGGCCGTAGGGCCCCTCGTCCGCAATGGACGTACTCCGCAATGGACGTACAACGACGGACGGGCCCTTCGCCGCGGACATCGTGCCGAGCGGCCGCTGTCCGCGACAGTGGAGCGGCGCCACCGTGGAGTCGCTGGTCACGCCAGGAATGAGGTGCCGAGATGATGTGGCAGTACGGCAACGGCATGGGCGGTTGGGGCTTCGCGCTGATGACCGTCGGCAACCTGCTCGTGTGGGCGCTGATCGTCGTCGGGGTGATCGCCCTGCTCCGCCACCTCGGTCGCCAAGAGTCGGGAGTGCCGCGGCCCACTGCGGAGGACCTTCTCGCCGAGCGGTTCGCGCGCGGGGACATCACCGAGCAGGAGTACCGCGACCGGCTCGACGTGCTCAGGCAGTCCCGGGCCCACTCGGACGGCTGATCACCACCTCCGACGATCTCATCGCGACTACCGCGCTCCACGCACTACGAGCGAGCGCGGTGAGGTCGGAGAAGGTCGCGCCGGCGACGGTCGTCGGGGTGCAGCTCAGAGGCCGGTGGCCGGGCATTCTGCGGCCACGTCTCGGGCCGTTGTGCCCTGCTTCGATGCTGTGCGGGCGCGCACTGTGGGGTCATGAGACCGGACTCCCGCTACGACCCTACGGCGTGGCGTGATCCGCGCCGGGAGGCGCTGGACGTCGAGGCGGCGGTCGGTGCGGCGCTCGCGCGGAACCCCCGACTGCACGGAAACCACATCACCGTCACGGCTGGGCCTCAGGGCCTGGTGACCCTCACCGGCACCGTCGCCACACAGGCGCTGCGCCGCGAGGTCGAGCTCACCTGCTGGACCGTGCCCGCCGTCTGGACCCTTCACGACCGGCTGGTCGTCGGCCGTGCGACCTCGCACGTCCCCATCCGAGGAGCAACATCATGACCACCACGCTCACCGCGGTCGTCATCGTCGTCATCGTCGTCATCGTCGTCGCGGTCGTCCTGGGGCTGGCGGTGCGGATCGTGAAGCAGTACGAGCGGGGGGTGCTCTTCCGGTTCGGCCGAGTGGTCGGGGCCCGCGGGCCCGGCCTGCGGTTGATCATCCCGATCGTCGACGTGCTGCACCGAGTGTCGCTGCGGATCGTGACGCTGCCGATCCAGTCGCAGGGGATCATCACCCGGGACAACGTCAGCGTCGACGTCTCCGCCGTCGCCTACTTCCGGGTGGTCGACGCCATCAAGTCGGTGGTGGCCATCGAGAACGTCTACGCCGCGATCGATCAGATCGCCCAGACCACGCTGCGGAAGGTGGTGGGCAAGCACACGCTCGACGAGACGCTGTCGGAGACCGACCGGATCAACAAGGACATCCGCGAGATCCTCGACGTCGCCACGCTCGACTGGGGTGTGGAGGTGACGTTGGTGGAGCTCAAGGACATCCAACTGCCCGACAGCATGAAGCGGGCGATGGCGCGGCAGGCCGAGGCGGAGCGGGAGAAGCGCGCAAAGATCATTAATGCAGAGGGTGAGTCGCTGGCTGCCGCCGCGCTGGGCGAGGCGTCGGACATCATGATGGAGCACCCGCTGGCGCTGCAGCTGCGCAACCTGCAGAGCCTGGTGGAGATCGGCGTCGACAAGAACACGACCGTCGTGTTCCCGGCCCCGCTGATGAGCACGATCGGCGAGCTCGGGTCGTTCCTGGCCCGCGAGACGGCAGCCGCGAACTCGCGGCCCGCCGCTGCTCCCGTCGCCCTCCCGATGCAGGCACCCGCCGTACACGTGCCGTCGGGCAACGGCGCGCCGCCCCTGCCGTCGGCGAACTGACCTCGCGCACCAGTGGGATCCCTGAGCGACGTCACGAGCAAGGAGCAACACATGGCGACGGTGGTCGTCGGTATCGATGGGTCGGACGGGGCTCAGGAGGCCCTGCGATTCGCGGTGGAGGAGGCGAGGCTCCGAGGAGCCGTCGTGCGGGCCGTCATGGCCTGGAACCCCGACACGCTGGCCTACAGCGGTGGCGCCTGGGGTCCCATGGTCGATCCGACGAGGCTCGAGGAGAGCACCCGCGCCGTGTTGGACGCGGCGGTGGACAAGATCGAAGCGGATGGTGCTGCAGTGATCGAGCGGGTGGTGGCCACAGGGCAGCCCGCCCGGGTACTGGTCGAGCAGGCCCGCGGCGCAGACATGCTCGTCGTCGGATCTCGGGGTCACGGCGGCTTCGCCGGGCTCCTGCTCGGCTCGGTCGGCCACCAGTGTGCCCAGCACGCGCCGTGCCCGGTCACGATCGTGCGAGCCCATGGTTCCGAGACGTCCCTCGTGGCTGGTGGGATCTGACCGAGGCGCTGGATCGGCCGCAGCAGAGCGCGAGTGGGGTAGCGTGGTCGTGTTCGCACTGGTCACCGCAGAGATCGCCGCGCACGGCGACGACGTGGACGCGGGTGTGTCCGCCGCGATCGGCTGGATCGCCGAGCATCTGCGTGTCTACTCCGCCAATTTCGGTTGATCCACGTCGATGCCGACCTGACCGTGCATTGCCGCCTCGCCTTCCCGGACCCGCCCGCGCATCCGCTGACCCTCGCCGATCTGCAGCCGGAGACGGCGCGGTCGCAGACGGCGGACGCGCGGTCCCACCTCGATCGCCGTGGAGGGGCGGCATCCGCAGCGACCGCCGCGGGGGTGTGAACCGGAAGAGACGACGCGGGCCGAAGGTCCTGATGAGTGTGCGCCTTCGTCCCGAGCCGTTCCGGCGCCCCGTGGCGCAGAGTGCAGCCACGGAACGGCAGGGAAGGGGTCGGCATGCTGAGTGCTCGGGACCTGCTCGACCGCTTCCGGCCGGTCGGCGCTCCCGGTGCGGCGGCGCCCGCCGGTGTGCCGGCCGACCGGGTCGCCGAGCTGTCCCGCGAGCTGCAGCCGGTCTTCGACGCGCTGGTCGAGGTCCAGCGGCAGTGTGCGGAGCTGCGCACCGCCGCGGTGGCCGAGGCCACCGCCCGCAGAGGTGCGGGCGCGGCGCGGGCACGCGCGATCGTGGCGGCGGCCCGGCTCGACGCGGAGGCGCAGCGGGCGGACGCGGCCGCCCGCGAACGGCGCGAAACGGAGCAGGAGTCGGTGGCGACCATCGCGGCCGCCGAGCGGGAGGCCGCGGAGATCCACCGTCGCGCCGAGGAACGGATGGACGGCCACGTCGCGCGCGTCGTCTCCGCCGTGCTGCAAGGGATTGCGGCCGAGCCGGTTGAGGGGCGTGTGCGATGAGTACAGGGTGGGTGGCCGGGACCGTGCGGGCCCGGGCGATGGCACGGCGTCGCGTCGGGCTCGACGGAGCCCGGCGCCTCGCCCGCACGTCCTCGCTCGAGGCCGCCCTCGCCACCTTGGTCGCGACGCCCTACGGCCACGACGTCCGAGCTGACCACACACTGGCACAGGCCCAGCGGGCGGTGGCGGGCACCCTGCTGTGGGACCTCCGCGTGCTCGCGGGCTGGCTGCCGCGCGACGGCGCCGACCGGCTGCGGGTGCTCGCCGCCTGGTTCGAGCTGGCGAACGTCGACGAACTGCGGCTGGCGATGGTCGGGTCGCCCGCCGATCCGCCGTTCGACCTCGGCAGCCTGGGAACGTCCTGGAACCGGCTGCGGTCGGCCCGCTCGCCCGCCGAGCTGCGGCAGCTGCTCGCCGGCAGCCGGTGGGGTGACCCCGGCGCGGAGACGGTGGCGGCGGTCGGGTTGGGCATGCGCATGGTGTGGGCGGAGCGGGTCGCGGCGATGGTGCCGCCGGCCGTTCCGTGGGCGACGGGTGCCGCCGCGCTGCTGGTGGCCCGCGAGCTGGTCGTCGGGCGACGCCTCCCCGACGGTGCGGCCGCTTCGGTCCGGCGGCTGCTCGGCGCGCCGGTCCTGGACGCGGTGTCGCTCCCCGACCTCGTGGCGGCGCTCCGCGGGCCGGCACGCTGGACGCTGCGGGGCGTCGACGAGCCGGAGGCGCTGTGGCAGGCCGAGGCCCAGTGGTGGGCACGGGTCGAGTCCGACGCGTTCGTGCTGCTGCACCGCCCGCGGTTCGGGCCGGCCCCGGTCATCGGGGCTGTGGCGGCGGCCGCGGTCGACGCCTGGCGGGTGCGCGCCGCCCTCGAGTCCGCCGCACGCGGTGGCCGCCCGGAGGCGTTCGATGTCGTGGCGTGACACGGCCGGGCCGGTGCGCATGCAGCGGGTGGCAATCGTCGCGTCGTGCCCGCAGCTCCGTGCCGCGCTCGTCCGGGTGGCGGACGCCGGGACCGTCGAGCTCGACCGCTCCTCGCGGCCGGGCGACGCGGCGCCGGGGGAGGCGGGCCGGCGGCTGGCGCGGATGTCCGAGCGCGCGACGGCCCCGAGGCTCGCCGAGCGGGCACCCGACCTGGACGTGCTGGAACGGGCTGGACGGGCCGACCTGCTGGCCGGGGAGGCGCAGCTGGAGGAGCGCACCGTCGACGCCGTGGTGCGCGAGGACGTCGCGGCGCTCGCCGGGTGGATGCCGACGGCGGAGATCGACCCGCTGCGCGAGCGTCTGGACGGGGTAGGGGGCGCCGTCGTGCCGCTGTCGCGGCCGCCCGGTGCCGAACCTCCGACGAAGCTGGCGTCCGGCGACGTCCGCCGCTCCTTCGCCCCGCTCGTCGAGACCTACGCGACGGTGCGCTACGCCGACGTCGACCCCAGCCTGCTCGCCGGCCTCGCCTACACGGTGATGTTCGGGATGATGTTCGCCGACGCCGGGCACGGCGCCGTGCTCCTGCTCGGCGCCCTCCTGGTGCGAGCGGGCCGGTGGCGCCGTGCGGCGCGGCTGCGTGACGTGTGGCTCCTCCTCGCCGGCGCGGGCCTGGCCAGCTGCGTCTTCGGGTTGCTCTACGGCGAGTTCTTCGGGCCGACAGGGGTCCTTCCCGTCCTCTGGCTGGCGCCCCTCGAGCAGCCGGTGCAGCTTCTGCTCGCCGCCACCGGGGTCGGCGCGGTGCTCCTGGCCGGCGCGTACGCGCTCGGCACGGTGAACCGGTGGCGCGAGGGCGGTTGGCGGCATGCGTTGTACGCCCCGTCCGGGCTCGCCGGGGCAGGCCTCTTCCTCGGTCTCGGGCTCGCCGCCGCAGGTTGGTATTGGGACGTGGCCTGGTGGGTGTGGGTCGGGCTGGCCGTCGGGACGGTCGGTCTCGGCCTGGCGTTCGCCGGCCTGCTCGCCGAGGCGGGTGGCGGTGCGGCCGGGACGATGCAGGCCGCGGTCGAGCTCGTCGACACGGTCGTCCGGCTCGCGTCCAACCTCGTGTCGTTCGCACGGCTTGCCGCGTTCGGCCTGACGCATGCCGCGCTGGGCATGGTGGTGTGGGAGGCCACGCGTGCGCTGTGGGCCGGCGGGGCCGCAGGCGCCGCCGCTGCCGTGCTGGTGTTCGTCCTCGGCAATGTCGTCACGTTCTCCCTGGAGGCACTCGTCGCCGGGGTGCAGGCGCTGCGGCTGGAGTACTACGAGCTGTTCTCCCGTGTGTTCACCGGCGAGGGCCGGCCGTTCCGGCCCTGGCATGTCCCCGTCGTCTCCGAGGTGAGAACTCCATGACCGCCTGGCTGCTCGCCCTGCCCGCCGCCGCCGTCGCGCTCGCCGGTTTCCACGTGCTGGTGCACCGGCGGGGCCGGGGTGCCGTCCGCCTGCTCATCGCCCTGGACGCCGGGCTCCTGGCAGCGGCGGCCGTCGTGCTGCTCCTCGCCGCGGCCGGCCATCCGGCCGCCGACACCGGCACCGCGGCGCACGTGGTTCCGGTGGCGCAAGCCACGGCGACCGGTGCCGGCGGCAGCGCCCTGATCGCGGCGGCCATCGCCGTCGCGGCCTCGTCGATCGGCGCCGCCTTCGCCGTGGCCTACACGGGGTCGGCCGCGCTGGCCGCGATGAGCGAGCGCCCCGAGCTGTTCGGCCGGGCCATGGTGATCGTCGGCCTGGCCGAGGGAATCGCCATCTACGGCCTCATCGTCGCGGTCATGCTGATGGGCAGGGCATGACCGGGCCGGGCGCACCGCCCGGGACGAGCCGGATCGCGGCACTGGGCGAGCAGCTACGGGTTCAAGGCTTCGGGCTGGCCGGTGCTCTGGTCGTGGCGGCGGACACGCCCGAGGCCGCACGGTCAGCCTGGCGGGACCTGCCCGCGGACGTGGCCCTCGTGATCCTCACCCCGAGCGCAGCGCAGGCACTCGCGCCGCAGATCACCGACGGATCGTCGGACCGCCTGACCGTGGTGATGCCGGGATGACGGCGCGGCTCACGGCAGACGCGGTCGCCGCGCTGGAGCCGGTCCGCACCGCGCTGCTCGCCCGGGCCCGGGCGGACGGCGACGCTCTGCTCGCGTCCGCAGACGCCGACGCCGAGACCGCCGTCGCCGCGGCGCGCGTGGAGGCGGCGGCCGCCGTCGCGCAGGCCCGGGCCCGGGGCGAGCGGGACGCGGCCCCCGTGCGGACGGCCGAGCGGGCCCGAGCCCGGCGGCAGGCGCGCACCGTGGTGCTGCGGGCACAGCGGGCGGCCTACGACGAGCTTCGGCTGCGCAGCCGGACCGCCGCCGCGCGGCTGCGCACCGAGCCCGGATACCCGGCCCTGCTCGACCGGCTGACGGCGCTCGCCCGCGCGGAGCTCGGCGCCGCGGCCGTGGTCCGCGAGCACCCCGACGGCGGCGTGGTCGCCGAGGCCCCGGGCCGCCGCGTCGACCTGCGCCTGGCCACGCTCGCCGAACGGGCCGTCGACACCCTCGGCCCGCAGGTGGAGCCGCTGTGGGCCCCGTGACCGCCGAGAACGTCACCGGGAGCACGGCACCCGGGGTGAATGCCGTGCCGGCCATCGGTGCCGAGGCCCTGCTCCCGGCATCCCGGACGCCCGGCTCGGTGCTCCGCGTCGTCGGGCCACTGGTCGACGTCGCCGGGCTCGGGGGCGCCGCGATGAGCGAGATCGTGGACCTCGGCCCGGCACGGCTGCCCGCGGAGGTCGTGGCGATCGACGGCGACCGCGTCACGGTGCAGGCCTACGAGTACACGGGCGGCCTGCGGCCCGGTGACCCGGTGGTGGCCCGCGGTCGGCCGTTGTCGGCCTCACTCGGCCCCGGCCTGCTCGGCAACGTCTTCGACGGACTCCTGCGGCCGCTGGCGGGCGCCCCCACCTGGCTGCGACCGGGCGCGCAGCGGGCCGACCGGGTCCGCCGCTGGCGGTTCGTCCCCACCGCCTGCGAGGGTGCGACGGTGCGGTCCGGGGACGTGCTCGGCGCCGTCGCGAACGCGGAGTCGGTCGAGCACCGCGTCCTCGTGCCGCCCGGCGTCGGCGGGGTGCTGGAACGGCTGGCCCCGGACGGAGACCACGCCGACACCGAGCCCGTCGCGCGGGTCGGCGGCGTCGACATCGCCCTCGCGACCTCCTGGCCCGTGCGCCGACCACGCCCGCACGCCGGACGTCTCGACACCGCGGCGCCGCTGGTGACCGGCCAGCGGGTCCTCGACGTGCTGTTCCCCGTCGCGCGGGGCAGCAGCGCGGCCGTCCCCGGCGGTTTCGGCACCGGCAAGACCCTGCTGCTGCAACAGATCGCGAAGTGGTGCGACGCCGACGTCATGGTCTACGTCGGCTGCGGCGAGCGGGGCAACGAGATGGCCGACGTCGTCGCGGAGCTGTCCGAGCTCGACGACCCGCGCACCGGGGGGCGGCTGGCCGACCGCACGGTGATCATCGCAAACACCTCGAACATGCCGATGATGGCGCGCGAGGCCAGCATCTACACCGGGGTCACCGTGGCTGAGTACTACCGCGACATGGGACACGACGCCGTCGTGATCGCCGACTCGACGTCGCGGTGGGCGGAGGCGCTGCGTGAGTTCGCCTCCCGCTCGGGCGCGCTGCCGGCGGAGGAGGGCTACCCCGCCAACCTGGCCTCGGCGCTGGCGGCCTTCTACGAGCGGGCCGGGTCCGTGACGACACTCGGTGGCCGTCCCGGATCGGTCACCGTCCTCGGGGCCGTGTCACCACCGGGCGGTGACCTCACCGAACCGGTCACCGCGCACACCGAGCGCTTCGTGCGGTGCCGGTGGACGCTCGACCGCGACCTGGCCTACGCCCGGCACTACCCGGCCGTGAGCTGGGCCGGCTCCTTCTCCCGCGACCTGGAACCCGTCGGTGCCTGGCACGCCCGGCACGGCGACCCCGCGTGGGCGGCTCGGCGCGGCAGGCTCGGCGCGCTGCTCGCCGAGGCGGACCGGCTGGCGTCCGTCGCCGACATCGTGGGCGCAGGCACGCTCCCGGGGCACGAGCGCGTGGTGCTGCTGGGCGGACGCCTGGCGCGTGAGGGAGTGCTCCAGCAGAGCGCGCTGTCTCCCCGCGACGCCTTCTGCTCCGCCGAGAAGGCGGTGGCGCTCGTCGACATGGTTCTGGCTGTGGTGGATCGTTGTCAGGCGCTCGTCGCCGCCGGCACGGCCGCAGCCACCGTCGAGGAGCTGGACTTCTCTCCGGTGCTGCGCGCCCGCGAGGAGGTCGGCCCCGCCGACGTCGCGGGCGTGGCGCGGCACCGGGACGCGATGCTCGCCCGCCTGGAGTCGCTGTGATCCGGCACGCCGTCGAGTACTCCGACGTCCGGGAGGTGCGCGGGCCGCTCCTGGTCGTCCGGGACGTGGCGGGGGTCGGCTGGGACGAGTTCGCCGACGTGCGCCTCGACACCGGCGAGGTCCGGCACGGCCTCGTCCTGGAGGTCGACGCCGACCTCGCGGTGGTGCAGGTGCTCGAGGGCACCGCCGGGATCCGCCCGCGCGCCACCGGCGTCACGTTCGCGGGGGAGCCGCTGCGCATCCCGGTTGGTGACGGCTGGCTCGGGCGGGTGTGCAACGGCCGCGGCGAGCCGCTGGACGGCGGGCCACCGGTGCTCGGAGTCAGTACGGCGGCGGTGGCCGGGTCCCCGCTCAACCCGGTCCGGCGAGAGCCCCCCGCCGAGCCGGTGCTGACCGGCGTGTCCGCGGTCGACGCCTTGACGACCCTGGTCCGCGGGCAGAAGCTGCCGGTCTTCTCCCTTGCAGGATTGCCGCACCTGGAGCTCGCCGGCCAGATCGCGGCGCAGGCCTCCGCGGGCGACGAGCCGTTCTCCGTCGTCTTCGCCGCGATGGGCCTCACGCACGCCGACGCCGAGGCGGTACGCGACCGGCTCGAGGAGCGGTCGGCTGCCGGCGAGCTCGTGCTGCTGCTGAACACCGCCGGCGACCCGGTCGTGGAACGGATCCTCACGCCGCGCATCGCCCTGACCGTCGCCGAGGACCTCGCCTTCTCCGGCGGAAGGCACGTGCTGGTCGTCATGGCAGACATGACGAGCTACGCCGAGGCGCTGCGTGAGGTGTCGGCGGCCCGGGGTGAGATCCCGGCGCGGCGGGCCTATCCGGGCTACCTCTACAGCGACCTCGCGGAGCTCTACGAGCGCTGCGGGCGGGTGCGCGGCCTGCCCGGCTCGGTGACGGTGCTGCCGGTGCTCACGATGCCCGCAGGCGACATCACGCACCCCGTGCCCGACCTCACCGGCTACATCACCGAGGGGCAGATCGTGCTGTCGGCCGAGCTGCACGCGCGGGGCGTCTACCCACCTGTCGACGCCCTGTCGTCGCTGTCGCGGCTGATGCACAAGGGGGCGGGCCCCGGACGAACCCGCGACGACCACCTCGACCTTGCCGCGCAGCTGCTCGCGGCGTTGTCCCAGGCGCGCCAGACCGCCGAGCTCGCCGAGCTGGTCGGGGCGTCCGAGCTCAGCGCGACCGACCGGCAGTACCTCGCCTTCTCCGACGCCTTTGCGCACGGGCTCATCGACCAGGGGCGCGACGAGCTGCGCAGCCTCGACGAGACGCTCACGCGGGCCTGGGATGTCGTGTCCCTGCTGCCGCGGCGCGAGCTCACGATGCTGCCCGCGGCGCAGCTCGACGCCCACTACGTCACCGGCCAGGACGGCGCGGACAGGTGGAGCGGGCCGTGACCGGCCCGCTGCGGGTGCCGCCCGGGCGCGCGGGCCGCGTCTGGCTGCTCGGGCGCCTGCACACCGCCGAACGTGGCCTGGACCTGCTCGACCGCAAGCTCCGCATCCTCCGTCGCGAGCAGCAGCGTGCCCACCTTGCCGCGGAGCGCACCGGCACGGAGTGGCAGCGGCGGTGCGCGGAAGCACAGACGTGGCTGTTGCGCGCCGCGCTGCTCGGCGGCCAGCGGGCCCTCACCCATGCACTGTCTGACGAGGCCGCGCAGATGCAGGTGACGTGGGCGGTCGTGATGGGGGTGCGCTACCCGCAGGATGCGGTCGTCCAGTGCGGGCCGCCTTCCCCGGACGCGCCCCCCGTCCACACCGCGGCGCTGGTCGAGGCGGCCACGGCGTACCGCGACGCCCTGCAGGCGGCGGCGCACCACGCCGTCGCGGAGGAGACCGTGCGCCGGCTCGATGCCGAGGTCGCCGCGACCGGGCGACGGCTGCGTGCGGTGCAAGACCGGTGGATCCCGCGGCTGCGCACGGCGCTGCATCGCACCGAGCTCGACCTCGAGGAGCTCGACCACGCCGAGGGGATCCGCCTGCGGTGGGCTGTGGGTCGCCGGTCGCGCGAGCGGTGATGGAACCGGACGCGGATTCCCTGCTCACCGGCCGGTGGGCCCGGCGTGGAACAGCCCGAACATGATCGCGAACGTGAGGAAGTCGAACAGCGAGCTGATCGGCCCGAACACGAGCATGAACCGGCGGATGGAGGCGATGTCCCAGTGCGCCGGGGCGCGGCGCTGCTCGTCGTCGACCCGGTCGGTGGGGATGGAGAGCTGGCCCGTGTCGTAGAGCAGGTTGTTGAGCAGGATCTGCGACGGGAGCATCGGCAGGAACGGCAGCAGCGACGAGGCGGCCGCGGCGCTGAACATGTTGCCGAAGTTGCTCGACGTGCCCATCAGCACGTACTTCATCGTGTTCGCGAAGACCCGCCTGCCCTCGGCGACGCCGCCGGCCAGGACGCCGGCCGACCTCGGCATCACCGTGGACGGCCCTGGCGGTAGGCCCCGAGGAGCGGCTCGACCGGCCCGGTCGGCTTGTCCACGGCGGTCACATCCCGATCACCTCCAGGTTCCACAAGAGGGGGCATTGCCCTGAACCCGCGGGCACCTGCAGCAGCCTGTACCCCGGGCCCCCGTTGGCGGGGTCGATGCGGCGGCCGGCGCAGGCCACCACCCCGTCCGCGCCGGCACGCGGGCACCTACCACCCACCGGTCCGTCACAGTGGTCGACCACCTCGAGGGTGGTGTCGTCGAGGATGTCAACGCCGTCGTCAGCCATCACGTTCTCCCTAAGAGCAGTTATGCGGGGCCCTCCTCCGTCAGAGCCTTTGGGGCGGGGTAGGAGCGGATCAGGGAGCGGGCGAGGCTCACGGCGGTGAGGCGGGTCTGCGGGTCGACCGCCTCGTCGTCGCGTTCGATGTGCCCGGCGAGCACATCGAGCAGCGCGGCCAGCGGGTCGGCCACCTCCGGATCGAGCAGCTGCGAGGTGGGAGCGCGGACACCCGGATGTAAGGGCGGCGACTCGCTCGGGGAGGGGCCGAACGGGTCGCGGTGGTGCAGCGGCCCCGGCTCGTCGAGCGGGTTCGGCCATCGGTCGGACGGAGCGGGCCAGAGTTCGTGGCGGGGCACCGGGCCGCTGTCCGGCCGGTCGCCGACGTCGGGGTCGCCCCACCGCCACGGTCCCCGCGGCCCGTGCTCGCCCGCCCGGCGCAGCACGTCGGCTGCGGCGCGCAGCAGTTGGGCCGCGTCCCGGGGTCGAACTGTCGCTTCGGCGTGCTCGCTCACGAGCGTCTCCTTCTGGCTGTCGCCCACCTTCCAGCCTTGCCCTCCCCGGCGGCGAGCGGCAGGGGCGGAGGACCCGGAAACCCCGGCGACCGCTCCGACTCCGGGACGACCGAAGCTGGATGGCTTGGTACTTCATGGCGTTGCCGTACGGCGGATCGCGGATCCGCTGCGTTCACAGGGTGACGACGGTCCCGGCGGGTGCGTGCCGCTCGCCGTCACGATCGAGGACCGATCTCCCTATCCGGCGTCGCGTGCACCGCAGGAGGCTTGTCCCGACGAGCTGGGAAGGACCGGTGGGGAAATGGCCGCCAATGTGTCCGCGGACCGTGCCGAGACGACTCCATCCCGCCCGGCGCACCCCGGGTGGGTGTCGGCGGTCGGCCCCTCGACTCTGCGGCGGGTCACGGTCGTAGTGGGCTTCATCCTCCTGCCGCTGGGCGCGATCATCCTCGCGTGCGCCCCCCTGCTGCACGCGAGCGGCTGGACAGGAGCGGCACTCGTGCTGAGCGGAGCGTCGGTGCTGGCGGCCGGTATCGGCCTGGTGGCTGCGTTTGCGCACGCCGAGCACCCCAGGTCGCGGCTGCGGGTCGACCGCCCCGGCCGGCACCGCGGTCACGGCGGGAGAGGCTGATCCCGGGTCAGACGGTTCGGCCTGCGCGGACGATGTCAGCGGTGGATCCGGATCGCCCGGGCTCCGGATGACGGCTCATCCGGCTCAGGGGGCGAACATCACTGGTCGCAGGGCACGGTGCTGGGGAGACTGACTACGGGGACGTTCCGGGGGGTTGCCGTGCCGTTCAGCGATCGGATGGACGCAGGGCGGCGGCTGGCGGTCCGGTTGCGCCACCTGCGGGCCGAGAACGTGGTGGTGCTCGGGTTGCCGCGGGGCGGGGTGCCGGTCGCGGCGGAGGTGGCCCGAGTGCTCGACGCGCCGCTGGACGTGATCGTGGCTCGCAAGCTGGGGGTGCCGTTTCAGCCGGAGCTCGCGATGGGCGCCGTCGGCGAAGGCAGTGCGCTGGTCGTGAACGAGCGTGTGGTGCGCCGAGCGCACGTCAGCGAGGCCGAGTTCGCCGCGGCGGAGAGACGGGAGCGTGCGGAGGTCGAGCAGCGGGCGTTGCAGTTCCGGGGGGACCAGCCCCGGCTGGCACTGGAGGGCCGGACGGCGCTGGTGGTCGACGACGGAATCGCCACGGGATCGACCGCGCGAGCGGCGTGCCAGGTGGCGCGGGCGCAGGGCGCCGCGCGGGTGGTGCTGGCAGCGCCCGTCTGTTCGCCCGACACTGCGCGCGCGCTGCGCGAGGAGGTCGACGAGCTCGTCTGCGTGGAGACGCCGCGCTGGTTCTCTGCCGTGGGCCAGTGCTACACCGACTTCCGGCCGACCTCTGACGGCGAGGTCACCGCGTTGTTGCGGCAGGCCGCTCGACGCCTCCCGACGGCCACGGACGGCAGGAACGACCCGGCAGACAAGAGGGTCGGTCCGGACGTCGACGAGGAGGTCGAGGTGACAGCCGGCCGGGCACGGCTGGCAGGTCGCCTGACCGTGCCCGCCGACGCCCGGGGCCTGGTCGTGTTCGTGCACGGCAGCGGCAGCAGCCGACACAGCCCGCGCAACCGTTACGTCGCGGGCGCGCTGCAGCGGGCGGGGTTGGCGACGCTGCTGTTCGACCTGCTCACCCCGGGCGAGGAGCTCGACCGCGGGAACGTGTTCGACATCGGGCTGTTGTCCGGTCGGTTGGCGGCGGTGACGTCCTGGATCCGGGACCGCCGCGGATGCCGGGGGTTGCCGGTCGGGTACTTCGGGGCCAGCACCGGCGCGGCGGCGGCGCTGTGGGCCGCCGCTGACGACCCGCAGGTGGCCGCGGTGGTCAGCCGCGGGGGCCGCCCCGATCTGGCGGCGCCGCGACTGGGCGAGGTAGGGGCGCCGACCCTGCTGGTGGTCGGTAGCCGGGACACCGTGGTGCTGGAGCTCAACCGGCGGGCGCAGGCCCGGATGCGGTGCGAGTCCCGGCTGGCCGTCGTGCCCGGTGCCACCCACCTGTTCGAGGAGCCCGGCACGCTCGAGCAGGCCGCGGCCTTGGCCTGCGACTGGTTCGTCGACCACTTCGGTCACCTGGCCGTGGAACAGGCTTCCGAGCGGCGAGAACCGACGGCCTGACCCGCACCGCCCCGGCTCGTGTCGACGTCGTCGCCGAAGCGCAGTCCCGGGGAGTGCTCACCGCGAGAACAGCGCGACGGCGTTGTCCCGGTCGATGGCCTGCCGTCCCGCCTCGTCGACGCCGGGGTAGGTGTTCAGGCCGTCGGTGAAATGGTCCACCGCGGCCTGGGGCGCGAAGGGCCAGTCGGAGCCGAACACCGTGTGGCCGGGCTTCGCGAAGGCCAGCAGCGCGGGCAGCGTCGCTGCGCCGGTCGACAGCGCGGTGTCGAAGTAGAAGTTGCGGAACTGATTCCGCACCAAGGTGGCGTCCAGGCCCGTGTCGCGTGCGATCACCAGCGCCATCCGGTCGGCCGCGTAGGGCAGGAACCCGCCGGCATGGCTCAGGACGAACCGGATGGCCGGGTACCGGGCGACGACCTCGTTGCGGACGAGCAGGTAGGCCGCCCGTGTGGTGTCGAGCAGGAAGTCCGCCGCGAGGGGCGGGATGCCCGGGACCGCGGGTCCGGGCAGCGGCCCGGGGTGGACGAGGACGACGGCGTGCCGCCGGTCCAGCTCGGCGAACAGGTCGGTCGGGCCGGGCTGCCCGAGGTAGGTGTCCGCGCTGTGTGCCAGCAGGATCACCCCGTCGGCCCCCAGCTCGTCGAGGGCTCGGGTCGCCTCGCGGGCGGCGGCGTCGACGGCCGGCAGCGGGACGGTGGCGAGGAAGCCGAAGCGGTCGGGGTGGTCCTTGGCCAGCTCGGCGCCTGCGTCGTTGACGGTTCGCGCGATGTCGTCGGCGTCGGCGTCGTTCGCCGCCGGGGTGACGCCCGGGGCCGAGACGGACAGGAGCGCCTTCGCCGTCCCGGTCCGGTCCATCGACGCCATCGCGGCGGACGCGCTCCACTCCGGCACCGCGATCCCGCCCACGTCGAGGACGCCACGCGCGGCCAACCAACGCCGGTAGGCGTCGGGAATCATGTGCTGGTGGACGTCGATCCGGCCGGTCGGCGGCAATGGAGCTGACGTGCCACCGCACCCGGCGAGCGTCGCCGCGGCGAGGCCCAGCGCGGACCATCGCAGCACGTCCCGCCTCGACACCTCACGCACGGCGCACCGCCGATCGCGGCCCCGGGGCTGTCGCGGCGACGCTGGCGCGGCCCGGCCGCCGTCCTGCGGGGTCGAACTGCCGGCCCCGCAAGTCGAGTGACATGCGCAGGGCCAGGAACCGCTCCGGCTCGAGCGCGGCCACCTGCCAACATTCGCTGCCGTCCGGCTTACCGGTGAACCGGTCGCCGAGGTCGATCTCCTGGTGGATCCGGTCCGTGCTGCGACGGCCGAAGTTGTCCAGCAGGTCCCAGCTGTACCAGCCGCCCCGGTCGGTGCCCATCTGCACGAGCCAGGGCCACACTCTGCTCGGCGGCGCGTCGATGGTCGCCGCCATCGTGGCGGTGCGGACGCCACCGGGCACGAGATCGGCGCCTGGGAACGGTGACTCGAGCTCGTCGTCGCTCGCCCCCCAGCGCAGCAGGCGCGGGCGCACGAGTAGTGCGTAGACCGATCCCAGGGCCAGGACGCCGACGGCGGCGCGAGCACGGCGCGGGCGCCGCGCCGTCGTCCGCGCCGTCGTCGTGACGCGCAACGTGGTCATCGGCGTCCTCCGTTCCCTGCACCCCGTGCCGGGTCGTCGCCGCGATCATGCGGGCGCCCGCGTGGCCGGGGGCAGGGCAGAAAGGCCGGGAACGCGGGGCCGGAGTTCCCGCCTCGCCGCGCTACTCGCCCGGTCGACCCGCCCGTCCTCCCATGACCTAGCTTGCGTGGCTCGAAACCAGATCACTGCTGAACGAGGAGTAACCGATGACGTCTCCCCATGAACGTGTCGTGGTCGGCGTGGACGGATCCGAGCCGTCCAAACAGGCCCTGCGCTGGGGGCTGTTCCTGGCCCAGACCACCGGTGCCGGAATCGACGCCGTCATGGCCTGGATGACCCCCACTTACGCCGGGGCCGGTGGCGTATGGCCCGCCGACTGGAACCCCAAGCAGGACGCAGTAGACGTACTGCACAGCACCGTCACCGAGGTATTCGGCGAGCAGCCGCCGGTTCCGGTGCGCGAGATCGTCACCGCGGGCGGCGCCGCACGGGTCCTCCTGGAAGCAAGCAAGGGCGCCCGAATACTCGTCGTCGGCAGCCGCGGACACGGCGGCTTCAGCGGCCTGCTGCTCGGCTCGGTGAGTGCCGCATGCGCCGAGCACGCACCAGGCGCGGTCCTGGTCATCCACGGCGAGACACCACCCCCACCTGCCAGTCAGGCATCGTCGTAGTCGCGCGACGCTGGGCACGGCGTCGGCGACGGCGCGGCAGTGACCGGCTCTGGCGGCGAGCGTCACGAACGGACCGGGTCGAAGGCCCCTACGTCAGGGCCTGTTCGAGCGAGACGATCGGGTAGACGACGGGGGTGTGACCCAGATGAGTGAACCGACACGTGCAACCGATGACCCGCAGTTGCGGGAGCGAGCGGTGAAGCGGCTGAAGGCACGGGCGGGCTTCTGGACCCACTTCATGATCTATCTAGCCGTGAACGCTTTCCTGGTGGTGGTCTGGGCCTTCACTGGTGCGGGCTTCTTCTGGCCTGTCTTCCCGATTGTCGGCTGGGGGATCGGTGTGGCCGTGAACGCGTGGGAGGCGTTCGGACCGGATCCGGTGACCGAGGAGCGGATCCGGCGCGAGATCGACCGCATGCAGCCGTAGCCGTGGTGGTGGTCAAGGTCGACGGATTCACCGTGGACCGGCCGGAGCGCATCGGCTGGTACTTCTACGACTGGGCGAACTCCGCGTTCTCCACGTCCGTGGTCACCGTCTTCCTCGGCCCGTACCTGGGGGCGGTGGCCCGGCGAGCCGCCGGTTGCACCGCCCCTACAGATGTCGCGGCCGGGTGTCCGGGGGCACGCCTGCACCCGCTCGGCATTCCGGTCGCGCCCGGGTCGTTGTTCGCCTACACGGTCTCGCTCTCGGTGCTGCTCACGGTCGTCGTCCTGCCCGTCGTCGGGGCCGTCGCCGACCGGTCGGCGCACAAACGGCTCCTGCTCGCCGCTTTCGCCTACGTCGGGGCCGGGGCGACGATCGGCATGGTCTTCCTCACCGGCACCCGTTACCTGCTCGGTGGCAGCCTGTTCCTCGTCGCGAACATCGCCTTCAGTGCCAGCGTGGTGGTCTACAACTCCTTCCTCCCGCAGATCGCCGCGCCCGAGGAGCGGGACGCGGTGTCGAGCCGCGGCTGGGCCGTCGGCTACCTGGGCGGCGGTCTTCTCCTCGCCCTGAACCTGGCGGCTGTGCTGTACCAGGACACGCTCGGCCTGGACACCGCGGACGTCGCACGTTGGAGCATCGTCTCCGCGGGTGTCTGGTGGGCGATCTTCACCCTGGTTCCGCTGCGGACGCTGCGCGACCGCGCGCCGGCCGTTGAGGAGGCGGGGCGATCGGTGCTGACGGCCGGGTTCCGCCGGCTCGGGGCGACCCTGCGGGAGCTGCGCGGCTATCCGTCCACGCTGCTCTTCCTCGCCGCGTTCCTGATCTATAACGACGGCGTCCAGACGGTGATCGCGCTCGCCAGCGTGTACGGCATCGACGAGCTCGGGTTGTCCGACACGGTGCTCGTGCCGACGATCCTCATGGTGCAGTTCCTCGCTTTCGCCGGGGCACTGCTGCTCGGCGGCGTCGCCCGCTACGTGGGGGCCCGGACGACCGTCCTGGCGAGCCTCGCCGTCTGGACGGCATTGCTGGTGGCCGCGTATGTGATGCCGGCGCACCGGGTGCTGCCGTTCGTCGCCCTCGCCGCGGGCATCGGGCTCGTGCTCGGCGGCAGCCAGGCCCTGTCGCGCTCGCTCTACAGCCACCTCCTCCCCGCCGGCCGCGAGGCGCAGTACTTCGCCCTTTACGAGATCAGCGACCGCGGTACCAGCTGGCTCGGCCCCTTGCTGTTCGGCCTGGCCTACCAGGTCACCGCCAGCTATCGCGTGGCGATCCTGTCGCTGGTGGCCTTCTTCGTGGTGGGGTTCGCGTTGCTGGCCGCCGTCCCTCTCCGGCGCGCGATCGAGCAGGTCGGCAACGTTCCCCCGCCGCGCCTCTGAAGTGCTCGTCAGCCAGTTCGGTAGCACTTTCGTCTGCTCGGACACCGACCCGCCCATCGGCCCATGAAACTCAGGCCCAGCACGTCAGCCGCAACTGCGACCGGCATCTGGCGAGCCGTCTCGGCATCAGCACTCGTAGGGCGGTAGGAGTCCCGGCTGGAGGAGTCCCGGATGACTACCGCGCGACTCGCGGTTGCGCGGTTCCCGCGGCTTGGCGGCGCGCGATGAGGTCGGGTTGTCGTCAGTGGGCCGTCCACCGGAGGCAGGCAGCGGGCGATCAGGACCGCGGGCGTCCACGGCATGCGCCGAGCCGAGCGGCAGCGCGGTCGACTCGAAGCGTCCGGTGGTCGACTGCAGCCGGATGCGGAACAGCACCGGAGGCGTGCTCGTGCTGTGGCCGTGGCTCGGTGCCGGGGCGCCCGGGTCGGGCCGCGTCCCGGGCGGCGCGAAGCGGGTGGCCAACAAGTCGAGCGCCGCCCGGGCGTCGCCACCGTGCAGCTCCTCGAACACGCCGTGGGCCACGACCGAGCGCCAGTCGGACAGCCCATGGACGTCTTCGACCTCAAAGCAACCTTCGGGCGTGGCCCGCATCAGGTTGAGCTTGCGGCCCTCCACCGAGTGCCCGTAGGCGCAGCCGTCCTCGTAGACGAAGCTGATCGGAACGACGTAGACGGAGTCGCCGTCCCGGCAGCCGATGCGCCCGATGGTGGCCGTCCGCAGGACGTCCTCGATCTCTGCGTCTCCGAGTCGTCCCAGCACGGCATCCTCCTCGACGCTCGGCCGCCGACCCCCACCGACCGTGGTCGAGCGTGCGCCGCCCCGGTAGCTCGCGTCGGGAGGCAGAGGTCCTGCATTTCGGCGACGTTCGCCCCGTCCGCGGCTGGTGCGCCACACATCCGACGGGCGCCCCACCCGTCCCGGGTTCCTCGGCCCTGCCGCCGCCGGCGGCGTGATTCGGCACGGCCGGTACGGCTTCACATGGGTGACCTGCCCCCGAGCCGATCTAGATCTCACCACGCTCACCACGCAGCCGCACGGGGGAAACCGGACCCTCGGCGACGCCGGCCTGGGGTCGACGCTGCTGGGCACCGTCAGTGGATTCGCCAGCAACCCGATCGCCGGGCCGGAGCGCCGCCTCGGCCTGGTCTACCTGCTCAAAGCGCGCACCTTCCACCCCTTCGCGCGCGCGGGCCCGGACCGGCCGACGGTCGTCGCCTCCACGAGTGCCGGAACGGGCAGTGGCCGAGCCGCGACCGCCAGGCCCAGCAGCACCGGGCCCTGCGGCGAGTCGTCGCTGTGCGGTCAGGCGCCGTCCACCCGGTCCGGGTACGTGAAAGCATCCCGTGGAGGCCGGTGTCGCGTGCGATCACGAGTGCCATCCGGTCGGCGCGTAGGGCTGGAACCCCCCGGCATGGCTCAGGACGAACCGGATGTCCGGGTACTGGGCGACGACCTCGTTGCGGACGAGCAGGTAGGCGGCCCGTGGGGTGTCGAGCAGGAAGTCTGCTGCGAGGGGCGGGATGCCCGGGACCGCGGGCCCGGGCAGCGGTCCGGGGTGGACGAGGACGACGGCGTGCCGCCGGTCCAGCTCGGCGAACAGGTCCGTCTGGCCGGGCTGCCCGAGGTAGGTGTCCGCGCTGTGTGCCAGCAGGATGGCCCCGTCGGCCCCCATCTGGTCGAGCGCTCGGGTCGCTTCGCGGGCGGCGGCGTCGACGGCCGGCAGCGGGACCGTGGCGAGGAAGCCGAAGCGGTCGGGGCGGTCCTTGGCCAGCTCGGCGCCCGCGTGGTCGGGGGCAGGGCAGAAAGGCCGGGAACGCAGGGCTGGAGTTCCCGCCGTGCGGCCCGGGCGTGACGGGGCCAACCGCACTGGTCCGGTGCGCGCCGGCAGCGGAGCCTGGGCCGGTGACCACGACCGCCGAGCCCACGGGACCACGTCCCGATCGGGAACCCGACCTCGAACATCGGCTCGCCGACTGGGTCGACCGCGGCCTCATCACGGCTGAGCAGGCCGCCGGGATCCGGGCTGCGGAGGCCAGGCTGTCCAGGGAACCGGCTCCGCGAGCGGACCACGAACCGCGTCCGGGCTCGCTCGTCGGCGAAGCTCTCGGTTATGTCGGTGGGGTGCTGGTGGTCGTCGCGGCCGTCCTGATCACCTCCCGCTACTGGCCCCAGCTCGGCATCGGGGCGCGGCTCGGCATCGCCTTCGGGGCCGCCGCCGTTCTCCTCGCCGCCGGTGGCGCGGCCCCGGCGGGGCAGGGCGGAGCCGGCCTGCGCCTCCGGTCGGTCACCTGGCTGCTGTCCACCGCCGCCTTCGCCGCTGGGCTCGTCCTGCTCGGCGACGAGGCCCTGCGCCTCGCGGGGGACGACACCGCCCTGCTCGCTGCGGGCGGTGCGGCCGGATGGGGTGCGGTGCTGTGGTGGCGCCGACGCGACTTCCTCCAGCAGGCGGCGCTCGTGGCGGCGCTGGCCGTCGGTGCAGGCGCGCTGGCCGCCCACCTGCCCGCCGGCGCGGACGCCGTGTCGGGGGTGGCAGTGTGGGGCGTCGGAGCGGTCTGGCTGGTGCTCGGCCGGGGCGAGGTGCTCGGGCGCCGGCAGCCGGCGTCGGCGTTCGGCGCGGCCGTCGCGGTGGTCGGCGGTCAGCTCACGATGGACCGGGGGTGGGGAGCGGTGCTGGCGCTGGCCACGGTCGTCGCGGTCGTCGCGGTCGCGACGGTGGGGCACGATCTGGTGTTGCTGGCTGTCGGCGCGGTCGGTGCGCTGATGACGGTGCCCGCGGTTCTCACGCTGTTCTTCCCCGACACGCTCACCGCTCCGCTGGCGCTGCTCGCGACCGGGGTCCTGCTGGTCGCCTCCGCTCCGGTGGTGACCGGCCGCCGGTTCCGGGCCCGCCAGGCGGTCGCGCCGGTGGACCGCCGTCGGCAGGCGGTCGGCCTCGCTGTGGCCGTGGCGGTCGGTACTGTCGCGGCCGTGCTTGCCCTCGGGCTCGGGTGATCGCGACCGGGCCAGGTCGCTGCTCGACGAGGCCGCACGCGGCTTCAAGACGCTGGGCATGCACCGGCACGTTGCACTGGCCCGGGCCGGGCGACCGTCGACCGGGGACGAGGCCGGACCCTGAGCTGAGGGGCTTCCGCGACCTGGGGGGCGACGTGCCGTGCAGAAGGCCGTCGAATTGGCGCGGACCGGTCGACCGGCGCTCCTGATCCGCCGCGCTCAGCTAGTGGCGGGCGTAGGGGGCTCGTCCGGCAATTCGAGCTCCTTCCATCGAATGACGGTTTCGGGCACTACCGGTCGCTCGCCATAGGTCTTGACTTCTCGATACCACACCCGACCCTTGTCGTCGAGGTACAGCGATCCGAGGTCGTTGTCGTGCGCGATCTGGACAATCTTGATCTGGCTCATCCGAGGCTCCCCGCTACTGGCGGCACGCGCTTGCTCCTGACGTCGAGGAGCACGCCGCTGGCGTCGATCAGTCGGGCCCGCTGACGAAATGGATCCCGAAATGGATCGAACCGGCGACATCCACCCGCCGCCCGAGTCGGGCGACGACAGGTTCCGGTGCGTACCGCGTGCTCGCCAGAGTCCTTCGGCCCTGCCGCGGGAGCCGCATCCCTGGCGGCTCGCAGCGGTTCCGGGGACGAAACCAAAGGCACTTCCTGGTGGCCCGGACCCGGTCGAGCATCGTCCGGTTCTTGCCCAGCGGAAGCTCGGGAGGTTTCACGTGCTGCGGTACTACCGGGCGGTTGCACTGGTCACGGGTCGGGTGCTGGTCGACCTCGACCCCAGGTCGCAGGGTGATCGCGGGACCGGTCATCACGTCGCGCGCCTTCATCTCGCCTCCTCGTCGCTGCCGGGGTCAGGTGTGCAGCAGCAGCTCGTCGAGCGGTTGGTCGCGGTAGAGCCGGCCGATCGCGTCGCTGAGCAGCACGTCGACCGAGCGGACGTCCACCCACGACGGCGGTCCGGCGGGGAGCGACGTGGTGTCGGTGACGACGAGCCGGTGCAGCGGCAGGGCGTGCAGGCGGTCCGTGGCGTCGCCGACGAGCAGGCCGTGGGTGGCGACCACGGTCATGTGCGGTGCGGCGCCGCGTGCGAGCGCCATCCGGGCTGCGGCCTCGATGGTGGCGCCCGTGCTGATCATGTCGTCGACGATCAGGATCGGCCGGTCGGCGACGTTGCCGATGAGCTCCTCGGCATGCACCGTGCTGCCGGTGATCCGGGTCTTGCGGACGACGGCCACCGGCCGGTCGAGGCGGGCGGCGACGCGTTCGGCGAGCTTGACCGCGCCGAGATCGGGTGCGACGACGACGGCGTCCGCGGGCAGGTCGGCGAGCGCGGGGACCAGGACCGGAATCGCGGTGAGCAGCTCGACGGGAATGGCGAACATGGCCTCCAGGGCGGGGGCGTGCGGGTCGACGACGAGCAGCCGGTTCGCCCCGGTGGCGGTGAGAGCGTCGGCGACCGCGCGGGCGCCGATCGCCTGCCCGGGTCGGCTGCGGCGGTCCTGGCGGGCGTAGCCGAAGTAGGGGACGACCGCGGTGATCCGGCCGGCCCCGGCGCGACGGCAGGCGTCGAGGAGCAGCAGCAGCTCGACGAGCCGGTCGTTGACCGGCGGCCCGGTGGACTGCACGACATAGACGTCGTCGCCGCGGACCGTCGCGAGCTCGGGGAGCAGCTCGCCGTCGGGGAACCGGTTCACCGTGCAGGGGACGGGTTCGTCGTCGAGGTGGTGGCTGATCATGGCGGCGAGCCGTTCGCTCGCCGGGCCGGGGACGATCCGTGGGGCCATGACGGAGCTCGCCGGCGGCGCGCTCAGCCTGCCGGCAGCACGCGGGCGTCCGGGCCGGGGAAGTACACCGACTCGTGGCCGTCCTGCCAGCGGACCCGGTAGTGCTCCCGCTCGCCCTGCCCGATCACCTCCACCACCTCGCCGCGCCGTCGCGGGGTGTCGAGCGTGCCGGTTTCGATGACGATCTGGTCGCCGCGGTTGGCGTGCATCGCTCCTCCTGGGGGTCGTCCACCGGAAGCGAACAACGCGCAGCCGGTCCACGACAGGGGTCGTTGGACTCTGTCGGTCGACCGGTCGGCCCGGCTTCGACCGGTCAGCCCTGGTGATGGCGATCTTGGTGGCGTGGTCAGAGCTTGTACCCGATCGTGCGCAGCAGAGCGTGTCGCTCTGCGGCGTCGGTCGGGGTTTCGATACCGATGGGTGGGGAGCCGTCAACCACCCCGACGACCCCGCGGCCCCGCGGCGTGACCGCGACGAGGACGTCGACCGGGTTCGCGGTGGCGCAGAAGACCGTGCACACCTCGGGGACGAGCTTGAGGGAATTCAGTACCGCGACCGGGAATGCCCCGCGCAGTAGGGCTATGAAGCTGTGTCCGGCACCGATCGCGAGGGCGTGGTCTGCGGCGAGAGCGATGAGGGCTTCGTCGTTGCCCGAGCGGCGCACCAAGCATGGACCGGAGGCCTCGCAGAAGGCGAGGCCGAACCGGAGGTGCGGACCGGCGGTGGCGAGCGCCTCGTGCAGGTCCTCGACTGTCTTGATGAAGTGCGCCTGCCCGACCAGCACGTTCGTGTCTTTCGGCTTGTCGATCGGGACGGCTTCGAAGGAGATGGCGGCCATCGGACGATGCTGGCCATGTGCTTCCTGCACGGCCAGCGCCGTACGGCCCGTCCCCCGAGTCGGATGGCCCGCTCCACCGACAGGCTCGACGGTGCGGGCTTCGGCGGTCTCGTCAGTCCTTCACGAGGACGGTGACGACCGGGCAGGGGGCGAAGTGGAGAGGGCGGCCGATCACGTTGCCGAGAATCGAGCCGGCCGTCGCGCCGTAATACCCGGTTGATGTCACGGGACTCGACGCGGCGAGCTTGGACGCAGTTCCCGGGGTGGGCCCGCGGATCGCTCACAGGATCCGTGAGTTTCTCGACACCGGTGCGGTCGCCGAGCTCGTCGACGTGCAGTACGCAGGTCCCGGCCGGCTTGCGAGCCTTGCTGACCGTGCCGGGGCTCGGTCCTAGGCGGGCGCACGAGGTCACCAGGAGCTGGGCATCACCTCGGTGGGCGAGCTGCTGGACGCCCTGCACGAGCACTGGCTGTGTGAGCTGCCCGGATGGGGCCCAAGAGAGCGAGGACAGGTCCTGCAGGCGGGCTCAAGCTGTATGAGGTTGCGCGTCTGTGGGATGGGCGACGCGGAGCTTGGCGTCCGCATTCGCTGGGCGCGTGTTGTGGTGGCGTAGCAGTCCTCGACAACTTCGCGGGCAGGCGTGCCGGTGAGCGAGGTGATTCCGGCGGCCCCGGATCAGCCGAACCGACCGGCGACGTAGTCCTTCGTGGCCTGCTCGGTGGGCCTCGAGAAGATGCGTGCCGTGTCGCCGACCTCCACCAGGCGCCCTGGCTCGCCGACCGCGGCCAGGTTGAAGAACGCCGTCTGGTCGCTGATCCGCGCCGCCTGCTGCAGGTTGTGCGTGACGATGATGAGGGTGTAGTCGGTCCTCATCTGCGTGATCAGGTCCTCGATGGCGCGGGTCGAGATCGGGTCGAGGGCCGAGCAGGGCTCGTCCATGAGCAGCACGTCGGGCTGCACCGCGATCGCCCGGGCGATGCACAGTCGTTGCTGCTGGCCGCCGGACAGCCCCCCGGCCGTCGGTCGAGGCGGTCTTTCATCTCGTTCCAGAGGTCGGCTGCGCGGAGCGCTCGTTCAGTGACGGCATCGAGGTCGTCGTCATGGCGGCCGCAGAGCCGTGCGCCGGCGACGACGTTGTCGCGCACGGACATGGTGGGGAACGGGTTGGGCCGCTGGAACACCCATGCCGACCGTGCGGCGTAGCTCCACCGGATCGACGTCGGGGTAGTACACGTTCTTGCCGTCCAGCAGCACGTGCCCGTCCACGTGGCCGCCGGGGATGAGCTCGTGGAGCCGGTTGATGGTGCGCAGGACCGTCGACTTCCCGCACCCGGAGGGCCCGATGAGAGCGGTCACCGTGTGGGCCGGCATCGACATCGTCACGCCTTCCACCGCGAGGAAGCTGCCGTAGTAGATGTCGAGGTCCTTCAGGTCGATCCGCTTCGCCACGGATGCACGTCCGTTCGTGTCGGCGCCGCCTGCCATGCCTGCGCTGCCCGGCGCAGCGAAGCGGCGAGCCCGCCGGAGGTGCACACGGCGACCGCGTCCGGCCACGGGTCGGCGGCGGCGGACATGGCGCGCCCGATGGCGGCTGTCGCGTCCGAGGCGGTGGGGCCGCGGCGCGCGAGGCGTGCGGCGGCGACGTCCGGGGCGACCCGGCACTCCAGGCGAACGAGGTCGCTGTGGGTGCGCCGGGCCAGTTCGTCGGCGGCCATCCGGTGCCGCGCGTGCGTCCACGACGCGTCGAGCACCACCGACTCGCCGCGGCTCAGCAGCGTCCCGGCCCGGTGCAGCAGCTGCGCGTACACCGTGTCGGTGCGTTCGGCGGTGTAGAGGCCCTCGCCGTAGGCCGCGGGGGCGGGCTGGGTGGGGGAGAGGCCGGCGAGTTCCTTGCGCAGCCGGTCGCTGGAGAGCAGCACGGCGCCGAACCGGTCGGCCAGCGCCCCGCCGACGGTGGTCTTGCCCGTGCCGGGCAGGCCCGCCGACCAGCGCGAGCCGCACGGCTCCGGCCTGAGGTGCCGCAGGCTGAGGTCGGCGTACTGCGCCGCGTCCGTCGCGGCGGGGGCGTCGCCCTGCTGGTGGCGCAGGCAGGCGACTTTGGCTCGGACGAAGGCGCGGTAGGCCACGTAGTGGTGGCGCAGGGCGACCGGAGCGGGGTCCCCGGAGAACTCGACGTAGTCGTCGAGCCAGTCGTGGGCGAGGTCGGGCCGGCCGAGCCGTTCGAGGTCCATGGCGAGGAACGCCGCGTCGTCGAGGCCGTCGAGGTAGCGGAGCGTGTCGTCGAACTCCAGGCAGTCCAGGGCGCGTGGGCCGTCGTCGAGGCAGAAGATGTCGTCGGCGATGAGGTCGCCGTGGCCGTCGACGATCCGTCCGTCGGTGCACCGGTCGGCGAGCAGCGGGCCGCGGCCGGCCAAGAACCGGGTGGCCAGCCGGTCCACCGCGTCGACCGTCTCCGGTGCCGGCACCGGGCACTGGGCCCGTACCTGCTCGATGTTCGCCGTCCAACGTCCTCGAAGCGCGTCGCGGCTCCCCTCGGCGGTGATCTCGGGGCTGCGGCGGGCGGCGGCGTGGAAGGCGGCGACGGACCGCGCCAGGGCCCGCAGGTGGTCTTTGACCGGGGTGCGGGCGCGGATCAGGGTCGAGAGGCGGCGGTCGTCGGGCATGCGCCGCATCACGACCAGGTACTCGACGGGTGCGCTGTCGCCGTCCCGTCCGGTCCACGGGGGCTGCTCGGGGCCCGAGACGGCGCTGAGCCCGAGGTAGACGTCGGGGGCGAGCCGTCGGTTGAGCTCCACCTCCCGGCGGCACGCCACGAGCCGGCGTTCGGGAGTGCTGAAGTCGAGGAATCCGGTCGTGATCGGCTTCTTCATCTTGTACGCGTGGTCACCCACCAGGAACACCACCCCGATGTGCGTCTCCCGCATGTCGACCCACCGCGATTCGGTCACCACAGTTCACTGCGGTCGTGCGGCCGCAGGCCCCCCGACCGCGGTGCGGTGACGGCGGTGTCCACCACTGGCCGTGCTGTGTCCGGCGCCTCGAGGTCGAGCACGTGCGCGTCTTGAGGTACGACCATGACCGGACACGTGCTGCGCCGCGTGACCGCGCGACCGCGCGGCTGGTGGAGCCGAGCACGAGCCGGGCAGCCTGCCCGTGGCCGTGCGTGCCGACGACCAGCAGCCGCGCCGGCGCCGCCGCTTCCAGCAGCTGGTCGAAGGGCGTGCCGTGCATCACCCGCACCTCGACCGGCACCCCCGGGTGGCGGGACCGCCAGGGCGACAGGGCCGTCATGATCTCTTCCTCCGCCGCCGCTCGGGCGTTCGTGGGGTGCCCGGCCACGGCGTCGAGTATCGCGTCTGGGCCGTGCAGGACATGGATGATGACGAGCGTCGTCGCAGGGCCGCCAGCGTCGGCGAACGCAGCGGTGATCGCGGCCGCGTCGCGGCCGACGTCGTCCAGGCCGAGTACCACCGGCCCGTCGGTCGGTATCGGGCTCTCCGGGCCCCGTACGATCACCACGGGGCACGACGCGGCGGCGCAGGCGTCAAGCGCGAGCGACGGGACGAGCACGTCGTCGAACCGGTTCCCACCGTCCATGCCGATCACCAGGAGCCTGGCGGTCTCCGCGGCGGCGGCGAGCACCTGCACCGGATGCTCGTAGACGCACTCGGTGTCCGTGGGCACCCCGGACTCGGCGTGGGCGGCCACGGTCTGGGCCAGGGCCAGGATGGACGCGGCTCGCCGTTCGTCGAGGGGGTTGCCGATCGCGTAGGGGCCGCGTGCACAATCCGCAGCGGCATCCGGCGCCGATGCGCTTGGGCGGCCGCCCAGCGGACGGTGCGCAGGGCGGTGCCCGATCCGTTCACCCCGACCACCACGCAGGGTTCCGAGGTCCTGTCCAGCTCGTCCACACCGGCCCCCTGTCTCCGACCACCAGGGTGGCTCCCGCGGGCGCGCGCCCGGAAGGGCCCGTCGTCACCGCCGACGGGGTCTACGGCCCCTGCGCATCGCCGGCCGTGCGGTCGTTAGCCGTCCGGTGGACCGCGGGTGTCGGACCCTTCGACCGGGACGCCGTCCGCACGCCGCAGCCGACGAGCCCCGTGACCGGGGGCGGACGGACGGGACCGGACCGGCCGTCCGCCCCTGGCCCAGGCGATCCCGGCCGGCAAGGCTGGCGGGGTGAAGCGAATCGTCGTGGGTGTGGACGGCTCGGCGGCCTCGCGGGCGGCACTGCGCCGGGCGGCCGACCTGGCACGGGATCTCGGCGCGGGACTCGAGGTCGTGCAGGCCTGGTAGTACCCGCCGGACCTGCACGACTGGGACGCCGTGCCGTCGAACTACGGATTCCTGCCGATGGTGCCTCCCGCCCAGCGGGTGGAGGACGGTGTGCGGATTGACCTCGCGGTGACGAGTCGCCGACGTACTGGGCCCGGATCCAGTTGTCACGGTCACATAGCGCGGTCGAGGGCCATCCCGCCCGGATGCTCATCGAGGTCGCGAGCGGAGCCGCATTCCTCGTTGTCGGACGGCGCGGCCACGGCGGCCTCGCCGGTCTGCTGCTCGGCTCCGTGGCCCGGACGTGCAGCGAGCACGCGGACTGCCCGGTCCTGATCGGCTCGACGAGCCGGCACCGACGTCGCGCCACCCGGCCGTCATGGACGGTCGGCGGACCCCAGCGAGCCAGGGCCAACGGTCCTGGTGGCCAGGCGAATGCCGGCGGCATGCTGACGGTGTCGGGCGAAGGTGTCCGCGCCGGCTGACCGCTCCCTGGTCGCTGTGGCTACGCCGAAGGCCTCGACCCTCCACGGCCCGGCACGGTGTCGGAGGGACCAGTGGAGAAGATGGCCGCGAACATGTCGCAAAGCCGCGGTGCCGAGCCGACATCGCGCGTCGGGGCGCACCCCGGGCGGGTGCCAGCGATCGAACCCTCACCAGCACGACAGGTCACGGTCGTGGTGGGCCTGATCCTCATGCCACTGGGCGCGATCATCCTCGCGAGTGCTGCCCTGCTGCAGGCGAGCAACTGGACCGGAGCGGCTCTCGTGGTGGGTGGCGCGTTGGCGCTGGCGGCCGGCATACCGGAACGCGGATCTCGAGGATGCCGTCCGTGTAGGTGGCCGTGATGTCGGACTCCGAGGCGCCGTCCGGCAACGGCAGTGCGCGCTTGAAGCTGCCGTACCGGAGCTCGTGGCGCGTGTACCCCTTATCTTCGGTCTTCTCCTCCACCCGCCGCTGCGCGGCGATGTGCAGCATCCCGTCCTGCACGGTGATTTCGACGTCCTTCTCCGGGTCGATGCCGGCCAGTTCGGCACGGATGACACCCTGCGCATCGGCAGCGACCGCATCCACTCCTCGAACAGCCGGTCCATCCAGCTGGGATTCGGCCCAGTTCAGCGCGCCGGTCACACCGGCGTCGCGGGCGACGGACGGCCGGCCAAGCTGGTGCTCGTCTACGCCCAGGAGGGCGGGGTGATGGGCGAGCTTTTCGTCGAGAAGGGCGAGCAGACTCCGCCGCAGATCTTGAGCCACACCGTGGAGGAGCTACGGCACGCCGGCCTCGACGCAGAACTCATGGTCGTCCGGTCCGGCGTGGGCGGCCAGTCCCAGGCCATCGCCGACGTCGCCCGGCAAATTGGGGCAGACCCGATCGTCGCGAGCAACGCTGGCCATGGTGCCGTCGGCGGCGTCGTTAAAGTCTGTGGCTACAGGCAGGGTCGAACGGCGGCCGGTGAGCGGGCCGGTCGCGAACTCACGGGAGACTCACGACGACAGCCACGAGGAAGGCACCGCAGCTATGATCGAGAAGTTCACCATCGCGACCGTCGCCGAGCAGAGCAAGGACTTCCGGAGGGTGCTCTGGACCGGCCAGAACAACCAGCTGGTCATTATGACGATCCCGCCGGGCGGGGAGATCGGCGAGGAGACCCACCCGCACACCGACCAGATCCTCACCTTCGTCAGCGGGACGGGTGAGGCGGTCGTCGCCGGCGAGTCGGAGCAGATCGCCCAGGGCGACCTGATCGTCGTGCCGGCCGGGACCAGGCACAACTTCCGCAACACCGGTGTCAACCCGCTCGTGCTCTACACCGTCTACGCACCTCCGGAACACACCGACGGCGCAGTCCACGCGACGAAGGAGGACGCGGAAGCGGCGGAGGAGTCAGGGCAGGACCGCCCTTCGACGTCCTGACTGTCGTGTTCATGATGGTCGCGGGCGCCCGGTCCCGAGCGGGAGGTGACGACGGGAGCGGGTCGCCGTGACCGAAATCCTACTGAGCCTCGCTCTCATCGTCCTGTTCGTCCTGATTGGTGGCTACTTCAGCGCGGCCGAGCTTGCGCTGGTGTCGTTGCGCGAAGGTCAGCTCAGCCGATTCGCCAAGCGGGGTGGTCGGGCAGCGCGGGTCGCGAAGCTCCGTGAGAACCCCAACCGCTTTCTCTCCACAGTGCAGATCGGGATCACGTTCGCCGGGTTCTTCTCCGTGGCGTATGGAGGCTCGACCCTGACCGGGCCGCTGACCGTGGCCCTCACCGGGCTGGGTCTTCCGCAGGGGCCTGCCGATGTGGCGGCTCTCGTGACCGTGACCGGCGCAATCTCCTACCTTTCGCTCGTACTGAGTGAACTCGTCCCCAAGCGGCTCGCGCTGCAGCGGTCCGAGACCGTCGCGCTGTTCGCCGCGCCGGTCCTCGACCGCATCGCGACGCTGTGTCACCCGAACATCCATGTCCGCGACCTGCTCACCGCCCTCCACGTCCCGCGCGGCGACGAGGACGCCGGCCGGCCAAGAGCCGACGGCATCGCGTCCGTCGCCACCGGCCGGCAGCCGCGAACGGTGGGGGACATCCTTCGCCCAGTCACATTTCTCCCGGGCAGCAAGGCGCTGTTGCCGGCGCTGTCGCAACTGCGGCACACCGGTGGCCATCTGGCGGGTCGTCGTCGACGAGTACGGCGGCACCGACGGCATTGTCACCCTTGAGGACCTCCTTGAGGAGCTGGTGGGCGACATCCGCAGCGAGTTCGACCGCGACGGTGCCGCGCAGGTCACCCCCGTCGGCGTCACCGTCGAGCTGGACGGGCTGCTCCATCGCGCGGACGTGCGGGACCAGGTCGACATCGCGCTGCCGGACGGACCGTTCGAGACCCTGGCCGGCTTCGTCCAAGCCGGGCTCGGGCGCGTTCCGGTGCGCCGCGACACGCTCACCGCACTCGGGCATCGATTCACCGTGCTCGAAATGGACGGGCGCCGAGCCGCGTGGATCGCCGTCGCGCCGGGGGCGCCCAGTTCGAGTGAGCCCGCGGGCAACGCCGGCCGTGACGAGTAGCTGCCCGAGAGCTCGCGGCCGGGGCGCCCACGCCCGGTCGAGCCGTGCCGAGCAGCCCGCGTGGTCAGAGTGCCCCGCGGACCCAGGTGCTTAGCCGGTCGGCGGGTATCGCGCCCACCTGTCGCGCGACGACCCGGCCGTCACGGAGGAGCAGCAGGGTGGGGATGCTGCGGGCGTCGAACCGGGCGGCGGTCCGCGGGGCCTCGTCGACGTTGACCTTGACGGCCTTGATCCGGCCGGCGAGCTCCTGCGTCAGGCGCTCGACCGCGGGCGCGACCATCCGGCAGGGTGCGCACCACGGTGCCCACAGATCGCCAGCACTGGGAGCAGCGATCGGTCGGCGATCTCGGCGAAGTCGTCGTCGCCGGCGGGCACAACCACGGCAGCGGCGACCGGCAGTCGGCACATCGGGTGTGCCGGTCGCTGCGGTCGGTACGCGGTTGCGGCGTCCGCAGTCGGGACAGCGCATTATCACCGGTTCACCCATAGCATAGGGCCTCGATCCCATCGAGCCGTGTCTGATCAGCGTCCGGTGTCGCGGTCGCGGACCAAGACGACGGGGCAGGGAGCGTGGTGGACGAAGTAGGAGGCGACCGAGCCCAGGTGCAGGCCCGGGAGCTCGCCGCGACCGTGGCTGCCGATCACGAGCATCTGGGCGCGGTCGGCGGCGTGCACGAGGGCCAGGGCGGGGCGCTTCTGGACCAGGCGCTTGACGATGCGGACGTCCGGGTCGGATTCCTGCACCTGGGCGACGGCGCGGTCGAGAACCTGCTGGGCGTCGCGGGCGTAGTCGGCCTCCGTGTAGGTGGACACCATCATGATGGTGACGGGAACTTCCCAGCCGGTGACGGCGTGCACCCCCGGCGCCGGTGAGGCGGGCCTGCTGCGCGGCCCACCGCAGGGCGCTGACGCTCAGCAGCGATCCGTCGATGCCGACCACGATCGGGCTGCCGTCTCTGCTGGCTCACCGCTGTCCTTCGTCGGGTCGGCCAGGATCCCCAGCCCGACCCCCGCCCACACGGTGAGCCCGTCGCCACGCGCGGCGACGGATGCGGGCAGCATGTGGAATAGCGCCCCGCCCAGCAGCGATCCGGCAGCCAGCGCCACGAGCGGCAGGACGAGACGGTCGAATGCCGGCCGCGGCAGCAACAGGGTCAGGGCCCCGACGAGCGCGAGCGCGCACATCAGCACCCCCGCGACCACTATCCAGGTCAAGGTGTCATCGGCCCGCGTCCTGGGCAATGTGCGTCCGCACCCCGGCTGAGGAGATCATCGGACGTCCGGTGGGCCGGCGGGCGGGGCGACGGACTCCGCCACCGCGCGAAGTACAGCCTCGGCCAGCTCCGGTAGACAGATCAGCAGATCGGGAAGCCACGGGTTGGGTCGGGCGTAGCGCAGCGGGCGGCCGTCGAGACGCGAAGCGTGCATCCCGCAGCACCCTGCCAGAGCCACGGCAGCCGCGGAGTCCCACTCGAACATGCCGCCGCCGTGCAGGTAGATCTCGGCCTCCCCGCGGAACACGGCGGCCGCCTTCGCCCCGACGCTGCCCATCACCTGCAGCTCGGCCCCGAGCCGCTGCGGCTGACCAGGATCCGCGGTCCGGCCCGACGGCGCGGGACCTCCCAGCGCTCACTGGTGCCGCGAACGCACCCCGCGGCGGGCACCGCCATCGCCGCAGCGACCGGCCGGCCGTCCGCCGCGAGAGCGATGTTCACACCCCAGTCATCGCGTCCCTGTACGTATTCCCGGGTCCCGTCGAGCGGGTCCACGATCCAGATCCGGGAGGCGCCGCCTCGCCCAGGGCGGAACCCAGGGCGTGGTGCAAGTCGTTTTGCCTGGTCAGTGGGTGCTTCCGGGACATCGAGGCAGGTCCAGAGGCGATGGGTTAGGCGTAGATCAAGGGATACGGATCAGCAGTCCGCTCATCCCACCGAGTCCCGGCTGCCAAGCGGCAACGAGCTCGGCATGCCGCGACTGCGCGGTCATGATCGCGGAAGGGTTCGCGAGATGAGTTTGGCCCACGAGACAATTCATGACGGAGATCGTCAGTGGACCGGTTCGAGATCGCCTCCG
>CAWADQ010000034.1:0-155997 GCA_963780835.1 uncultured Actinomycetota bacterium | reverse complement strand
ACAGGATGCCGTACCCGCCCGAGCCCTCGACCGGCTTGAGCACCAGCTCGTCGAGATGGTCCAGCACGTGGGCCCGCTCGTCGTCGAGCCAGCAGCGGAACGTGTCGACGTTGGGCAGGCTCGGCTTCTCGCTGAGGTAGTAGGCGATCATGTCCGGCACGTAGGTGTAGACGAGCTTGTCGTCGCCGACGCCGTTGCCGACGGCGTTCGCGATCACGACGTTGCCCGCCCGGGCAGCGTTGATCATGCCGGCGACGCCGAGCACCGAGTCCGGATTGAACTGCAGCGGGTCGAGGAACTCGTCGTCGATCCGCCGGTAGATCACGTCGACCCGCTGGTCGCCCTGCGTGGTGCGCATGTAGACGAGGTTGTCGCGGCAGAACAGGTCGCGGCCCTCGACCAGCTCGACGCCCATCTGGCGGGCGAGCAGCGAGTGCTCGAAGTAGGCCGAGTTGAAGACGCCGGGGGTGAGCACCACGACGGTGGGATCGGCCTCGTTCGGCGCGGCCGCGGCGCGCAGGGCACGCAGCAGGTGGGTGCCGTAGTCACCGACCGTGCGCACCCGCTGGCGGGTGAACAGGTCGGGGAAGACGCGCGCCATCGTGCGGCGGTTCTCCATCACGTACGACACACCCGACGGGTTGCGCAGGTTGTCCTCCAGGACCCGGAAGACCCCCTGCTCGTCGCGGACGAGGTCGATGCCGGCGACGTGGATGCGCACGCCGTTGGGCGGCACGAGCCCGGCGGCGGTCCGGTGGAAGTGCTCGCAGCTGGTGATCAGGCCCCGGGGCAGCACACCGTCGCGGACGATCTCGGCGTCGCCGTAGATGTCGGCGAGGAACATCTCCAGCGCCTGGACGCGCTGGACGATGCCGCGCTGCAGCTTCGACCACTCCGCCGCGCTGATCACCCGGGGCACGATGTCGAGCGGGAACGGCCGCTCCTTGCCCGAGAGCGAGAACGTGATGCCCTGGTCGACGTAGGCCCGGTCCAGCGCCTCGGACCGCACCTTGAGGTCGGCCGCGGCCGTGGGCGCGATGGCCTCGTGCAGGGCGCGGTACGGCCCGCGGATGCTCCCGTCCGGGGAGAACATCTCGTCGTAGGCCCCCGGATTGGGCCGATCCGGGGAGAGGTAGTTGTCGAACAGCGGAGCTGCCGCCGGGCTGTCCTCCTCGGGCCCCGCCGCCTCGGGGTCGTCGGCAGGGGCTGGACTCTGCGCGGCGCGGCTCACGGAGGTCATCTTCCCCAGCCGGGCCGCAGGTGACCAGTGCTGCACGCTACAGACGGGTTACACACTCGCCCCGTGCGAGTCCGCCGCCGACCGCTGATAACATCGATGGCCGAGAGCCCGGCCGGGCAGCACCACTCCCTGCCGCCGGCGCCTACCAGAGACAGACATCGAGCAGTTCAGCAGCAGGAAGAACTCGAGGCATTCGCGTGGCCAACATCAAGTCCCAGATCAAGCGGGTCAAGACGAACGAGAAGCGCCGGCAGCGCAACAAGTCGGTCCGCTCGTCCGTCCGCACCGCCGTCCGCCGCTTCCGGGAGGCCGTCGAGGCGGGCGATGCCGAGAAGGCCACCGAGCTGCAGCGCGCCGCGGCGAAGGCGCTCGACAAGGCGGCCAGCAAGGGCGTCATCCACAAGAACCAGGCGGCGAACCGCAAGTCGGCGATGGCCCGGCGGATCACCCGCGCCGCGTAGTTCCTCTACCTGCGGCCCCGCCGTGGGACGACAATACGGGCATGACGGGCGAGGTCGAGCTCGGACGCGACGCGTTCGACCGCCGCGCCTGGGCCCGGGCGCGCACTCTGCTCGCCGCGGCCGAGTCGCTGGACGCGGCGGACCTCCAGCGACTCGCCGTGGCCGCCCACCTGGTCGGCCGAGACGCCGAAAGTTCGCTGGCCTGGGAGCGTGCGCAGCGCGCCTGTGAGCGTGCGGGTGACCTCGACGGCGCCGCGCGCTGCGCGTTCTGGCTCGCCCTTCTGCTGCTCCTGCGCGGCGAGGTCGCCCGGGCCGGCGGGTGGTTGGCCCGGGCGGAGCGGCTCGTCGCGGAGGCGGACCGGGACTGCGCGGCTCGGAGCTTTCTGCTCGTGCCGGTGTTCCTGGAAGCGCTCGTCGCCGGCGACGTCGCGCAGGCAGAGGCGCTCGCGAGCGACATCCTCCGCGAGGCTCGGCGGTTCGACGATCCCGACCTGCTCGCATTCGGGCTCCTCTGCCAGGGGCAGGCGGCGATCGCCCGCGGCGACACCGGCCGCGGCATGCGGCTGCTCGACGAGGTCATGCTCGGCGTCACCGCGGGGGAGGTCTCCCCCATCCCCACCGGCATCGTCTACTGCGCAGTGATCGAATCCTGCCTGGATGTCTTCGACCTGCGACGCGCTGCCGAATGGACCGAGGCGCTGAACGGCTGGTGCACGGGCCAGCCGGACCTCGTGCCCTACCGCGGCCAATGCCTCGTGCACCGGGCGCAGATCCTGCAGGCGCACGGTGCGTGGGACGAGGCGGTCACCGAGGCGGAGCGGGCGCGTCTGATCCTCTCCGACCCCGTCCACCCGGCTCTGGGCCTCGCGCTGTACCAGCTGGGCGAGCTGTACCGGCTGCGGGGCGAGCCGGCCGACGCCGAACGCGCCTACCGGGCCGCGCTGGAACACGGCCGGGAGCCTGCGCCGGGGATGGCGCTGGTCCGGCTGGCCGAGGGAAAGGTCGCGGTGGCCGCCGCTGCCGTGCGCCGCATGCTGCAGGAGAGCGGTGTACCGGCGACCGAGTGCGCAGTGCGCGCCGCCGCGGTGGAGATCCTGCTCGCCGCCGGCGACCTCGGCGGGGCGCGGACCGCCGCCGACGAGCTCGTCCGCACCGCGGACCGCCTGGGTGCTCATCTGCTCCACGCCATGGCCGACGCCGCGCTCGGTGCGGTGCTGTTGGCGCAGGACGATGTGGCAGGCGCCCTCGTCGTGCTGCGGCGAGCGTGGGGGAGGTGGCGCGCGCTGGAGATGCCCTACGACGAGGCGTTGGCGCGGGTTCGGATCGCCCAGGCGTGCCGCGCGCTGGCCGACTCGGACGCCGCCGCACTCGAGCTGGACGCCGCACGGGTCACGTTCGAGCGGCTGGGCGCCCGCCCGGATGTGGTCCGCGTCGCGAGGCTGGCGGGGCGGGAACCGCGGCCGACCGTGCTCACCGAGCGCGAGTGCGAGGTGCTGCGTCTGGTCGCCGCGGGCCGGAGCAACCGGGAGATCGCCACCGAGCTGGTCATCAGCACGCACACGGTCGCCCGGCATGTGCAGAACATCTTCGCGAAGGCCGGGCTGTCCTCGCGCGTCGCCGCCACCGCGTACGCCTACGAGCACGACCTGCTCTGACCTTCATCAGGCCGGTGCCACCGGTCCGGCGGTCCCGGTACGGCGCCGTGGTGCGCCGTGACCACGGTGTCGGACGAGATGGTGGCTCCGAGCGATGTCGGGCCGGCGGGTCGGTGTCGAGACTGGGCGCCCGCCTTTCCCGAGGAGAGCACATGTCGATCCCCACCCTGCCCGCACCGCCCGACACCGAGACCGTCCGACGCCTTGCGACCGCGCTGAACCGCTGCTTCGAGACCTTCACCGCGGACGTCGACACGTTCGCCGCCGATGCGTTCTTCGACCTGCTCCCGCCGTTCTGGCGGTTTCAGCTCACCGGTCCGGAGGCGTTCCTCGCCCAACTCCGGACGATCGCACGCGGCGTCTCCACCGCCCGCATCCTGCGGGTGGTCCCGACCGTGTCCGGATTCGTCCTGGAGCACGAGGAGATCCAGCCGGACGCGGTGGCGCGCCGCCTCCTCCTGTGCGAGGTGCGCGACGGGCGCATCACCGACGTCCTCGTCTACTGCAACGGGGAATGGGACGCCGCCCTGCGTGCCCGCCATGCCGCCGAGGCGCCCATGCTGCGCCGCGACCAGCCGGTGGCGCAGCCATGACGGGGGTGGACCGCACAGCGTCCGGACCCACGACGGACCGGCCCACGGCGGACCAGGTGCTCGACGCCGCCCGCGCGCTCGTCCCGACCATCGCGGACCGCGCAGCCGAGGTCGAGGCGGCCCGACGGGTACCGCGCGACCTCCTGGACACGCTTGCCGCCGCCGACTGCCTGCGGATGATGCTGCCGCACAGCCACGGCGGGGTCGGCGCCGACCTCACGGACGCGCTGCGGTTGTTCGAGACGCTCGCCGAGGCCGACGCCTCGGTGTCCTGGACGGTGATGATCGGCGGCAGCGCGTGGATCGACCTCGCCGGGCTGCCCCGCGCCTCGTTCGACGCGCTCTTCGCGAGAGGACCTGACGTCGTCGTGGCGGGAGCGTTCGCCCCGGGTGGCTCGATCAGTCCCGCCGACGGCGGTTACCGGGTGACCGGCCGGTGGGGCTTCGTCAGCGGCTGCGAGCATGCGACCTGGCTCTACGGCAATGCCGTCGAGGCGACGGCCGACGGTGTGCCCCAGCTCCGGATCGCGGTGTTCCCGCCCGACGAGGTCCAGATCGACGACACCTGGACGGTGCTGGGCCTCTGCGGAACCGGAAGCCACCACATCCGCGTCACCGACGCTCGTGTACCGGCCGAGCGAACCCTGCGTCCGCTGGTCGACGAGCCCTGCCTCGACGAGCCGGTGGTCCGCGTGCCGCTGCCGGCGCTGCTCGCGCTGTCCATCGCCGGCGTGGCGGTGGGTATCGCGCGCGGGGCCCTGGCCGACGCCGTCGCCTCGGCCCAGCAGCGGGTGCCGTTGCTGGCCCGGGCACCGGCATGCACCGACCCGGTGTTCCAGGCCGACCTGGCGACGGCCGACACCGGCCTCCGGGCGGCTCGCGCGCTGCTGTACGAGTCGGCCGGGGCGGTGTGGGCGACCGCCGTGGCCGGCGAGCCGTTCTCGCTCCGGCAACGGGCGCAGGCCCGGGCGGCCGCGGTCTGGGCGACCAAGCAGGCAGTAGCGGTCGTCGAAGCCGCCTACCACGGCGGCGGCGGGACCGCGGTCTACCGGAGCTGCCCCCTGCAGCGCCGCCTGCGGGACGTACACGCCCTGAGGCAGCACTTTCTCGTCCGGCCGAACACGATGGCGACGGCGGGTGCGGTGCTGCTCGGCCAGAACGTGGACCTACCCGTGTTCTGATCGCTGCCGGCCTCAGCCGCGGATCTCCCGGGCAGCGCACATCCGCAACACGGCCCGCTCCAGTGCGTAGCCGACGTCCGGCGCCGCGCCCTTGACGTCCGCGTTGACCTCCGCCGCCGCCGCGGTCGCCGCCACGAGCGCGTCCGGGTGCCAGCCGCGGACCTGGGACTGCGCCTTCCGGATCTTCCACGGCGGCATGCCGAGCACGCCGGCGAGCCGGTTCGGGTCGCCGCGGCCGGCGCCGCCGACCTTCGCCAGGGTGCGCACGGCGTCGGCCAACGCATCCGCGACCAGCACCGGCGGGACGCCGAGCACGAGCGCCCAGCGCAGCGCCTCGAGCGCACCCACCCGGTCGCCGGCCACGACCTTGTCCGCCACCGCGAAGCCCGACGCCTCGGCACGGCCACGGTAGTAACGGCGCACTGCCTCCGCGTCGATCGCGCCGCCGGTGTCGGCGACGAGCTGGGTCGCGGCCGACGCGAGGTCGCGCAGCTCGGTGCCGACCGACTCGAGGAGCACGCCGACCGCGTCCGGGGTGATCTTCCCCCGGGCCCGGCGCACCTCGGCGCGGACGAAGTCGGCCCGCTCGTCCGGACGGAGCTTCTCGCAGCGCGCGACCTGCGCCCCGGCCTTGCGCAGGGCGTCCGCGAGCGCCTTGTTCCGCGGGCCACCCGCGTGCAGGACCGCCACGGTGACGCCCTCGCCGGGCGCCGTGGCATGGTCGAGGACTGCCGCGGAGGCGTCCTTTCCGGCCTCGTGAGCGGCCTCCAGCACGATGACCCGCGCCTCGGCGAACAGGGACGGGCTCAACACCGTGGCCAGCTCCGCGGGGGTGGCCTCCGCCGCCCGTAGGCGCCGCACCTCCACCTCCGGGTCGACGGCGCGTGCGGCGTCGACGATGTCCCGCACGGCCCGCTCGACCAGCAGCTCCTCGTCGCCGAGCACCAGGTGCAGCGGCGGCGGGGCGGACGGCGCGGTCATCGTCGCCATCGTCGCGCATCTCGCCGGCCCGGGGTGAGCCGGCTCCCAGATCGATCGTGGCCGTCGTCCGCGACTGGAAGGGGCGGCCCGGGTGCCGTAACGTCGTGGTCATCCGGCCGGCATCCTGCGCCGTCGGACCACAACCGCATATGGCTCATCCAGAGGGGCAGAGGGAACGGCCCGTTGAAGCCCCGGCAACCGGCGTCTCGCGACCATCGCGCGCAGGCGATCACGGTGCCAATTCCGACCCGCGACCGCGGGGAAGATGAGGAGATCTTCCGATGACGTTGACTGCCGCCTCCAGCACGGCGACCACCTTCGACCTGGGCTCCGCGCGCGCCCTCTCCTGTCGCGAGTGCGGGCACGAGGTCCCGCTCGCTCCGGAGTTCGCGTGTCCGCAGTGCTTCGGCCCGCTCGAGGTGGCCTACGACTTCCCCGAGATCACCCGGGCCTCGATCGAAGCGGGCCCGAGGTCGATCTGGCGTTACCGGGAGCTGCTGCCCGTGCCCCGGGACGTCACGCGCCACCCCAACACCGAGCCCGGCCTCACCCGCCTGATCAAGGCGGACCGGCTGGCCGCCGCCCTGGGCGTGCGCTCGCTGTGGGTGAAGGACGACACCGGCAACCCGACGCACTCGTTCAAGGACCGGGTCGTGGCCGTCGCCCTGGCCGCGGCCCGTGAGCTGGGCTTCACCGTGCTCGCCTGCCCGTCCACCGGCAACCTGGCCAACGCCGTCGCCGCCGCGGCCGCCCGCGCGGGCTGGGACTCCGTCGTGCTGATCCCGTCGTCGCTCGAGCAGGCGAAGATCCTCACCACGGCCGTCTACGGCGGCACGCTGCTGGCCGTCGACGGCAACTACGACGACGTCAACCGGCTCGCGACCGAGCTGGCGGCCGAGCACGAGGACTGGGCGTTCGTCAACGTCAACGTCCGGCCCTACTACGCGGAGGGCTCCAAGACGCTGGGCTTCGAGGTCGCCGAGCAGCTCGGGTGGCGGCTGCCCGGCCAGGTCGTCGTCCCGGTGGCGTCCGGCTCGCAGCTGACCAAGGTGGACAAGGGCTTCCAGGAGCTGGGCAAGCTGGGGCTGGTGGAGCCGACGCCGTACCGGGTGTTCGGGGCGCAGGCGACCGGGTGCTCGCCGGTGTCGAAGGCGTTCGCCGAGGGCCACGACGTCGTGCAGCCGGTGCGGCCCGACACGATCGCCCGCTCGCTGGCGATCGGGAACCCGGCGGACGGGCCGTACGTGCTCGACGCCGTGCGCCGCACCGGCGGCGCGGTGGCCGACGTCTCCGACGAGGAGGTCGTCGAGGGCATCCGGCTGCTGGCGCGGACCGAAGGCGTGTTCGCCGAGACGGCGGGCGGGGTCACCGTCGCGACGGCGAGGAAGCTGATCGAGGCCGGTCAGCTCGACCCGGACGCCGAGACCGTGCTGCTGATCACCGGCGACGGGTTGAAGACCCTCGACGCGATCTCCGGCCGGGTCGGCCCCACCGCGACGGTGCCGGCGAGCAGCAAGGCGGTGCGCGAGGCGCTGGCAGCCCGCTGACCGGCGCCGCCGCCCGAGGAGTGCCCGGCGGCGGGGCGCGGGCAGTGGGTCGCCGCGTGCGACCACGTGCAGCCCGCGCCCGTCGCCGCCCGGCCCGCCGGTCACGGCGACGTCGCCCGAGCGGTCCGTCCGCCGCACGGTCGCACCCGAGCGCTCCAGGCGCCCGAGCAGTGCCGTGTCCGGATGGTGGTAGTCGTTCCCCGCGCCCACGCTGACCAGCACGGCCCGCGGTGCGACGGCGGCGAGGAACTCCGCCGAGCTGTAGCGGCTGCCGTGGTGCGGCATCTTCAGGACGTCCGCATGCAGAGGCACGCCCGCGGCGAGCAGCTGTGCCTGGGCGGCCACCTCGACGTCCCCGGTGAGCAGCACGGTGCCGACCGCCGTCGTCGCGCGGAGCACCGTCGAGCCGTCGTTGACCTGCGTGCCGTCGTCCGGGTCGACGTGGTCGGGCGGATGCTGCGGGCCGAGCACGTCCAGGGTGAGGGCGGGCCACACGAGCCGGACCCCGGGTCGCACCTCGACGATCCGCACGCCCGCGACGGCCGACTGCCGCCGGATCCGGTCGAGCGCCCACCGTGGCTCGTGGACGGGGCCGACCGCCACCGCACCGACCGACCGGCCACGCAACGCCCCGGCGAGGCCACCCACATGGTCTGCGTGCAGATGGCTGACCAGCACCATCGCCAGTGTCGTCACCCCGAGCCGGTCCAGGCAGGCGTCGACCGGCCCGTCGTCCGGCCCGGCGTCGACGAGCACCGCCCGCCCCGGCTGCCCGGTCGCGAGTACCAGCGCGTCACCCTGCCCGACGTCGCACGCCACGACGGCCCAGCCGGGTGGCGGCCAACCCGGACGCAGCACCCGGGTGGGGACCAGAACCAGCAGGAGGCCGACGACAACCGCGAGGAGCAGCGGACGGACCCGGCGGGAGCGGGCGAGCAGCACGACCGCGACGACGACCGCGGCGAGCAGCCCCGCTCCGGCAGGGCCACCCGGCCACGGGACGACCGCCCCGGGCACCGCAGCCGCCCGGTCCGCCACCGTCACGAGCCAGCCCACCGCCGGGCCGGCGAGCCAGGCGCACCCCTGCGCGGCAGGCATCGCCACCGGCGACAGCACCGCCGCCAGCACGCCGAGCACCGTCGCCGGCGCGACCGCGGGTGCCGCGACCAGGTTCGCGACCACGGTCACCAGGCTCACGCTGCCGCTCAGACCCGCGAGCAGCGGAGCCGTCGCCAGGCAGGCCGCCGCGGGTACCGCGAGCATCTCGGCGACGCCCGGCGGTACCCCGCGCTGCCGCATCCGGGCCACCCACCCCGGCACGACCAGCACGAGTGCCGCAGTCGCGAGCACCGACAGGCCGAACCCCGGGTCGGCCGCGAGTGCCGGGTCGGCGATCAGCAGCCCGAGGACCGTCGCGGCGAGCGCGGGCACGGCCGTCCGTTCCCGGCCGAGTGCGAGGGCCAGCAGCACCATGGCGCCCATCGCGGCCGCCCGCAGCACGCTGGGCGATGGACGGGCGAGCACGACGAAGCCGAGAAGTGCCGCGGCGCTCAGCGCTGCGGCCACCCGCGGATCGGCGCGCAGCAGGCGCAGAAGCCCCAGCACCGCGCCGGCGACGATCGCGAGATTGCTGCCCGAGACGGCGGTCAGGTGGCTGAGCCCCGCCGCACGGAAGTCGTCGCGCAGCTCCGCAGGCAGGTTGCGGGTGTCGCCCACCGCGAGCCCCGGCAGCAGGGCGGCCGGCGCTTCGGGGAGGATCGCCGCGGCGCTGCGGAGGCCGTCGCGCAGCGTGCCCGCGGCGGTCTGCCACCAGGGTGCGCGACCGACGTCGCGCGGCCCGCCGCGCACCCTCAGCACCGCCACCGTGAGGTCGCTCCGGGTGGCCGGGGCAAGCAGGCCCTCGGCCGTGACCGGCTGCCCGGGGAGCAGCTCGGACCAGCCCTCGGCCGAGGCGATCAGCAGGACCCGGCCGCCACCGGTCCATCGCCCACCCGCGGTCTGCGCCGCACGCAGTACCGCGGGCACCAGCACCTGCGTCGCACCGGGCCGCAGGTCGACACCGGAGGAGCGCAGTTCGCGCGGATCGTCGCCGACGACGACATGCAGGGTCGCGGCGGCGCCCCGCTCGGCGGCGGTGCGCACGGGGTGGTCGCGGATCATCAGCGCGTGCGCGGTGACGACCAGTGCCGCCGCGAGCGCACAACCCCCGGCCGCGAGGAGCACGGCGCGGCGGCTGAGGAGCCCGCCGAGCAGCAGGCCACCCGCCAGGGCGGCGCCGACGACCCCACCGACGAGCCCGGTGTGCAGGCCGAGCAGCACGACCGCCCACGCGGCGCCGGCCGCGGGAACCAGCCGCAGGTCCGGCGGCCGGGTGGGCACGGCGTCGGCTCCGGCCGGGCGCTCGGGAGGGCCGGGGCGCGCGGCGCGCGGCGGTGCCTGCTCCGGCACGGACCCGGCGCCCGCTCGCCGCGTCCTCGACCGCACCGGCTCCGGTGCCCGCGGCGCGGTCACACCCGCACCAGCTCACGCAGCTGCCCGAGCCGCCGCTCGCCGATGCCCTCGACCTCGCGGAGCTGGTCCACCGTCGCGAAGCGGCCGTTGCGGGTGCGCCACTCGACGATCCGCTGCGCCGTGACCGGGCCGACCCCGGGCAGAGCGTCGAGCTGCTCGACCGTGGCCGCGTTCAGGTCGAGTGGCCCGGCCGGGCCGCTGCCGGCTCCGCCGGTCGCCGGTAGCGACCCGGCGTCCGGCGCCGGGGGCACCCCGATCGCCACCTGCTCACCGTCGCCCACCTTCCGGGCGAGGTTCACCCCGCTCAGATCGGCGTCGGGGAGAGGACCCCCGGCGGCCTCGATCACATCCGCCACCCGGGACCCCGGCGCGACGCGCACCAGCCCGGGCCGCCGCACCTTCCCGGCGACGGCGACGACGAGGCTCTCGGGCTCGGCCGCGGTCACGGCCGACGGCGCGGCGGCAGTGCTCGTCGTCACCTGCACGGGCAGGTCCGCCACCGGCTCCGCCCGTGGCGCCTCCCGCCAGACGCCCACCGCCGCGACCACCGCGGCGAGGATCCCCACCAGCACCACCGCGAGCGCCCCGGGTCGGCCGGGGTCGATCCGGACGTCGCGCCAGGACCTCGGCAGCCACCGGTCGGTGAGCCGTCGCGCACCACGCCCCGGGCGCCGCGCGATCGGGTGCGGTGGGATCGGCATGCGACGGGGATCGGCACCGTCGGCAAGTCGTCGGCGGGCACGCCGGCCCCCGGGGGGTCCGGACGCGACACCAGCACCGCGGCCAGCCGCCCGGATCCGGGGTACGGGGTCTCGCGTGCCATGCCGACGACGCTAGGGCCGCGACCCGCCGTGCGACGCCGGCTCGCCGGATCTGTGGATGCCCGGACCCCGATGGGGACAACCTGCCCGCAAGCCCCGGTTGAGCAGCGGAAACGTCGGCGGGCCCTGCTACCGTCGTGCGCCGTCGCGGCGTGGCACGACCACGATGCCCAGCAGTCCCGTCCCCGCGTGCGCGCCGATCACCGCTCCCACCTCGGACACCAGCAGCCGCGCGACGCGCGGCAGCCGCTCCCGCAAGCGTTCGGCCAGCTCCTCGGCCCGCTCCGCCGCTCCCAGGTGGTGCACGGCGAGGTCGGCAGGCCCGTCCCCGGCGGCACGGACGGCGAGCTCCACCATCCGCTGAGCCGCTCGCGCCGTCGTCCGCACCTTCTCCAGCGGCACGATCCGCCCGTGCGCCACGTGCAGCAACGGCTTGACGGCCAGCGCGCTGCCCACCAGCGCCGCCGCGGCTCCGATGCGGCCTCCCCGGCGCAGCCGGTCCAGGGTGTCGACGCAGAAGAACACGCGGCAGCGGGTGGCGACATCCGCGGCGGCCTCCTCCACGGCCGCCGCGTCGGCCCCCTGCCCGGCGGCGTCGGCGGCCGCCAGCACGGCATAGCCCAGGCCCATCGCGGTCGCCCGCGAGTCGACCACCCGCACGCGCCTCGACCCGACCTCCTCCGCCGCGAGTCGCGCCGCCTCCCACGTTCCCGACAGCTCGCGCGACAGGTGCACCGACACCACCTCGGTGGCGCCGTCGGCGAGCGCAGCTCGGTAGGTGGCGGCGAACTCGGCGGGCGCCGGACGGGAGGTCTGCACCACGAGGTGCCGGTCGGCCAGTGCCGCCGAGACGGCCGCGGCGTCGATGTCGACGCCTTCCCGCCCGACGCGCGTGCCCAGCCGTACCTCGAGAGGCACGACGCTGATCCCCCGCCCGGCGGCCATGCCAGCCGGAAGGTAAGCGGTCGAGTCGGTCACGACGGCCACGGGCACGTCGAGACACTAGCCAGCCCACCTGTGGAAAGGCGCGGGGCCGCTCAGGCTCCGATGTTGTAGCCGGCGAGCCGCCAGCGCGGGTGGTCGTCGCGTCGTGCCAGGACCGCCCACCGGCAGTTGCCCAACCCGCCGAACGACGGCCACACCGACGTCGGCAGGTCCATCAGGCCCGTCACGAGCCCGGCGATCAGGCCGCCGTGCGCCACCAGCAGCACGGTCTCGGAACGGTCGTCGGAGTCGGCGAGCTCGGCGTCCAGCTCGTCCACCACCGGCCGCGAGCGCGCCACCACCGCGACGCGTGACTCGCCCGCGGGCGGAGCCCATCCGGGATCCGATCGCCACGCGGCGATCGCTCCCGGGTACTCGCGGTTGATCTCGGCGACCGTGTGCCCCTGCCAGCGTCCGAGATGGGTCTCCCGCAGCCGCGGGTCGAACTTCACCGGTAGCCCGCAGGCCGCGCCGACGAGCTCGGCGGTGTCGACCGCGCGGCGCAGGTCCGAGCTGATCAGCCGATCCGGCGCCAGCTCCGCCAACACCGGGGCGGCCTCAGCGGCCTGCTCGTGGCCGGTCGGGGTCAGGTGCGAGTCGAGATGGCCCTGCATGCGGCCGTCGACGTTGTAGTCGGTCTGCCCGTGGCGCAGCAGAATGATCCTGCGCAGCGTCATGGGCCCTCGTCACCTGCCGCGGCCACCCGGGCCTCGGCGAACTCCACGCGCGGGCAGTCCTTCCACAGCCGCTCCAAGCCGTAGAAGCCGCGCTCCTCGTTGTGCTGGACGTGCACGACGACGTCGACGAAGTCGAGCAGCACCCAGCGACCCTCCCGCGCACCCTCGCGACGCACCGGCTTCACGCCGCGCTCGCGCAGCTTCTCCTCGACGGCGTCCACGATCGCCTCGACCTGCCGCTCGTTCGGCGCCGACGCGATCACGAAGCAGTCGGTGATCACCAGTTGCTCCGAGACGTCGAGCACCACGATGTCGTGCGCCTTCTTGTCGGCGGCCGCCGCAACGGCCACCCGGGCCGTTTCCAATGCCTGTTCGGTTGCGGTCACCGCGTTCCCTCCACCCATTAGGACGCTCCCAGTGTCCCAGGCGGCTCTGCAGAGGGCTCGCAGGCCTACGCCGGCGCCGTGCCGAGGTCCGGCGGGAGGTTCTTGCGCAGGCGGCTGAGCGCCCGGTGCTGGGCCACCCGGACCGCACCCGGGCTGGCCCCGACGATCTCTGCCGTCTCCTCGGCCGACAGCCCGACGACGATGCGCAGCACGAGGATCTCGCGCTGCTTCTCGGGCAGCGTGTCGAGCAGGTCGCGCAGCTGCGCCGACAGCTCCCCGCGCAGCGCCCGCTGCTCGGGACCCGCCCCGGTCTCGACGGCGTCCGGGACGTCCGCGACGGGGTCGGCCCGCGCCCGGCTGACCGACCGGTGCGCGTCGATCACCTTGTGTGCGGCGATCCCGTAGACGAACGCGAGGAACGGCTTGCCCTGCACCCGGTAGTTGGGCAGCGCCGTCAGGACGGCGAGGCACACCTCCTGCGCCACATCGTCCGCGGAGAGGAACGAGCGGTCGACGGGCCCGAGCCGGCCGCGGCAGTACCGCGCGACCAGCGGGCGGATCACCTTGAGCAGCTGCGCGACGGCGTCCCGGTCGCCCGACATCGCCGCAGTGACCAGCTCGTCCGGGACCTGCGCGGTCGGACGGCGCTCCCTGGCGGCATCCGGTGCCGACGGCACAGCAGTGGGACGTCCGGCGTCGTTCGCCGCGACGAGCGCGAGCCCCCCATCGATGTCCATCCCGCCCGCGACCCCGGCCACCAGGTCCTCGTAGGCCTGCTGCACCTCGCGCCCGTCGAGGTGGCTCCGGAGCGCAACCGCCCCTGCGTCGACGGCTGTCTGCACATCGTCCACGCCGATCTGCAGCACCAGCGCGATGTCTTCGGGAGGCAGGTGGTCGAAGGACGCCGCCAGCACGTGCCCCTGCCCGTCCGGAAGCTGCACCAGGCCGGTCAGGACGGCGCCGTGCTGCGTCTGCTCGGGGAAGCGGAGCGCAGCCGGGGCGACGACCTCCGAGCGCGACCGCCGCATGCCCCGGACGACGAGTAGGCGCGCGTACGTGCGCGGCGCTCCGGGCAGATCCGCCCATCGACGCCACACCGTGATCATGGTCTCGTGCGCGAGACCGGCCGCCCGGTCACCCGCCGCACCGAGCGCCATGGCGAACACCGCCAACCGCGGCGCGTCGGTCCGGTAGAGCTCGCCGAACTCGCTCCACCCCGACGCCGGCCCCCCCGACAGCGCGCTCACCCCCATGTGGACTTCGCAGACGGCTCAGCGCCGACGACCTCCCGGCGCCGCCACGTGCCGCGGCGTCCCCCTGAGGTCGGTGTCGACGTCATCTCCACCTTTCGTCCCACGGCCGGCACTGTCACAAAGAGCACGGCGCCGCCGTCGCGGATACACCGGTCACGCCGCATCCCGCGCGCAACCGCAGTGCCATCCCTCATCGTCGCGCACCGGCCCGGGCCGGTCGCACCGGTTTTCCCCTCCACGCAGGTGTGGCCAGTACCACCCTGCGGCGTCCCCTCGCCCCCGATCGTGGCCCTCCCCCTCACGGTCTGCACACACCTTGCCGTATCCCGGCGCAGCGGGACGAGGCGGGTAGCACAGATTGGGGAATGGACAACGCCACACTGCCCACGCCACGTCGCGCCGCGACGGCCTTGGACACTCGTGGCTGCAGGCGCGCCGAGGTACCCGCCGTGTGGCTACGTGGGTACGCGATTGGGCACGAGGGCGTCGGACGCCGCGTCCAGCGCGCCCGGCACGGCTCGGTAGTAGATCCAGGTGCCGCGCCGATCACCCTCGATCAGCCCGGCCTCGCGCAGCACCTTCAGGTGGTGGGAGATGGTCGGGCCGGACACCTCGAAGCCGACGGTCAGCTCGCACACGCACGCCTCGCCGCCCTCGGCACCGCCGATCATGCTGAGCAGTCGCAGCCGCACGGGGTCAGCGAGAGCCTTGAACACCCGCGCCAGCGCGACCGCCTGCGCCTCCGACAGCGCGGCCCCGGTCACCGGAGCGCAGCACTCTCCAGCGGCGATGACTGCACTTTGTCCAGCTTGCTTCGACACACACCTATCTTGACGTTGGTCGAAGTATGGCGCAAGCTTCGTGTCTCGACGAGCGTCGAAACAGTCGGGTGACATCGAGGAGAACGCCATGAGCCAGCAGACCGATGACCTGCGCGACCGTGTCCGGGACCGCTACGCCGCCGCCGCAACTGCTGTCACCAACGGGCCCAGCGCGACCTGCTGCGGAGTAAGTGCTGATGGCGGGATGCCGGAGATGGAGATCGGCGAGGGGTTCGGTGCCGAGCTGTACGCCGAGGAGGACCGCGAGAGTCTGCCCGCGGCAGCCATCGCCGCAAGCCTGGGCTGCGGTAACCCGCTCGCCGTCGCCGAGCTGCACGAAGGCGAGACCGTGCTCGACCTCGGCTCCGGCGGCGGCATCGACGTCCTGCTGTCCGCCCGCCGTGTCGGCCCGACCGGAAAGGCGTACGGGGTGGACATGACCGACGAGATGCTGGCCCTGGCCCGGGCCAACGCTGACAAGGCCGGCACGAGCAACGTCGAGTTCGTCAACAACTGCCCGCCAACCTTCGACGGGGCTGCCCGTGATGCACGCTGCGGGAGTGGCGGCGAGGTCCGAGACGTCGAGCGAGTTCGGGCTTCGCCGCGTGCTGACCCTGATCGCCGACTCGCCAGCACGATCTTCGTGCCGCTGACCGCCACGCTCCTTGCCCAGCTGGGGTGGCGACACACCTACCTCACCCTCGCCGCCGTCCTCGGGTTGATCACAATTCCCGCGCATCTGTGGGGACTACGCGGCCGGTGGCCCGAACCGGATCCCGCCGAGACCGTCGGTCCCGTCGAGCACGCTCCGGACACGGTCGCCCGCAGCCGAGCCTTCCTGCTGCTGATCGCGGCGGTGGCACTGGGCGCGTTCACCGGCCTTCGCGGTCGTGGTCAACCAGGTGCCGCTGCTGATCGGCCCCGTGGTGCCGCTCATCGCGGCCGCGATGCTCGCCGGTGCCGCCCGCGGCGTGTTCACCCTGCTGCAGGCCACGGCGATCAGCGACCGCGGGCGCCGCCCACTACGGCCGCCTCAACGAACTGCTGTCCACCCCCGCCCTGCTGGCCACCGCACTCGCACCGTGGGCCGGCGCCGCCCTCGCCCAGACCCTCGGCGGCTATCCCGCCGTGTTCGGCCTCCTCGCCGGTCTCGGCGCGCTCGCCGCGGTCCTCGCCGTCGGCACGATGCCCGTACGGCAGCGACAGCCGACTTGACGGTGACCAATTAGCTCAGCAATCATTGACTCAATGGCTTCTGAGCGAGATCGCGAGTTGGTGCGGCGGGCCGCCGTGCACGCGGCCTTCGGTGATCCGGGGCGGTTGGCGATCGTCGATGCGCTCCTGCTCGGCGAGGCCTCCCCGTCCGAGCTGCAGCGGCTTCTGGCGATGTCGTCGAACCTGCTCGCTCACCACCTTCGTGTCCTGGAGCACGTCGGCGTGGTCTCCCGGCACCGCTCCGAGGCCGACCGACGCCGCACTTACCTCGCGCTCGTTCCGGGAGCGCTCGACGTTCTGCGTCCGATGAAGCTGCACGACGCGGTCCGGGTGGTGTTCGTCTGCACCCACAACTCCGCGCGCTCCCAGCTCGCGGCCGCGTTGTGGAACGACACCAGCCCCGTCCCGGCGACCTCCGCGGGCACCCACCCCGCCCCGGTGGTCCATCCCGGCGCGGTCGCCGCGGCCCGACGCCACCGCATCCCGCTGACACCGGCCCGACCGCGGCATGTCACCGACGTCCTGCCCGACGGTGAAGGCGCGGACGACCTGATCATCACCGTCTGCGACGCCGCGCACGAGGAACTCGTCGCAGCAAGTGACGTCACGCTCGACGACGGCCGCGGCCGGCTGCACTGGTCCATCCCGGACCCGGCTCGAACCGGTGAAGCCGCCGCGTTCGACCGCGTGGTCTCCGACCTGACGGATCGAATCGCCCGCGTCGTTCCCGCCGTCGCACCCGGCGGCGCCCGATCCACCGTTCCCGGAGGACCTGATGCAGGTTGACCACCGCCGCCCCGACTTGTCGATCGACCAACACCTCGCGCTGAGAACCGCCGCGACGAACCTGGCACGGGCGTTCGACGGCACGTTCGGCGCTGAGACCATCGACCGGTTCCTGCACAGCTCCTACGACGAGTTCGCCGGCCGCGCCGTCGTGCTCAACTATCTCCCGCTGCTGGCCGAGCGGTTCGCCCGGCAACGCCTGCGCGCGCTGGCCAAGGTGGAGGGCATGCACACCAGCGGGGTGCCGGTCGTGCTCTTCCTGTGCACCCACAACGCCGGCCGATCCCAGATGGCCCTGGGATTCTTCACCCACCTCGCCGGTGACCGCGCGATCGCCTGGTCCGGTGGGTCCGAACCCGCGACCACCATCAACCCGTCGGCCATCGCCGCGATGCGGGAACGGGGCATCGACATCTCCGGCGAGTACCCCAAGCCGTGGACCGACGAGGTCGTCCGCGCCGCCGACGTCGTGGTCACCATGGGCTGCGGCGACGCCTGCCCGGTCTTCCCCGGCCGCCGCTACGAGGACTGGGTTCTCGACGACCCCGCCGGCCTGAACACCGACGACGTGCGCCCGATCCGCGACGAGATCGAAAGCCGCGTTCGTCGCCTGCTCGCGGAGATGGAGGTCCCCGCACGTGCCTGACCCCTCAACCGCGCCTGCAACCTCTTCACCATGACGTGGGCCAGCAGCACGACCGCCGACGCGGTCGGCTTCCCGCACGAGGTCCACTCAACCGGCAGAAAGGAACATCTCATGAGCCCGACACCGCAGGTGCTGTTCGTCTGCGTGCACAACGCCGGCCGCTCCCAGATGGCCGCCGCGTTCCTCAGCCACTACGCCGCCGGCCGCGTCCGCGTCCGCTCCGCCGGCTCCGCACCAGCCGACACCGTCAACCCCGCGGTCCGCGAAGCGATGGCCGAGGTCGGCATCGACATCTCCGCCGAGCAACCCAAGCTGCTCACCACCGACGCCGTCGAAGCATCCGACGTCGTCATCACCATGGGCTGTGGCGATGCCTGCCCCGTCTTCCCCGGCAAGCGCTACCTCGACTGGCAACTCGCCGACCCCGCCGGCCAGGGCGTCGACGCCGTCCGCCCCATCCGCGACGAGATCGACACCCGCGTCCGTGACCTCCTCGCCGAGCTCACCGCCGACACCTCGCCGTCCCGCAGCCCCCGATGACCGGCCAGGAGGCGCCGACGTGGACTCCACCGAGATCACCAGCGAGATGCAGCGGGCGCAAGCCGACTTCCACCAGCTGATCGGTGAGGCCTCGGCCGGTGACCTGCGGCGCCGTTCCCACGGCACGCGCTGGACCAACCGGCAACTGCTCTTCCACATGGTGTTCGGCTACGTCATCGTCCGGACGCTGCTACCGCTCGTGCACGTCCTCGGTCGACTCGGGTGCAGCCGGCGATTCGCCGCGGCCCTGAACGCGTGCCGCCGACCCTTCCACCTGATCAATTACCTCGGTTCGTGCGGGGGCGGTCAGATCCTCACTCCGCAGGCGATGGTCGCGCTGCTCGACCGGACCGTCCGCGCACTGAACCGCAACCTGAGCACGGAGACCGACGAGAGCTTGGCCCGAACGATGCACTTCCCGACCGCGTGGGACCCCTACTTCACGCCGACCATGAGCGTCCTGGGCGTCTACCACTTCGGCACCCAGCACTTCGACCATCACCGGCGACAACTCACCCTTCCCTGCCCTGGGGATGGGTGACGGCCGGTATGAAGGTTCGCGATCATGGCGGCTGAGGGCGGTACCCGGGCGGTGGTCACGGCTTTGGCGGCGAATGTCGGCGTCGCGGTGGCCAAGTTCGTCGCGGCGGTGATCACCGGGTCGACCTCGATGCTTGCTGAGGGCGTGCACTCGGTGGCCGACTCCGGCAACCAGGTGTTGCTGCTGATCGGCGGCCGACGAGCTCGTCAGGCGCCCTCAGCGCTGCACCCGTTCGGCTACGCCCGGGCCCGCTACATCTACGCCTTCTTGGTCGCGATCGTGCTGTTCACCCTCGGCGGGCTCTACGCCCTCTACGAGGGCTACCACAAGATCGTCGACCCGCACCCGCTCACCTCACCGCTGGTCGCGGTCGCCGTCCTTCTGATCGCCATGGTGTTGGAGGGCTATGCGCTGCGCACGGCTGTCCGCGAGGCCAACCTCACCCGGGGAACCCGGGACTGGTTCCAGTTCGTCCGCCGCGCCCGATCCCCCGAACTGCCCGTTCTCCTGCTCGAAGACAGCGGCGCCCTCGTCGGCCTCACCCTCGCGCTGCTTGGCGTCGGCCTCAGCGTGCTGACCAACAATGGCGTCTACGACGGCATCGCCTCACTGTGCATCGGGGTGCTGCTCGCCACGATCGCGATCCTGCTCGCCCGGGAGATCACCAGCCTCCTCATCGGCGAGGCCGCTCTCCCCGAACAGATCAACAAGATCCACGCCGCGATACTCGCGACGCCCGGCGTCGAGCAGGTCATCCATCTGCGCACCGTGCACCTCGGCCCTGACGATCTCGTGGTCGCCGCCAAGATCGGTATTCAGTCCGCCGCCGAGGGTGAAGACATCGCCGCGACCATCGACGCCGCCGAGGCCCGCGTCCGGGAAGTCCTCCCCATCGCGCGGATCATCTACCTCGAACCCGACATCTACCGACGCGACGACGCCGCTCCCTGACCTTGCCGCGGATCCTCGGTTTCCGCGGCAGCCTCGGGCCGGTGGCCGGCCTTGTCGGCCTGTCGGTGGGGGACCCGGCGGCCGCACGGTCCGGTGCGCTTCGCTCGTGATGTGAGCGGCATGAAATTTGACTTTTCCCCGCCGTGAACGGCGGGGATTCTCCCGGTCGCCCGGGAGGGTTCCTGCTTCACAGACGACTGCCTGCGTGCGCTTGCGCGCGCGCAGGTCTGACGCCGTCTCCACAGGCCAGGACCGCCAGCCCGGCGGCACGAATGGTGCGGGCCGCGTTGACATCGCGGTCGTGGGTCGCGCCGCAGCGGCACTCCCACTCCCGCACGCCGAGCGGCATCCCGTCGCGGAGCGCCCCGCACGCCGAGCACACCTTCGACGAGGGGAACCAGCGGTCGACCACCACCAGGTCGCGGCCGTACCACCGGCACTTGTACTCCAGCATGCCCCGCAGCTCCCGCCAGCCCGCATCCGAGATGGCGCGGGCCAACGAGTGGTTACCGAGCATGTTGCGGACCTGCAGGTCCTCGATCACGACCGCTTGGTTCTCGCGGACGAGCCGAGTCGACAGCTTGTGCAGGTGGTCCCGGCGCCGATCGGTGATCCGCGCGTACACCTTGGCCACCTTCCTACGTGCTTTCTCCCGGTTCGCCGACCCGCGCTGCTTACGGGCCAGCACCCGTTGCGCCCGGGCCAACCGGGCCCGGTCACGGCGCTCGTGCCGCGGGTTGGTGACCTTCTCCCCGGTGGACAGGGTGACCAGCGACGTGACCCCGGCGTCGACACCGACCACGGCGTCGGTCGCCGGGCCGTCCTGGACCGACACCTCGCACAACAGCGACACATGCCAACGCCCGGCCGCGTCCCGGGACACGGTCACCGTGCTGGGCTCGGCACCCTCGGGCAGGGGCCGCGACCAGCGAATCGCCAGCGGCTCGGCCATCTTCGCCAACGTCAGCTGCCCGTCTCGCCAGCGGAACGCCGACCGGGTGTACTCGGCCGACGCCCGACCCCGCTTGCGGGCCTTGAACCGCGGGTACCGGGCCCGCTTCTCCCAGAACGCCGTGAACGCGCCCTGCAGGTGCCGCAGGCCCTGCTGCAACGGCACCGACGACACCTCGCCGAGGTAGGCCAGCTCGGGGTCGCGCTTCCACGCGGTCAACATCGCCGACGACTCGACGTAGGTCACCCGGCGCTGCTCGCCGTACCAGGCCTTCGTGCGGGCCTCCAACGCCAGGTTGTAGACCTTGCGGACGCAGCCGAACGTGCGGTTCAGCTCCTGGGCCTGCTGGTCGGACGGGTAGAAGCGGTACTTGTACGCCCGCTTCACCACCCGACTCCCCATGCTCAAATGATAGCGGCTCGCCGTGTGAGGTTCCGTCTACCCCTGCGCCGAGGCGTTTTGCGCGGCCCTGCACACCCACGCCGACCTCATTGCCAACCGCACCGGGCTCGTGCTCGACCCGAGCCATGCCGCACCGAAACAGGCGTGGCTGCGCCGAGCCGTGACGTCGGACGGCGTGGTGACGGGCATCGACAGCTGGCTGGTCCATCAGCTCACGGGCGAGTTCGTCACCGACGCGGTCACGGCCGGTCAGTCGCTGATCGCAGACCTACGCGGCGCGACCTGGGATCGTGAGCTTCTCGCGCTGTTCGAGCTCGCAGACGAGCCGCTCCCGGCGACGTGCACCTTCGCCGGCGGGGAGGCGTCGCTGCTGGCGAACCTCGGTCCCGAACCCTCGCTCTCCCGCGCGGGGCTGACGAACTCGATCGCCTGGCAAACGCGGCACACGACGACGTACTGCATGCAGGGGCGGGTCGACACCGGTGCCATCCGCTGGATGAGGCAGCTGGGCTATATCCGCTCGGTGGCCGACATCGACGAGGTTGCCTCGGCCGACGCAGGCGGAGTTCTTGCCGTGCCGGCGCTGAGCGGGTTGGGCGCACCATGGTGGCGGCCGGATGCCCGAGCGAGCCTCAGCGGCATGACCTCGTTCACGACACCCGGTCATCTGGTCGCTGCGATCATTCAGGGCCTCGCCGCTCAGCTCGCAGAACTCGGCTCGTGCATCACCCGCGATGTCCGACCGTTGCAGCGGTTGCGCGTCGACGGCGCTCTCACGCAGTGCCACACCCTGATGCAGGCCGTCGCCGACCTCATGCAGATCGAGGTCGAGGTGTCTCCGGTAGACAGAGCAAGCTTGCTCGGCATCAGCGCGCTGGCCCGGGTCGCCGTGGACCCGTCCATCGGGCTGACCGATGCCCTCGTCGCACGAGTCCCGACCCGAGTCCACGCGCCCCGCTGGTCCGCCGACCAGGCCGCCGACTTCCTCGGCCGCTGGACCCTGGCCGCACAAAGCGCATGAATCAGGGCTCCCGGTCGGACGAAATCGTGGGTCGGTGCACCCCTATCGCTGTTGCCCGCAACTAGTAATTGCGAATTGCTCGTCCAGTTTTGCTAAATTGGCCGCTCGGTGGGGATGATAAATTCGTGGGGGACAACGCGAACGAACACGCCAACGAACACGGGGCCGACACCACAGGGCACGGCCATGGCCACGGCGACGGCCATGGGCACGGCCTGTGGGGCCTGCTGCGGTCGGTGCTGCGTCCGCACAGTCACGACGCGGTCGACTCGGTCGACGCCGCCCTGGAGGCGAGCGCGGAGGGCATCCGCGCGGTGCGGATCAGCCTGGTGGCCTTGCTGGTCACCGCTGTGCTTCAGGCGCTCGTCGTCGTGGCAACCGGCTCCGTCGCGCTGTTGGCTGACACGATCCACAACTTCTCCGACGCGCTGACCGCAGTTCCACTGTGGATCGCGTTCGTGTTGGGGCGACGGCCCGCGTCGCGTCGCTACACCTACGGCTACGGCCGTGCTGAAGATCTCGCCGGTGTGTTCATCGTCGCAATGATCGCCCTGTCCGCAGTCATCTCCGGCTACGAGTCGGTCCGCCGACTGATCGAGCCCGAACCGGTGACCAATATCGGCGTACTCATCGCCGCCGGGATGGTCGGTTTCGCCGGCAACGAGCTGGTTGCCGTTTATCGCATTCGGGTCGGGCGCCGGATCGGATCGGCTGCCCTCGTCGCCGACGGCCGGCATGCGCGCACCGACGGCTTCACCTCGCTGGCCGTCGTTGCGGGAGCCCTGGGTGTACTCGCCGGCTTTCCCCTGGCCGATCCGATCGTCGGCTTGGTCATCACGGTCGCGATCCTGATCGTGCTCCGCAGCGCCGCCCGCGACATCTACCGTCGGCTCATGGACGCGGTCGACCCCGCGCTCGTCGACACGGCGGAGACGGTCCTCCGCGCAGTCCCCGGTGTCGTCGCGGTCGAGGCACTCCGGCTGCGCTGGATCGGGCACCGGCTGCGCGCCGAGACCAGTGTCGCCGTCGATCCGCAGATGACCGTCGTCGCCGCCCACGACATCGCCACCGACGCCGAGCACGCGCTGCTCCACGGCGTCCCTCGACTCGTCGCTGCGACCGTGCACGTCGGCCCGCACGCACCTCAACGCGACCGACACCACGCCGCTTTGAGCGACCACCCCACCGCGCTCGACCCCGGTGCCGTCAGAGCGGAAACCCCCGTGATATGACCGAGGAGCATGCCCGCGATCTCCCGGCGGGTTGCAGCTTCGACGTGGCCTGACGCGCTCGTCTGGTCAGACGTTCGTCTTCCGGTACAGGTTCCGCTTCGAGATGTACTGCACGACCCCGTCCGGCACGAGGTACCAGACCGGTCGGCCCGCGGCGACGCGCGTGCGGCAGTCCGTCGACGAGATCGCCATGGCCGGTACCTCGACCAGCGTCACGGAGCCCTCCGGAAGGTGGTCGTCTCCGAGCTCGTAGCCGGGGCGGGTCACGCCGATGAAGTGGGCGTAGCGGAACACCTGGTCGACGTCGCGCCACGACAGGATCTGGGCCAGCGCGTCCGCACCCGTGATGAAGAACAGCTCGGCGTCGGGCGTGGCGGCGTGCAGGTCGGACAGCGTGTCCACGGTGTAGGTGGGACCGTCGCGGTCGATGTCGACGCGGCTCGCCGAGAACCGCGGGTTCGACGCCGTCGCGATCACCGTCATGAGATAGCGGTCCTCGGGCAGGCTGACCTCGCGCTCGACCTTCTGCCAGGGCTGACCGGTCGGCACGAACAGGACCTCGTCCAGCGCGAACCGGTCGGCGACCTCGCTGGCCGCGACCAGGTGCCCGTTGTGGATCGGGTCGAAGGTCCCGCCCATGATGCCGATCTTGCGGTGCACGGGCGCAGCCTAAAGGAGATCAGCGCCCGACAGACACGTCACGACGTGCGGTTCCGTCAGGCGGTGCGCCACCGGCCCGTCCAGGCGTCGACGCCGGTGAGGAACGCCCATTCCAGGTGGTCGACGCACGCGGTGATCACGAGCCCCCGCTCGTCCTCGACCACCACGGCCGACGGCCGGTGGCACCGGCTGCACAGCAGTGCTGGGCGGCGAGGATGGGGTACCCGACCGGGCGCGTCGTTCATGCCTGAGAAGTAGCCGGTCCGTTCTCAGGTCATGCGCGCATCGGCGCCCGAACGCCGAATTGTCGGGGGTGGGGGTCACGATGGACGGGTGACGACGACCGAGCTGCCCGACACCGCTCTCCGCGACCGTGCCGAAGAGGTGCTGCGCACCCTCGCGGGGCCCCGGGCGCGCCTGCGCGACGACCAGTGGACCGCGATCCACGCCCTGGTCGTGCAGCGGCGCCGGGCGTTGGTCGTGCAGCGCACGGGATGGGGCAAGTCCGCCGTGTACTTCGTGGCCACGGCGTTGCTGCGGGCGGGGGGCGCGGGCCCCACGGTCATCGTCTCCCCGCTCCTCGCACTGATGCGCAACCAGATCGACGCCGCCGCCCGCGCGGGCGTGCGCGCGGTGACGGTGAACTCGGCGAACACCGGCGACTGGGACGCCACGTACGCCGCGATCGACGCGGGCGAGGTCGACGTCCTGCTGGTGAGCCCGGAGCGGCTGAACAACCCCGACTTCCGGGACCGGGTGCTCCCCCGGCTCACGGCGAGCACGGGCCTGCTGGTGGTGGACGAGGCGCACTGCGTCTCCGACTGGGGGCACGACTTCCGGCCCGACTACCGGCGGCTGCGCGCGCTGATCGCCGAACTGCCGCCGGGGATCCCGGTGCTGGCCACCACGGCGACGGCGAACGACCGGGTGGTCCGGGACGTCACCGAGCAGCTGGGGCTCGTCCTCAGGCGAGCCGCTCGTGCTGCGCGGCTCGCTGGACCGGGAGAGCCTGCGGCTGTCGGTGGTGCGGCTGCCGACGCCTGCGCAGCGGCTGGGGTGGCTCGCCGCGCACCTGGCGGAGCTGCCGGGGGCGGGCATCGTCTACACGCTCACGATCGCCGCCGCGGAGGAGGTCGCGGAGTTCCTGCGCGAGCGCGGGGTTCCCGTCGCCTCCTACACCGGTAAGACCGATCCGGAGCAGCGGCTGGCCGCGGAGGCGGACCTGCTGGCGAACCGGGTGAAGGCGCTGGTCGCCACCAGCGCGCTCGGGATGGGTTTCGACAAGCCGGACCTCGGGTTCGTCGTGCACCTCGGCGCGCCGTCGTCGCCCGTGGCGTACTACCAGCAGATCGGGCGCGCCGGCCGGGCGGTCGAGCGGGCCGAGGTGGTGCTGCTGCCCGGAGCGGAGGACCGCGACATCTGGGCGTACTTCGCCTCGCTCGCGTTCCCGCCCGAGCCGCTCGTGCGCCGGACGCTGGACGTGCTGTCGGAGCGCCCGATGTCGACGGCGGCGATCGAGACCCGGGTGGACCTGTCGCGGACGCGCCTGGAGATGCTGCTGAAGGTTCTCGACAGCGACGGTGCCGTGCGGCGGGTGAAGGGAGGCTGGGTCTCGACCGGGCTGCCGTGGATCTACGACGAGGAACGGCACCGGCGGATCGCCACCGCCCGCCAGGCCGAGCAGCGGGCGATGCTGGCCTACCTCGACACGCCGGAGTGCCGGCTCGCGTACCTGCGCGGCCAGCTCGACGACGATGTCCGGGCAGCCCTGCGGACGCTGCGACACCTGCACGGGCACCGTGTGGGAGCCGTCCGTGGACGCCGCGGCCGAGGCCGCCGCGCAGGAGCGGATCACCCGCCCCGGCGTGCCGGTGCCGCCGCGCAAGCAGTGGCCGTCGGGCATGGCGGAGCTGGGTGTTCCCGCATCGGGCCGCATCGCCGCCGGCGAGCTCGCGGACGAGGGCCGGGTGATCGGGCGGCTCTCGGACATCGGCTGGGGCACCCGGCTGCGTGATCTGGTCTCGGGCGACGACGTTCCGGTGCCGCCGGAGGTGCTCGACGCCTGCGTGAAGGTGCTCGCCGGCTGGACGTGGGCGGCGCGGCCGGTGGGGGTGGTCGGGGTCGGGTCGCGGACCCGGCCGCACCAGCTCGCGCACCTGGCCCGGCGGATCGCCGAGATCGGGCGGCTGCACCTGCTGGGCACCGCGGAGCCGGTCGGTCCCCGTCCCGCGCCGTCGGCGAACTCCGCGCAGCGGCTCGCGGCGGTGTGGGACGGCTTCACGGTTCCCGATCTCACGGACGTGCACGGCCCGGTCCTGCTGGTCGACGACGTGCTGGACAGCGGATGGACGGCCACGGTCGTCGCCCGCCTGCTGCGCCGGGCCGGTGCTCCCGCCGTGCTGCCGTTCGCGCTGGCCCTCGCTGCATGAGCGTGTCCTGTGGAGGAGAAGGGTCCTTGTGATGCCTGCCGACCTCGTCATGAAAGCCATGAACGTCGTGCACCGCGCGCTGATCCGGGTCGCGCCCCGGAGGTTCGGGCAGGAGGCGCTCGGCATGCCGGTGCTCGAGCTCACCACGGTCGGGCGGCGCAGCGGTCGCCCGCGGTCGGTGCTGCTCACCTCGCCGATCCGGGACGGCCCGGCGGTCGTCGTCGTCGCGTCCCGCGGCGGCGACGACCGGCACCCCGACTGGCTGCTCAACCTGCAGGCCCAGCCGCGGGTCGAGGTCGCTCTGCGCAACGGCCCACGACGCCCGATGGTCGCCCGGGTCGCGGACGACGCGGAGCGCGAGCGGCTCTGGGCACAGATCACGAGGTTCCATCCGCGGTACGCCGCCTACCAGCGCAGAACGTCCCGCGAGATCCCGGTGGTGCTGTTGTCGCCGACCGCCGACTGACTCGACGCGCGGGCCGTCACGCGGCCGGCGGGCAGACGAACACGCGGCAGTGCCCCTGGTCGACGACGATCGCACCGGCCCCCGGCGGCGGCGCGAGTCCGTCGGGGACGACGGTCAGCCGCAGGTCCTCCGGCGCGGGCCGACCGGCGTCCACCCAGGCCGCGGCCGCGGCGAGGACGCGATCGGCGAGGACCTCACCCGCCGGGCCGAAGGCCCGCACGCGCACCGACCACGGTCCCCGGGTCGCGGGGTTCGCGGCCGGATCGAGGACGACGGCCGCGAGACCGGGACCTGCCGGGGAGTCGGCGAAGATCCCGATGCTCGCCGCGTGACCCCGCACCGGCAGCAGTTCGGCGGGAAGGCCGTCCGGATCCGGGTCGTCGGGGTCGACCCGCCCACTCAGGAGCCGACATGCTCCCGGCTCGGTCAGCGCCAGCCACATCCCGAATCCGTCCCACAGGTCCCCGGCGCCCAGTGGCTCCGGTACGTGCCGGACCGGACCGGGCGCCGCCAGGGCGACCCGGACGAGTGCCGGATCAGCACGGCCGTCGGCCGGGAGCACCGCCACGCCGCCGTTCACGGTCGTACCCGCCTCGGACACGGCGCCGACGCCCCGCAGCCGGACGAACGAGCACCGGTGGACCGAGGCGCTGCGCAGTGCGCCGTCCGCGCCGAGGTCCAGCGCGACCGACACCTGGGTTCCCCGCAACGCCAGGGGCAGCAGCAACCGGCCGCCGGGCGCGAGCTGCGCGACCCACTCCGGCCGGACGTCGCCGCTCCCGACGGTGAGGACGATCCGGTCGTAGGGCGCGCCGGGCGGGTGGCCGAGTGCACCGTCGCCACACACCAGTTCGACGTCGCTCACCTCGGCGGCTGCGAGGTGGCGCGCCGCGCCGTCGACGAGGTCGGCGTCGATGTCGACGCTCACCACGTGTCCCTGCGGCCCGACGAGGCGCGCCATGAGTGCGGCGTTGTAGCCCGTCCCGGCCCCGATCTCCAGAACGCGGTGCCCGGGGCGCAGGTCGAGCTGCGCGAGCATGATCGCCATCATCGACGGCTGGGAGGCCGAGCTCGTCGTGACGCCGTCGACGGCCTGGGTGGCGACGGCCTCGTCCGCGTAGGCCCGTGCGAGCGGCACCTCGGGCAGGAAGAGGTGCCGCGGCACGGCTCGGAAGGCCTCCTCGACCGCGGGGCTGCACAGTCGCCCGCCGTCGCGCATCCCGTCGACGAGCCGCGCGCGGGCCCGGTCGGCCGCACCCATGTGCCGAGTCTGATCCCCCGCCCGTCCCACCGCCACTGTGCTACGGCGTGTGCATGGGGACGAGGTCGTCGGCGTGGACGACCTCGCGGCGCTGCGCGGAGGGGAGCTCGTGGCTGCTGCGGCCGATCAGGTCCGGCAGCTCCGTGGCGTCGAACCCGACCACGCCGCGGGCGACCACGGTGCCGTCCGGGTCCACGAGGTCCACGACGTCCCCCGCGACGAAGTCGCCCGAGACACCACGGATGCCGGCGGCGAGCAGCGAGCGGCGGCGGTGCACCACGGCCGTGGTCGCGCCGAGGTCGAGGTCGAGGCGGCCGCGGACGTCCGCGGCGTGGCGCAGCCAGAATCGTCGCGCGGACATCCGGCGCCCCGACGGGCGGAACGCCGTGCCGACCTTCGGCCCGTCGCCCGCCGTGTCCAGAGCGGCGACGACGTCCGCGGCGGCGGCCAGCAGCACCGGGATCCCCGCAGCCGACGCCATCGCCGCCGCGGTGATCTTGGTGGCCATCCCGCCGGTACCGAGACCGCCGCCACCGGAGCGGGCGATCGTCACCTCCGCCAGATCCGCGGGGTCGTCGACCTCGGCGATCAGCCGGGACCCGGCCCGGCGCGGATCGCCGTCGTGGAGGCCCTCGACGTCGGAGAGCAGCACCAGCCCGTCCGCGCCGACGATGTGCGCGACCAGCGCCGCGAGCCGGTCGTTGTCGCCGACGCGGATCTCGTCCGTGGCGACGGTGTCGTTCTCGTTCACCACCGGCAACACGTCCAGCCCGAGCAGGCGCTCCAGGGTGCGCTGGGCGTTGCGGTAGTGCGCACGGCGGATCATGTCGTCCGCGGTGAGCAGCACCTGCCCGATCCGCTGACCGTGCCGCGCGAACGACGCCCCGTAGGTCTGGGCGAGCTGCAGCTGGCCGACGGCCGCGGCCGCCTGCTGGGTGGCGAGGTCGCGCGGGCGGCGGGCCAGCCCGAGCGGGGCCAGGCCCGCCGCGATCGCGCCGGACGACACCAGCACGACCTGGGTGCCCGTCGCGCGCCGGGCGGCGAGCGCGTCGACGAGCGCGTCGAGCCGCTCGGGATCCAGCCCGCCGGTGAGGCTGGTCAGCGACGACGACCCGACCTTGACCACGACCCGGCGCGCCGCCCCGAGCTGCGCCCGGGCACTCACGTGTCGTCCTCCGGGACGCCACCGACGAGCTCGTCGTCGGTGCGGTTCCGGCGCCGGTCGATACGCGCGGCCAACCGGTCCGCCGCCGACGCGCGGGCGCTCTGCTCCAGCCGCCGGTCCGTCCCGCGCCCGGAGAGCATGACCGCAACCCCTGCGGGCGTCGACGGCTCCCAGTCGAAGGTGACGTCGCCGATCGTGACCGGGCAGCCCGGCACCGCCCCCGCCTCGGCCAGCGCCTCCTCGACCCCGAGCCGGGCCAGCCGGTCGCCCAGGTAGCCGACGGCCTCGTCGTTGTCGAAGTTCGTCTGCCGGATCCAGCGTTCGGGCCGCGCGCCGCGCACGATGAACCCGCCCGGCAGCTCGGGGTCCGGCACGACGGTGAAGCCGGCGTCGTCGACCGCGACGGGCCGCAGCACCACGCGCGTCGGCTCGGCGACGGGCTGCGCCGCGCGGTGGGCGCGCACCTGCGCGGCCATCGCGAACGTCAGCTCGCGCAGTCCCTCGCGGGTGGCCGTGGAGATCTCGAACACGGGCCAGCCGAACCGCTCGGCCACCTCGGAGCGCACCAGCTCGGCGAGGTCCCGGGCGTCCGGGACGTCGATCTTGTTCAGCGCGACGAGCCGGGGCCGGTCGGCCAGCACTCCGCCGAGCGCCGGGGTGTAGCGGGCGAGCTCGTCCTCGAGCGCCTGCACGTCCGAGACGGGGTCGCGGCCGGGCGCGAACGTCGCGCAGTCGACCACGTGCACCAGCACCGAGCACCGCTCGATGTGCCGGAGAAAGTCCAGCCCCAGGCCACGGCCTTCGGAGGCGCCCGGGATCAGCCCCGGCACATCCGCGACCGTGAAGACCTCCTCCCCCGCGGTGACCACTCCCAGCTGCGGGACGAGCGTGGTGAACGGGTAGTCCGCGATCTTCGGCCGGGCCGCCGACAGCGCCGCGACCAGCGACGACTTGCCGGCCGAGGGGAACCCGACCAGCCCGACGTCGGCGATCGAGCGCAGCTCCAGCACGAAGTCACCGGTCTCGCCCGGCTCGCCGAGCAGCGCGAAGCCGGGCGCCTTCCGCGCGGCCGAGGCGAGCGCGGCGTTGCCCAGCCCCCCACGGCCACCCGCGGCGGCGATGAACCGCGTGCCCGGCCCGACGAGGTCGGCGAGGACCTCGCCGTCCGACGTCATGACGACGGTGCCGTCCGGCACGGCGAGCTCCAGGTCGTCCGCGTTCGCGCCGGCCTTGAACCCGCCCTGGCCCTGCTTCCCGTTGCGGGCCGCCGCGTGCGGACGGTGGTGGAAGTCGAGCAGGGTGTGCACGCCCGGGTCGACGACGAGCACGACGGAGCCGCCGCGGCCCCCGTTCCCCCCGTCCGGGCCGCCGAGCGGTTTGAACTTCTCGCGGTGCACCGAGGCGCACCCGTTGCCGCCCGCACCCGCGGTGGCGTGCACAACCACCCGATCGACGAACTTGGGCATGCCAGCTCTCCAGAAATGCGACGGCGGGCCCACCCCGGTTGGGGCGGCCCGCCGTTGCAGTGTTCGTGTGCCTGCGAGCAGGCCTCGGGGCCTGCGGCGGGGGTCTGAGACCGCGGCCGACAGACCGAGGTGAGACCTTCGCCTGGTCCCGCGGTCTCAGACCCCCGAAGGGACCACGTTGACGACCTTGCGGCCCTTCGTGTACCCGAACTCGACCGAGCCCTCGACGAGGGCGAACAGCGTGTCGTCGCCACCGCGACCGACACCCTGCCCCGGGTGGAACTTCGTGCCGCGCTGGCGGACCAGGATCTCGCCCGCGTTCACGGCCTGGCCGCCGAACCGCTTGACGCCCAGCCGCTGCGCGTTCGAGTCGCGCCCGTTGCGGGAGCTGGACGCACCCTTCTTGTGAGCCATCGCCCGGTCTCCTACTTCGCGATCTTGATGACCTGGACCCGCGTCAGCGGCTGACGGTGCCCCTGACGTTTGTGGTACCCGGTCTTGTTCTTGAACTTGTGGATGCGGATCTTGGGACCCTTGGTGTGCTCGACGACCTTGGCGGAGACGGTCGCCGACGCCAGCGCGTCCGCAGCGGTCGTGAGGTCTTCGCCGTCGACCAGCAGCACAGGCACGAGCGAGATCTCGTCGCCGAGGGCGCCGTCGATCTTCTCGACGGTGACCACGTCGTCGACGGCCACCTTGTACTGCTTGCCGCCGGTCTTGACGATCGCGTACATGGACGCACTGCTCCAAAGCTCAGGGGACGTGGTGAGGTCCCGTCGTGGGTGGCCTGGTCGTCACGGCCTCGTGCCGCAGCTCGCAGCGCGGCGCAGACCTCCAGGGTACGGAACGGTTTTCGAGAGGGTCAAACCGGGTCTCCCGCCGTTGCTGCGGCAGGAGACCCGGCCGTCGGTCACTGCGGGGCCGCCTCGCCCGGCGTCTCGGCGCCGGACGCGTCCGCGGCATCCGGGGCGGGTGGGCCGGCCGGGCGCGACGCGGCCCGGCGCACGCGGCGGGCGCGCGGCGCGACCACCGGCTCGGGAGCCGGCGTCGCGGCGACGTCACCCGCACCGGACTCCTCGGCGTGCTCCTCGGCGGCACGTGCGCTGGGCACGGTGACGACCCCGACCGTCGGCGCGTCGCCCGTGACCGCCGTCGGCGCGCCGGCGGTGCGGGTCACGCGGCCACGCCTCCGTCGACCCACCGGTTCCGGCCTGTCGACGGCCTCCGACCCGGGCGCGACAGCCCCGTTGATTCCGCTCTCTTGATCCGACGCGGGGCGGCCGCCCCGCGCGGAGCGAGGGGTGGACGCGTCGTGGTCGGATCGGTCACCGGCGGTCGAGGGGCCCGGCGAAGCCGTGTCGACCTGGCCGTTCGGTGCCGAGTGCCGGTTGCGCTCGACGGCCAGCGCCTGCTCGACGACGATCTCCTCGACGTCGTCGCGCACGCTCTCGACGGTCGCGGGGACCACCGCCGACGCCGTGGGCTCCGGCTCGACCGGCACCGGTGCGCCGACGTCCAGGCCGGCCTCGCCGCGGTCCGGCTCGACGGGCACCACCTCGTCCGGCACCGCGTCGACTGGCACCGCGTCGACTGGCACCGCGTCGACTGGAACCGCAGGTGACGCCTCCTCCGAGGTCGTGGACGCGAGCGCCGACAGGTCGGGCACCAGAGCCGCGGGCAGGCGCCGGCCCCGGTCTCCGTTCGCCTCGTCGCGCCGTCCCCGGCCGCGACCGCGCCGCCCACCGGCGTCGCCATTGCGCTCGCGCTCCCCCCGGTCGCGCCCGTTCGACTCGGCCGCGGGCTCGGTCGCCACGATCACACCCCGGCCCCGGCAGTGTTCGCACGGCGTCGAGAAGTGCTCGAGCAGCCCGCCGCCGACCCGCTTGCGGGTCATCTGGACCAGACCCAGCGACGTCACCTCGGCCACCTGGTGACGGGTGCGGTCGCGGGCCAGGCACTCGGTCAGCCGCCGGAGCACCAGGTCGCGGTTCGCCTCGAGCACCATGTCGATGAAGTCGATCACGATGATGCCGCCGATGTCGCGCAGCCGCAGCTGGCGCACGATCTCCTCGGCCGCTTCGAGGTTGTTGCGGGTGACCGTCTCCTCGAGGTTGCCCCCGGAGCCGGTGAACTTGCCCGTGTTGACGTCGATGACCGTCATCGCCTCGGTGCGGTCGATCACCAGCGTGCCGCCCGAGGGCAGCCACACCTTGCGATCCAGCGCCTTGAGCAGCTGCTCGTCGATCCGGTACTCCTCGAAGACGTCGCGCGGGCCGATGTGGCGATGCAACCGGGCCGCGAGCTCGGGCGCCACGTGCCCGACGTAGTTGGACACGGTCTCCCACGCGTCGTCGCCGGCGATGACGAGGCGGGAGAAGTCTTCGTTGAACTGGTCCCGCACGACCTTGATCAGCATGTCCGGCTCCTCGTAGAGGAGCACGGGTGCCTTGGGCCTGTTGGGGCCGGTCTTCTCCGCCTTCTCCTTGACGACCTCCCACTGCGCCTGCAGCCGGCGGACGTCGCGCTCGAGAGCCTCCTGCGTCACGCCCTCCGAGGCGGTGCGGATGATGACGCCCGCCTCACTCGGAACGATCTCGCGCAGCAGGTCCTTCAGGCGCTTGCGCTCGATGTCCGGCAGCTTGCGGCTGATCCCCGCCGCGCCGCCCGAGGGGACGTAGACCAGGAACCGCCCGGCGAGGCTGATCTGCGTGGTCAGGCGGGCACCCTTGTGCCCGACCGGGTCCTTGGTGACCTGCACGAGAACGCTGTCGCCGCTGGACAGCGCCTGCTCGATGCGGCGCGCGCGGCCGCCGAGCCCGGCGGCGTCCCAGTCGACCTCGCCCGCGTAGAGGACGGCGTTGCGGCCGCGCCCGATGTCGACGAACGCGGCTTCCATGCTCGGCAGCACGTTCTGCACGCGGCCGAGGTAGATGTTGCCGACCAGCGAGTTGGTGGCCGAGCCCGAGCCACTGACCCCACTCGTGACGAAGTGCTCGACGAGCACGTCGTCTTCGAGAACGCCGATCTCGACCCGGTCGCCGCGCTCACGAACCACCATCGACCGTTCGACGGACTCGCGGCGCGCCAGGAACTCGGCCTCACTGAGGATCGGCACCCGGCGGCGGCCGGCGTCGCGCCCGTCCCTGCGGCGCTGACGCTTGGCCTCCAGGCGGGTCGAACCGCGGACGCTCTGCACACCGTCGCCGTCGGCGTCGTCGGGCCGCTCACGCGGAACCCGGACCTTGACGACCGTGTTCGGCGGGTCCGACTCGTCGTCCGCGGAGGCGTCGTCGCCCGACCCGCGGCGACGGCGACGGCGACGGCGACGGCGCGTGGCCCCGGCTTCGTCGTCGTTCTCGTCGGCGCCCTCGCCCGACTCCTCGGCACTCGTGTCGGCGTCGTCGGCCTCGTCGGCGTCGTCGCCCTCGGCATCGGTGTCAGCGTCGGAGTCGGCCTCGGTGCCGTCGCCCTCGCCGCCACGCCCGCGACCCCGCCCGCGGCGACCGCGGCGGCGCCTGCGGCGCGCACCGCCCTCGCCGGAATCGTCGTCCGCCTGGTCGTCGTCGATGTCGACCGAGTCGGCGGCCTCGTCGGTCGGCGGTTGGTCGGCCACGGCGTCGAGTGGCTCCGGCGCGGCGGTCTCGGCCGCAGCGCGGCCGGCCTGACCACGGCGGCGGGTGCGGCGGACCGGCTCGTCCGCAGCGGCCTCGTCGGCGGCGGGCTCGTCGGCAGGCTCGGTGACGGGCTCGGCCGCGGCACGGCGCCGGCTGCGCCGGACGGGCGGCTGGAACACGGGCGCGGGCGGCGCGAACAAGGGCGCCAGCACAGCCGGCTCGTCGGCCAGGTCCGGGGGCTCGTCGACGACGCCCGGCTGCTCGCCGGCGGCCAGGACCTCCTCCGGAGGAGGCGCGGGCGTTGCGGCCAGCTCCGGCACCAGCACGACCGCGACCTGCTCCGCCGTCTTGCGGTTCACGCTGGACTGGACGCTGCGGGCGGCGAACCCCAGGTCCAGCAGCGCGGCCATCACCTCCCGGCTCGTGCGCCCCAGAAGCTTGGCCAGCGCGTGCACCCGCAACTTCTCGGGCAGGTCGTCGAGGCCGGATAGGGTGACCGGCCCGCCGGTGAGACCGGCGGGCGAATCGCTGTTCGTCATGCAACTCCTCCGCCCCCGGGCGCCTCGTCCGGAGGCGGCCACGCGGGAGCCCGTGCGTCTCTCCCCGAGCGGTGCGCGGGGAGCAATCCTGTGCCGCTTGAGAAGATCTTGAGGAACCGGGGCCCGCGCCTCGGCGCGCCTGGCGGTTCCTCAACGCCCTCTCAGTCCCAGCGCGGCGGGCCGGTCGGGACGGATCGTGCTCGACGGCGCGTCACCCCTCCGGCGTCGGAGAGCCGACCTCGATCGGTCAGGTTCGGGTGGTAACCCGGTCCGGGCCGAGCGGATCGGTGAGGCGGCCCCGGTCGTCGAGCAGGCCCTGCGCCATCCGGGTCGCCTTCGCGGGAGCCGGCAGTTTGAGACCTGCGACAACATCGAGCGCGCCCAACACGTCGTCGGGCCGAACGGCGGGTGTCGTCTGCCGCACGACCGCCGTCATTATCGCACAGTCCGTCGTGTCGGGGGCGGACATCGACCCCGGCGCCGACAAGGTCACGCCGACGAGTGCGCCGCGCACGTCGACCTGGCGCCGCCCCGAGGGCGTCACCCGCTCCACGACGACAGCGTCCGCGCCCTCCAACGCGACGACCGCACGGCGCAGGTCGTCCAGGCTGATTCCGGGCAGCTCGATGCGCCACTCGCTCGCGTCGATCCGCTCGGCCAACGGTGTGCCCTCGGCCTCCGTGGCCGCGAGCACGTCCAGCCCGTCGGGCAGCGCGGCGTCCAATGCGGCAGCGAGGTCGGCGGGATCCAGCGGGCGGGTGAGTCCGATCTCCATGTACTCGGCCTCGCTCGCGGCCCCGGTGGGCGCAGCCCCGATCCACGACAGCCGCGGGTGGGGGGAAAACCCGTGCGAGTGCGCGACGGGAATACCTGCCCGACGCACGGCACGTTCCATGCTGCGGGCGACGTCCCGGTGGGACAGGAAACGCAGCCGCCCGCGTTTGGCGAACCGGACGCGGATGCGCTGGACCGTCGGAGGTGCCGGATTCGCCGCCTCGCCGGGCCGCACACGCGCCATGGCTCGCAGCGTACGGGGTGCCAGGAAAGCCACCTTCATGTCACGTGGCGTCAGGAGAGTGGCTTTCCTGGCATCACGACCACCTCAGGCGCCCCGCGGATCTGCCGAACGGCCGCCGCAGCCTCAGTCGGCGATGGCCAGTGGGTCGAGCACCAGCAGCGACTCCCCTGCCGGCTGGAACCCTGCGCGCATGTAGAACGACGCGCTGCTGCCGGTCGGGGCGAGCACGAGGCGCCGGTAGCGCCGCTCCCGCGCGTGCTGGACGGCCCGGGCCAGCAGCGCGCCCGCGACGCCGCGGTCGGCGAAGGCGCTGAGCACGAATGCGCTGCCGACCTGCCCGATCCGCCCACTGCGGGCGCCCGGGCGGGGCATGTGCACGATCTCGACCACGTTGATCGATCCCACCGGCGTCCAGCCGCTGCGTTCCGAGCCCGCCTCGGCCAGCCAGAACGTCCGCCGAGGCAGCTCGAGACGCCACCACTGCGCGAACGCGGCCTCGAACCCCGGATCGTCGACGGGATGTCCGGAGCGTTCCTCCAGCCAGGCGCGACGCAGCGCGGCGAGGGCGGCCTCGTCGCGTTCGTCGGCCACCCGTACGACGAGGTCCGGCTCAGTCACCCGGTCGGGGCCCGGTGCTCGCCCGAGGAGTGCTCACCGGGATCAGCGGCAGCAGGGTGGTCCCGCTCGGCCCGACCTCGATGTCCGTGCCCGTCGACGGGCACACGCCGCAGTCGAAGCAGGGCGTCCACCGGCAGTCGTCCTGCTCCCGGCCGGCCAGCGCGTCCTGCCAGTCGTCCCACAGCCAGTCGCGCTCCAGCCCGGAGTCGAGGTGGTCCCAGGGCAGCACCTCGGCGCGGTCGCGCTCACGCGTGGTGAACCAGTCCAGCGAGACCCCGAGCGGCTCCAGCTCCGCGGCGCAGGCGTCGACCCACCGCTGGTAGGAGAAGTGCTCGGTCCAGCCGTCGAACCGACCGCCCGCGCGCCACACCCGCTCGATCACCCGCCCGACCCGCCGGTCGCCGCGGGCGAGCAGGCCCTCGATCAGCGACGGCTGCCCGTCGTGGTAGCGCATGCCGACGTTGCGGCCCAGCTTGCGGTCCGCGTTGACGGCCTCGCGCAGCTTGCGCAGCCGCCCGTCGACGACGTCCGGATGCGCCTGTGCCGCCCACTGGAACGGCGTGTGCGGCTTGGGCACGAACCCGCCGATGGAGATCGTGCAGCGCACGTCGTTGCGCCCCGAGGCGGCCCGTCCGGCACGGATGACGTTGTGCGCCATGTCCGCGATCTGGACGACGTCGGTGTCCTCCTCGGTGGGCAGGCCGCACATGAAGTAGAGCTTGACCTGACGCCAGCCCTGGGCGAACGCCTCGGAGACGGTGCGGATGAGGTCGTCCTCCGACACCATCTTGTTGATCACCCGCCGGATCCGTTCCGACCCGCCCTCGGGGGCGAACGTGAGCCCGGAGCGGCGGCCGTTGCGGCTGATCTCGTTGGCGAGGTCGATGTTGAAGGCGTCGACGCGGGTGCTCGGCAGGCTCAGCGACGTGTTCGTGCCCTCGTAGCGGTCGGCCAGGCCCTTGGTGATCTCGGCGATCTCGGAGTGGTCGGCCGACGACAGCGACAGCAGCCCGACCTCGTCGAACCCGGACGCGCGCACCGCGGCGTCCACCATCTCGCCGATCCCGCGCAGCGACCGCTCCCGTACGGGGCGGGTGATCATCCCGGCCTGGCAGAAGCGGCAGCCGCGCGTGCAGCCGCGGAAGATCTCCACGCTGGCGCGCTCGTGCACGGTCTCCGCCATCGGCACGAGCGGGGTCTTCGGGTAGGGCCAGGTGTCGAGGTCGACGGTGGTGCGCTTCTGCACCACGCCGGGAACACGCGGCTCGCTCGGCACGACCTCGGAGATCGCGCCGTCCGGACCGTAGGAGACCGCGTAGAGCGACGGCACGTAGCAGCCCGGCGTCTCCGCCAACCGCAGGAGCAGCTCGCGGCGCCCCCCGGGCCGTCCGGCGGCCTTCCAGTCGCGGACGACGTCCGTGATGTCGCCGACGACCTCCTCCCCGTCGCCGATCGCCGCGACGTCGACGAAGTCCGCGATCGGTTCCGGGTTGAACGCGGCGTGCCCGCCCGCCACGACCACCGGGTGGTGCTCGCCGCGGTCGACGGCGTGCAGCGGGATCCCGGCCAGGTCGAGCGCGGTGAGCAGGTTGGTGTAGCCGAGCTCGGTGGAGAAGCTGACCCCGAGCACGTCGAAGGCCCCGAGCGGGCGGTGCGCGTCCACGGTGAACGCGGGCACCCCCGCCTCGCGCATCAGGGCCTCGAGGTCCGGCCACACCGCGTAGCAGCGCTCCGCCAGCGCGTCGGCCCGCTCGTTCAGGATCTCGTAGAGGATCTGGATGCCCTGGTTGGGCAGGCCGACCTCGTAGGCGTCGGGGTACATCAGCGCCCACCGGACCAGCGCACCGTCCCAGGGCTTGATCCGGGCGTTCAGCTCACCGCCGACGTACTGCACGGGCTTCGCGACACGCGGCAGCAACGCCTCGAGGGCGGGGAAGACGGACGGGGCCGCCCCGGTGGTGCTCAGGTCGCCGGTCACGCTGCACCAGCGTAGCCCCGCTGTCGCCCGGCGCCGCATCGCGCCCTGCCGATCACGTGCCGCGGTGCTCGACGACGGGTGCACCGGGTGGGACGCTGATCGCGCCACCTCTCGAGGGAGCTCGCGATGAGCACGCCCGACCCCGCCCGACGTCGGTGGGCCGTGCTCGAGGTCGCAGTGCCGACGACGCTCGCCGCGGTGGCGGCCGCCGCGACGCCGTTGCCGTGGTGGCGGGCGGACCGGGGCGCCGTGCTCCTCGGCGCGGGACCGGTGACCGAGCTGCCGCCGGACACGTGGACCGGCGTCGAGATGATCGGGCCGTGGACCGTGGCGGTCGCGGTACCTGCGGGGGTCGCGGTGCTGGCGGCCGCTCTCGCGATCTTCGGGTCCATTCGGGCCCAGCGCCCGATGCCGCCGGATGGAGCGAACGCGGCGTCGGGTGCGGTAGATGCACCCGATGCGGCGTTCGCTCCATCCCGATGGGCGGCGTGGGCCGGGTGGCTCGCGGCCGCCGCCCGGTGGGCGGCGGTTGCGGCAGGTCTCGCGGCCGTCGCCGGCGCGGGGCGCGTGCTCCTGGGGTGGGGCGCGTCGGGGGCGGCCGGGGCGTGGCCCGCGCTCGCGGCCGGACTCGCGGCAGTGGCCGCCGCGCTTCCCCGGAGCGCGGCGGCCGCCGGCGGGTTGACGCGACTCCGCCCGCCGAGTTGCGCGGTCCGGCACGGCGGATTTCGCGTTCCGGCTCACACCGTTGCGGGCCGTCACGGCCGTGGCACTGGTCGCCGCGGTCGGCCTCCCGCTCGCCGCGGTTCCGGCAGGCTCCCGACCGCACCGGGACGCGGTCGCACCGTTCGTGCCGGTCGCCGCCGTCGGCGCGTTTCCCCTGCGCAGCGGCGCGGCCGGGCTCGCCGCGGCGGACGACGTGTGGCCGGTGCTCGCCGACGGCGCGCCCGGGGTGGTCAGCCGGACCGGCATCGTCGTCGCGGACACGGACGGCCGGGCGCGCGTGCTCGCCCGGACCGACCGTGGCGCGCCCGCGCCGATCGGGGTGGTCGGCGACCGGGTCGTGCACTGGACCGCGTCCGACACCATCGCGGTCACCGAGTTGCGGGCCGGGTCACCGCTGGACGTCGTCGTGCGCGGCGTCACGGAGGCGGGGGCGCTCGGCGCCGACGGCTCGCTGTGGCTGCGTTCGGACGCCGACCCGGTGGGTACCGTCCGCCGTCTGGACGTCGCCGGCCTCGACGGACAGCAACGGATCGCGGTCACCTACCTGCCCGTCGTCACGATCCAGGAACCCGACCCGCCAGTCGATCTCCGGACCGTGCTGCCCGTTCCCGGCGGGGGCCTGCGGACCGTCTCCGGAGGCGGGCGGCTGGAGATGTTGACCGGCACCGCCGCCGGGATCGCCACGACCCCGCTGGCCGGGTCCCGCTGCGGCGCGGCCGGGACCGCCGGCCTCGATCACGCCGTCGCCGACGGGTCGGGGGTCTGGTTCGTGCTCGCGGGCGCCGACGGCGACCGGCTCGCCCACCTCGACCCGAACGCGGGGAGCACGGTCCGGACGGTCCCGGCCGTGCTGCCGGGAGCGGTGACGGCACTGACGGCGCCCGGCGACGGCTCGCTGCTCTTCGTGGCCCGGGACGCGCGGGGCGTAGCGCTGTGGCGGCTGCCCGCCGCCGACGCGGCGCTGGACCCGGCCGATGCCGCGCCGGTGACCTGCCCGCCGGGACCCTGACCCGGCGACACGGCGGACCGTCGGCGTCGTCCCGTGCTCAGCCCCAGGCGGCGCGGCGCGGGTCGCCGGACGTGCTCACCCGCCGGGCCGTCGCGAACAGGACGACGACGGCGGCGACGGCGGCAGCGACACCGACGGCGGCGGGCGGCGCGTTCAGCGCGATGCCCAGCAGCGCCCAGACCGCGGCCGCCGCGTACCCGACGACGGCCGTCGCGTAGGTGACGACGCTCGCGACGATCGCCGCCGCGACGAGCAGGATCAGCACGGCCGCGATCTCAGCCAGCGCACCGTCGCCCGGCAGGCCGAGCCGGACCCCGGTCGCCGCCGTTCCGGCCACCACGGCCAGGGAGACCCATCCGGTGTAGAGCGCCACGGGCAGGCGCAGCGCCAGCCGCTCGCGCGTGTTCGTGGCCCGCTCGCGACTCAGCCGGCCGTACACCCGCGCCAGCACCGCGAGCAGTGCCAGGAGCAGCACCTCCGCCAGCAGGACGTACCGCGCCGAGAAGGCACTGATCCACGCCATGTTGAGCACCGCCGAGACCGCGAGCCACCAGCCCGTGGCCCGGTGCACCTCACGCGACCGCTGCGTCGGCAGCAGCTGGTAGACGGCATAGCCGAGGAAGGCGACGTAGATCACGCCCCAGATGCCGAACGTCCAGCCCGCGGGCAGCACGGGCGTGGGGTACGAGCGGGCGACGGTGCCGACGTCCTCCCCCAGCGCGCCGCTGCCGCCCATACCGGCGACCACGATCTGGATCATCGCGAGCGACGCCACCGCCAGGTTGCGCGCGAGATCGGTCGAGGTCGAGGGACGGGCGGTGACCGGCATGGGCTCATTGTCGGGCCGCGCAGCGGATAGCGGCCAGTCCACGTTCCGCTCCCCGGAGTGATTATTTCAGGAGGAGGATGTCGAGCCGCCTTCCGGCGACCACCAGCCCACCGACGATCATCACCAGGAAATAGCCGAGGTGCCCGAGCAGGCCGACGTGGACCGCACCGGTGGTCAGGCCCCGCATCAGCTCGACCCCGTGGAACAGCGGCAGGGCCTCGACGACGAGCTGGAGCCACCGGGGGTAGACCGACAGCGGGTAGAACGTGGTGGCGAACAGGAACATCGGCAGGATCGCGAGCGTGACGAGGTCGAAGTCCTGCCACGAGCGCATGTACGTGGTGGCCGCCATCCCGACGGCAGCGAAGCCGAAGGCGATGACCAGTGCCGCGGGCAGCGCCAGGAGCGCCCACGGTGACAGGAGCAGGCCGAAGCCGCCCATGACCGCGAGGAAGGCGAGCGCATACATCCCGCCGCGGATCAACGCCCACGCGATCTCGCCGAGTGCGATGTCGAACGGCCCCAGCGGCGTGGCCAGCACCGCGTCGTAGAGGCGGTTGTACTTGAGCTTGAAGAACACGTTGAACGTGGAGTCGAACACCGCGCCGTTCATGGCGGCCGCGGCGAGCAGCCCCGGGGCGATGAAGGCGGCGTACGAGATCGGCCTGCCGTCCGGCCCGGGCAGTGCTCCGACCAGCGAACCGAGCCCCTGGCCCATCGCGACCAGGTAGAACACCGGCTCGAAGATCCCGGAGACGATCGCGAGCCACGTGCGCCGCGCCGCCGTGGCGGACCGGCGCACCAACGCGCGGGACCGGCCCGCGTAGCTGCCCGCCGGGAGCAGCCGGGCGAGCGCCGGCAGCGGCGGCGGTTGCGGCGCCTGGGTTGCCACCCGGCCCGCTCGCGCGGCGTCGACGCTGCGCTCCGTCATCGGTACAGCCTCCGTCGAAAACGCGCGACGGCCGCTGCCGAACCGGCCGCGACCAGTGCCACGAGGACCGCCGCGTGCCCGACGGCGGGCAGTGCCGCCCCGCCACCGAGCGCCGCCGCACGGGCCAGCTCGGTGCCGTGCCAGAGGGGTGACACCCACGTGAGCGGCTGGATCGCGACCGGCAGCCGGTCGACCGGGAAGAACGTGCCGGAGAAGAGCGTCATCGGGATCAGCACCAGCCGGAAGAGCACGGTGAACGCCGAGCCTTCGTCCTCGACTCCCGCGGTGAAGGCCGTGACGAGCGCCCCCACGGCCGCGCCGGCGAGCATCGCGATCAGCAGTGCCAGGACGATCCCCGGTGATCGCACGCCCCCGAACACCGCGATGACCGCCACGTAGACCGCACCGCAGCCGCCAATCTTGATCATCATCCAGACCAGGTGCCCGACCACGACCTGACCCGGGCCGATCGGCGTGGCCGTCATGGCGAGGTAGTGTCGCTGCCACTTCAGGCCCGAGAGCACCGGATACGTCGAGTCGAACACCGCAGTCTGCACCGCAGAGACGCAGAGCAAGGCCGGTGCGAGCCAGACGAGGTAGTCCAGACCCCCGGTGGCCTGCGCGGCGCGGCCGGTGCCGTCGATGAGGGTGCCGAACCCGACGCCGAAGGCGAGCAGGAACAACAGCGGCTGCAGGATCGACGAGACGGCTGTCGCACGCCAGTTGCGCCGGTACCACGTCCAGTGGTGCTCGACGACGAGCAGCACCCCGCCCAGCGGGCCGGCGGCGCGGCCGGTGGCGGCCCGGGTGAGTTCCACCGTCACTCCACCAGACTCCGGCCGGTGAGCCGCAGGAACACGTCTTCCAGCGACGAGCGACGCACGAGCGCGGACAGCGGCTTCACGCCCCGGTGGGCCAGCTCGGCCTGCAGGTGCTCGCCGTCCCCGGTGTAGAGCAGGAGCCGGTCCGGCAGGACCTCGACCCGGTCCGCCAGCCGCTCCACCACGTCGATCGGCGCCGCGGTGCCCGGTGCGAACCGCAGCTCCAGCACCTCGCGTGTGGAGTAGTGCGCGATCAGCTCGGCGGGCGAGCCCTCGGCCACGATCACCCCGCCGTCCATCACCACCAGCCGGTCGCACAGCTGCTCGGCCTCGTCCATGTAGTGCGTGGTGACGATCTGGGTGACGCCCTCGCCCTTGAGCCGGTAGAGCCGATCCCACAGCAGGTGGCGGGCCTGCGGGTCCAGACCCGTGGTCGGCTCGTCGAGCAGCAGCAGCTCGGGGTCGTTGACCAGGGACCGGGCGATCGTCAACCGGCGCTTCATACCGCCCGACAGCGACTCGACGGCGGCGTCCGCCCGGTCGCCCGAGCTGCGCGAACCCCATCAGCTCGACCGCCTTGCGCCGCACGTGCGCGCGGGAGAGCCCGAAGTACCGGCCGTAGATCTCCAGGTTCTCCCGGACCGTCAGCTCCGTGTCGAGGTTGTCCAACTGCGGCACGACGCCGATCCGGGCGCGGATCCGCGGGCCGTCGATATCCGGATCCATGCCCAGGACCTGCAGGAAGCCCCCGGACCGCGGCGACACGCAGGCGATCATGCGCATCGTGGACGACTTGCCCGCGCCGTTCGGACCCAGGAAGCCGAAGATCTGACCGGGCGCGACGTCCACGTCCAGACCGCGCACCGCCTCGAAGCCTCCGAAGCTCTTGCGCAGGCCACGAGCCTGAACGAGTCCGTCCCCCATATCCGGCACGCTAACCCGGCGCACCGACAATTATCGCGGACAGCCAGTTGTCGTGGACACGGCCCCGGCAGGCCCGCCTCTTCAGAGGTTCGGGAACCAGAGCTTGATCTCCCGGGTGGCCGACTCGGGGCCGTCCGACCCGTGGACGAGGTTGAACTGGGTCTCGAGGCCGAAATCGCCGCGGATCGTGCCCGGCGTGGCCTTCTCGACCGGGTCCGTGCCGCCCGCGAGCTGGCGGAACGCGGTGATCGCCCGCGGGCCCTCGACGACGGCCGCGAGCACCTTGCCCGAGGTGATGAACTCCAGCAGAGACTCGAAGAACGACTTGCCGTCGTGCTCGGCGTAGTGCTGCTCGGCCAGCTCGCGGTCCACCGTGCGCAGCTCGAGCGCGACGATGTCGAGCCCCTTGCGCTCGATCCGGGACAGGACCTCGCCGATCAGCTTGCGCCCGACACCGTCGGGCTTGACCAGGACCAGGGTGCGTTCAGTCACCCGGGAAGCGTATCGACGGCCTCTCGCGGTCCCGGAGCCCCTACCGTCACGGCGCCACGGCGCGGCAGCCTCCGAGGTCCGGCACCCGGGTGGGGGCTACGGCTGTGGCTCGCCCTCGGCCGCCGCTCGGTCGGCGGCCCCGCCGTCGACCCCGGCTCGGGCGGCGGCGTCGCGCGCCGCGACCTGGGCAGGCAGCTCGCCGCGCGCGTACCGGCGACGCACGTCGCGCGCCATGAGCAGGATGCCCGCCCAGACCGCCGCGAAGATCAGGCCAACCAGCGCCAGCGCGGGGACCAGCAACCCGCACGCGATCGTCGCGACCTGCAACGCCAGTGCGACGCCCAGGCCCCACGGCCGGCGCTGCACGCCGGACGCCAGCACCATCGCGACCGCCAGCCCGCCGATCAGACCGACCCCGAGCGGTGTCGCCCCCACCCCGAACTTGGGCAGCACGAGCAGAGCGAGCCCGACGACGATCGCCTCGAGGACGAGCACGGCGGCGTACACCGCGCGCAGCCCCTTCGTCGGGTCGGGGATCTCCGGGATCGGCCGCGGTGTATCCGATGGTGAGCTCGCCAGCTCGCTCACGACGTCACCTCGCTGACGCTCGGCGCCGACGTGAGCGCCTGCTGCTGTGTTGCGGGTGAGCTCGCAAGCTCGCTCACGACGGCTCCAGACCGAACAGCCGTCGCGCCTCCCCCGCCGTGACCACCGAGCCGGTGACGATGACCCCGGCCCCGGAGGTGCCCTCCTCCTCGGCCAACTCCCGGGCCTGCTCGATCGCCTGCGCGAGCACCGGCTCGACGCTCACCCGCCCGGAGCCGAACACCGACACCGCGAGCGCGCCCAGCTCGTCCGGATCCATCGTCCGCGACGACGAGTTCGCCGTGACCACGATCTCCGCGACCACCGGCTCGAGCTCGGCCAGGATCCCGCGGACGTCCTTGTCGCGCATCGCCGCGACGACCGCGATCAGCCGGGTGAACCGGAACTCCGTGGTCAACGCCGCGGCGAGCGCGTGGGCGCCGTCCGGGTTGTGCGCGGCGTCGACGAGCACGGTGGCGACGTCCGCCCCGGCCGCCACCCGCTCCAACCGGCCGGGTGAGCGCACCGCCGCGAAGGCTGCGCGCACCGCGTCCGGATCCAGGGACGACCGCGGCCCGGCCCCCACCAGCGCCTCGGCCGCAGCGAGTGCCAACGCGGCGTTCGACGCCTGGTGCTCCCCGTGCAGCGGCAGGAAGATGTCGTCGTAGGAGCCGGACAGGCCCTGCAGGACGATCCGCTGCCCCCCGACGGCCAGCTCGCGCTCGCGGACCCCGAACTCGGCACCTTCGCGCGCGACCTGCGCACCCACCTCGGCGCAGTGCTCGATGAGCACCTCGGCCACGGCCTTCTCCTGCGCGGCCAGTACCGCGACGGCGCCCGGCTTGATGATCCCGGCCTTCTCCCGGGCGATGCCGAGCACATCGGTGCCCAGGTACTCGGCGTGGTCCAGCCCGATCGGCGTGACCACCGCGACCGTGCCGTCCACGACGTTCGTGGCGTCCCACCGGCCGCCCAGGCCGACCTCGACGATCCCCGCCTCCACCGGAGCGTCCGCGAACGCGGCGAACCCCATCGCGGTGAGCACCTCGAACTTGCTCAGTGGCACGTCGTGCCGCGCGTCGACGAGGTCGACGAACGGCGCCACGTCGCGATAGACCTCGACATAGCGCTCCGGCGTGATCGGCCGGTTGTCGATGTTGATCCGCTCGACGGCGCTCTGCAGGTGCGGGCTGGTGTACCGGCCGGTGCGCAGCCCGATCTCGCTGAGCAGCGCGTCGACCATCCGCGCCGTGGAGGTCTTGCCGTTCGTGCCGGTCAGGTGCACGACGGGGTAGCCGCGCTGCGGGTCGCCGAGCAATTCGACGAGATCGGCGATCCGGTCGAGCGAGGGCTCCATCCGCGTCTCGGGCCAGCGCTTGTCCAGCACCGCCTCGACCGCGAGGAACTCCGCGAACCCGGCCACCGACGAGCTGGCCGGCACGACGTCCGGGGTGTCGCCGCCGCGCACGGCATCCAGGACGTGCCGCAGCACGGCGTCCTCGGCGGCCTCCTCGGGGGCGCGCACGGGCCCCTCCCCCTCGGGAGGCTCCTCGGCCGCGTCCAGGCGCCCGGGATTCCGCTCGTCGAAGTCCGGGTCGCCAAGGTCCGGGCCGTCGAAATCTCCGCCGCCGAAGTCCGGGTCGCCGAACCCTCCGTCGCCCCGGCTCACGACGGCAGCGCCGCCAGCCGCGCTGTGACGCGCTCGATCTCCACGACCGCGGCGCCCCGGCGCGTCCGGATGCCGTCGACGACCGCCGTGGGCGCCTTCTCCACGAACTTCGGATTGCCCAACTTCTTCTCGGCGGTGTCGAGCTCCTTCTGCGCCGCGGCCAGATCCCGGCCCAGCCGGGCACGCTCGGCGGCCACGTCGATCGCGCCCGAGGTGTCGAGCTCGACGTGCACGGGGCCGCCCGACAGCACGACCTCCACCGTCGCCGTCGGCGCGAAGCCGTCGCCCGGAGCGTCCAGCCGCGCCAGCGACTGCAGTGCCGTCCGAGACTCCGCCGACGACACCCCGACGGCCCGGGCGGCGACCCGGCGGCTGTCCGGGATGCCCTGCTCCGTGCGGAACCGGCGGACCTCGGTGACCAGCTTCTGCAGGTCGACGATCCGGGTCGCCGCGGCGGCGTCGACCGGCGCGCCCACCTCGACCGGCCACGGGGCGACGACCACCGACTCGCCGCCGGTCAGCGCCGTCCAGAGGGTCTCGGTGATGAACGGGGCGACCGGGTGCAGCAGCTTGAGCAGCGCATCCAGGACGTGCCCGAGCACCGCACGCGTGCCGTCCGCCGTGTCGGCGCGCAGCTGCGCCTTGGCCAGCTCGACGTACCAGTCGCAGAACTCACCCCACGTGAAGTGGTAGAGCGCCTCGGTGGCCTTGGCGAACTGGAAGTCGTCCAGCAGCGCGTCGACCTGCTCGCGGACCTCGCGGAGGCGCCCGAGAATCCAGCGGTCGGCATCGGTCCGCTCCGCCTCGTCGGGCAGCGCCCGCTCCACCGTCGCGCCGTTGGCCAGCGCGAACCGGGTGGCGTTCCACAGCTTGGTGGTGAAGTTGCGCGCGGCGACGACGGCGTCTTCCCCGAGCGGCATGTCCGTGCCCGGGTTCGCGCCGCGGGCCAGCGCGAACCGCACCGCATCTGTCCCGAACTGGTCCATCCACGCGATCGGATCGACCGTGTTGCCCGCCGACTTCGACATCTTCTTGCCGTGCTCGTCGCGGACCATGCCGTGCAGGGCGATGGTGTCGAACGGCGGCTCACCGTCCATCGCGTACAGCCCGAACATCATCATCCGGGCGACCCAGAAGAACAGGATGTCGTAGCCGGTGACCAGCACCGACGTCGGGTAGTAGCGCCGCAGGTCCGGGGTGTCGTCCGGCCAGCCGAGCGTGGAGAACGGCCACAGCCCGGAGGAGAACCAGGTGTCGAGGACGTCGTCGTCCTGCGTCCAGCCGGCCGGCGGCTCCTCGTCCGGCCCCAGGCAGACCACCTCGCCTGCCGGGCCGTACCAGACCGGGATGCGGTGGCCCCACCACAGCTGGCGCGAGATGCACCAGTCGTACATGTTGTCCACCCACGCGAACCAGCGCGGTTCGAGCTCCTTCGGGTGGACGACGACGCGCCCGTCCCGCACGGCGTCGCCCGCGGCCTGCGCCAGCGGCCCGACCTTGACGAACCACTGCATCGACAGCCGCGGCTCGATCGGCTCGTGCGGCGCGCGCTGGTTGTGGCCGACGCTGTGCCGGTACGGGCGCTTCTCCGCGACGATCCGGCCCTGCGCGCGCAGCGCCTCCCGCACCGCGACCCGCGCCTCGAACCGGTCCATGCCGTCGAACTCGGTGCCGGTGCCGGTGATGACACCGCTCTCGTCCATGATCGACGGCATCGGCAGGCCGTGCCGGCGGCCGATCTCGAAGTCGTTCGGGTCGTGGGCGGGCGTGACCTTCACCGCTCCGGTGCCGAACGTCGGGTCCACGTGGTCGTCGGCGAGGATCGGGATGCGGCGGCCGACCAGCGGAAGCTCGATCTCGCGGCCGACGAGGTGCTGGTACCGCTCGTCGTCCGGGTGCACGACGACGGCGGTGTCGCCCAGCATCGTCTCGACCCGCGTGGTGGCGACGACGATCGCGTCGTCCCCATCGCCGTAGCGGATCGAGACCAGCTCGCCGTCGACCTCCTTGTGCTCCACCTCGATGTCCGAGAGCACGCTGCGCAGCGCGGGCGACCAGTTGACCATCCGCTCGGCGCGGTAGATCAGGCCGTCGTCGTAGAGACGCTTGAACATGGTGCGGACGGCGCGATTGCTGCCCTCGTCCATCGTGAAGCGCTCGCGCGTCCAGTCGACGCTCTCGCCGAGCCTGCGCATCTGCGAGAGGATCGCGCCGCCGTGCTCGGCCTTCCACTCCCACGTGCGCTCGAGGAACGCCTCGCGACCCAGCTCGCGGCGGCTGGTGCCCTCGGCGACCAGCGCCTTCTCCACCAGCGCGTGCACGGCGATCGAAGCGTGGTCCATGCCCGGCAGGTACAGGGCGTCGTAACCCTGCATCCGCCGGCGACGGATCAGAAGGTCGATCAGCGTGTGCTCGAACGCGTGCCCGATGTGCAGGCTGCCGGTGACGTTCGGCGGCGGGATGACGATCGAGAACGGCGGCTTGTCGCTCTTCGGGTCGGCCTCGAAGTAGCCGCGCTCGACCCACCGCCCGTACAGCCCGGTCTCTACCTCGCCCGGGACGAACTGGGCGGGCAGATCGGGACGCGTGGCGGGGGTGCTGGTCACAGGCCCAAGTCTACGAGCCGGGTACGACAGGTTTGCCGCACGCCCCGTGCTCCCCCGCTCACGCGAGTTGCGCGGTCGTGCACGGCGAGTTGCGCGTTCCGGTCCGCGGTCAGGACGGCAGGAGCACCGCGTGCAGCCGGTCGAACCCGAGCACGGGTGCCAGACGCCGCTCCCGCACCGCCGCCAGGTCGAGCAGCCGCACCTGCCCGCTCGTCGGCTCGTACACCCGCCACCCGTCGCCGTCCGCGCGCAGTGCCAGCACGTAGTGCCGCGGCACGAACGATCCGACGAGCAACGGCACCGGCCGACCCGCCAGCGCGGTGCCGACGGCGTCGATCACCTGCGCGACGTCCGCGGCCGACGTGTCGTCCACCAGCCGCACCCGGTACCGCCCGGCCGCCGGTGCGTGGTCCCGCAGCCACCGCGCCGCACCCCACGGCGTGGTGCCCAGCGCCTGCGGCCAGAACCGGTTGGTCTCGCCGTGCACCTGCTTCTGGCGGGCGTCGTAACGCGAACCGAAGCCCGCGCCGACGAGCGACTTCCCACCGGCGGGCGCCTCCAGCCGGTTCACCTCCGCCGGGTCCGCCCACGCCGCGAGCGCGACGAGCACCGCGCTCCCGCAGGTGGTGCCGTCGACCTGGTCCAGCACCGCACCCGCGTGTCGCTGCTCGCCGAGCCGGTCCGACACCAGCGGGCGCCGCTCGACGGTGGACGTCTCGCTCGCGACGAGCGCCACCGGCCTCGACCGACGGGGCCGGACCCGCGACAACACTCTCCCGACCTGCCGCCCGAACCCGGACACCGTGCGCATGACGCCCAACCTAACGTCCCGCCACGGCGGTGGTCCGTTCATCCGTGGACGCCTTACCGGACGAGGCGGAGACGAGTTAGCGTGCGCCTCGTGGATCACTTGACCCCCGAGGTCGCCGACTTCCTCTCGGCGGGCACCCGCACCGGCAAGCTCGGCTACACGGCCGCGGACGGGCGGCCACTCGTGGCTCCCGTCTGGTTCGTCGTGGAGGACGGCGCCCTGCTGTTCACCACGGGCACGGAGACGGCCAAGGGACGGGCGATCCGCCGCGATCCGCGACTGGTGCTGTGCGTCGACCTCGAGGAGCCGCCGTACGCGTACGTGCAGGTGCAGGGCACGGCGACGATCAGCGAGGACCCCGACGAGCTGGTGCGCAGCGCCACGGCGATCGCGGGGCGCTACATGGGGAGCGGACCGCGCGGACGACGTTCGGCAGGCGCAACGCCGTGCCGGGTGAGCTCCTCGTGCGCCTGCAGCCGACGAAGGTCACCGCGGTGTTCGACGTGACCGGCTGACCGTCCGTTCACACCGGGAGGCACGCCCGTCGCGCCCGACGCCGACGGCCGGGCGACGGTGTCAGGCGCGCCGGGACTGGTCGTTCGCCGGCTCGCCGCGCTCGTCGTCCGCGCCCCAGCCCTCGGCAAGCTTGCTGATCTTGCCCGCGTAGTCGCGCGCCGCGACCGTCGGGTCGTCCGCCCGACCCGCGGCGACACCCACGAGGAACGCCGTGACCGGGGCGCCGGGCCGGCTGACCCCGTGCGCGACGTCCGAGGTCAGGTCCAGGACGAGGTCCACGACGCCCAGGCTGTCGAGGGACTCCTCCAGCCCCAGCTCCCGGGCCACGGCCGTGATCCACTCGGACAGGGCTTGGGCGTCATTGCTCGGCATACGTCGACCCTATGTGCGCCCGACGGCGACCGCTCACCGTGCCGCGCTCGCACCTGCGCGCGCCGTCACACATCGCGCGTGACCGTCGCACCTGCTGGGCAGGGTGCGAGGGCCTGACGGGGTGTGTGACCGCATGGGAGGGACCGGCGGATGCTCAGTGCCCGAAGAGCGCCGGAATCTTGATCACGAGCTGGTACAGCCCGTAGCAGAACGGCACCAGCACCCACAGCCACACCAGAATCATCAACGCCGGGGAAATCGGCCTGTCGGCCTCTGTATGCGAGCTCATCGGCGCGCCTCCGCCCTCGTCTGAGCCGCCTTCGCCAACGCCGGCTCGTGGTAACGCGCGGACACCGGTCGGATCAGCTCGTTGCAGACGAACCCGACGACCAGCAGCCCGACCATGATCGTGAATGACGCGGTGTACCGCCCCGGGCCCGCGACCCCGGCCGCGATCTGCGCGTCCGCGATCGCGTTGACGATCACCGGCCCGAGCACACCGGCCGTCGACCAGGCGGTGAGCAGGCGCGCCGTGGATGGCTCCGACCTGATAGGTGCCGAACAGGTCGCGCAGGTAGGCCGGAACGGTGGCGAAGCCCGCGCCGTAGAACGAGAGCAGCAGGATCGCGATGAGCAGGAACAGCACCTTGTTCGTGTTCGTCAGCAGCGTCAGCGCGAGGTAGAGCAGCGCACCGACGCCCAGGTAGATCCGGTACATGTTCTTGCGGCCGAGGAAGTCCGACGTCGAGGACCACAGGATCCGGCCGACCGAGTTCGCGAGCGAGAGCATCGCGACGAAGCCCGCGGCGGCCGCGGCGAGCGCCTGCGGGCTCGTGGCGTCGGGGAAGAAGTCCGAGTAGATCGGGGCCGCCCGCTCGAGGATCCCGATGCCCGCGGTGACGTTGAAGCACAGCACCACCCAGAGCAGCCAGAACTGCGGAGTGCGGATCGCGCTGCGCGCCGAGACGTTCGCTGTGGTGATCAGCGTGCCGGTCCTGGCGTGCGCCGGGTCCCATCCGGCAGGCTTCCAGTCGGGGGCGGGCACGCGGATGAGCAGCCAGCCGACCGACATGAACACCGCGTAGATCAGGCCCATCACCAGGAAGGTCTGGGCGATGCCGTCGGGATCGGGGGTCGCACCGGAGCCACCGAACGCGGACAGCAGCTGGTTGGTCAGCGGCGACGCGATCAACGCACCGCCACCGAAGCCCATGATCGCGATGCCCGTGGACAGGCCGGGGCGGTCCGGGAACCATTTGATCAGCGTCGAGACCGGCGAGATGTAGCCGATGCCCAGGCCGATCCCGCCGACGAAGCCGTAGCCGAGGACGGCGACGATCCGCTCGCGCTGCAGGAACCCAGCCATATCGCCCCCTGACCTCGACCGACGACTGACCCGCGCTTTACCCGGATGGGTGCACCGTCAACCGTCCCGCGGCGAAGGTGCCGACTCGCGGCGGCAAAAGTGCCGACTCGCGCAGGCGAAGGTGGCGACTCGCGGCGGCAAAGGTGGCGATGTCTCGCGGGGACGGGGGCATCGGCGGAGAACGCGAACGCCGGCCCTGCCAGGAGGCGGGGCCGGCGTTCGGCGGGAACGGGGAGAGCTAGGCGGAGCGCTCGCGGCGCTCGCGGCGGGCGGGCTGGCGCGGGACGATCGTCGGGTTGACGTTCTCGCGCACCGTCTGCTCGGTGACGACCACCTTCGCCACGTCGTCTCGGCTCGGAATGTCGTACATGACCGGGAGGAGCACCTCCTCCATGATCGCCCGCAGGCCGCGGGCGCCCGTGCCGCGCAGGATCGCCTGGTCCGCGACGGCTTCCAGCGCGTCCCCGGTGAACTCCAGCTCCACGCCGTCCATCTCGAACAGCTTGCGGTACTGCTTCACCAGGGCGTTCCGCGGCTCGGTGAGGATCTTGACGAGCGCGTCCTTGTCGAGCGACGTCACCGACGCCACGACCGGCAGGCGGCCGATGAACTCGGGGATCAGCCCGAACTTGATCAGGTCTTCGGGCATCGTGTCGCGCGAAGCTCTCCGCCGACTCGAGGTCGTGCTTGGAGCGGATCTCCGCACCGAAGCCCAGCCCGCGGCGGCCGACCCGGTCCCCGATGATCTTCTCGAGACCAGCGAACGCACCCGCGACGATGAACAGGACGTTCGTGGTGTCGATCTGGATGAACTCCTGGTGCGGGTGCTTGCGGCCGCCCTGCGGGGGCACCGACGCCGTCGTCCCCTCCAGGATCTTCAGCAGCGCCTGCTGCACGCCCTCGCCGGACACGTCGCGGGTGATCGACGGGTTCTCCGACTTGCGGGCGATCTTGTCGACCTCGTCGATGTAGATGATTCCGGTCTCGGCCCGCTTGACGTCGTAGTCGGCCGCCTGGATCAGCTTCAGGAGGATGTTCTCGACGTCTTCACCGACGTACCCGGCCTCGGTGAGGGCGGTGGCGTCCGCGATCGCGAACGGCACGTTCAGCAACTTCGCCAGCGTCTGCGCGAGGTAGGTCTTGCCGCAGCCGGTGGGGCCGAGCATGAGGATGTTCGACTTCGCCAGCTCGACGCCGTCGCCGTCCGCACCGCGGCCCTTGTCGCCGGCCTGGATGCGCTTGTAGTGGTTGTAGACCGCGACCGAGAGCGTGCGCTTGGTCTGGGACTGGCCGACCACGTACTGGTCGAGGAACTCGTGGATCTCCGCGGGCTTGGGCAGCTCGTCGAGCTTGACCTCACCGGCCTCGGCGAGCTCCTCCTCGATGATCTCGTTGCAGAGATCGATGCACTCGTCGCAGATGTAGACGCCGGGGCCCGCGATGAGTTTCTTGACCTGCTTCTGGCTCTTCCCGCAGAAGGAGCACTTCAGCAGGTCACCGCCGTCACCGATGCGTGCCATGAGTGCAGACCCCAGTCCCATCCGGCACACCCGTCCGGTGTGCCTGTCGTGACGGTACCCGCCGAACACCCCAACCGGGGAGCGTACGAGTGCTCCGATCCGGCGACGCGTCGGTGGGCGGTCGCCGCCGGGGCCGAACGGCCCCGGCGGCGGAGTGCCGATGCGCCCTGTCAGGCGACCGGCGTGAGCTTCCGGCTCTGGATGATCTCGTCGATGATCCCGTACTCCTTGGCCTCCTCGGAGGTCAGGATCTTGTCGCGCTCGATGTCGAGACGCACCTGTTCCGGGGTCCTGCCGCTGTGCTTGGCCAACGTCGCCTCGAGCAGCTTGCGCATCCGGGAGATCTCCGCCGCCTGGATCTCCAGGTCCGACACCTGGCCGTAGATGCCCTCGGTGGCCGGCTGGTGGATGAGGATCCGCGCGTTCGGCACCGCGAGCCGCTTGCCGGGCGTACCGGCGGCGAGCAGCACCGCGGCGGCCGAGGCCGCCTGGCCCAGGCAGACCGTGGTGATCTCCGGCCGCACGTACTGCATCGTGTCGTAGATGGCCATCAGCGAGGTGAACGAGCCACCCGGCGAGTTGATGTACATCAGGATGTCGCGGTCCGGGTCCGTCGACTCCAGCACGAGCAGCTGGGCCATGACGTCGTTCGCGGACGCGTCGTCGATCTGCACCCCGAGGAAGATGATGCGCTCCTCGAAGAGCTTGTTGTACGGGTTCGACTCCTTGACCCCGTAGCTCGTGCGCTCGACGAAGGACGGCAGCACGTACCGGGACTGAGCCGGCTCATAACTTCCCGCACTCCCTCGCTGCGCTCGGTCGCCAGGAAGTTCGAAGCGCTGTGACATCGATTCGCTCGCAAGCTCGCTCATCGGGCGCTCCCGTTCCCGTTCTGCGTGGCGTCGGGCAGCTGCCCGGCGCGCGAGATCACGTGGTCCACGAAGCCGTAGTCCTTCGCCTCCTGGGCGGAGAACCAGCGGTCGCGATCGAAGTCGGCGGTGATCCGCTCGACCGTCTGGCCCGTGTGCTGGGCGATCAGCTCGGCCATCTCACGCTTGTGCCGCCGGAACAGCTCCGCCTGGATGGCGATGTCCGACTCGGTGCCGCCGACGCCTGCGGACGGCTGGTGCATGAGGATCTGGCAGTGCGGCAGCGCGAACCGCTTGCCGGGAGTCCCCGCGGAGAGCAGGAACTGCCCCATCGAGGCGGCCAGCCCCATGGCGTAGGTGGCCACGTCGCACTCGATGAATTCCATCGTGTCGAAGATGGCCATCCCCGCGGTGACCGATCCGCCCGGGGAGTTGATGTAGAGCGCGATGTCGGCCGTCGGGTCCTCCGCCGACAGCAGCAGCATCTGCGCGGCGATCCGGTTCGCGATCTCGTCGTCCACCTGCTGCCCGAGCACCACGATCCGCTGCTGGAGCAGCCGCTCGAACACCGAGTCGGACAGCGTCATGGACGCCGGCGCGGAGCGCCGCATGGTTACGGCCCCGCCCCGCCGGATCCCGGCGGTCGTGTCCTGCTGGCTCACTTCACCCTGCCTTCTGTGGAGTTCAACGCCGGGGTGTTCAACGCCGGTTTGTCCTGTCCATTTCGAGTTCGACCCTACGCGGACGGTGCCGTCACCGACCGCGCACGGAGCCGATGTTCGCTGTCGGCAGTACGGCCGACCCGCGGCCCCGACACCTCACGCCGTGGGGGCCGCCGCCCGGCCACTCTCGGGCGCCGCGGTGCCCTCGTCCGCCGGCGCCTCCGCCTCGGTCGCACCGGTGCCGTCGGCCGCCGGGACGTCGTCGGTCTCGTCGGCGTCGTCGGTGTCCGCGGCCTCCTGGGCCGTCTCGACGGCGGCGGGATCGGCCTCCGAGGCGCCCTCGGCATCGGAATCGTCCGCCTCGACGTCGTCCGCCGAGGCGTCGAACGACTCGGTCGTCCGCGGAGCCGATCAGGTCCGACAGGTCGACCGCCGCGCCCGACTCGTCCGTGACCGTCGCCGCCGCGACGGCCGCGATCAGGGCCTTGCTGCGCCGCACGTCCGAGTAGACCGCCCCGAGCTGCCCGGCCTCCTGGATGCGGCGGACGAACTCCTCCGGCGGCATCTGGTACTGCTGCGCCTGGAAGATGATCCGCTCGGTCAGCTCCTGGTCGTTCACCGACACCTGCTCCTGCTCGGCGAGGGCGTCCAGGACCAGGCGGGTCTTGACGTTGCGCTCGGCCTCGGTGCGCAGGTCCGCGTCGAACTCCTCGCGCGACTTGCCCTGGGCGTCGAGGAACTGCGCGAACCGGTCGTCGTCGTGGTCGAAGGCGTGCACGGCGTCGTGGACCCGCGACTCGACCTCGGCGGCGACGACGCTCTCCGGCAGCGGCACGTCGGTGGCGTCGACGATCGCCTCGAGCACCTTGTCGCGGGCCTGGGCGACCTGGCCCATGCGCTTGACCTGGCCCAGCCGGGTGCGCAGGTCGTCCGTCAGCTCCTCCAGGGTGTCGAACTCGCTGGCCAGCTGGGCGAACTCGTCGTCCGCCTCCGGCAGCTCGCGCTCCTTCACCGCGGTGACGGTCGCGGTGATCTCGGCGTCCTTGCCCGCGTGCTCGCCGGCCACGAGCTGGGAGGTGAAGGTCGTCGACTCGCCCGCCGACAGCCCGCGGACGGCCTCGTCGAGACCGTCGATCAGCCCGCCGTCGCCCAGCTGGTAGGAGAACCCGCTCGTGGTGGCCTCCTCGAGGGTCTCGCCGTCCACCGTGGCCGACAGGTCGAGCAGGACGAAGTCGCCGTCCGCGGCGGGACGCTCGACGCCACTCAGGGTGCCGAAGCGGGCCCGCAGGTTCTCGAGCTCCTCCGTGACGGCCGCGTCGTCCACCTCGACGTCGTCGACGGTGACCGCGATGGAGTCGATGTCGGGGAGCGTGATGTCCGGGCGGACGTCGACCTCGGCGGTGAAGGCGAGGTGGTCGCCGTCCGCGATCTCGGTGACCTCGATGTCCGGGCGGCCGATCGGGTTGACCTCGTCCGCGCCGGTGACGGCCTCGGAGTACTTCACGGGGATCGCCGCGTTCACGACCTCGTCGAGCACGACGCCCCGGCCCAGGCGCGCCTCGAGGATCCGGGCGGGCGCCTTCCCCGGCCGGAAGCCCGGGATGCGGACCTGCTGGGCGATCTTCCGGTACGCCCGGTCGAAGTCGGGCTTGAGCTCGTCGAACGGCACCTCGACGTTGATGCGGACGCGCGTCGGACTGAGGCGCTCGACGGTGCTCTTCACGGGGACACTCCTCGGAACTGGTGCAGTGCGGCCGCGGCGCGGCTGCCGGCCGCACGCAGGCGGCCCGGCGCCGACGACGGCGCGGAACTCCAGGCGAGTCTAGGCGTACCCGGATTGGGCCCCGTGCCCGGTGCGCCCCCTCATCCAGCGCGAGGTCGCCGGTCCACGAGCACGCAGTCGCCGCACAGCCCGCCCCCGGGAACGCGGTGGTAGAGGCAGCAGGAGCGGCGGCGGAAGGTCCACCCGACGTCGGGCGGCTCCGGTGCGCGCAGTGTCGCCGTACCGCCGAGCGGCGGCGTGGTGAGCAGGTGCCGGGCGACGGCCGTGGCGGCGACGGCGGCGTCCGGGCGGGCCGCGGCGACGAGCTGCCGGGCGCTCGCCACGGACGAGGCCACGTTGCCCCACAACACCCGCTCCGACACCGGGACCTGCGCCCGCACGGCGGCGACCACCGGCGCGAGCAGCCCGGCGAGCGTCGTGCCGAGCACGGCGGGGTCGGGGCACGGGACGATCCGGCCCGCGCCACCCGGCCACCACGTCCACGGGCCTGCGCCACCGGGGCGCCAGTGCAGCGTCGCGGCGATCGACCCGACCCGGTCCCCCGAGCGCCCGGCGGTCGGCAGCACACCGTGCACCGCGACGGCCGCGAACAGCGGCGCGACGACCTGCGCCGCGATCCCCTGGAACGCGATCGACGCGGCGACCCGGCCGCCGGTGCCCAGCGCCGCGCCGACGGCGGCGACCCGGTCCGCGAGCGGGCCGTCCACCTCCCCGAGGGCCCGGACGGTCACCCAGCGCTCCCCGGGCGCCGCGGTGTCCGTGGCCACCGCGAAGAACGGCCCGATGCCCCCGACGTCGGCGAGCAGGGCGCGTACGTCCGGTACGACCACCACGCCCCCACCCTGCACCGAGGACACGAGTACCGGGTGCACGGCCGTTCGGGTGGGCGACCGCGGGCCCCGACCGCCACGGCACGGTATCCCACGGATGCGTGCCACCCCGCAGCGTCACGTCCCTCACTCGTCTTGCGCTGGCGTTATCTCGCCACCGCGTGCGACGCTGGTGGGCGCGAAAACCGCTCGCGGCGCTGCGCGCGGTCGGACCCGTACCCAGGCCGACCGATGCCCGCACCAAGGCGTCCCGGACTGGCCAACGGCCGTCCGGCAGTAGCTCACCCGTTCGGGGCACCCGGCATGCCGGGTTCCCCGATCGGACGAGTTGATCGGTACATCGGGTGCATCCGACACTTCGCACGAACAACCACGTCGTCCCGATGCAGGCGTCGGGGTGCACCGAGACGACAGGAGGAACTCTTGGCTGCCGACGAGACGAGCCGGTCTGCCAGCAGCCGAGTCGCTGCCGCGACCGCCGGTATGTACTCCGCCGAGAACGAGCACGATGCGTGCGGTGTCGCCCTGGTGGCGGACCTCGCCGGCCGCCGCGACCATGCGATCGTCCGCAGGGGCCTCACGGCGCTGCTGCGGCTCGAGCACCGCGGGGCGCGCGGCGCCGAGTACAACACCGGGGACGGCGTCGGCATCCTGATCCAGGTTCCGGACGAGTTCCTGCGTGCCGTGGTCGACTTCGCGTTGCCACCCGCCGGGGCGTACGCGGTCGGCACCGCGTTCCTGCCCACGGACGACGAGAAGGCCGCAGTCGCCGTCGCGCGGATCGAGAAGCTCGCCGCCGAGGAGAACCTGCGGGTGCTCGGCTGGCGCGACGTCCCGACCGACGTCGACCGGGCCGACCTGGGCCCGAGTGCCCGGGCGGCGATGCCGCTGTTCCGCCAGCTGTTCGTCGCCTCGGCGGACGAGGGCGCGGACGGCGCTCCCCTGGCGGGGATCGCGCTGGAGCGGCGCACGTTCTGCCTGCGCAAGCGCGCGGAGCACGAGACCGGCATCTACTTCCCGAGCCTGTCCCCGCGGACGCTGGTCTACAAGGGCATGCTCGCCGAGCCGCAGCTCGAGGCGTTCTACCCGGACCTCGCGGACGAGCGGGTCACCAGCGCGCTCGCCCTGGTGCACTCCCGGTTCTCGACGAACACGTTCCCCTCGTGGTCGCTGGCCCACCCCTACCGCTACGTCGCGCACAACGGTGAGATCAACACCCTGCGTGGCAACCGCAACTGGATGGCCGCCCGCGAGGCACTGCTCGCCTCGGACCTCATCCCCGGCGACCTGCAGCGGCTCTCCCCGATCGTCACTCCGGACGCGAGCGACTCGGCGACCTTCGACGAGGTGCTCGAGCTGCTGCACCTGGGCGGGCGCAGCCTCCCGCACGCGGTGCTGATGATGATCCCGGAGGCGTGGGAGAACCACGGCGAGATGGACCCGGCACGCCGGGCCTTCTACGAGTTCCACTCCACGCTGATGGAGCCGTGGGACGGCCCCGCGCTGGTCAGCTTCACCGACGGCACCGTCATCGGCGCCGTGCTCGACCGCAACGGCCTGCGCCCCGCCCGCTACTGGGTCACCGAGGACGGGCTGGTCGTGCTCGCCTCCGAGGTCGGCGTGCTGGACGTGCCGCCGGGCTCGATCGTCAAGAAGGGCCGGCTGGAGCCGGGCCGGATGTTCCTCGTCGACACCGCCGCCGGGCGGATCGTCGACGACGCCGAGATCAAGGGCGCGCTGGCGGCCGAGCTCCCGTACGAGGACTGGCTGCACGCCGGGCTGGTGCACCTCGACGACCTGCCCGCCCGCGAGCGCGAGGTCGTCTCCGCGGCCGCGCTGAGCCAGCGGCAGCAGGTGTTCGGCTACTCGGAGGAGGAGCTCAACGTCCTCCTCACGCCGATGGCCACCTCCGGGGCGGAGCCGATCGGCTCGATGGGCAACGACGCCGCGCTCGCCTTCCTCTCGGAGCGGTCACGGGCGCTCTACGACTATTTCAGCCAGCTGTTCGCGCAGGTCACGAACCCGCCCCTGGACGCGATCCGGGAGGAGCTGGTCACCTCGCTGCTCTGCCAGCTGGGTTCGGAGCAGAACCTGCTCGCGCCCGGCCCGGCGAGCTGCCGCAAGGTGATCCTGCCGTTCCCGGTGCTCGGCAACGACGAGCTCGCCAAGATCATCCACATCAACGACGACGGGAACTACCCCGGCTTCGCCTCCCACACGGTGCGCGGCACGTTCCCGGCGGCCGAGGGGGGCGACGGCCTGTGCCGGCGTCTCGACGAGATCAACGCCGAGGTGTCGGAGGCGATCGAGCGCGGCGCGCGGCTGATCGTGCTGTCCAGCCGCGGGGTCGACAGGGACAGCGCCCCGATCCCGTCGCTGCTGCTCACCGGCGCCGTGCACCAGCACCTGGTCAAGGAACGGACGCGCACCCGCGTCGGGCTGATCGCCGAGGCCGCCGACGCCCGCGAGGTGCACCACATCGCGTTGCTGCTGGGCTACGGCGCCGCCGCGGTCAACCCGTATCTCGCCATGGCCACCGTCGAGGACCTCGCCGCCCGCGGCGACATCCCCGGCGTGGACCCGGCGACCGCCGCGAAGAACCTGGTCAAGGCGCTCGGCAAGGGCGTGCGCAAGACCATGTCGAAGATGGGCGTCTCCACCGTCGCCTCCTACACCGGCGCGCAGATCTTCGAGGCCGTCGGGCTCGGCAAGGACGTGATCAACGCCTGCTTCACCGGCACGTCGTCGCGCCTGGGCGGCGTCGGGTTCGACGTGCTCGCCGAGGAGGTCCTCGCCCACCACCGCCGCGCCTACCCCGCGGACGGCGTGCGCGCCAACCACCGCTCGCTGATCACCGGCGGCGAGTACCAGTGGCGCCGCGAGGGCGAGATCCACCTGTTCAACCCGCAGACGGTGTTCCGGCTGCAGCACTCCACCCGCGCAGGCCGCTACGACATCTTCAAGGAGTACACCCAGGCCGTCGACCAGCAGGCGCACCGGCTGGCGACGCTCCGAGGGCTCTTCACCTTCAAGGCGGGCCTGCGGCCACGGGTCCCGATCGAGGAGGTCGAGCCGGTCGAGGAGATCGTCAGGCGGTTCGGCACCGGCGCGATCTCCTACGGGTCGATCAGCCAGGAGATGCACGAGACGCTCGCGATCGCGATGAACCGCCTCGGCGGCCGGTCGAACACGGGCGAGGGCGGCGAGGACTCCGACCGCTACACACGCGACGCGAACGGCGACTCGCGGCGCAGCGCGGTCAAGCAGGTCGCGTCCGGACGGTTCGGGGTCACCAGCGAGTACCTGGTGAACTCCGACGACATCCAGATCAAGATCAGCCAGGGGGCCAAGCCCGGCGAGGGCGGCCAGCTGCCCGGCAGCAAGGTCTACCCGTGGATCGCCAGGACCCGCGGCTCGACCCCGGGCGTCGGGCTGATCTCCCCGCCGCCGCACCACGACATCTACTCGATCGAAGACATCAAGCAGCTCATCCACGACCTCAAGAACGCGAACCCCCGGGCGCGCATCCACGTCAAGCTGGTGAGCGAGCTCGGCGTCGGCACCGTCGCCGCGGGTGTCGCGAAGGCGTTCTCGGACGTCGTGCTCATCTCCGGGCACGACGGCGGCACCGGCGCCTCCCCGCTGTCCTCGATCAAGCACGCGGGCGCGCCGTGGGAGCTGGGCCTGGCCGAGACCCAGCAGACGCTGCTGGTCAACGGCCTGCGCGACCGGATCGTCGTGCAGACCGACGGCCAGCTCAAGACCGGCCGGGACGTCGTCATCGCCGCGCTCCTGGGCGCGGAGGAGTTCGGCTTCGCGACCGCGCCGCTGGTGGTCTCGGGCTGCATCATGATGCGCGTCTGCCACCTCGACACCTGCCCCGTCGGCGTCGCGACGCAGAACCCGGAGCTGCGCAAGCGGTTCGACGGACGGCCCGAGTACGTCGTGAACTTCATGCGTTTCATCGCGCAGGAGGTCCGCGAGTACCTCGCCGAGCTCGGCTTCCGGTCGATCGAGGAGGCCGTCGGGCAGACCGAGGTCCTCGACGTCGACACGGCCGTGCACCACTGGAAGACCTACGGGCTGGACCTGCGCCCGATCTTCCACAAGCCCGAGCTGCCCGAGGGCGCCTCCCGGCACTGCACCACCACCCAGGACCACGGGCTCGAGCGCGCGCTGGACAACACCCTCATCCAGCTCAGCGAGGGTGCGCTGCGGTCGGGTGACAAGGTCCGGCTGGACCTGCCGGTGCGCAACGTCAACCGCACCGTCGGCACCATGCTCGGCTACGAGGTGACCAAGCAGTGGGGTGCCGACGGCCTGCCCGACGACACCATCGACGTCACGCTGCGCGGCTCGGCCGGCCAGAGCTTCGGGGCGTTCCTGCCCCGCGGCGTCACCCTGCGGCTGGTCGGTGACAGCAACGACTTCGTCGGCAAGGGCCTGTCCGGCGGGCGCATCACGCTGCGCCCGGACCCGGCGGCGCCGTTCGTGGCCGAGGAGAACGTGATCGCCGGCAACGTGCTGCTCTACGGCGCGACGTCCGGAGAGCTGTTCGTCCGCGGCGTCGTCGGCGAGCGGTTCTGCGTGCGCAACTCGGGCGCGCTGGCCGTGGTCGAGGGCGTCGGTGACCACGGCTGCGAGTACATGACCGGCGGCACGGCGGTCGTGCTCGGCCGCATCGGCCGCAACTTCGCGGCCGGCATGTCCGGCGGCGTGGCCTACGTGCTCGACGCCGGCCCCGCCCCTGGACACCGGATCAACCCCGAGATGGTCGACATCGACCCGCTCGACGAGGACGACCGCAAGGTGCTGCTCGACGCCGTCGAGCGCCACCACGCGGAGACCGGCTCGGCGGTGGCCCGCAGGCTGCTCACCGACTGGGACGACGCCGTCGAGCGCTTCACGAAGATCATGCCGAAGGACTTCAAGCGGGTCCTGCAGGCGCGCGAGGCGGCCGAACGCGACGGCCGCGACCCGAACCAGGCGATCATGGAGGCCGCACATGGGTGACCCGAAGGGGTTCCTCACCACGCCCCGTCAGGCCCCCACCCGACGTCCGGTGGACCTGCGGCTCAAGGACTGGCGCGAGGTCTACGAGGAGTTCCCGGACGACCGGCTGGAGAAGCAGGCCGGGCGCTGCATGAACTGCGGCATCCCGTTCTGCCACAGCGGCTGCCCGCTGGGCAACCTCATCCCGGAGTGGAACGACCTCGTCTACCGCGACGAGTGGCGCGAGGCGATCGAGCGGCTGCACGCCACGAACAACTTCCCGGAGTTCACCGGGACGCTGTGCCCGGCGCCGTGCGAGGCGGCCTGCGTCCTCGCGATCAACAGCGACGCGGTGACGATCAAGCAGATCGAGCTGCAGACGATCGACCACGCATGGGAGCAGGGCTGGGTCGTCCCGCAGCCCGCCGCGACCACGACGGGCAAGAAGGTCGCGGTCGTGGGGTCGGGCCCCGCCGGGCTGGCGGCCGCCCAGCAGCTCACGCGCGTCGGCCACGACGTCACGGTGTTCGAGCGGGCCGACCGGATCGGCGGGCTGCTGCGCTACGGCATCCCCGAGTTCAAGATGGAGAAGTTCCGTCTCGACCGGCGCCTGGCCCAGATGGAGGCCGAGGGCACCGTGTTCCGGCCGGACACCAACGTCGGCACGGACATCACCGTCGAACAGCTGAAGACCGAGTTCGACGCGGTCGTGCTCGCCGGCGGCGCCACCGCGGCCCGCGACCTGCCCGCCCCCGGGCGCGAGTTCACGGGCATCTACCAGGCGATGGAGTATCTGCCGTGGGCGAACCGCGTGCAGCAGGGCGACCTGGAGGAGACGCCGATCACCGCCGAGGGCAAGCACGTGGTGATCGTCGGCGGCGGTGACACCGGCGCGGACTGCCTGGGCACCGCCCACCGGCAGGGCGCCGCGTCGGTCACCCAGCTGGAGATCATGGCGCTCCCGCCGGAGAAGCGGACGGAGAACATGCCGTGGCCGACCTACCCGATGATCTACCGGGTGGCCTCGGCGCACGAGGAGGGCGGCGACCGGCGCTACGCGGTGAACACCGTCGAGTTCACCGGTGACGCCGACGGCAACGTCGCGACGCAGAAGCTCGTGGAGGTCACCCGCGACGAGAACGGCCGGTTCGTGCCGGTCGAGGGCACCGAGCACGAGATCCCGGCGCAGCTGGTGCTGCTCGCGATGGGCTTCGTCGGGCCGGAGAAGGGCCCGCTGATCGAGGGGCTGGGGGTGGAGCTCGACCCACGCGGCAACGTCGCGCGTGACGCGAACTTCATGACCAGCGTCCCCGGGGTGTTCTCGGCCGGGGACATGGGACGGGGGCAGTCGCTGATCGTCTGGGCGATCTCCGAGGGCCGTGCCGCGGCCGCCGGCGTGGACGAGTACCTGACGGGCCGCACGGTGCTGCCCCGCCCGATCAGCCCGACGGACCGTCCGCTGGTGGCCTAGGACGGCGGACAGGCGGCCGCTTCCCCTCCGTCCGGAGGCGGTCGGCGCCCGCCGTTCCGTACCGCTCCAGCACCCGCTCGCGGATCGCCTTGTCCGTCCGGGGCACCGGTTCGACGAAGATCTCCGCGATGTCCGGGAAGCGGCCGCGCAGGTCCGCGTCGATCGCGGCGCAGGCCCGTTCCAGCGAGGCCGCATCCAGCGCGTCGTCGAAGTCGAGCCGGGCGCACAGCAGGATCTGGTCGGTGCCGATCATCATCGTCAACAGGTCCACGACCTGCTCCACCTCCGGCCGGTCGGCCAGGGCGTCGCGCAGGGCGTAGACGGTCCGGCCGTCGGCCTGGCGGCCGATGAGCAGCCCCTTGTTCGTGCCGCCCAGGATGTAGGCGACGGCCGTCAGCAGCACCGCGATGAGCACCGACGCCAGGCCGTCCCAGAAGGCCGAGCCGGTGAGCTGGTGCAGCCCGACCCCCGCGAACGCCAGGAGCAGGCCGATCAGCGCCGCACTGTCCTCGAAGAACACGGTCTTGACGGTGGGGTCGTCGGTCTGGCGCAACCAGGCCAGCGGTGTCGTCTCGTCCCGCCGCGCCTCCGTGCGCAGCTGCCGCACGGCCTGCACCCACGAGGTGCCCTCGAGCAGGAACGAGACCCCGAGGACCGCGTAGGCCACCCACGCCAGTGTCTGCTCCTGCTCGCCCCCGAGCATCGTCCGGACGCCCTCGAAGGCGGCGAAGACGGCGCCGGAGACGAAAATGCTGACCGCGGCGATCAACGCCCAGAAGAAGCGCTCCTTGCCGTACCCGAACGGGTGCCGCCGATCGGGCTTGCGGTCCGAGCGCTTGAGCGCGGTCAGCAGCAGCACCTCGGTTGCCGTGTCGGCGACGCTGTGCGCCGCCTCGGCGTACATGGCCGCGGAGCCGGTGAAGATCCCCGCCACCAGCTTCAACACGCCGATCCCGGCGTTGGCCCCCATCGCCACGAGCACGGTCAGCGTGCTCTCGCCGCCGCCCTTCGCGTCCTTCTCGTCCGTCACCCCGGAAGGTTAGGGTCCCTTACCGCCCACCGCACGCCGCCCGTCCCGAACGCTCGGGATGTCGCCTTTCGGGCGGTCCCTACAGTTCGGTCACAACCACCGGCGCTCTCGAGCGTTGAGCGATTGACCGGTGCCGGTGGAACGGGAGCCTCCGCCGGCACCGGTCGACGTGTCCCGGTTCGTGAAAGGCAGCGCCGGATGCCCCGGGCCGCACGACCACCGAACCGGTACGCAACCCGCTGTGCTGGACTCCCCCGACGCGGGGCGCGCCCCGATCCTGGCAGCGACCGGGAGTTCCGGGAGCCTGCCCTCAGGGCGTGACGAGCGCGGGGGCCGCAGCGGCCGGGAGGGCCGCGACCGGCGTCGTCTGCCGGCGGCGGGCCCGCAGCCGCTGGATCACCGCGAAGCCACCTGCGGTGAGCACCGCCATGACGACACCGGCGGCGAGGCTCATGAACGGGTTGCCGCCGACCATCGGGCCCAGGAGCATGCCGACGGCGAGCATGTACACGCTCCACACCGCGGAACTCACCAGCGAGCCGGGCAGGAAGCGGCGCAGCGGCAGGCCGACGCGGCCGGCGGCGGCGGTGCTCACGAGGCGGCCACCGGGAAGCAGCCGGGCGCCGACGAGCGCGACGACCGGGCGGTGGAAGAGGTTCGCCCGCACCCAGTGGCCCAGGCCGGTGTCGGCGTGCGCCGCGGCCGGCAGGAGGCGGTTCGACGAACGGCCGAGCCAGAAGGCGAGGAGGTCACCCGCGATCGAGCCGACGAGGGCGGCGGCGAAGAGCCCGACGGTCCCGCGGACGTCGTGGATCCCGAAGGCGGCGGCCGCGGCGGACATGAGGATGGTCTCGCTGGGAAGCACGGGCACCGGGCCGTCGGCGGCGATCATGACGGCGAGGACGGGCAGGAGCCAGAGGCTGTGCAGACACGCGTCGAACAGCCTCACGAGATCCACCGTGCGGTCCTCCTCGGTCCGGCCCACCGGCACGTGGACCGGGGGACGTGCGGTGCCGGGTGTGGCGGGTAGAGCCTGACAGATGTGCTTCGGGCGACACAGGGAGGCCACCCACACTTCCTGGCCGCACCCGGACGCAGGATGTGTCGTCCGCGCGGCGTACGGCGTTACCGTAGCGTTATTTCCTCCCACCCGCCCTGTCCAGCCCGGGACCGCACGGCGCTGTGGTCCGGATGCCTGCCACCCCTGGATACCGCTCCCGGACCTACTCTGATCAGCGGAAAGGCGCCGCGCAAGGAGGCAGCGGGACCCGTTGGGTAGTGGCGTGAAACCACATGAATCCGCAGAAAAGTATGGGTTCCTGTTCCACAGACGGGGCGGCGTGATGCGGCTTACGGTCTCGCACCATGGCACACGACCCGTCCCGCGGCCCGCTCACCGGCCACACCGCCCTCGTCACCGGGGCGGCCAGCGGAATCGGCGCCGCTGTCGCCCGCCGGATGGCCGCCGACGGGGCGACCGTGCTGGCCGTCGACCTGAACGGCGCAGGGGTCAAGGCGCTGGCCCGCGACGTCCCCGGCATCGAGCCGATCGTCTGCGACCTGTCGGACCTCGAGGCGGTGGACGCACTACCCGCCGAGGTGGACGTGCTGGTCAACAACGCCGGGCTGCAGCACGTCGCGCCCGTGCACGAGTTCGATCCCGCACGGTTCTCGCAGATCCTCACGATCATGTTGGAGGCGCCGTTCCGGCTGGCCCGGCGGACCCTTCCGTACATGTACGACCGCGGGTGGGGTCGCGTCATCAACATCTCCAGCGTGCACGGCCTGCGGGCGAGCCCGTTCAAGTCGGCCTACGTCACGGCGAAGCACGGCCTGGAGGGGCTGTCCAAGGTGATCGCCCTGGAGGGCGCGCCGCACGGCGTCACCAGCAACTGCATCAACCCGGCCTATGTGCGGACCCCGCTGGTGGAGAAGCAGATCGGTGACCAGGCGCGCCAGCACGGGATCGGCGAGGACGAGGTCGTCGAGAAGATCATGCTGACCCCGGTGGCGGTGAAGCGACTGGTCGAGCCGGACGAGGTGGCGGAGCTGGCGGCCGTGCTCTACGGACCGGCGTCGGCATCGCTCACCGGCACGTCGCTGACGCTCGACGGCGGCTGGACGGCGCACTAGCATGCCTGCCGCACGACGACGGCACATATTTCCCCCGGGGTCTCCCGGGGCCACATTCACCGAATCGATCGGGAGAGGCGATGACGCGCGCGACGGCACGGACACAACCGGAGACGAACATCATCCGCGTGGTGGCCGCGAGCATGGCCGGCACCACGGTCGAGTGGTACGACTTCTTCCTCTACGGGGTGGCGGCCGCGGTCGTCTTCCCCTCGGTCTTCTTCGCGGCCTCCGACCCCACGATCGGGACGCTCCAGTCGCTGGCGACCTTCGCCATCGGCTTCGTGGCGCGGCCGTTCGGCGGGCTCGTGTTCGGCCACTTCGGCGACCGCATCGGGCGCAAGAAGCTGCTCGTGCTCAGCCTGCTGCTGATGGGCGTGTCGACCTTCGCGATCGGTCTGCTGCCCGGGTACGCGACGATCGGGGTGCTCGCGCCGATCCTGCTCGTGGTCCTGCGGCTCGTGCAGGGCTTCGCGCTAGGCGGCGAGTGGGGCGGCGCGGTTCTGATCGTCTCCGAGCACGGCGACCCGGCGCGGCGCGGCTACTGGGCGAGCTGGCCGCAGGCGGGCGCGCCGGGTGGCCAACTCCTGGCCAACGGCCTGCTGTTCGTGCTCGCGGCGACGCAGAGCAAGGAGGACTTCGTAGCGTGGGGTTGGCGGATCCCCTTCCTGCTCTCCGCCGTGCTGGTGCTGATCGGCCTCTATGTCCGGCTGGCGGTCGAGGAGTCGCCGGTGTTCAAGGAGGCGCAGGCGCACGCCGCGAAGCAGGCTGCGGCCGGGGTCAAGGAGACGATGCCGATCCTGGAGGTGTTCCGGCGCTACCCACGCGAGGTGCTCACCGCGATGGGCGCCCGCTTCGCCGAGAACGTCTCCTACTACATCTTCACGATCGTCATCACCACCTACGCCACCAAGCGCCTGGGTCTGCCCAGCTCGACCGTGCTCGGCGCGGTGCTGATCGGCGCCGCGGTGCACCTGGTCACGATCCCGGTGTGGGGCGCGTTGTCCGACCGGTTCGGGCGGCGCCCGATCTACCTGCTGGGCGCGGCGGGCGTCGGGATCTGGGCCTTCGCGTTCATCGCGCTGGTGAACACCCGCAGCTTCCCGATGCTGGTCCTCGCGGTCGTCGGCGGCCTGCTGTTCCACGGCGCGATGTACGGGCCGCAGGCGGCGTTCCTGTCCGAGCTGTTCGGCACGAAGGTGCGCTACTCCGGGGTGTCGATCGGCTACCAGCTCGCGTCGATCCTCGCCGGCGGCCTCGCCCCGCTGGTCGCCGTGTGGCTCTACACGACGTTCGACTCGGGCTACGCCGTGAGCTGGTACGTCGCCGCGAGCGCGGCGGTGACGATCCTGGCGGTCGGTACCTACCACGAGACGCGGCACCGCGACCTCGCCGCGGATCCCGGCGTCAACTCGGCGGCCCGCTGATCCCCGGATGAATGACGCGAACGCGGCGTTCGGTGCCTTGGATGCACCGAACGCCGCGTTCGCTCCGTCGGCACGGGCGCGATGGCAGGATCGCGACGTGCCCCGCACCGCGCTCGAGCTGCTCCGGCTGCTCGCCGCCGACGCGCCGGCCGAGCAGATCGAGGAGAAGGCCCGGGCGCTCGCGGCAGCGGACCCGGACGGTGGGGAGGCGGCCCGCGCGCTGGCGCTGCGCGTCCGGGCCGGGCTCGACGCACACCGTCGGCGGGAGGCCGGACTGTCCGCGCTCGTCGACACCGCGCGCGACCTCGCCTCGCTGCCCGACCCCGGCGGCGTCCTCGACGCGATCGTGCGCCGGGCCCGGACGTTGTTGCGTGCGGACGTCGCCTACCTGACCCTGTTCGATCCCGACCGCGGCGACACCTACATGCGGGCGACCGCCGGTTCGGTGTCGGCGCGGTTCCAGGCCCTGCGGCTGCCGGTCGGGGCCGGGCTGGGCGGCCTCGTCGCCCAGACCCGCCGCCCCTACTGGAGCGCCGACTACCCGGCGGACGAGCAGTTCCGGCACACGAGCGAGATCGACGCGGCGGTCGGCGACGAGGGGCTCATCGGGATCTGCGGCACGCCGCTGCTCGTCGGTGACGAGTTCGTCGGGGTGCTGTTCGCCTCGAACCGGACCCGGCGGGAGTTCCACCACGACGAGGTGGCGCTGCTCGGCTCGCTGGCCGCGCTTGCCGCAGTCTCGCTGGTCCAGTCCCGTCGTGCCGCCGCGACGGCCGCCACCCTCGCCGCCCTGTCCGCGGCGCACGAGGGCATCGCGCAGGCCGCCGCGGCGCACGACCGGTTCGTCGGCGTGGTCCTCGCGGGCGGCGGGGTCGACGACATCACCGCGGTGTTGGGCGAGGTACTGGCGTGCTGGGTGGTGGTGCTCGACGTCGACGGGAGCCGGCTCGCGGCGCACGGGCCGGTCCCGGGTGTGCCGGGGCGCCGGGCCGGCGACGGCGACACGAACGGCAGCGCGGACGGGCCGGCCGATCCGCTCGCCGACGCGCCCGCCGTGCGGCGCTCCGCCGGAACCGGCCGGCTCGCCGAGGCGGACGGCATGTGGGCGGTTGCCGTGACGGCGGCCGGCCAGCGGCTGGGCACCCTGGTCCTGGGCGGCTGCGGCGACCTCGACGCCGGGCAGGGACGCACCGTCGAGCGGGCCGCGATGGTGACCGCGCTGGTGCTGGCGTTCCGGCTGCGGGCGGCCGAGACGGACCAGCGGGTCCGCACGGACCTGCTCATCGAGCTTCTCGGCCGCACCCCGGGCCCGGACCAGACCACGGTGGACCGAGGGCTCGTCGAGCGCGGCCGCGTGCTGGGCCTGCGGCTGCACACTCCGCACGTCCTGGCGGTGTGCCGGTGCGAGGAGCCGCGCAGGCGCGGTGTCGCGCTGGCGGCAAGCGCGCTGGGCGACGGGCGGGCGCTGGTCGCCGAGCACGGCGACGGGATCGTCGTGCTGCTGCCCGGTCGCGACGCCACGTCCGTCGCGTCCGACCTCGTCCGACGCATCGGCGGCCCGGCGGCCGGCGGGACGCTCACCGTGGGCGCGAGCGGCCCGCTGGCTCCGGCGCGCGGCCTGGCGACCGCCTACGCCGAGGCGTGCCGGACGGCGGACGCGCTCGTCGCGCTGGGGCTGGCGGGACACGGCGGGTCGGCCCGCGACCTCGGCTTCGTCGGGCTGGTGCTCGGCGACGGCGCGGACGTCGAGGGCTACCTGACCCGGGTGCTCGGCCCCCTCCTCGACTACGACTCCCGCCGCGGCAGCGACCTCGTCGGCACGCTGGCGGCGTACTTCGCGGCGGGTGCGAGCCCCCGGCGGGCGGCCACCGCACTGCACGTGCACGTCAACACGGTCGGCCAGCGCCTCGACCGCGTCACCTCGCTGCTGGGCGACGACTGGCAGTCCCCTGAGCGTGCGCTGGAGATCCAGCTCGCCCTGCGCCTGCACCGCCTGCGCTCCGGTCACCCGTAGGACTGCCCTGAACGGCGGGTGCCATGATCCCCCGCTACGGGTGTACAGGGCTGTGATCACGAGCTCCGGGCGTACATGGTCGTCGCGACGACCACCGTCACCCCGAGCCGATGATCATGGCGGGCAACCGCCGCCATAGGCACCCGTAGCGGGGGATCACCGCCCTCCGAGATCGCTGAACAACGGATTGTTCAGCGTCCTGGACGCAGGGCTCGCGGTCAGGAAGTCGGGCAGCTCCGCGCTCACGACCGTGCCGCCACCCGGCGGGCTCGACACCGAGAGCCGGCCCCCGAGGGCCTCCACCCGGTCCGCGAGGCCGCGCAGGCCTGAGCCCCCGGCGGGATCGGCCCCGCCGACGCCGTCGTCGGCGATCTCGACGATCGCGGCCGTCGCGGTACGGCTGAGTCGCACGACGACCGCCGACGCGTGCGCGTACTTCGCCACGTTCGCCAGCGCCTCCGACGCCACGAAGTACGCGGCGAACTCGACCGGCCGCGGCAGCCGCGGCCCGGGTTGGACGATCAGCTCCGCCGGCACCGGCGACCGCAGGACCAGCGCCTCCAGCGCGGGCTCCAGTCCTTGCTCCAGCGCGGCCGGATGGATTCCCCGCGCGAGCTCACGCAGCTCGGCCAGCGACTGCGCGAGCTCGTCGCTGGCGCTGGCCACGAGCTGCTCGGCGTAGCCCGGGTCGTCGCGGATGCGGCGTTGGATCAGCGCGAGCTGCAGCGCCAGCGTGACGAGGCGCTGCTGGGCACCGTCGTGCAGGTTGCGCTCGATCCGGCGCCGCTCGGCGTCCGCCGCGGTGACCAGCCGCTGCCGCGACGCCTGCAGCTCGGCGAGCCGGGCGTCGGACTGCGCCTGCAGGAGCCGGTTCTCCAGCGCGATCGTCGCGGCGCCGCCGACGGCCTCGACGAGCTCGGGGTCGTCGTCGAGCGAACGGTCGTACACGAGCGCGGCGACCGGCGTCCCGTCGCGCGGCACCCGCGCCGTCGACCGACCGGACGCCGGCCCGGGAAGCTCGATCGGCGCGCCGTGGACGTCGACGAACCCGCTGTCCGTTGCCGCGTAGGCGATCGTGAACTGCGGGTCGTGCAGCACCCGCGCGAGCGCCGTCTGCAGCTCGGCGGGCTGCATCGTCACGAGGTGGCCGAACAGGTCCGCCAGGCCGCCCCGCGCGAGCCGCGACCGCAGCAGGCCCGCGAGGAACGCGATCGGCACCAGCGCGATCGAGCAGGCCGCGCTCCAGAGCAGGATCGGGTGGCGCTCGCCGCCCACGACCAGGTCGACGGTGAGCAGCGCCGCCCACAGCAGCAGGCACACCGCCCCGGCGATGCTCGGCAGCATCGCCCGCCGCCCGGGCGGCGACGACGCGCGCCAGCGCACGGCGACGACGCCCGCCGTGCCGACGGAGAGTGCGAGATAGAGCCCCCGTTGCACGCTGTCGATCACCTTGGCGACCTGCGGGTCGGGAACCGCGAGCAGGAGGGTGGCCGGATCGTCGGCGAAGACCAGCCAGAGCGGGGCGAGCACGACGATCTCGACGACCACGGCCCCGAGCAGCACCCGGTCCGCCGTGGTCCGGAGCCGGCCGCCCGTGCAGTAGGTGAGCACCAGGGGGATGAAGAACAGGGTCCACAGGTCGGACAGCCAGCTCGCGACCGTCGCCGCGAGCAGCGAGTCGTGGTCGCGGAGCAGCGCCGGCAGGAGGAACGCGAAGCCGGTGGCCGTCATCAGCAGACCGCTGCGGCTGTCCGGGCGCCGCCGCCAGGCGATCAGACCGCATGCCGCGAAGGAACCCCCGATCAGGCGCAGGATCACGTCGATCGGGTCGACCGGCGCGCCGCGGAGCACGACCGGCGCGAGCACGGCGACCTCGGCCACCACGGCGGCGGCCCACAGCGCGAGCCGGACGCCGCGCTGGTGGATCAGCGCGGCGAGGCGGTCGATCAGCGCGGAGCCGGCCCTGCTGCGCGGCCGCGCAACCGTGTCGCCCGCCATCGCCCGTCCCCGTCCGTCGCGAGGGGCCGCCGACCCGCGGTCGGTCCGGCTGCCGGCCGACTGTAGACCGCGGAAAGGCCGGGTCGGAATCCCGAGGGACCCGACCCGGCCGAGAACCGTTCGGCGGTCAGCGAGCGGCCCGCTCCCCCTCCCGCTCGGCGACCGAGGCCGCAGGAGCCACCCGCCACGCCTGGCGGTCGAACACGATCACGCCGAGGGCGAGGGCGAACCAGAGCACGCCGACGAGCCAGTCCATGCGCGCCGCGTCGTCCCCGGTGAAGCCGAGCGCGCCGTAGCTGACGATGCCCTGATTCGACGTGGAACACCATCGTCATCAGAACGCTGCCGCCGGTGCGGTTGAACAGCCACACGTAGACCAAGGTGATGGCGAACGTGATCGGCAGACCGACCGGCGCGAGCATGCCGGTCGCCACCAGTGGCAGGTGCCAGAGCGCGACGATGCACCCCGAGGACGGCCCGGACACGAGCGGTGAGCGCTGCGCCTGCAACTGCGGGAGCGCGTAGCCGCGCCAGCCGGGCTCCTCGCCCAGCGGGCCGTCGAGCGGGTTGACGAACCGGACCGCGGCTCCGAGCGCGAGCTGCGACCAGGCCATCGTGGCCAGGAGGGGTACCGGTGCACCCCAGATCGCGACGTTCGCGACGGCGGCGACGGCCAGGACCGCGAGCGGGGTGCCCACCGCCACCAGCCACCACGTCCATCCGACCCGCCAGCGGATCATCCGGGCGCCCAGATCCCGGTAGCCCGCCTTGCCTTCCGCGACACCGATGACGACGAGCGCCGCGACCAGGGGACCGCACGGGAAGAACGCGGTGGGGGCCAGGTCGAGCGCGTAGAACGGCCACGACCACCAGGACAGGACGAAGGTGAGGCCGAAGAACGCGACGAGGCGGTGCCGCCGGGTCCAGGTGACGATCGTTGACATGCCGGGCTCCTCGGTCGCGGGAGGGTCGAGAGAACTGTCCAGCGGCACGCCGCCCGGCAGTAGCGGGCGACCCCGGGGTGCCGGGCAGGGTTGACCCTGTGGTGCGCTCGCCGAGCCGCGCCGAGCATCGAGGTATGGCAGTGCGGGTGCTCATCGTCGACGACCACGCGCGGTTCCGGGCGCTGGCCCGCCTGCTCCTGGTCGCCGACGGGTTCGACGTCGTGGGCGAGGCAGGCGACGGTGCGCAGGCCCTCGTCGCGGCCCGCGACCTGCACCCGGACGTCGTGCTGCTCGATGTGCAACTGCCCGACGAGGACGGGTTCGCCGTCGCCGGGACGCTGGCTGCGCATCGGCCTGCACCCGCCGTCGTGCTGGTCTCGAGCCGGTCGCAGGGCGACTACGGACACCGCGTCACCGCGAGCGCGGCACGTGGGTTCATCGCGAAGGCCGAACTGAGCGGCGCAGCCCTGCGTCTGGTGCTCGAGGAGGAGTCGCCGGGCTCGTGACGGGCGTCCCGAGCGCCATCGTGCTTGACAGGCCGGATCACCTCCCCGACCTTGTCGCCATGTCGCAGACGACCGCCTCCCGCCCCGCCCTGCGGGTTGCGCTCGCCGACGACGCCGCGCTGTTCCGGCAGGGCCTCGCCCTGCTGCTCGCGGAGGCCGGCTTCACGGTCACGGCTCGGGTCGGCGACGCGCAGGCGCTGCTGGCCGCCGTGCACACCGATCCGCCGGACGCCGTGGTGGTCGACATCCGCATGCCGCCGACCCACACCACCGAGGGCCTCGACGCCGCCCGCGCCCTGAGCGAGACCCACCCCGGTATCGGGGTCCTCGTGCTCTCCGCGCACGTCGAGCCGGGATACGCCCTCGACCTGCTCGAGTCCGGCGCCCGCGGAGCCGGCTACCTGCTCAAGGAGCGCGTGGCCGACGTCGACGAGTTGGGCGACGCCGTCCGCCGGGTCGCCGCGGGTGGCCTGGTCGTCGACCCGTCCGTGGTCGCCGCGCTCGTGGGCCGCCGCCGCCCCCGCAACCCGCTCGACGACCTGACCGAACGGGAGCGCGAGGTGCTGTCGGTGATGGCCGAGGGCCGCTCCAACCAGGCCATCTGCCGACGGTTGTTCCTGAGCCCGAAGACGGTGGAGGCCTACGTGCGCTCGGTGTTCACCAAGCTCGGGCTGACCGCGGGCCCCGACGACAACCGGCGGGTGCTGGCCGTGCTCACCTTCCTTCGGAGCTGACCGGCCCGGCGAGGGTTGTCCCTGAGCGAGTGCGGGGCTGACCCCGTGTCGGCCCGTGCCACGGCGGTGGACCCTCGGTCCCGTGGAGTTTCTCGCCGACGTGGCGTCCTGGGCGTGGGCCCGCCACCACAACGTGCTCAGCTGGTATGTGCGCCCCCTGTTCTTCCTGCCCTTCTGCTGGTTCGCCTACCGCAGGAGCGCGACGGGGATGGCGCTGACACTGGTCGCGCTGGCCACCTCGATGGCCTGGTTCCCGGCCCCGGCGCACCCCGACCCGGCCGTCGCCCACTTCCTCCAGGTCGAGCGCGACTACCTGCTCGGCGAGTGGACGGCGGCCAAGGTCACGATGTCGCTGATCGTCCCCCTGACCTTCGCCGCGCTCGCGGCAGCGCTCTGGCGACGCTCGCTGATCTGGGCGTTGGTCGTCGTCAACGCGGCATCGTTGTTCAAGATCGGGTGGAGCTTCTGGTTCGACGAGAGCGGGACCGGCGCCGACGCGTTCGTGGTTCCCGCCCTGGTGGGTCTGGTCGTCGTCGACGTCGGGCTGCTCGTAGCGGCCCGCAGGCGCCAGCACCGCGCGCACGCCCCGGCCGTCCCCTAGAGCACCACGAACCGCAGCCCGTCGGCCCGGAGCTGCGGCAGCACGGCCGTGAGCGCGGTCACCGTCTGCGCCCGGTTCCCACCACCGTCATGGCAGAGCAGGATGTCCCCCGCCGACGCCGTGAGCAGGGTCTCCTCGATCGCCGACGCACCGGGCAGGGTCCAGTCGCGCGGGTCGACGCTCCAGCCGACCGGCGTCAGCCCGTACTCGTCGGCGGCGTCGAGCACGGCCGGCGTCCAGTTCCCGCCCGGTGCGCGGAACAGGTCGGGCTCCTCCCCTGCCGCGTCGGAGATGGCCGACTGTGCGTCACGGATCTGGCGGTGGATCGCTGACGTGCCGAGTGCGCCGAACGGTTGCGGGTGGGTCATCGAGTGGTTGCAGAGCGCGTGCCCGGCGCGGGCGATGCGCCGCACCAGCTTCGGGTAGGCCTGCGCCTGTTGCCCGATCATCGAGAACGTAGCGCGCACTCCACTCGCGGCGAGCAGGTCGAGGACCTTCGGCGTCCAGGTCGGGTGCGGGCCGTCGTCGATGGTCAGGGCGACGGCGTTCTTCCGCCCCGTGCCGAGCACCTCGCGCACCGACGACGCGGCGGCTTTCGCCGGTGCCGCCTCGGCCGCGGGAGCTCCACCCACTGTCGCCGCCGTGGCCAGGCCCATCGCGGCCGTGGCAAGGCCCAGCACCCTTCGACGGGACACGGGCTCGTCGAACGTGGACACGGCTCCCCCTGACGTCGCCGTCGCTCGATCGTGCACGGCCGGGATCGCGTTCCGGTCTCGGCGCGGTGGCGTGTCGCCGACCGGCACCCGGACGCGCCGCCGGAAGGGGCCCGGGCCGGCCCGGCGAACCCGCGAGCATGTGCGTAGCAGCGGGATCGGCCGGGTACGTCGGAGAGGGCGAAGACGATGGTGGGCGCGTACGTGGACGCACATCGTGGCGACAGGCCCGGCGACGGTGGCCGGGAAGGGCTTCCTCGCGGCACGACGGCGCGGACGGCCCGGATCGCCGCCCTGCCGCTGGCGTTCACCGGCCGTGCGGTCGCGGGATGGGGCCGTCGGCTCGCCGGTGCAGACCCCGACACCGTGTCCGCTGCCGCCATGGAGCGCAACGCGGAGCAGCTGTTCGCCGTGCTCGGCCAGCTGCGCGGGGGCGCGATGAAGGTCGGCCAGGCGCTGGCAGTCTACGAGTCGATGATGCCCGCCGAGCTGGCCGAGCCGTACCGGCGGGCGCTGGTCCGGCTGCAGGCCCAAGGCCCGGCGCTGCCCGCGAGCGACGTGCACCGGGTGCTCGACGAGCAGCTCGGCAGGCAGTGGCGCGAGCGCCTGCCCGAGTTCGACGACCTGCCGTCCGCGGCCGCCAGCATCGGCCAGGTGCACCGGGCGCGCACGGCGCAGGGGCGGGAGGTCGCCGTCAAGGTCCAATACCCGGGCGCGGACCAGGCCCTGGAGACGGACCTGCGCGTTCTCGACCGGTTCGCCCGGTTGTTCACGCTGATCGTGCCGGGGCTCGACGCGCGGGCGGTGATGCGGGAGCTGCGGGCGCGCACGCTGGAGGAGCTCGACTACCGCGCCGAGGCCGACCGGCAGCGCGCCTTCTGGGCCGAGTACGGCGGCGGGGAGCACCTGCACGTGCCGGCCGTGGTCGCCTCGTCGCCGAAGGTGCTGGTGTCGGAGTGGCTGGACGGCACGCCGCTGGCCGCGCTCGTCGGCCGCCCCGCCGACGCCGCGACGGACCGGGACCGGCACGCGCACACGATCGTCGAGACCATGTTCTCCTCGCCCGTGCGCGTCGGGATGGTGCACGCCGACCCGCACCCCGGCAACTTCCTGGTGCTGCGCGACGGCCGGCTGGGGATGGTCGACTTCGGCGCGGCCGCGGCGATGCCCGGCGGGATCCCCCCGGTACTCGCCCGGACGCTGCGCCACATCGCCGACGGCGAGCCCGAGCAGATGATGGCGCTGCTGCGCGCCGAGGGCTTCATCCACGGCGACATCGGGCCCGACGACGTGCTCGCCTACATCGGGGCGCTGGCCGACCCGCTGCGGGTGCCGCGGTTCCGGTTCGACCGCGCATGGATGGCCGCGCAGGGCGCGCGCGTCGCGGACCTGCGCGGGGCGGCCTACCGGGAGACCGGGAGGGCGCTGACCCTGCCCGCGGACCACCTCATGTTCCTGCGCGTCCTGACCGGCTGGATGAACGTGCTGGCCCAGCTCGACTGCACCGTCGCGGTCCGCGGCATCGTGGAGCGGTGGGTGCCGTGCTTCGCAGCCGAGGGGTGACCCGGCGTCCGCCGGGGTAGACGAAGGCATGAGCGACCCGATCGACGACGGCCGGACGGACGAGGACCGCGAGATCTCCGACGTCGGGCTGCCCCATGCAGGTGACGACGTGCGGACCGACGCAGCCGCGGCGGGCGGCCGGTCGGACGCCGACGAGGCCGCCCTGGACGAGGTGTTTCCCGCGGAGCAAGGCCAAGGCTGACCGGATAATGCTCCCGGTTAGGGTGGCGCCCATGACCGACGGACCCCTGATGTCGGCTGCCACCGCGCGCGTCGGGTCGGCGGTCGTGCTGACCGTCGGCGGCGAGGTCGATCTGCACACCGCACCGCAGCTCGTCGACACCGTGGTGGCCGCCCTGCACGCGCCGGGCGGCGGCACGCCGACCGGCACGCCCGTCGAGTCCGTCGTCGCGGACCTCACCGAGGTCGCGTTCCTCAGCTCGGCCGGGCTGGGCACGCTCGTGGCGCTGGCCACGCGGCTGGGCGACGACGGGATCGCGCTGCGGCTCGTCGCCGGCGAGAACAAGGCCGTCACGCGCCCCTGGACGGCGATGCACCTGGGCGACCTGCTCCGCCTCTACCCGGACCTGCCCACGGCGCTGGACGACTGATAGGTGGCGGCCTTCCGCGGGTTCGTGGTGGTCTCCGGGCCACCCGCCAGCGGGAAGTCCTCCCTCGCCCCGGCGCTCGCCGCGGAGCTGGACCTGCCGCTCTTCGCGAAGGACGTCATCAAGGACGCCCTGGTCGAGGTGCTCGACGCCCCCGACCTGCCCCGGTCCCGCGAGCTGGGCCGGGCGGCGGTCCACGTGCTGCTCGCGGTCGCCCGCACCGCCGGTCGCGGCGTGCTGGAGGGCGTCTGGCACGACCGCACCCACGCCCTGCTCGCGGCGCTGCCCGGCCCTGTCGTCGTCGCCGCCGCGCGCCACGGCGTGGACTGACCAGTCGCTCCACCTGGGGACCACCGCCGTGCCTCCCGGGCAGCGATGATCCCCAGGACCCGCTTCAGCGGCCCGGGTCGAGCGACAGCGCCTTCGTCGCGATCACGCCCACGACGCACGGCCACGACACCGGCACCGTCAGGCAGCCCGCGCACTGGCCGTCGTCGCGGCGGTGGTGCTGCAGCAGGATCCGGCGGGCCCCGCCGGGCTGACCGGCCACGAACCAGATCGCGGCCTCCACCGCGTTCCCCACCTCGGGTACCTGGACCGTTGCGACACTCATGTCACGCTCCCCCATCCGCTGCGACCCCGACATACACGTCCAACGAGCGAGACGCCCGTTGGCAGCGCCGATCGGTACGCTCGGCGACATCGACCTTCCGATAGGTGAGAACGGCGTGATCGGCCTGGTCTCCGCGCGGTGCTACGCCATCCCCCTGCGCACCCGGTTCCGCGGCATCACCGTCCGCGAGGGGATGGTGATCGAGGGCCCGGCAGGGTGGGGCGAGTTCTGCCCGTTCCCCGAGTACGGCGACGCGGAGGCGGCGGCCTGGCTCGCGACGGCCGTCGAGCAGGCGACCGTGAGCCGGCCCGCGCCCGTGCGCGACTCCGTGCCCGTGAACGCGATCGTGCCGGCGGTGGGCCCGGACGAGGCCCACGCCGCGGTCGTCCGGTCCGGCTGCCGCACCGCCAAGGTCAAGGTCGCCGACCACCCGGGGTCGCTCGCCGACGACGTCGCCCGGGTGGAGGCGGTCCGCGACGCGCTGGGCCCCGGCGGTGCGGTGCGGGTCGACGCCAACGGGGCCTGGGACGTCGACACGGCCGTCGCGGCCGTCCGCGCGCTCGACCGGGCTGCGGGCGGTCTGGAGTACGTCGAGCAGCCCTGCCGCACGATCGACGAGCTGGCGGCCGTCCGGCGGCGGGTGGACGTGCGGATCGCCGCGGACGAGTCGATCCGCCGCGCCGACGACCCCCTGCGGGTCGCCGTCGCCGGTGCCGCGGACGTCGCGGTGCTCAAGTGCACGCCGCTGGGCGGGGTGGCGCGCGCGCTGCGGGTGGCCGAGGCGGCCGGGCTCCCGTGTGTCGTGTCGTCCGCGCTGGAGACCAGCGTCGGGCTGGCGGCCGAGCTCGCGCTGGCCGGGGCGCTGCCGGAGCTGGACTTCGCGTGCGGGCTGGACACGTTGGCGCTGCTCGACGGTGATCTGATACCCGATGCGGCGGGGCTGCGGCCGGTCGACGGCCGACTCCCGGTCCCCCGCACTCCCCCGGTCCCGGACCCGGCCCTGCTCGATGCCCACGCGGCCGACCCCGAGCGGGAGCGCTGGTGGCACGACCGGCTCGTTCGGGTTGCCATGCTTCTCACAATGACGAAGCTGTGACCCGCTTGTCACAATGCCCGCCGTGGCCCCGAACGCGGACCGGCGCGTCTTCTTCGTCGGCGACTCCTTCGTCGCGGGCGTCGGTGACCCCGAGCACCGCGGGTGGGTCGGCCGTCTGGCGGAGCGCGCCCAGCGGGCCGGTGCGCCGATCACGGCCTACAACCTGGGCGTCCGCCGGGACACCAGCGACGACATCTGCCGCCGGTGGATGGACGAGGTGGCGGTGCGCCGGGGGGCGGGCGCGCAGGAGCGGCTCGTCGTCTCGTTCGGGGTGAACGACACGAGCCGGTACGGCCACGACACCCGGGTCGCCGCCGAGCACAGCGTCGCGAACCTGCGCACGCTCCTGCGAGAAGCCGCGACGGCCCACCTGCCGGTGCTGGTGGTGGGACCGCCGCCGGTCGCGGACCGCGCGCAGAACCGGCGGATCGCGGCGCTCGACGAGCGGTTCCGCCGCACCTGCGCCGAGGCCCGGGTGCCGTACGTGGCGGTGTTCGCGGCGTTGCAGAGCGAGCCCCGGTGGATGGACGAGGTGTCGGCGGGCGACGGCTCGCACCCCGCCGCCACGGGGTACGGCCTGCTCGCGGACCTCGTGGAACCGGTGTGGCAGGAGTGGCTGCTGGCCGGCTGATCAGGCGCGGCGGCCGCCGCCCAGCAGGCCGCCGAGGAGGTCGCCGAGGGGACCGCCGAGCAGGTCGCCCAGCCCGCCCTGCTGCCGGCCGCCCTGCTGTTGCCCGCCCTGCTGCTGCCCGGACATCCCGCCGAGAACGCTGCCGAGCAGGTCGCCGAGCCCGCCCGACTGCCCGCCCGCGGCCGCCCCGCCGCCGAGCCGCTTCGCCAGGTACGCCATGACGATCGGCGCGAGGATCGGCAGGAGCTTGCCCATCAGGTCCGAGGTCGTCGAGGCACCGCCGGTGGTGCCCAACTGTTGGACGACCTGGCGGCGCTGGTCACCGAACACGTGGCCGACGATCTGGCTGCCGTCGTTCTCGTCGACGTCGTCGAGGTTCACCCCGCCCTCGACCAGGTCGTTGTCGTGCTGGCGGACGGCGGAGGCGAACGAGGCCGCACCGCCGGGATCGGCGGTGTTGGCCTGGATGCCCCCGAGCAGGGCGGGCAGCGCCTGCCGGGTGGCCTCCTCCGCGGTGCCCTCGTCCACCCCGAGACGAGCGGCGAGGTCGGCCAGCGGGATGCGGGACAGGATGTCGTCGACAGGGGTTGTCATGGGGAGCAACGGTAGTCGGAACTCAACCCCACGACCGGGTGATGCAGCGGCGAGACCCACCGGGCCACATTCCCCGCTCACTCCGCGAAATCGGACAAATACGGCCGAACTGGAGTCAAATACAATCGGCCACCAGGTGCAATCGCACTACTCCTGACAGGGTGCAATTTTCCGCGCCTTTGCACTCCAGTACGTTCTCCCGCGCTCCCCAGCACCCGAGAAAATTGGAGAAGTCATGGGACGACGACTTCTGGCAAGTCTGGCCGCGACCGCAGCTGTTGCGGCCTCATTGTTGATCAGTTCGGCGGGCCCGGCCACAGCGGCCGATACCGCCGCCGCCCCGGAGGCTTCCACGGCGAATGCGTCAGAGCGCCGGCGTCACACCCAACACGAAGCTCCCGGCGCCATCCAGGTCGACGGACCCGAACCTCAAGATCGTCGCGACGCTGCGCGGGGTCGGCAAGCAGATCTACGACTGCACGGGCGGCAGTACGTCTTCCGCGAGCCGGCGGCCGGCCTGTTCACGCTGCGCGGCGCTCCCGCCGGCATTCACGGCAAGGGCCCGTTCTGGACGAACTTCGACGGCTCCCGGGTCGACGGCACCGGCGCGGTGTCGGCACGCCTCGCCCGACCGCGCCGAACGACATGTCGCGTGGCTCAGGCTCAACGCAGCAACGCACCGGCACAGGCGGCGCGTTCGGCAACGTCAAGTTCATCCAGCGGCATCGACACCAGGGGCGGCAGTCGCTCCCGCCACGCTGCAGCGGAACGTCCACGCTGGCGGTGGACTACACGCGCGAACTACGTGTTCTGGGCACCCAAGTAAGGATCACACCGCCGAACCGCCGCGACGGACGACCATCCGTCGCGGCGGTTCGCCGTTTCGCAGACCTCCGACGACGGAAATCACGCCCGTCGAACGATTCACCGTCCGAAAACCGGCGCCTTCGCCCCTTTGCGACTGTTTGGCCGATACCGCGCGAACCGGAGTGCTGCCATCCTGCCCGCGTCCTCGGGAGGAGGCCGTCGTGAGAATGCAGCCCGTCCTCGTTGCCGCGGCGGCCGCGCTGGCCGCCCTCACGGCCTGCAGCGCCCCGTCGACCTCCCCGCCGTCCGGGACGTCCGCCGCACATGCGCCCACCGCCCCGACGACCGGACCGGTCACGGTCTACACCCTCGAGAAGCCCGAGCACCGCAACCCGGCGCCGATCACCTGGCACGCTGCCAGCGGCACCTTCTTCGTCGGTGCCTGGTATGACGGCAGCATCTACCGCGGCAGCCCCGACGACCCGACCGTGCGCGTGTTCCTCGAGGGGCAGCCCGGCCAGGCCGCGACCGGCATCGGTGTCGCAGGTGAGCGACTGGTCATCGCAGGCGGCATGAACGGCGACATCCGCGCCTACGACCTGCAGACCAAGCAGCGGGTCGGCGAGTTCAGCACGGGACCGGACGGGATGCTGCACGGCCTGCACGTCACCGACGCGGGAGACGTGTGGGTGACCGACGCCGTGCGGCCGGTGCTCTGGCACCTGACCCCCGACCAGGTGGCGGCCGGTACGGGCACGCCGACATCCATCCCGCTGAGCCCCGAGATCCCGTACGTCAACGGGCCGGACAACCTCGAGGGCGTCGTCGCGCTGAGCGACACGCGGCTCGTGGTCGTCAAGTACTTCGACGGCACGCTCTACCGGATCGACCTCGACCCGCAGGCGCCGCAGGGCCGCACGATCACCCCGATCGCCGACGCCACCGTGCGGCTGGGCAGCAAGATGATCCTCGACGGCAACCGGCTGGTGGTCCCGGACGAAGACGGCCTGTCGGTGGTCGAGCTCGACGCCGAGGCGACCCGCGGCACGGTGATCACCCGGTTGCGCGGCCCGTCGTTCCATGACGCGACCGGCCGTGGCGCGGGTCGGCGACCGGTATCTCGTGGTCAACGCCGGCTGGAACGACCCGCCGCCCTACACGATCTCCAGCGTGCCTGTCGACATCCTGAGCAGTGGTCCGGTTGTCCTACGTCACACTGGACCATTCTGTCGACTGAGGACTGTTCGGCCGATACGCTGACGATCATCACGCTCCGTGATGATCGCCTCGCTCGTTCGCAGAGTGAGTAATCACCCGATTGCACTACGCTTACTGCTACGCTCCGCAAACGTGGCGTGGTGGCGGCGGTCGGACGAGCCTCAGCCCCCAGAGACGGGGGACGGCGACGAACACGATGCGACCAGCGGCCGTCACGCTCCGCAGTCGGCGTCACCGCGTTCCCCGATGACCGCGGCGGCCGATGTGGACCCCTCGATCGGGATCCCGTCGTCCGACGACGTCGTGAGTGCGAGAAGGCGTCCCCCGATACCGGCTTCGCCGAATGCCCCTACCGAGGGCGGCCCCCCGAGTCGCTCCCGACCCCCCGAAGGAAAAGTCATGGCTACTCATCAGACCGCCCTCAAGGGCGCCATGGAGATCGAGGGTGCGCTCGGCGTCGCCCTGGTCGACAGCGGCAGCGGAATGGCGCTCGGCACCGCGGGCAGCCCGATGGATCTCGACCTCGACGTCGCGGCCGCCGGCAACAGCAACGTGGTGCAGGCCAAGATGCGCACGATGGCCGACCTCGGCCTGCAGCAGTCGATCGAAGACATTCTGATCACGCTCGACAAGCAGTACCACATCATCCGGCCCCTGGCCCGGCAGGAGGGATTCTTCCTCTACCTGGTGCTGGACCGGGCCCGGGCGAATCTCGCCATGGCACGTTTCCGCCTGGCGAGCATCGAGAAGGACCTCAAGATCTGACTCGATCTCCACGGCACGACGAGCGAGTGCCCCGTGGCAACGCGGCTGGGATGCGTCGCGCCCACGGGGCTGCTCGCGAGTAGTGCACGACGACGCGCAGAGAGACCGTCGAAGCAGCGGGAAGGCGAGGACGACAATGCGCGAGCAGTTCCGGGTCGACCTTCGAGGCCTCGTCGACGTCCTGAGCCACCACCTCTACAGCAGCGAGCGGATCTACCTGCGCGAGCTCGTGCAGAACGCCCGCGACGCCATCACCGCCCGGGCGGAGCTCGGCCACGACGTCGACGGCCTCATCGAGATCGAGCCGGCGTGGGGAACGGACCCGTTGATCGTCCGGGACAACGGCATCGGGCTCACCGCAGACGACATGCGCAAGCTCCTGTCGATGATCGGCAGTACCTCGAAGCGCGACGACTTCGCGATGGCCCGGCGTGACTTCCTGGGGCAGTTCGGCATCGGCCTGCTTTCCGGCTTCCTCGTCGCCGACTCCATCGAGGTGGTGTCGCGGTCGGCCCACAGCCCCGGATGCGCCCACGCTCCGCTGGGTCGGTTCGAGCGACGGGACCTTCACGATCCACGAGTCCGCCCGGGCGCTTCCCGAGCCGGGCACCGAGGTGCGGCTGCACCCGCGCTACCGCGCCTACCGGTGGTGCGAGAGCGACGCGGTCCTCGAGTTCGCGAGCGATTTCGCGGAGCTCCTGGACGTGGCGGTCCGCGTCGGCGACACGGTCGTGTCGCAGCGGACGCCGCCGTGGAAGCTCACGACGGACGAGCAGCTCGACTGGTGCCGCGAGCGCTTCGGGTTCGAGGCGCTGGGCATCATCCCGCTGGAGTCGTCGTCGACGGACGTGACGGGCCTGGCCTTCGTCCTGCCCTACACCTCCCGCCCCGGCTACCGCACCGGTGACCGCATCTACTCCAAGGGCATGCTCGTCGCCGACACCAACGACCTGATCGTGCCCCGCTGGGCGTTCTTCTGCCGCGCCGTGATCGACTCCGGCGCCCTCCCGCTGACGGCGGCGCGCGAAGGCCTGCAGGAGTCGCGCGCGCTGGAGTTCGCGCGCAAGCGGATCGGGTTCCGGCTGCTCAGCGAGTTGATCCTGGTGCACGGGATGTACCCCGACATCTACCAGGACATCATCGCCCTGCATGCCGACGGGCTGAAGGCGCTGGCCGTCCACGAGTCCGACGTCCGCGACCTCCTGCGGTCCACACTCCCGTACGACACCACGACCGGCCGGCGCACCATCCAGCAGCTCATCGAGAGCCCCGGCCCCGTCCCCTACGTGCGGGACTCCGACACCTATCTGGCCCTGTCCGACGTCGCGGCCCATGCGGGAGTGCTGCTGGTGAACGCGAGCGGCCTGCACGAGGCCGATCTGCTCCACCTCGTCGACAACGGCGAGGACGCGCACTTCCGCGAGGTCACCGCGCACGACGTGATCGCGCTCTCCGATCCCGTTCCGCTGGCGGACCACCGGGCGGCGGCGCTCGTCGCGAAGGCCGGCCAGGCACTGCACGACGAGGGCATCGCCGTGCGGGTGGCGAGCTTCGAGCCCACGGACCGGCCCGTGCTGTGGTGGCCGGCAGGCGAGCCCGACGCGCGGGGGGTGCTCGTGCTCAACGCGTCGAGCACCGCGGTCAAGCGGCTGCTCGACGCGCCGGCCGATGCCGACGTCACGGCTCCCCTGCACGCGCTGTACGTCACCGCACTGCTGCTCGGCCGCGTCCCGCCGACGGACGCCCACGTCGCTCTGCTCAGGACGGCCGTGACCGACCTGATCGAGACACCATAACACCGCTTTGTACGACTGTTGACAACGGACCGCTATGCTCGGCCGGGTGGCTGCCGAACCCCTCGCCAACCTGGACCGCAGCACGTTGCGTGAGCGCGCGTTGGAGGCTCTGCGGTCCGCGATCACGTCGGGCCAGTACCGGCCGGGTGATCACCTGAGCGAGGTGGCACTGGCCGGCCATCTCGGGGTGAGCCGCGGGACGGTGCGCGAGGCGTTGCGCCACCTGCAGCAGGAGGGGCTCGTGACGGCGGGCAACCGCAACATGCTGCGCGTGAGCACGATCTCGCCGAAGGCCGTCCGAGAGCTGTTCCGGGTGCGGGCGGCGCTGGAGGGGCTCGCCGTCGCCGAGATCATCGCCTCGACCGAGCGTGAGAAGGCCGTGGCGACGCTGCGCAAGGGCCTGGCCCGGCTGTCCGACAGCGAGGGCGACTTCGCGACGAAGCTGGAGGCCGATCTGGGCTTCCACCTGCTGCTGTGCCAGCTGTCGGGCAACGCGATGCTCGTCGAGGCGTGGCGCTACCTCGAGGGTCGCATCCGCGTCACGATCATGAATTACGAGTCGGCCAGCACGCCGTCCATGATGGCGCGGACCCGGCACGCCCCGATCGTCGAGGCGATCGAGCGCGGCGACGTGGCGGCCGCGAGGTCGGTCGTCGAGCAGCACATGGCGGCCGCCGCGGAGCAGTACGCCGCCGACGACTGAGCCGACTGATCGGCCGGTTCGAGCCGTTCGGTCCGGATGATCAGCATCCGTCAGCCCTGTCACGGGGCAATCGACCGCTTCGCGGGATCGCCCGATGATCAACCGGCCCGTCGACCGCTACCGCCATCCGGGTGAGCCGCCCGCACGGGCATTGACACCACCTCCCCCACCCCTCACTCTTCTCGTCAACGGTCGACTGTTAACAGTCAACTGTTGGGGATTAGCGGCAGGCGCGTACCGGCTACCTCCCGTCCGAGTCCTCCTGATCATCGGAGATCACCATGACCGAACGGCACCCGCCGCTGCGGGACCCGCACCTCGCGGAGGTCGCCAACTGGCACCCCATCGAGGGCACGCCGATGAAGAAGAAGGTCGCGATCGGCTGCTCGGTCGGCGCCATGATCGAGACCTACGACTTCATCGGCTTCGGCATCGCCGCGGCGCTGTACTTCAACACGGCCTTCTTCCCGGCGAACGACCCGCTGTCGGGGACGCTGCTGTCGTTCGCGACGCTGGGCATCGGGTTCGCCGTCCGCCCGCTGGGCGGCATCATCGGCGGCATCCTCGGCGACAAGATCGGCCGCAAGCCGGTGCTCGTCGGCTCGCTGCTGCTCATGGGCATCGCGACGGTGCTGATCGGCGCGCTGCCCACCTACCAGCAGGTCGGCGTCTGGGCCGGGATCCTGCTGGTGATCGTCCGCGTCATCCAGGGCCTGGCGTTCGGCGCCGAGTGGGGCGGCGCGATCCTGATGACCTTCGAACACGCCCCGTGGCGCAAGAAGGGGCTCTACACCGGGATCACCCAGGCCGGGTTCCCGGTCGGGCTGCTGCTGGCCAACTTCGCGTTCCTGATCAGCGTCCCGCTGGGTGAGCCAGTGGGCCTGGCGGGTGCCGTTCCTGCTGTCCGCGATGCTGATCGCCGTCGGGCATCTTCATCCGGCTCAAGGTCGAGGAGTCCCCGGAGTTCGAGGAGCTCAAGGAAGAGGGCGAGCTCTCGAAGAACCCGCTGATGGAGGTCCTGCGCGACGACTGGCGGAACATCCTGCGCGCGTTCTGCCTGCGGATCGCCGAGACCGCCGGCTACGCGGTGTCGGTCACGTTCATGCTGTCCTACATCGCCAGTGAGAAGCTGGCCGGCCGGCCGGTCACGCTGACCGCCACCATGATCGCGGCCGCGATCGGCATCTTCGCCACCACCTACTTCGGTGCCTGGACCGACAAGATCGGCCGCCGCCCGGTGTACATCCTGGGCACCGCGATCATGGTCGTCTGGGGCATCCCGCTGTTCCTGGTGGTCAACACCGGATCCGCAGTGCTGATCGTCATCGCGTTCGTCATCAGCTACTCGGTCTGCCAGAACTCGCTGGCCGGGGTGCAGGGTGCCTGGTTCTCCGAGCTGTTCAACGCCAAGACCCGCACCACGGGCGCCTCGCTGGCCTACCAGTTCTCCGCGGTCGTCTCCGGGTTCACCCCGCTGATCGCGACCGCGCTGTACATCGGCACCGGCTGGATCGGCCCGGCCATCCTGTTCAGCTTCTACGGCCTGCTGGGCCTCGTCGCCGCGCTGGTCACCCGGGAGACCTGGGGCCGCGCCGAGCGCGACGAGGTCGCCGCCCTCGAGCGCGCCATCAAGGCCGAGGGCACCGAGCCCGCGCCGCGCCGCAGCAGCGATTCGACCAGCGGGAGCTGACGTCATGTCCGACCAGAAGCCGACCACCCGCACGACGACGTGGAGGATGCGATGACCTCGCTGACCACCCCGGCGGCCCGACCCGCCGCCACCGACCGCGCCGACCGGATCGCCCGCATCCGCGACGCCGCCTACCGGATCCGCCTGAACGCCCTCGCCGAGGGCGAGGTGCAGGGCCAGGGCTACATCGGGCAGGCGCTCGGCGTCGCCGACGTCCTCGCCGTGGTCTACACCGACCAGCTGCGCTTCCGCGCCGACGACCCGCACTGGGCCGGCCGCGACCGGTTCCTGCTCTCGATCGGCCACTACGCCATCGCGCTCTACGCGGCGCTGGCCGAGGCCGGGATCATCCCGGTCGAGGAGCTGGAGACCTACGGCTCCGACGAGTCCCGGCTGCCGATGTCGGGCATGGCGTCCTACACGCCCGGCATGGAGATCTCCGGCGGCTCGCTGGGCCACGGCCTGGCCGTCGCCACCGGCATGGCGCTCGGGCTGCGCCACCAGGGCAACCCGGCCCGGGTCTACAACCTGCTCTCCGACGGCGAGCTCGACGAGGGCTCGACGTGGGAGGCGGCGCTGCAGATCGCCCACCACGGCCTGGACAACGTCACCGCCATCGTCGACGTCAACGCCCTGCAGGCCGACGGCCCGACCGCGGGCGTGCTGCGCACCGAGCCGGTCCTCGACAAGTGGCTGGCGTTCGGTTGGCACGCCCTGCGGGTCGACGGCAACGACATCGCGGCGCTGGTCGACGCGTTCGACGAGCTCCGCGCCCACAAGGGCTCGCCCGGCGTGCTGATCTGCGACACCCGGATCGGCCGCGGCGTGCCGCTGCTCGAGACCCGGGAGAAGGCGCACTTCATGCGCGTCTCCGAGCACGAGTGGCAGATCGCCCGCGACCAGCTCGCCGCAGGCCACGACACCGAGGGACTGAACCGATGACCACCACCACTCCGCCGAAGAAGCGGCTGACCACGTCGGCGATGATCGCCTCGTTCGCCGACCCGGGGCAGAAGACCGCCCCCGCTCCGTTCGGGCACGCCCTGGCCAGGCTCGCCGAGGAGCGCCCGGAGATCGTCGGGCTGTCGGCCGACCTGGCCAAGTACACCGACATGCACATCTTCCGCGACGCCCACCCGGACCGGTTCTTCCAGATGGGGATGGCCGAGCAGGCGATGCTCGGCGCCGCGGCCGGACTGGCCGAGGTCGGTCTGGTGCCGTTCGCGTCGACCTACTCGGTCTTCGCCACCCGCCGCGCCTACGACTTCCTGTGCCTCGACATCGCCGAGCCCAACCTGAACGTCAACATCGTCGGCGCGCTGCCCGGCCTGACCACCGGGTACGGGCCCAGCCACCAGGCCACCGAGGACCTCGCGATCCTGCGCGCCTGCCCGAACCTGACGATCGTCGACCCCTGCGACTCGGTCGACATCGAGCAAGCTGTCCCCCAGCTCGCCGCCCACAACGGACCGACCTACCTGCGGCTGCTCCGCGGCCAGGTCCCCACGGTGCTCGACGAGTACGGCTACCGCTTCGAGCTCGGCAAGGCCGCCGAGCTGCGCACCGGCCGCGACGTCGTCCTCATCTCGACGGGCCTCATGACCATGCGGGCGTTGCAGGCCGCGGCCCGGCTCGAGGCCGACCACGTCGACGTCGCGGTGCTGCACGTGCCGACGATCAAGCCGCTGGACCGCGAGGCGATCCTGCGGGCCGCCCGGACCGACCGCCTCGTGGTGACGCTTGGAGAACCACACCGTGATCGGCGGGCTGGCCGAGTCGGTCGCGTCGACGCTGGCCTTCGCGGGGGTCGGCACGCGGATCGTGCCGGTCGCGCTGCCCGACGAGTTCCTCGCCGCCGGCGCACTGCCCACCCTGCACGACCGCTACGGGCTGTCCACCGACTCGATCGTCAGCAAGATCAAGGCCGAGCTGGGGAACGCATCCGCCGACCCCGCGCCGCCGACCGTCTGAGTTCTGCCGTACGGCACGGCCGGCGCCCGTCAGGGTTTGCAGCAAGGTGGCCCTGCACCAACCGGATTGCAGCAAAGCCACCTTGCTGCAATCCCGGCGCCGACCGCGCCCTTCCCCCTTACGCTTCTACGCCCCTCAGGAGAATCCCTTGTCCGTCTCGGACTTCACCGCCGTCGTCACCGGCGCCGGTTCCGCCCGCGGCATCGGCCGCGCCACCGCCCACGCCCTCGCCGCCGCCGGCTGGAACGTCGCGATCCTCGATCTCGACGAGGCCGGCGCCAAGGACGCCGCCAACGACGTCGCCGAGCGCCACGGCGTCCAGGCCGTCGGCGTCGGCTGCGACATCACCGACGCCGCCTCCGTCGAGGCCGCGCTGGCCGTCGTCGCCGATGCCGTCCCACCGGTCGGTGCGCTGGTCAACAACGCCGGCGTCACCTCACCGATCCCCTTCCTCGAGGTCACCGCCGAGGAGTGGGAGCGCATGTTCGCGGTCAACGTGCGCGGCTCCTACAACGTGACCCGCCAACTCGCGCCCGGCATGGTCGAGCGCGGCTTCGGCCGCATCGTGTTCCTGTCGTCGGTCTCGGCCGAGCGCGGCGGCGGTGTCTTCGGCGGCGTCGCCTACTCGGCGGCGAAGGCCGCCCAGCTCGGGTTCGCCCGCGCCCTGGCGCGAGAGCTGGGGCCGAACGGCGTCACCGTCAACTCCGTCGCTCCCGGCCTGATCGACACCGACATCACCGCCGGCAAGCTCGTGGGCGAGAAGGAGAAGCAGGTCCTCGCCGGGGTGCCGGTCGGCCGCAAGGGCCGGGTCGCCGACGTGGCCGACCTGATCACGTACCTGTGCCGCGCGGAGTCGGGCTACATCACCGGCGCCACCTACGACGTGAACGGCGGGGCGCACATCCACTGACCCGCCAGTCACTCCACGCTTCGGCCGGCGCGGCCGGCCTCCACTACCGGGGGTCGGCCGCGCCGTCGTGCACGATCAGCAGCGTGACATGCTCGCCGCCGGCGGTTCCGTCCGATGAGCGAGCTTGCGAGGGAGTTCGATGAGCGCCGCAGCGACGTCGACCACGAGGTCACGCCTCGTCCCGATGAGGCCCCGCGACCCCCGCGAGCCGGGTCGGACGGCGAGCACGCTCGAGCTGTTCTTCGACCTGGTCTTCGTCGTCGCGGTCAGCAACGCGGCGGTCCAGCTCCACCACGCGCTCACCGAGAACCATGTCGCGGACGGCCTGACCTCCTACGCCATGGTGTTCTTCGGGATCTGGTGGGCCTGGATGAACTTCACCTGGTTCGCCACGTCCTTCGCCACCGACGACTGGCTCTACCGCGTGCTGACCATCGTCCAGATGTCCGGCGTGCTCGTCCTCGCGGCGGGAGTCGAGCCTGCGTTCACCGACCACGACTACACGCTGCTGATCCTCGCCTACGTCGTCATGCGCGTCGCGATGGTCGCCCAGTGGCTGCGCGCATCACGCTCCGCCGGGAGCAGCCGCCGTGCGACCCAGGTCTACGCGGGCGGTATCGCGCTCCTCCAGGTCTGCTGGCTCCTCCTGCTGGCGCTGCCCGAGGTGCCGGGCCGGATCGCGTTCATCGTCCTCATCGGCGCAGAGCTCGCGATCCCGGTCATCGCCGAGAGGCAGGGCACGACGCCCTGGCACCCCCACCACATCACCGAGCGCTACGGCCTGTTCACCCTGATCCTGCTCGGCGAGAGCCTGCTCGCCTCCGCGAACGCCGTCATCGAGGCGCTCCACGACGACCAGGCCCTCGGCCCCCTGATCTCGATCGCCGTGCTGGCGGTGGTCGTGACGGCCGCGCTCTGGTGGATCTACTTCTGGCCCCCGCACCACACGGCCATCCGCGACCTCAACGAGCTCCCTGCGCTACGGCTACGTCCACTACTTCGTCTTCGCCGCCGCCGGCGCCTTCTCCGCAGGCATCGAGGTCGAGATCGACGTGCTCACCGGGCACAGTCAACTCGGCGACGTCGCCGCGTCGTTCACCGTCACCGTCCCCATCGCGATCTTCGTGCTGGGCATCTGGTGGATCGCCATCCGCGAGAACGCCGACCGCGTCGTCAACGTCGCGCTCCCGCTCGGCGCCGTCCTCGTCCTGTTCGACCCGATCATCCCGATCCCCATCACGCTGACCGCCGTGATCATGATTCTGATGGTCGTGGTCCTCGTCCTGCACCCTCCCGTGACCGCGCACCCCACGAGGACAAGCCCGCGTCCTGATCACGGCGCGATGTCGAGTGCGGCCAACCGTTGCGGGTCGGCCAGGATGTCGATCTCGACGATCAGCCCGTCCGCGACGGTGAACGCCAGAACCGCCGACGGTCGGCCGTCGATCGTGGACACGATGCCGGCGCCGCCGTTGACCACCGCGAACCGCGCCCGGAGCCCGGCTGCCCGGTACATCGACGCCTGCCGGGCGACCGCGGCCGCGCCCCGGGTGAGCATCGAGTCGGCACGGCCGGTGTCCACGCGCAGCACGGCGTCCGGGTGCAGGAGCGCGACCAGACCCTGGAAGTCACCGCCGCGGGCCGCCGTGATCCACGCGTCGACGATCTCGCGCTGCCGGGCCCGATCGGGCTGCCCGGCCGGGCTCGCGCCCTGGACCCGCCGCCGAGCCCGGCTGGCCAGCTGCCGGGCCGCGGCGGGGGTCCGCCCCAGGATCGCGGCGATCTCCTCGAACGGCACCGCGAACGTGTCGTGCAGCACGAACGCGAGCCGCTCCGCCGGGTCGAGCGCCTCCAGCACCACCAGCAGCGCGAGCCCGACGGAGTCGGCGAGCACAGCCTGCTCGGCCGGGTCGATCGCGTCGCCGGACTCCACCACGGGGTCGGGCACCCGCACGTCCAGCGGGTCCTCCCGCCGGGTCGCGCGCGAGCGCAGCATGTTGAGGCACTGGCGCGAGACGATCGTCGTGAGCCAGCCGCCGACGTTGTCCACGTCGTCGCCCGACGCGCGCGAGACCCGCAACCAGGCCTCCTGTACCGCGTCCTCGGCCTCGGCGAACGAGCCGAGCATCCGGTAGGCCACCGCCCGCAGGCGGGGTCGGTGCTCCTCGAACTGCGCCGCCCAGAATTCGTCGTCCTGCACCTGTCACATCTCCTCGGTCTGCCGGGTCACCCCGATGACCCGCTCGGACGGGGCGGATGTGACAGCAGGAGGACATGATGCAGGCTCGGATGACGCACCCCGTGATGGTGCTGCCGGACGCGATGAAGGCGCTGCTCGCGCTGAGCAAGGCCACGAAGTCGGGCACCGTCCCCGACGTGACGCACGCGCTGATCCACCTGCGGGTGAGCCAGATCAACGGCTGCAGCGTGTGCGTGGACATGCACGCCCGCGAACTCAAGGACGCCGGCGAGAGCGACGAGCGGATCTGGGGGGTCGGCGCGTGGCGGGAGTCGCCGTACTTCAGCGACGCCGAACGCGCCGCGCTCGCGCTCGCCGAGTCCGTGACCCGGCTCGCGGACCGGCCCGACGCCGTCCCCGACGACGTGTGGGACGACGCCGCCGACATCTACGACGAGAAGGAGCTCTCGTCCCTGCTGCTGTCGATCGCGGCGATCAACGTCTGGAACCGGCTCAACTCCGCCATCCGGCAGCCGGTCCCGACCACTCGATGAGGCCGGAATTTCAGAGCGCTGCCGGTGCTGACATCGGCTGACCCGGCGCGCGCAGGAAGGTCCACCGGCCCCGGCAGAGCGCCAGCGCGAGGAGCGACCAGCACGACCGCGACGAGGATCCCGGCCTCCATGCCGACCCAGATGAACGCCCCGGTGCCGGGCGCGGCCGGCCAGAACGCGCTCTGGATCACGCGCCGCCATCCGGGACCGGTCCCCACTGCCCGGTAAGACCGGCAGGGGACCGACCGCCCCGAACGCCCCTTGCGGACCGATAATCCTGAGGGTGAGCACGACCGACCCGCTCGCTGATGATTCGCTCGCCGACCGCCTGCGAGCGCTGCACGAACACTACATTGACGCCGTGAACCGTGCCGTCGCCGCGGACCGGGACGACCTCGTGGCGGAGCTCGTCGCCGACTACCCCGGCGAGGCGCTGGCGTTGATGGCGCCGTGCCCGGCCCAGGCACAGCTGACCCCGACGTCCCTGTACGGGAGGCCGTCGGGCATCGGCCGCCGGCCACGCGCGACGAGGTGCCGCCGCCGCGCCGCGCGCTGGGCCTCGGCGCTGCGCGCAGCGCTCTGGTAACCGACGAGTCGCCCGTCGGCGAGAGGGAATGACGTGAACGCGGTGGTCGGTGCGGTCGTTTGTGTATGGCTCGGGATGGTCCTCGCGATCTCCTTCCTGGAGGCTCCGCTCAGGTTCCGGGCCCCGGGCGTCACCCTCGCACTGGGTCTGGGCATCGGTCGCGTGGTCTTCGCTGCCCTCAACCGCGTCGAGGTCGTGCTCGCCGTCGCGGTCCTGCTCGCCGCCGCTCTGGGCCGCACCCGCCCGGAGTCGTCGCGACCGCGGCCCTGGCCGTCGCCGCGCTCGTGGCCCAGCTCGTCCTGGTGCGACCTGCTCTGGTGCGCCGTTCGAACCAGGTGCTCCGGGGCGAGGAGGGTCCGCGTTCCCACGCCCACCACGCCTACGTCGGTCTGGAGGCCGGCAAGGTTCTCGCGCTCGGCGCGCTCGGCTGGGCCGCTCTGCAGTAGGGCGGACGGGCTCAGCCCGCGAACCGGCCCAGCAGTTCCCGGGCCCGCGACCGGACCGCCGCCATCGTCGGCTCCTCCTGTCCGGGGCGAGGTGTGACGGTGGCCAGGAGGCGGGCGAGCCCGGTGAACGTCTGGTCCTCGGCTGCCAGCTGCGCGGACCGCTCGGCGAACGCTCGATACTCGCTCGCGTCGGCGACCGCCCCCGGGCGGCGCACGCACACTCCGAGGCAGGGCTGCGGAGCGTCGATCCGTCCGCAGCGCGGGCACCCCCACGCCTCGATCACCGCGATGTCCGGCTCCGGAGGCACCGGCAGCCGGATCGCCTCACGAGCCCGCTCGTGCACCGTCGCCCAGGCGAACGGCGGGTCGCCGGCCACGGCGAGGGCGAGCTCGCGCAGCGCCGCCACCCGGTCCTTGAGCGCCTCGGTCCGCTCGGCCACGTCGGCGAGGTCGACGATGTCGACCAGATCGAGTGCGACGTCGGCGCAGCCGTCGGGACACTCCCCGGCGCGGTTGCGGGCACCGCAGCCGATGCACGTCGCCACCGTCAGGTGGCCGGTCAGTGTGTCGCTCACGGCCGTTCCGGTCGTCTCATCGTCGCCTGGCTGCCGGTCGGTCGAGGTCGGGTCCGGAGACTCGTACCCGGCGCGGCATCAGAGCACGGTAGCGCGCACCGGCGTCAGGATCCGCTCTCGCTGGCCGCGTCGATGCCGTCCACGAAGTCGAGGATCACGGCCGACACGGCCTGCGGTGCCTCGAGCGCCGCCGTAGCGGCCGACGCCCTCGAGTTGCACCGACGTACGACCTCGGCTGACGATCCCGCGACCCGCCGCTCGTGTCACGCTCGATCGTCGAAGATCAGCCTTGTCGGCAAACCTTCAGGTCGATGGAGTCAACGCCTGGCGCGTGGCGTCGTCGTCCGGGACGAGGATCCGCAGGCGCAGCTCGGGCCGATTCTCTGGCCGGCTCTGCAGCTGTCGTAGCCGCAGCGGTCCGATCCGGCGGTGTGGGATCTGCTTGACCGTCGACGTCAGCGCGAGGACGTCGTGGTCTGCCCACCAGGAGCGGAACGACTCGCTGCTGCGGATCAGGTCGTCGACCAGATCGGCGAATTCCGGATCGTTCCCGCGTACTCCCGGCGGAAGTCCAGCAGGTTGGCGTGCACCGTCCTCCGCCACGTGGACTCCATCCCCACCCAGTCCTTCTCACGCTGGAACAGCCATCGCAGCAGGTTGCGCCGGCCGGGCGGCCACGTCAGCAGGTCGTCGAGGATCAGCTCCGCGGGCTGGTTGTGGGCGGGACGTCGAACGTGGGGCCGAGCACATAGGCCGGGTGTAGGGCGAGGCCGGCGACCATGGCGACGGTGTCGTCGTCCAGCGGGACGCCGATGAGGCCCGGGTGCCGGCACAGCGAGACCTGCCAGGAGGAACAGGTACTCTCGTTCGGAAGGGCTGAGCCGCAGGGCCCGGCCGAGTGCCCTCCAGAACCTGCACCGACGGGGTGACGGCGCGTCCCTGTTCCAGCCAGGTTTACCAGGAGACGCCCACGGCGGCCCGAGCCGCGACCTCCTCCCGGCGCAAGCCAGGAGTCCGGCGCCGCAGACCGGCCTCGATCCCGACCGCCTCGGGCCGCACGGCCGCTCTGCGGCTGCGCAGGAAGTCGGCGAGTTCGGGCCGCCGCGCGGCGTGCCTTGAGGGTGGTGGTCCCGATCCCATGATCAGCCGTCCTCTCCTGCTCCGACGCCGGTGGGGCCAGTCTGTCGGACGGCACATGCCCGACATGAGCAAAGGAGCCGAGCGCGCGGTCGGCACACCGTCTTCCGTCCGCTGGATACCCAACGACGCCGAGCACATCGTCGACCTCGACGGAGTCGGCATCGCGAGTCGCCTTGCCCAGCGCAATCGGGAGCGGCCGTTCCTGCTGCTGCAAGGTGGGGCCGGACCGTCGTCCGTGCGCGGCTTCGGGGACCTGCTCGCGGCCCGGTTGCGGGCGCGGGTGCTCGTGCCGGCTCATCCCGGGTTCGACGGGACGCCGCGCTCGGACGGCATCACCGGGACGGGTGACCTGGCCCGGCTCTACGTCCGCCTGCTCGAAGATCTCGACTTCTGGGACGTCACCGTCATCGGCAACTCGTTCGGCGGCTGGCTGGCCGCCGAGGTCGGTCTCCTGGGCAGCCCGCGGGTCGGCGGCGTGGTGGTCCTGGACGCCATCGGCCTCGAGGTGCCGGGCCACCCGGTGACGGCCGTCTCAGGGCTTGCCCCGCCGGAGTTGGCCCGGCTGTCGTTTCACGAACCGGCGCGGTTCGCCCCGACCTGACTGCGCCGGGCCCGGCGCGAGCAGGTCGAGGCGAACATGGCCGCGCTCTCCTTCTACGCCGGCTCCTCGATGACCGACCCCACGCTCGGCGGTCGACTGCGCGCCATGCCGGTTCCGGTCCACGTGATGTGGGGGGCGGCGGACGGCATCGTCGATCCCGCACATGGCCGAGCCTGGGCGGACGCCCTGCCCGAGGCACACCTCACGGTGCTGGCCCAGGCGGGACACCTCCCCCAACTCGAGGCACCGGAGCGGGTACTCGGGGCGCTGCAGGACCTCGCTGGGAGCATCGAGGAGGGGGCTGCGTGACCGAGCTCGACGTCACCGGATCGCACACAGCTACCACCTGCTCCGCTTCGGCCACGCCGTGGTGCTCACCGATCCCTGGTTAACCTTCACTGCGACCTACGATCCGGGCGAGGCCGTCGCGTGCGCGGTCGACGAGCTTCCCGACCTCGCGGCGGTGGTGGTCACCCACGAGCACTACGACCATTGCGACCTGGACGCACTCGCCGGCTACCGCGATCTCACCGTGCCGTTGATCTGCCCCGGCAAACCGTGGTGGCGACGGCACGCGGGGCCGGCTTCACTGACGTGCGGGAGCTGGAGGCCTGGGACGCGACCGCCGTCGGGGACCTCGCGGTGACCGCAGCGCCGGGCAAGCACGGCGTGCACGAGGTGACCTATGTGCTGCAGGCGGGCGGGCGCACCGTGTGGTTCGGTGGCGACACGCTCAGCATTCCCGAGCTGGCGGAGATCCCCGACCGGTTCGGAGCACTCGACCTGGCCCTGCCGCCGACGAACGGGCTGCGCCTGCGGGTGGCGGGCGACCGGCAGGTCGTCATTCGACCGCCATCAACAACGCCACCGTGCCACGACGACGACAGCAGCTCCTGAGGTTGACCGTGGGGGGACCCTCGCACCGTGTGCTGACGTGACGCTGAAACGGCGATGGACGCGCCCGCATATTCCGACTGTCCGGTTTCAGCGGCGCTCCAGCCTCATTCCAGGCCCCCGCCGTGTAGGGCGCAGAACGCGACGATCGTCCCGCTCCCCCACCCACCCCATACGCCGATCATCAAGGGGTGATCCGGCGGGAGTGGTAGGGTCGGACCGAGGCGCGGTGCCGGCGTTTCCACCGGTCCGTTTCCTCGATCCGCCCTCCGAACCGGACGTGCCCGTTTCCGGGCATCCGGCTCTCCACAAGTCCCGTCGGGCTTTCGACTCACCTCATGCTGTGCTCGGCCACGGGCTGGGAATCCGTGTTCCCCGGTAGAGGTATCGCATGGTGCTCACCCCGGCCGGGTTGAACAGTTCCACATCCCGAGTGGCGGGCCACCATCCATCGCTAGTGTTGCGGCGCCGGAGTTGCTTCCAAGTGCTGTGCCGGTGTTTGCGGCGCAGCCATCCAAAGACCCGCTTCCAAGTATAGGCCCGCAGGTAGTTGAAGGTCGCGCTGGAACAGCCGTATCGGAAGTGGGCGGTCCAGCCCCGCAGAAACCGGTTGAGCCGGATCAGCAGGACGTCGAGCGGCCGGTTCGTGTTCTGCCAGCAGATCGCCTTTATCTTGGCCTTGGCGGCGTTCAGCGCCTTCTTGGCCGGATAGACGTAGACGTAGTACGTGTTGCTGGTTCCCCGCTTCCGGTGACGTTGGATGCGCCAGCCAAGGAAGTCGAAGCCCTCGTCGATATGGGTAATCAAGGTCTTCTCCGGCGACAGGCGCAAACCCATCGTCGATAGAACCTCGCTCGCTTCCACGCGCAGGGCCTCGGCCTGCGCCTGGGTGCCCGACACGGCGAGCACCCAGTCGTCGGCGTACCGGACCAGCCGGTAGTTCGCCAGACCGCGTCGACGACGCCATCGGCGAAGCCTGGCCCGTTCCCTGGATTCGATCCCGGACTCGGCGAAGTGCTCGTCGAGCACGGACAGGGCCACGTTCGCGAGCACGGGCGAAAGAATTCCACCCTGCGGGGTACCGGTGTCGGTGTCGCTCTCGGTGCCGTCCTCGCAGAGGGGTGCGGCTCTTCCACAGGTATGACATTCCGGTCGTTGGGTGATGTTTCGGGTGGTCATGCCGCGAGATCGCAGGTCTGCTGGTAGCGGCTGTCGTGGTTGCGGTGTTTTTCCTGTTGGAAGTGGTAGCCGAGGTAGTCATCGAGGTCGCCGTTTCCGCGCAGGGCGCGGAGGCGGAGGACGGCTTCGGCGCTGTCGAGGCCCCAGCGGGCGCCGGTGACTTCCATGCGGTCCTTGATCAGCCATCTGGCGGCTCCTTCGATGAGGCCGCTGGCGACGGGCCAGCCGGCGGCGAGGAACGCGGGGTAGTCGAGGTAGTCCTGCTTGTTTTCCAGGTAGGCGGCGCATTCGTCGGCGCCGGCGCGCTCGGCGGGGCTGTAGCCGTAGGTGGTGGCGCGGCGGCGGATGCCGGCGCGGACGTCGCGGTGGCGGCCGGTGAGGATCTTGGCGGTCTGTTGTCTCACCCAGGCCCGGGCGGCGGGGTCGGCGGGGTAGAAGAAGCTGTTCGCGGCCTTCCACAAGTACTGGGTGACGTGGATCAGGTCGATCAGGATCGGCACCTGGACGTCGTGCTGCGCGGCGAGGGCCGTGATGGTCTCGATCTGGTGGTTGTTGCCATCCACCACCGCGAACCAGGGCCGCTGGTGGCCGGGGTCGCGGCGGTGTGCCTCGGCGAACGCGTCCGCGATCACCTCCCCGGCCGGGCGGCGGACGGAGGCGAACAGCGTCTTGCCGTGCGCGTGCGGCCCGGGTTCCGGGGCGGGACCGCCGCCGCCGCCTGCTGCTGCTGCGGGCGGGGCCGAACAGGGCGGTGATGATGTCGCCGGCGGTGCGCGGGGCGGGCGGGATGTCGGCGACGGCGGCCAGCTCGGCCATCCGCTTGCGGGACTTACGCAGCTCTGAGGGGTTATCGGGCCACCCGCAGGCCGCCGCCTGCCGGGCGCGGGCCGCCGCGGCCTTCGCGGTGGCCGCGCGCAGCGCGCCGGGCAGCACCGGGAACGCCGACCCGTCGGCGGTCAGCAGCAGCCCGGTGCCCGCCTGGCTTGGCTGCGGCAGCCGGGAAGCATAGAACGCATCGAAATCGCCGGCCGCGGCGATCGCGAGTTGTTCGCACTGCCGCTTGCCGAGCCGGATCGCGCCCTGCGCGCTGACCTGCTCGACCGCCTGCTCGAAGGGACCCCCGGCCACTGCCCCGGCGTTGCGGGCGACGATCCCCGCCGAGTACGCGTGCTCACCCCAGTTCAGCTCCGCGTCCTGCGGGTACAGGTTCTCCTTGCCCCGCCTGCGGTAGGCGATCCGGGTCGTGCGCACCGGCCCATAGATCATCACCCGGGTCCGCTCGTGCCCGTCCTCGCAGCTCGTGCGCGCATCCCCGCCCGCGTCGGTGACATCGTGGCGGGGCCGCTCCCGGGCCGCGCGCAGGTCCAGGTGCGCCTGCGTCAGCAGCCGCATGAACTCCAGCCCGTCCCGCATCGCCCGGCTCTCCAGCTGCCCGTTGTCCAGCGCCAGCGCCTCCGCGCTCCCCGCCCACGCGATCATCGCCTCCGCGTGCCCGCGTACCCCCGCGAACAGCGCTTCGTCGCTGTCCGCCGCCCCCGCGTCCCCGTCGTCCTTACTCGCGACACGATCATGTGCAATGCTGAGGTCCACGGCCACCGTCTCCGTCTTCGAGGTCCAAGACGCCACGAAGAATCGAGGCGGTGGCCTTCCCGCAGACGCACCCGGGCAGCCCGGGTGAGCCCATCCGCCCGCCCCGGAAGCCCGGCAACCTGCCTGCCTGCGCAAACGCAAAACCAGCCATGGCGGTATGTGCCGATATGTCAAGACACTCCGGTAGAGACCGAAATACCCGATTCAACCGGAATCTGGTACCTCTGATGGAGCCGCACCCCTCGCAGAGGATGCCCGCCTTGAGGAACGCCTTCACCAGAGCCAAGACGCGCTTGTCCCCGATCCGTTCCCGCACCCGGTCCATCAGGGCCGGATGCGAGATCTCGTCGAAACAGGCTGTGATGTCGCCCTCCACGATCCACTCGTAGGAGTGGGACGTCGAAATGGTGCACCTCGGCCACCGCGTCATGGGTCCGGCGGTTCGGGCGGAACCCGTAGGAGCACGGGAAGAAATCCGCCTCGAAAATCGGCTCCAACACCAGCTTCAGAGACGCCTGGACCACCCGATCCCGCGACAGTCGGGATCCCTAACCGGCGCCGCTTGCCCGATCCCGGCTTCGGGATCATCCGCTCCCGCACCGGCAGCGGGCGGAAGCTGCGCGCCTTCAGCACTGCGCCCGCAGCCCGTCGAGGAACCCCTCGACGCCCTGCCCAGCCTCGATCGGCAGGCCACGGTCTGGCCGTCCACCCCGGCCGTGCGCGCCCCCTGTGTTGCCCCGCACCCGATCCCAGGCGCACCAACAGGAACGCCGGGATCAGAGACGAGGTTGTGAGGTCGGCCTGGAGCGCGGTGCCGGTCTTTCGGCCGGTCCGTTTCTCCAGGCCGCCTCCCGAACCGGACGTGCCCGTTGTCCGGGCATCCGGCTCTCCACAAGCCCGTTCAGAGTTCGTTCGATCAGGCCGTGCTCGCCCATGGCGTGGGGATTGCTGCACCCCGGTAGCGGTAGCGGGTTGTCCGCATGCGTCCCGGGTCGAACAGCGCCACGTTGCCGTCGGACGGCCACCAGCCGCCGTGGCAGTAGCGCTGGCGCAGTCGTTTCCAGTTCATCCGGAGGTGCTTGCGGCGCAGCCATCCGATGACCCTGCGCCAGGCGAAGGCACGCAGGAAGCGGAAGGTCGCGCTGGACACTCCCGGCTGGAAGTAGGTGCACCAGCCACGTAGCACCGGGTTGAGCGTGTGCAGCAGCACTTCGAGCGGCAGGTTCTTGTTCAATCGGCTGAGCGTTCGCACCTTGCCCGTGACCGCGCGGACGGCCTTCTTGCTGGCGTAGGTGTAGACGAAGCTCTTGTCCGTGCCTCGTTTCCGGTGGCGCTGGATGCGCCAGCCGAGGAAGTCGAGGCCCTCGTCGATGTGGGTGATCTTGGTCTTCTCGGTCGACAGGCGTAGGCCCATCGGCGCGAGCACCGCGGCGGCCTCCTCGCGTAGCGCCTCGGCGTGCGCCCGGTCGCCCCGCACCAACAAGATCCAATCGTCGGCGTAGCGGATCAGCCGAAACCACGGCAGTCCGCGTTGGTGCCGTCGCGGCAGGGCTTGCTGGTCGCGGATGCGGCCGGTGAAATGCTCGTCGAGCACGGACAGCGCGATGTTGGCCAACAACGGCGACAAGATGCCACCCTGCGGGGCACCGACCGGCGAGTCCCGCAGCCCGGTCTCCTGGTTGAAGATCCCGGCTTTGAGGAACGCCTTGATCAGCGCCAGGACGCGCTTGTCGGAGATCCGTCGCCGAATCCGGTCGAGTAGGGCCGGATGCGAGATCTCGTCGAAGCACGCGGCGATGTCGCCCTCCACCGCCCACTCGTAGCGGTGCGGCGGGCCGGCGAACGTGCGGATCTCGGCGATCGCGTCGTGCGCCCGCCGGTTGGGCCGAAACCCGTAGGAGCAGGGCAGGAAGTCGGCCTCAAAGATCGGTTCGAGCACCAACTTCAGCGCCGCCTGCACGACACGGTCGCGCACGGTGGCGATGCCCAGCCGCCGGTGCTTCCCGTTCGCCTTCGGGATCATCCGTTCGCGCACGGGAAGCGGCCGGAACTGTCGAGCCTTCAGCTCATCGCGGATCTCGGCGAGGAAAGCATCCACGCCACGCCGATGTTCGATGGTGAAGGCCGTGTCACCGTCCACCCCGGCCGCTCGAGCGCCCCGGTTGCCCCGCACTCGCTGCCATGCCACCAGCAGGAACGCGGGGTCACAGACGAGATTGAACAGATCATGAAACTGCTGGTCTGGATCGTCGGTTGCCCAACGGTGCAGCTTGGTCTGGATCTCCCGTACCCGTCGCTCGGCGCGATAGAGCGCGAGCTCCCGCTCGTCGGTATTCACCAACGCACTCCGGGCATTCCAGCATCCGCCCTGCCAGCTTGCTGGTCCCCTTCGCCATGTACACGCCTCTCGCGTGCTCGGACTACTACGAGACCTCCGTCCCACCCCGCGGCCGTTGGCCGGCAACGGGCCTGCCCGTCGGCGTCCTGGCCGGAGCGCCGTGAGGGCGGCCGCGGATGGTTCCCACGTTCACCATGAACCGATCGACGAGGGAGGCGTCCAGCTAAACCCCGGCAGCATCGCCACGAGTACGCCGCAGACCTTCCTCGTGGCCTCCTCACCGGCCTATCCATTCCGGCTTCGAAGTCACCCCTCCCAAACTCGGGACGGGTGTGCGCTGCTGACCGACCCAGATCCGCCAGGTTCGAGTCGGCTCGACGCTTACGGAGCTTCACGCACTGGTTCCTCTCGTACACCTTCTCGTCTCGCTCGCCGAACCCGCGCCGTCTGGCAGTGCCGACGCGTCCCGGCTTTGTCAGGACCGCTTCCGCCCTCACCGGCGTTCCCCGGATCAGGCTGTCCTCAGCTTCGGCAGGCTGCTGCGACAGCCCACCGGCAAGGTCTTTCACCTCACTCGGATTCATCGCGCTTCGTGGCGCACGAACAGATCATCGAACCGGCGAGAGGCATCATCACCGGCCCAACGGTGCAATTTGGTCTGCATCCTCCGTACCGCGAAATAGGCCGTACTCTCGTCCGGCCACCCCGCGGCGCCGGTGTTCACCGGCGCATCTTCGGACATTACTCTCCCTCCTTGACTGACACGCTGCCGCCCTTCCCCATGTGCGTGGCTCTCCCACGCTCGGAGTACTACGGCGGCCCCGCCCCACCCGCGCCTTCGGCTGACGTTGCGCCTATCCCCACCCCACCCCACCGGCTTGTGAGACAGCGTGTGGAACGACCACGAGCGGTTCCCGTGTTCACTGCTGTTCGGTCAACGGGTTAGGCACCCGGCTATACCCCTGCGGCCTCGCCACGGTTACGCCGTAGACATTCACCGTGGCCTCCCAACCCAGGCAAAACAGACCCGATCAGGAGTTCTCCGCCCGTCATGAAGGACGGATACGCACCGCTTACCAGCCCACATCCGCCGGGTTAGAACTGGTGACCAGTCAAGAGGCGTAACGACACCGGTTTCTCTCGTATACCTTCCCGTCTCGCTCACCGGGCCCGACCCATCCGGCAGTGCTCGGCCGACCCGACTTTGTCGAGGCTGCTCCCACCCTCCCCGGCAACTCCCGGCTCCGGCTGCCTCCAGCTACACCCCACCGCTACGACCGCGGGGCGATGGCGGTCTTTCACCTCCATCCGAACCAACAGCGCCTCACGGCGCACGTTTTGCCTGGTCACCGATCTGCTCGACCACGCCACCCACCCTGCGCACCAGTTGGCGCAGGCCTATCGGTGGCGCTGGGACGGCTCGGAGACCGCGCTGCGCGAGGCCAAGTCGGCCATCCACGACGCCGGACCCGGCACCGGGGCGATCCTGCGCTCACACAATCCCGAGCTGATCCGCCAAGAGCACGCCGCCTGGATCGTCGGCACCGAACTCGTCCACGCCGCCACCCGCTCCGCCGCCGCCATCGCCCAGCCGTTCCGCAAAGGTCCCCGCACCGGCCAACCGGTCGCGGCCCGGCACCTGTCGTTCACCACCGCCCGCCGCATCCTGATCGCCACCGTGCGGGCCGGGACGGCCACCGCCTCGCTGCCCGCACCCGCCCGGGCCGCCGCCCACCAGCGCGCCCTGACCGTGATCGCCACCGCCCGGGTCACCACCGACCGACATCGCCGCCGCGACCACAAGATCAAAAGCAGGCAGCCGTTCCCGCACGCCCCGCGCGGCATCACCACCCGCACCGCCCCCGCCCAGGTGCACGTCTGCGGCACCGCGGCCTGACCCCGCACCCTCGCGTCCCTCGACCAGGACATCCCGGGTGGAACCGGGCGCACCCGGCCAGACAGCCGGGGCACTGCCATGCGCCCCGACCGTTCTCACTCTGCGTACACAACCCGAAGATCATCACAAGGGTCCGCTGCTCCGCGAACTACCTCATCTCCCTGGCATTGGCCCATTGGCAGTCGGGGCCGCAGCGGTCCCCGTCCCGCCGGGGCGGCAGAGCGATTCGGTCATCGCTAACGGGGCGATACAACCGGCCGAGTCCAGTAGCGCGTCCTTGAGTTGCCCCTCGCTGGTCTCGGCCAGACTGACGGGGTGAAGGTGGAGTCGTCGGTCGACCGGGCGGGTCGGGCTGCGATGGTCGAGGGGGTGATCCGGCGTGGATTCCTGCGCCGGTTGACCGGGGTGGTGCCCGGGACGCGGATCGGGCGGGTGCGCTGGCCGCGAGTGCTGCTGATGCGCCCGTGGCGGTGGCACGACGGTGCGGGCAGGCCAGGAAGGGCTGCCACCACGGGCAAAGGGCCGGGCGACCTGGTGGCGGTGCCGATGCCGGAGCCCGGCGAGCCTCCTCTCATACGACCCACCTCCGCTGCGCCGGACCAGATGGAGTTCATTCCCCAAGAACCCACCCGCTGGCTCGTGCCGAAACTGTTGGTGCTGATCGGTGTACAGGTGGCGGTGTCGACGAAGTTCGCCGAGTTCTTCGACCGGCGCGACGCCCAGACCGGTGTGTCCGTGACCCGACACGCCGACGCGGCGCAGGACGGGGACCCGGCCGGCGGGGACGCGGCCGGCGGGGATCGGTGGAGCGTGGCGGAATCGACGCAGGGCTATGACTTCACCGGGGCCGACGAGTTGTGGCTGGACTACGTCGCCGACTCCGGGGACGGGTTCGACGCCACCACCACGATCGCCGCACTGGTAGCCCGCGACACCCTGACCCTGCCCGGACCGGGCCCGGCCGGCGAGCACCCCACGCGGGCGGGCGCGGTACTGGTGTTGGGCGGGGACCAGGCCTACCCATTCGCGACGATGCAGGAGTACCGCAACCGACTCGTCGGCCCATTCCGCTCCGTCCTGCCCTGGACCTGGCACCCGCGGTGGCTGTTCGCCATCCCGGGCAACCACGACTGGTACGACGGGCTGGCCAGTTTCGTCAAGCAGTTCTGCCAGGGTCGCTGGATCGGCGGCTGGAAGACCGCGCAGACCCGCAGCTACTTCGCGCTCGCCGTGCCACACGGCTGGCACCTGTGGGCGGTCGATGTCGCGCTCGGCACCGACATCGACACCGGCCAGCTCGAGTACTTCGAGGAACGGGCCCGCGCGCTGGAGCGGGGCGCGCAGATCGTGCTGTGCGCGGCCAAACCGACCTGGACCGACACCCACTCCGACCCGGCCGGGTCCGACGTGCTCGAGTACTTCGGGCGGACAGTGATCGGAACCACGCTGAGCTGCGGCTGACCCTGTCCGGTGACCTGCACCTCTACGCCCGCTACACCGCCACCGACGGCGAAAGCAAGATCATCGCCGGTGGTGGCGGCGCGTACCTGGCGCCCACCCATCACCTGCAGACCCCCGTCCGGCTGCCGGCCCCGCAGGCGCCCGCCGCCGGGCCGGGTGAACCGCCCAAGCGGTTCGAGCTCGAGCAGGTGTTCCCGGCCGCCGGCGAATCCCGGCGGCTCCGTCGGCGAATCTTCAGCCAGATCTACCACAACCAGGGCTTCTTCCTGGTCACCGCGGCGGTCTACGCCCTGGTGTCCATGGCGGTGCCGGCCGACCGCCTCTTCGACCATCAAACCCGAGGAGGGCTGCAGACGGCGGCGGCGCTGCTCCCGGTGACACTGACAGCACTGGGCCTGTTCACCGCGCTGTACGCCTTCACCGCCAGCGCGCCGGTGTCCCGGCGGCGGAAACGGGCCGCCGCCGCGCTGCACACCCTGCTGCACCTGGGCATCGTGATCGGTGTCGTCGACCTGCTCCTGCACCTGAGCGGGGTCGCCGCCGCCGACCCCTGGATGCGCGCGGTCCTCGGCGGGACCGTCGGCGCACTGCTCGGCCCCCTCGTGGCCGCCACCTACCTGTGGACCGCCGACCACTGGCAGGTCAACAGCAATGAGCTGTACGCCGGGTGCGCGAACGAGGCCTACAAGAACTTCCTCCGCCTCCGCATCGACCGCACCGGGTTGACCGTGTACCCGATCGGCGTCCGGCTCCCCGCCCGCTGGAAATTCAACCCCGGCACACCCGAGCAACCCCCGAACGACCCGCACGACCGCGGCGACTGGGCCGCCGCCCAGCCCTGGTTCCAGCCGACCCAGGACATCCAGACCGAACTCATCGAGAACCCCATCCACATACCACCCAAACGGCCTGTTGACCCGCATTCCGGCTGACGACGATCCGGTAGCCGTTCGTCTTCGACGCTGCCGACGCTCCTGACTCTGGGCTGGTCTTGCTCGACGCCGTCACCGTGCAGCCGACTCGGCCAGTCCTGGCACTGCCGGCGATCTGGCGCGGTCGAGGTCGGCGCGGTGCATGTGGGCGGGTCGTCGCCAGTGAAGCGACGGCTGCGAGCCGGCGGCGGGGGCGTGCAACACGAACCTGCCCCTGCCCGCGTCGCGGTGTGATACGGCTGCGCCCGTTCGGGCACGGCCGCACCCGCACCGTGCGCGGCATAGGCACCGACACGCTGCGGGTGACCCCGCGGCGCGCCCGCTGCGGCGACTGCGGGGTCACTCAGATCCTGCTGCCGTCCACGCTGATCGTCCGCCGGGCCGATAGCAACCTGTGGGGGTTCCAGAAGTCGGCCTGGGCTCGTGACCTGCGGCGATCGCGGTCCCAGCACTGGGCATGATCATGGCCGTGTCGCTGCGTCTCGCTCTATCTGATCCTCGACCGGTTCCTCGACTGGCTGACGCTGCTGGGCCGTACCTCGTCGTCCAAGGACGTCGAGCTGCTGCGTCCTACGCCATGACGGTGCGCGATACTCCGCAGAACCAACCCGAGGCCTCGCCTGGACTGGGCGGACCGAGCCCTGTTCGCCGCGCTGATCCGACGCTTACCCGCATGCGGGCCCTTCGTTGGGCGTCATCGTGCTGGCGAGCCGCGGCCTGCTCGGCGAGGCTCCACCGCCGGACCCGGCCACACCCCGGCGGAATTGACCCCAGGTCGCGAGCATCGGCAGCCACGGTGACGGTGGAGCTCCTGGCATCGAGCTTCCCGCTGCGTTCGTCAACCGCCTGTGCGCCATGCGGCGGGTTCTGCCGGCCCTGCTCGCCATGACTTTGCGGCGACGCTACGACACAGGGGCGTCGTTGTCCGATGGGTCACGACCCGACTTGAAAGCCCGGGGCTGTTCGACAGGTTCGGTACTCGAGCGCCTCCCACTCCAGACCGAAGTCATGGCCGCGGATGTCGTGTTGATGCGGGTCGAGGCAGCCTCCGGGCGTCGTTGACGGCAATCAGCAAGTGTGCGTCCCACGACTGCGAACTGTGCTCAACCTGTAACCGCCACATACCCAGGCGGGTGACGGCGAGGCCTCAACTCGTGACTGGCCGCACTTTCACAGCCAGTCCTTAGCAAGAAAGTTGCGCTTTCTCGTTGTGATCCGCAGAATCGGCTGCGACTCCCATCAACCCCTCCAACACATGGATGGAAGTGCGCAATGGCACAGCAGACAACCGTCAGGTTCATCGACGACCTCGACGGGTCGGACGCCTCGGGCACCTTCGACTTCTCAATCGACGGTCGCCAGTACCAGATCGACCTGTCCGACGAGAACGCGGCCAAGCTGCGTGACGCCCTGGCTCCGTACATCGGTGCAGCTCGCAAGGCTGGTGGTCGTCGTCGCGGGCGTGTGGCGCGGCAGACCGTGGTGGCGGAGAAGCCGGTCCGCTCGAACCGCGATCAGACGGCCGCGATCCGCGAATGGGCGCGCGCAAACGGCCACACGGTGAGCGACCGCGGCCGGATCTCGAAGTCGGTCATCGAGGCCTACCAGGCCGCGAACTAGCGGCTGGCTGACGTGTGGGCGGTGGTGGGTGCTCACCGCACCTGCCGCCGGCAACATTGACGCAAGCCCCAGCCGAGATAGCCAGTGCAGCGGCGCGATCGACCGGTCGAGACGTAACGGGGTGAAGGTCACCGAGCGCACCTCGGCACGGCGGCGCGGGACGGCGTCGGTGACCCGCACGCCCAGCCTGTCGGCGTCGGCCACCGTTCGGCCGTGAAGACGTCACCGCTGCAGCTCGGAAGGGCCGGTGGACCTCTTCCTGCCGGGGTGGGACAGTCGTACCCTGCGGCCATGGACGCCGCTGCGGGACCCTTCTGGCGGGGGATCAATCATCTGGCGCTGGTGACCACGGACATGGATGCCACCGTACGGTTTTGGCATGGTGTGCTTGGTGCCCGGCTTGTCGCGCATCTCGGGAATGAGTCGTTCCGGCATTATTTCTTCGAGTTCGGTCCTCAGCAGACGGTGGCGTTCTTCGAGTACGCCAACTTGCGGCTGGAGCGCTTCCAGCTGCCGGCCGGAGTGCCGGACCGTCGCAAGGTTCAGTTCGATCACCTGTCGTTCAACCTGCCGGATGAGAACGCGCTGCACGAGTTGCGGAATCGGCTCAAGGCGTACGGTTGCGAGGTGACTGATGTCGTCGACCACGGCTTCATCCACTCGATCTACTTCAATGATCCGAACGGGATCGCGCTGGAGGCGTCGTGGTGGGTCGTGGACCCGACTGGCCGCATCGCTGATTACGCCGACCCGGAGCTGTTCTCCGATCCCAACCCGGTGCCCGCGGTTCGGGAGCTGCAGCACGATGGTCACCTGGCAACGATCCCGCATACCACGCTGTCGAGCGACGAGGTGATGGATCCGGCCTGACCGAGCCGGTGTGCGTTCTTTCACTCGCCGAGGAGTTCGCGGCGAATGCTGCCCGACGAACCGTTCGGCGATCGCGTTGGCCCGCGGTGCGCGCACCGGCGTCCGGATGATGCGGACGTCGAGCGCGGCGAAGACGGCGTCGAAGGCGGCGGTGAACCTCGCGTCGCGGTCGCGGATGAGGAGCCGGAAGCTGCGGCCGGCGTAGTCAAGGTCCATCAGCAGGTTGCGGGCCTGCTGGGTCAGCCAGGCGCCGGTGGGATGAGCGGTGACCCCGAGGATGTGCACCCGGCAGGTGGCGTGCTCACCAGCCCTGACGACACCGGGACCGGCCCTGCCCGGGTGGATGCTGCCGGGACTGGGGACCGCGGCACTGGGACTGGCCGCCACGCAGGGATGGCTTGCGGCGGTAGCGGTGCTGCGCGCCGACCTGCTGGGCCGGTACCTGTTCGACGCCGGAGGGGACCCGGCGAGGCGGGCGTGGGCCGCTGGCGCAGATGCGCCGCGCTGGTGTCCGCGCTGGCTGCGGTGTCCGCGGTCTACCAGTTCAGCTCGCACACCTGGGCCAGCGACATCGATGTGCCCTCCGCCGTGATCATTCCGAGCCAGGACCGGGTGGTCCCGCCGACACGGCAGCGCAAGCTCGCGGCCGCGATACCCGACGCGGTCACCTACGAACTCGACGGCGACCACGACGTGTTTCTTACCGCCCCCGACCGCTTCCTGACCGCGCTACGCGCCACCTGCCAGCTCGTCAACGCCCCACCGCACGTCGCCGCCGACAGCCCGGCCCGATCGGCCAGCGCCTCCTGACGCGCGCCTGCGAACCCAGCTGGAGCGACAGAACTGCTTTGCTTCCGGTGAGTACGGCGGTGCACCGAGGCGGTGCTGGATGACTTGGGCACCGAGCTGTACGGCGTGGGACTCGGTGCGGTTTGGGCCCAGCGGACCCGCAAGCCCAGTGCCGTGCGGGGCGGCGGATCGGCTGGACCCGAACCGCTCACGGCGCTGCGCGTGCAACCTGGGGCCCAGAACAGTCGCGGCGTCGAGCTCCCGAGAGAGGAGAACGAGCTGGCCGCCCACAAGATCCAACGGGCGGACAGCGGGCCGGGACGCCAGATCGAGGCCCTCGAGACTGGAGGACGAGACCGACACTCGGCACCGATGATCGGCTGCAGCGGGTCAGTGAAGTGACACGCCCATTCAGCCGCCAGGCAGCGACGTGCTCTACACGCAGGCGTTGACGCCGCCGTCCGTCCCCGTCGAGAACGCCGCCTCGCGCTGCTGCGCATCGCCGTGGCTACGCACGTCAGTCCATGGGTAGTCGTCGGCCGAGGCGATAAGGCCCTGCGCGAGCTCCTCGGAGTCACCGGGCTCGAGACTCACCAAACCCTGCTCGACGGCCCCCTGCAGGGCGGCGCCCGCCATGCAGTCGGCCTGCAGCTCCGCGGCAACCGACACCTGAGACTGCTCCAGGCGGGCCTGGATCGCATGTGCCCACTCGTGGGCGATCACCAGGTAGACCCACCCGTCGCCGATCTGCTCGTAGCCGGCTGCCATCAGCTGCTCGTCCCAGGCGAGGAAGTCACCGACCGTGCAGTAGGCGGCGTTGCCCGCCACCGCCGGTTCTGCCCCGCATGAGGGCCCGCTTGACCCGACGTAGCCGCCCACCACCCGCGGCGACCGGTAGGACTGCCCGCTCTCGGCGAAGTGCCGCCGCCAGAACCGGTCCACCACCGCCACCGCCGAGCGTTCATCGTCTGCCGGAGAGTCCGCGCGCACAGCCACCGTCGGCGCCGCGACTCGCTCGCCGGCGCGCTGCGGTAGTCCCGAGGCCTCCGCAGGGGCATGCCCAACCGGGTACCCGACCACCGCGAGGGCCAGGACCAGCGCCATCACCGCCGACCGCACCCGCCCAGTGCAGCACACGACACCGACGGTCTCTAGACCTTCGAAGCCGGCGCGCCCGCCCTCAGCGAGCCCGGTCGACGAGGGCCGGCCTCCCCAGCGGAAACCGGCCACGGGCGCAGGGCCGATGGCATCCGGGCAGTCAGGCCACCGACGAGCCGTCGGATCGGTGGCGGCCGACCGCAGAGCCTGTCCGGCACGCCGGGGCCGCAGGAGGCTGGCGGACACTCCGGGCCAGCACAGCGCGGGTCCAACGGACACAGCACGAGGAGGAGTCGATGCCCGACACGACCGCGGCCCGCCCGAGTCAAGACACCCGGTCCTCACTGGACCGCCGCCCTCCTCCCGCTGCGAGCCACCCGGATCCTGCTGGTCCGCAGCCGACGTCCCGAGGGATCCGCTCGGCGGCCTCGTACACGAGTATCTGCAGGTCGCACGACATGACCGAGTTCTCGGCACCCACAGGCCCAGCGGCTGAGCCAGTGACCCGGCCCGCCGCTTCGCCCGATGCCTCGCGCAGACCCTGCTGGCAGTTTTGGTGCACCTCAGCACCCCGGTGCCCGGCTTGTTCTTGAACAGACGGGCCCCGGCGTCGCGCAGCGGTTTGGTGCCCGCCTACTTCCGCGCGCCCTGCCCGGCGTCGAGCACCCGCGGATGGGCCGGTTCGCACCCGACAACCCCGCACGGCACAGGAGAGAGCGGGCGGTCGGCGTCCTGCAACCCCACGCGGAGCGCCTGGCGGATGTCAGCGACGACACAGTGGCTCGCCGCGGGCTCGTCGAGCTGGCCCGTACCGACAGCAACCGCCGCCGGGTCGCCGCGCTTCCGGCCTGGCCGCATGACTACAACCGCCGGCCGCACGCGGCGCGCGGGCCAACTGACCGCGAACGGCGACCAGCGACGGCCGGGACCTGATGCCCCCTCCGGCCCCGCCGTCCCCCGCCCTCCGGCGCAAAGGCTTGACGGCCGTGGCCATGAACGTGCAACGGCATCCGAGCCGGCCCTCGGCCGCGCCGGCCGTCGCGGCACCCCGTGCCCCCTGCACGACGGGTACCGCGTCGCCGCCGTTCGTCGGCACGTCGACGCTGTGCGGTGCCTGCCGTGATCTCGCGCCGACGTGGCCGTATCCGGGTGAGGCGAGCGGTCTGGATACGCGGCCAATCCAGCGGTAGACGCTGCCGACGGTGACGGCCGGGCGAGCCTCCGGGCCCGATGAGACTCGGTCGTCGCGCCGTCGCAGCGGGCCCCGACACCGGAGTATCAAGGGTAGGAGGGCGACCAAGCCGGCGAGCGGTTGGGGCGAGACCACGTGTGAGCAGGCGGGGCCGCGGAGGGGGTGGTCACGGGTGGGCGAGATGCGGGTCATGGCCGTCGGCGTGGAAGCCGGCGCCCGACGACCGGTGCTGCTGCTGCAGGAGGCCAGCGGGGATCATCGGCTGCTGCCGGTGTGGATCGGTATCGCCGAGGCCAACGCGATCACGGTGGAACAGCACCGTGTCTCGTTACCGCGCCCGATGACCCACCAGCTCATCGGGCACGTCATGGACGCGTTCGGTCGCCACCTGGAGCAGGTGCGGATCACCGAGGTCCGCGACAACATCTTCTACGCCGAGCTGATCCTCGACCACCACACTCGAGTATCGGCTCGGGTCAGCGACGCCATCGCGCTCGCCCTGCACCTGGGCGTCCCCATCCACGCCGAAGACACCGTGCTCGACACGGCCGCGGTCGCCGACACCGCGATCCGCGCAGAGGGCGACGACCGCGCACCCGATGAGGTCGAGCAGTTCCGCCGGTTCCTCGACACCGCCTTCCCCGAAGACTTCGACCCGGACTGATCCTGGTCTCCTCGGTCGTCAGCCATTGACCAGGATCGCTGCTCCGTACCAGCCGGTGCCTCTGGCGGGTCCCACCTGCTGTCGGCGCTGCCCTGGGCCGCACCCGTTGCACCACGCAGACGGGTCTTCGATGACAGATCCCTGGACAGCCAGTCCACACTGGATGATCAAGAGGACTCGTGGCGCGAACGGTCGTCCGTGAGGCCGGGGCTCGATAGCGCCGAACGGCCCGCTCCTGCACTGATGCCGTCGGCCTCGCGTACCGCGGGGGCGCGGTTGGGTCCGCACTCGTCGCCTAGACGATCTATTCCTAAGATCAGTGGTCGTAGGCGGTCAGGGACCGGGTGGTGGTCGCGCCGGTGATGCGGTTGTGCCAGATGGCGGCGGCCAGGGCAAGTAGACGCTGGGCGATGCGGGCATAGACGCCGGCGGGGGTGCGCCCGCCGTGTCCTTCCAGCGACAGCTGTCCCTTCGCGGTGTCGTAGACGGACTCGATGAGCTGGCGGATGCCGGCGAGGTTGCCGTGACGGCGGGTCTCATCGCGTCGGTCGGGGCGGACGAAGCGCACGTTCAACTCGGCGGCCTGGGCCTCGAAGCCGTGTCCGGAGAAGCCCTTGTCGCCGATGAGCACCACCACCGGGGGCAGCAGGTGGTGGTCGCGGGCGTGGCCGAGTAGTTCGAGGGCGACCTCGCGTTCGCCGAGTTTGGGATCGGCCAGACACCACGTCACCGGCATGCCGTGGGCGGTGGTGACCAGATACAGCTTCAGACCCCAGTACCAGCGGGAGTGGCTGGCGCAGTAGCCGTAGTTGGCCCAGCCAGCCAGGTCGGAGCGTTGTCGGGTGGGCCGGGAGGTGCCGCAGGGCACCGGCGTCGCGTCGATGAACCGGAACGCGTCAGAGTCGACCGAGACCTGCGCGGCCAGCGCGTGCAGGGCCTTGTCCAGCAGCGGCCCGGCAGCGTTGATCCGCTTGCAGTAGCCGGGCTGCTTGGGCAGGTAGGGGAACATCCCACCCAGGCGGCAGTAGCAGAAACGCAGCCAGCGCGCCTGCGAGGGGCAATCCAGCATCACCTGCGCCACGGCCAGGCAGACCAACTCCGCGTCGGTGAGCCGCTTGGGCCGTCCTGGCCGACGACGTTCGGCCGGCAGAATCTGGTCATCGACGAACACGTACAGTGCGGTCAGGAGGGTGTCGAGGTCAGCAGTCACGAGCGGCCATCGACACCCTCCAACCCTTTTCGATCAAGCAGACACGCCGAAGGGTTCGGAATAGATCGTCTAGTAGTGCGGCGGCCACATACGTCGACCGGGTCACGCAGCCCAGCGGCCCAGCGGCCCCAGCGGTGTTGGCGTTCTGCGGATGCGGGTGCGTTCGCGGCGATGGGGTTTCGCGGCGTACTGCACGAGTACGTGCACGTCGCAATTTTCGACGGCGGGTGCCGGCCGGGGTATCTGGTTCAGCACGTTCGTGCTCCTGGGGACAGCGCCTCGTTCCGATGTCGAGGTGGGGCAGGCGGCCTCGGCCGGAGGGTGCCTCGAGTGGGGGATAGTCGAGATGGCGCATGGTTCGACCGGTATCGGTGAGAGCACTCCACGGTCGCGGTTCTACGACCGGGGCAGGTTCGGTCGGCTGTTCGGTGGGCTGCCCCCGTTCGCCGCCGACACTCCCTTGATCCGGGAGGCACTGGCGGAGATCGGCGCTCCGGGCGGTCCGATGGACGCGCTCGACGACCTGGGCGATCCGGTCACGTTGATCACTGATCCGGCGAAGAGCGCCCACAACGCGAACAACCCGACAATGACGGCCGGGTTCACGTTCCTCGGCCAGTTCCTCGATCACGACATGACTTTCGACCCGACGTCTAGCCTGGCTCGTCGGCAGGACCCGGAGTCGATCCGTAACTTCCGGATTCCCGCCCTGGACCTGGACAGCGTCTACGGCGGTGGGCCGGTCGCCTCACCGCACCTCTACGACGCGACCGTCGACAATGGCCAGACCACGTTCCTCGTGGAGCCGAACCCGGGATCCGACATGGTGTCGATCGACGGCAGCCTGCGGTATGACGTGCCACGCAACAGTCAGCTGACGGCATTGACCGGCGACCCCCGCAACGACGAGAACCTCATCATCTCCCAGCTGAATCTGGCGTTCCTGGGTTCCACAACCGGGTGGTGAGCGATGTTCGTGCCGATCTCGGCGTGGGCAGCCGGCCCCAGGAGGTCTTCGCCGAGGCTCAGCGGGTGGTCCGGTGGCACTACCAGTGGATGGTGCTGCACCAGTTTCTCCCCACCACCGTCGGCGAGCAGACCACGAAGGATGTGCTGGAGCACGGGCGCCGGTTCTACACCTGGCGCAACGACCCGTTCATCCCGATCGAGTTTTCCGTCGCCGCCTACCGGTTCGGCCACTCGCAGGTCAGGCCGAGCTACCGGGCGAACTTCGGCACCAGCGCAACGGACGCCACCCAGCAGTTTTTCGCACTGATCTTCGATCCGAACGCCACCGATCCGACCGACCCGAAAGACCTGCGCGGTGGACGGCGCGCGGCGCGCCGCTTCATCGACTGGCAGACTTCTTCGACTTCGGGGACGGACGAGCAAGGCCGAACAAGAAGATCGACACCGTGTTGTCGACGCCGCTGTTCTCCCTGCTGGGACAGCCCACGGGCACGCCGACGTCGTTGGCTACCCGCAACCTTGTACGAAACCTGGCCACGGGCGTGCCGTCCGGGCAGCGGGTGGCCGCCGCCATGCAGCTGCCGCCACTCGCCCCGGCGGATATGGCCGACCTGTCGCAGTACACCCTCCACGATCGCACCCCGCTGTGGTTTTACGTCCTGCGGGAGGCCCAGGTGACTTCGGCCGGAGACACTTGGGACCGGTCGGTGGACGGATCGTCGCCGAGGTGATCGTGGGCCTCATCCAGGGCGATCGCACGTCTTACCTCCGGCAGGACCCCGACTGGACGCCCACCTATGGCAGCGATGACAACTTCACCGTGGTTGACTTGCTGCGAGCCGCCGGCGTGGTCGCGACGTTCCCCTGACTTCCGCGAGCATGGCGCTGCGCGTCGAGACGGCCACGCCAGCCGCTCCCTGTCGGTACGTGGATGCCGTCGTGCGGACGCAGCTCGGCCGATTGAGGTGGACTGGTCGGGGCGGGGTCCTCGACGAGGATTGGCTACTCGGCGCGGAGGACCCGACGGGGCAGGGCAATGGCGCGCACAATGGCCGCGGATGGCCGTGGGAACCGGCGGACAGGTGCGCGACCGGGCTGTTGGAACCGGTGATCGACGGTGCCGGAGTGAGGCCGCCGATCAAGAAGGCGGTGGCGCGGATGGTCGAGGACACCGGCCCGCTGCACCCGCATCGCACGGAGATCGTCGTTACCTGCTGTCCCGCGGTCTCGATCCCGATGATCTCGCGCCCGAGCCGGCGCGGCTCGACGCCCTGACACGGGCCGCGGCCGTAGCGGCGATCCCGTTCCCGCGAGGTCTGGCGCCTCGACCCCTACCCGTGGATCCGCCGCCGTCGCCGGCTGACCGGCTTCCCGGGGCCGACATCGTGGTCATTACCTGGACCGTTGATGAGCTCGCCGGCCTCGCCCGGATCCCCATCCCCGGTGTGGCGCCGGCCCGCTGGCAGCGCTACAGCCGCGGCTTCTACACCTACCGCCCCCAGATCCGCCCGACCGCCCCGGCCGCCACTCGCAACGGCTGGGCAACTACCAACTCACCGAGGTCGGGTCGGCTCGCGTGCTGTGCGTGAAGTCGGAGCTGCATCTCAACCAGGACGGGGTGAAGACCGGGGAGGGCATCGTCACCCTGCCGGTGCGGGATCTGTTCACCCAGATCATCACCGAGACCGGTGCCGGTGTGGTCGTCACCATCGGCACCGCGGGCAGCGTGTTCGACGAGTTCCAGCTCGGCGACGTGGTCGTCACCCGCGCGGCGAAGTTTCGGTGCAGAACGAGTTCCGCAACGAGACCTTCAACCACGCCACCTACCGCAGCGGCTGGACGCTCCGACCTGCCTGCTGGACACGGCGCGGTAGTTGATGGCCCGGCTACACCGCCCAGCTGGCGAGCCGCCGTTCGGGCCGCCGCATCCCGGGTTCACCCCGGCCTGGCCGCTGCTCGCCCCGCCGGTCAACGACCCGGACATCAAGCTCGAACAAGGCGAGCGGGAGATGCCGGAGTTCCATCCGATCCTGACCACCGACTACGTCGACTACGACACCGCCACCAATCGGCTCGACCTCGAGGGGGGCGGCGGTGGAGAGGGGCGACGCCGCGCTTGGTCTCGCCGTCGCCGACCCGGCCGACCCGCCGCGGTGGGCGGTGGTGCGCAACACGTCCGACCGTCATCAACGGGGACCTGCCCACCAACTCGTTTCACCTCAACCAGGAGAGACCACTTGGGCGGTCGGCTACTACACCGCCTACGGCCCTCACACCATCGGCGCGCTGGCCACCTGGGGCATCGCCATCCCCCTCCTGCGGGCCGTGTCGGCCAACGGTCCCTCGTAGGGCAGGAGTTGGTGGTCACCAAGGGCGTTAGCCGAGCGGGGTGACCCGGGTGGCCTGCGGTCCCTTCTGGCCCTGCTCGACGTCGAAGGACACGCGCTGACCCTCGTCGAGGCTCTTGTACCCACCGCTCTGGATCGCGGAGTAGTGCACGAACACGTCCGCGCCACCGCCGTCGGGAGCGAGGAAGCCGAAGCCCTTCTCGCTGTTGAACCACTTGACGGTGCCCTCTGCCATTCTTGCTCTCCTCGTGCCTGGCGCCGGGGCACTGGCCCCCGGCATCGCGCCGCCCGGCCGCTACGGTCCGCCCGGGTCGGGACACCGTTCGCAGTCGCGAGGTCGGTGCCGGCGCGAACACTACCCCGCATCGGCCTGGCCACCGAACTCCATTGATCACCGTGTTCACATCGTGATCTCCACGCAAGCGCCGCTCCGGATTCGCCGCCCTGTTGGCAGAATGCCCCTTAACAATATACTCGTACGCCTCATCGACTACGTCACCGGTCACGAAAGTAGCCTGTACGCATGCGAACCGCACGGGCCTCGGAGCACATCTTTCCGTCGCCGGCCGGAGTGATAGCCCTCTGTTCACAGTGAACCTCCTTCACGATTCGGTCCACGTTTCCGAGAACTCGACCAATGACGAGAGGCCACCCCGCTCGGGCGCACTCGCAGGGAATCTGCATAACGGGCCCGACCTTGGATCCGCAGGGCAGAAAATCTATTCACAATGCCGATGTTGGGCCAATGCCCCTAAGTTAGGCATGGCGCCGCGAAGATGTGGATCTTCGGGGTGTCGGTGTGGAGTTGGATTCGGTCGGTTTCTCGTTTGATGCGGTGACTGTGCGCACGGTATCTCTTGACCACCCGGGGACATGTTCGTTGTCGCCGTGGGCCGAGGCGTTGTGCGACGATCTCGTCGAGGGTTTCGGCGACTGCGTCGGTGAGTCGGTCAGGGGGAAAAGCCCGCCTGGTTAGGAACCTGGCGGCGGATCGCGCGGTAGCTGCGTATGAACGATAGGTCGTCGGGGTCGGTTCCGACGGTGTCGGCGGCGTCTTTCATGACGTGGCGTATCGCGTAATGCGTCAGCAGCAGCGACCAGATCTCTTGTTTCACCAGTTCCGGGGTGCGGGATCGGAGCACCCGATCACCCCCGGTTTGATGGATTTCGATTTCGTCGAAGGACAGTTCGATCTCCCAGCGTTGCGCGTAGGCCGCGGCGAGCTCGACCGCGGCGGCGAACTCGTGGTCGACCAGCGTGGTGATCAAGCAGAACAGCTCCCCACCACCAGGCCGGTTGTCGATCATGTACTCCACGACCCGGACCACCATGGCCTGGGCGGGGTCCAGCTCGTCCCCGGCCGCCGCGGCGGCGATGAGCTGCTCGCGGCGCCGGCCGCGGACCGTCGGGTTGATCAGCACCGATCGGTAGGAGCCGTCGGGCAGCCACGCCAGCACCGGTAGCCGCAGGCTCGCCGAGACCCGCCACAGCAGCGCCGCCCCGGTCGCCACCGCCTGCTGCCAGGCCTGGTAGCTGTAGAAATTCCGGTCGGCGAGCACGAGCATGTCGGGGGTGAACCGGGCGATCAGCTGCGCGGCCAGGGTCTGCTCACCGGTGCCGACCGGGCCGAACGCGGCGTCGACGATTCCGTGGGTGCCGCACTCGCCCACCGCGACCAGCCGGACCTGGGGGAACGGGCTGGGCGCGGTGGCGTTGCCCGAGCGGCCGAACTCCTTGTCGTTGTCCGGGGTGGCGGGCACGTCGAGCACCAGCCCGTCGATGGCCATCACCCGTAGCCCGCGCAACCACGCCCCGCGGGTGCCGGCCCGGGCCATCGGCACCGCGATCCGCTCGAACAGCAGCTTCATCGGGGCCTCACCCAGCCGCGTGCGGGCCTGGGAGATCGCACTCGTGGACGGCACTTCCCAGTTGGCCCGCCAGTTCCCCAGAAACCGCAGCCCGTTCACGAGTTGGCGCATCACCTCTTCGTAGGCCTCACCGAAGAACAGGTTCAACGCCAACACGTAGTACATCACCACGTGCGCAGGCAACAGCCGTGACCGTTTCTCGCGTTTCCCGCATTCACGGATGACATCGTCGACGATGTCCCGATGGATCAGCCCGGTCAACACTCCGATGGCCAGATGGTCGGTCAACCGACCCGACGCCGGAGTTGAACCCATCGCACCATTCGCCACACCCCGGAGAATATCGGTGTGACCGATTCCTGCGGCTTTCTCGACCCGCGACACGCCGTGTCATTTCCTGCACCGCCAAGAAGCTGCCGGACTCGGCTCAAGCCTCTTAACTTAGCGGCATTGGATGTTGGGCGGCATCCTTAGTTTGATCCCGCAGGCCCTACCCGGCCCAGTCCTTTTCCGGCGTGAAGCCCATCGGACGGCGGGTCCCGCAGAGGTGCATCAGCGCTTGCTGATCGGGTTCGGTGCGCGGCGCGGGTGCAGGTGGCCCTGCAGCCCAGGCCCCGGCCTGCGGGTGACGAGTCCGCGGGCTGAATACTACGCACAGCTGCGTACTCCCCCACGCACCTGCGGTCGGCATGCTCGACAGCGTCGCTTTTCCAGCCCCGGGGGGACTTCATGACAGCCCGGAACGTCCAGACCGCGATCGTCCTGCAGGGCGGGGGTGCGCTCGGCGCCTACGAGTACGGCGTGCTCAAGGCCCTCTACGAGTCCCGCCCTGGATTCCGGCCGGTGGCGGTCGCCGGCATCTCGATCGGGGCGATCACCGCCGCAGTGCTCGGCGGCGCCGCAGGCGACCCGATCCGCGCGCTGGACACGCTGTGGCGGCGCAAGCTCACCGTCGCGTCCCCGGTGCCCACGCCGTGGCTACCCGCCCCGATCGACCGGGCGCTGGCCACCTTCGGCAACCCCGGGATGTACCAGCTGCAGGCCGGGCTGTTCACCACACCCTGGCTGCTCACCAGCATCTATGACACCGCGCCGCTGCGGCAGACCCTCGCCGAGCTCGTCGACCCACGACGACTCGACGACGACACCACCCGGGTGATCGTCGGGGCGATCAACGTCGCCACCGGCGTGATGGAGTACTTCCGCAGCCGCCAACCCGGCGGCCTCACCTTCGAGCACGTGGCCGCCAGCGGCAGCCTCCCCCCGAGCTTCCCGATGACCCCGATCGGCGAGCACCGGTACTGGGACGGCGGCCTGTTCTCCAACACCCCGCTCGGCCCGGCGATCAACGCGCTGGAGCAGGCCGCGGGCGGCGACCGCGCCGTCGAGCGCGAGCTCGTGGTCGTCGAGCTGTTCCCGATGCGGGCCCCGGTGCCGCGCACCTTCACCGACGTGCTGCAGCGGATGGTGCAGCTGCAGTACACCAGCCGGCTCACCCTCGACGGCGACTTCTTCAACCAGATCAGCAACGTCATCGACCTGATCGCGGCGGTCGACGACGCGCTCCCCGCCGACAGCCCGATCCGCAGCAACCCGCTGTTCACCACACTGCGGACCCACCGCAAGATCGACCACCTCAACGTGGTCACCTCGAGCCTGCCCCCGGAGCTGTCCAACGCCGGGGACTTCTCCCGATCGTCGATCGAGGCGCGGATCCGGGCCGGTTACCAGGACGCGATGAACCAAGGCATCGGTGACGTCGACGCGCCGGGGCTCCGGTTCGGGATGACCGCGGCCGACATCGAACCGGTCGCCGCCACGGGCTGACCGACCCGCGGACATCGAGCCTCCACCCAAGATCGGCCCGTCACCGTGCGCAACCTCGCGCGGCCGGCCAGCGCTACTACCCACCCGGGACTCCCTGTTCGAAGGCGGCGCACTCCCTGGTCACAGCTCGGCGTGGCTGCTCGGGACCGGGGTCGCGGACAACTCAGCGGACGCACACCTCGCTGGACGCAGGTTCCGCCCTCCGGGCAGCGTCCCCACCCATCACATCGGGCGGCAGCGCGTCACGCAGGCCACCACCGGGCGGCCGAAGCCCGCATCGGGTCTGTCACTGATCGTTACCTCACGGCCACAGCGACGTAACAGCCGTCCCGGCCGGGACGAATCCGCACGGGTCGCCGACGGCACCGGGGCCCGCGCGCGGCAGGCCACTCAGCCGCTCCTATCACCCCCAGCAGAAGGTTCGTGATGCCCACCCGTCAGCCCGCCCCCCGGTCCACCACCGCACGCCCAGTGCTCCTGTCGCAGCTCGTGGACACTCCACCGTGCGATGCCGACCACGTTCTCCTCGGCTGCTTCGGCCTCGACCTGGGCGGGACGCGCTCGCGGCACGATCTGTGCACCGCGCTGCACCGAGCCGGCTACCCGGGCGCGCTCGCCCACCACGTCGTGCGGACCAGCCCGCTACTGATCGATGTTCCCCCGCCACGGCGCCGGGGGCAGCGCTACCGACTCCGACGGTGCACCGAGTAGAGCAGCCCGCCCACACGCGCGGCGCCACGCACCGAGTAGGGAGGTGGACACCCGGAGCAGCCCGATGCCGCCACCGGGTCACCTGGCAGCCGTCGGGTTGAACGAGGCGGGCGGCGCCCGAGGGGGACACCGCCTGTCTCCTGCGCCGCACCTGCCGGCCGCCGACACCGCGGTGGGCTACAAGCAGCTCCTGGAGTCGAACGCGGCTGACGGGACATGAAGCAGATCCTCAACCGGCGCCCGGTCTACCACCGGCTCGAAGAACGCATCCGCGCCCACGTCGTGCTGTGCTGGCTCGCGCTGCTGCTCATCCGCATCATCGAGACCACCACCGGTCAGACCTGGCACGTGAGTGTGCCAGCCGCTGGATCTGTTGTCCTATCGCCGGCAACGCCGCACGCCCTACCTCTACGCGCACGCCGAGGTCGACGCATTGCTCGCTGCGACCGATCTGCTGCGCCCGCCGCTCCGCGCGGCGACCTACCGTGGCGTGTTCGGGTTGCTTGCGGTGACCGGGATGCGGGGTCGGTGAACTGATCGCCTTAGACGACCGCGACGTCGACCTCCACGCCGGCAGAGTGACGATCCGCGAGGCGAAGTTCGGCAAGTACCGCCGACTTCCGGTGCACGCCACGACCGTCACCGCGCTGCGCGACTACGCCGAAACCCGTGCCCAGTCATGCCCTCGCCCGCGCGGGCCGCGCTTCTTCGTCTCCACCGGCACCCCACCCTGCCGACTCGACCTGGCCGACCTCGACGCCGACCTCGACGCCGCGTTCCTCACCCACCTCGAGCGCGACCGGCGCAACGGCGTGCGCACCCGCAACGCACGCCTGGCCGGGATCCACTCGCTGTTCCGCTACGCGGCTCTGCGCCACCCCGAGCACGCCGAGTCGATCGCCCGGGTGCTGGCCATCTCGGCCGCCGCGACCACGCCCTGCTGGTCCTGGCCATCCAGACCGGGCTGCGGGTCAGCGAGCTCACCTCGATCACCACCCCCGACCTGCACCTCGACCATGGCCCGCACGTCAGATGCCACGGTAAGGGCCGCAAGAAACGGGCGACACCGTTGACCAGCCAGACCGTCACCGTGGTGCGGGCCTGGATGCGTGAGCGGGCCGGCTCGGCCACCGATCCCGTGTTCCCGACCCGGCAAGGGCATCCGCTCAGTGTCGACGCGATCCAGTGCCAGAACGGGGCCTCCCAGCTCCTGCTCTCGTCGACCGAGGTGCTGTTCGAGGAGCCCAACTGGCACCCGGACGGGCGCTGGATCGTGGTGAACGGCGACGGCGTGCTGTACCGGGTCGACGTCGACAGCCCCTCGGGGCTCGACGAGATCCGCGCCTCCGGCCTGCCCGAGCTCAACAACGACCACCTCATCTCGCCCGACGGCCGATGGTTCTACGTGTCGGCCAACGACTGGCACCTGTACCACCTGCCCTGGGAAGGGGGTGAAGCCGAGCGCGTCACCACCCCCAAAGCACCGGCGCGGGTCTTCCGGCACTTCCTCCACGGCGTGTCCCCGGACGGCAACACCCTGGTCTACGTCGGGACCGAGGACCTCCACGGCGACGAGTGGGGGCGCCGCGCGCTGTGGCTGCTCGACCTGAGCAGCGGTGACGAGCGGCTGCTCGGCGACGGCTACTCCGTGGCGGACGGACCGGACTTCTCGCCGGACGGGCGCAGCGTGTACTTCAACTCCGAGGCCGCCTCCGCCGTCGAGGGTCACCGTGGCCATCGACGCGCACATCGTGCGGGTCAAGGGGCAGGGCCTGGTGCGGGTGGCGGGCACCAAGACCTCGAAGGGCGACGGTGAGGCCGGGGCGGGCTCGCGGACGCTGCGGCTGCCCGGGTGGGCGGTCGACCTGCTGATCCGCCGGGGCGACGAGCTGGGCTGGCGCGGCCCGGTCTTCCCGGCCTCGAAGGCCCACGAGCGTCAGCCGGTCAACCGGGTCGGCGGGAGCTGGCGGGACCCGAACAATACCGCGCGCAGCTTCCGCCAGGCTCGCGACGCGGCCGGCTTCGGCTGGGTGACCAGCCATGTGATGCGCAAGACCGTGGCGACCTGGCTGGACTCCTCGGGGCTGACCGCCCGGAAGATCGCCGACCAGCTCGGGCACGCCAACATCGCCATGACCCAGCGGCACTACCTGGGCCGCCGCGCGGTGAGCCCGGCCGCGGCGACGGCACTGGAGTCGTTCAGGGAGCCGGATGCGGCGTCGGCGGCTGCCGACGACGACGCCGAGCCGGGCCGACGTAGCGCGCACGCAGGCGACCCTGGCGCTGCTCGGCCTCGAAGTGCCCGACGGGGCGGAACGCCTTGAAGCGCCCGTTGCGGATGGAGTGCGCGGTGCCGCGGACGCTGCCGGTGGGCACGTCGTCGACCCACGCCCAGGTGCCGGGGCGCTCGCGCAGCTGGGTCGCCACCTGCTCCCAGCGGGTCAGCAGGGGCGTCTCGTCGAACGTGAGGCTCACGCTGATCCACAGTACGCCACAGGTTGGCATAGTTGCCGCCCCACGATTGGTGTCAGCGCGATGGTGCCCCCATGGTGCCCCCGCGTCGCCTGGCCTGTGATCTTCGCGAGCCACTGAGCTGGGGTTTTGCTCCTCCGACTGGACTCGAACCAGTAACCCTGCGAGTAAACCTACACGACTTCGCACCCATTGTCATCACTGCTCACTGACGCCCATAAGCAGGCCGTGAGCAGCGCGGACGTTCGCAACGACGTAGGCGTCAGCGCTCGCAGAATGCCATCGGTGTGCACCCATAGCCAGGAATAAACCAGGAACAGGAGTACCCTCCGTCGGAGCGGTAGATCGCAGACCGAGAGGCGGTACTCGATGGGGCGACCCCCGTTGGACTTGGGCACGCACGGGAAGTTCCGCACCTACCAGGCAGGCGCAGTTTGGCGCTCCCGCTGCTACATCCGAGACTACGACGGCGTAGTGCGTGAGTGTGAGCGCACAGGGCGCTCCGCTGCAGCAGCAGAACGCGCGCTCGGCAAGGCACTACGAGATCGGGCCCGGATCGATGCCGGCGCAGAGATCACGAGCGACACGAAGCTGTCGGTCGTCGCCGAGGCATGGTGGACCGACTTTCAACGCAAGGACCGCTCCCCCACTACCCTGCAGGCCTACCGGGACCGCATCGACAAGCAGATCGCTCCGGCGATCGGCAACGTACGCGTCCGCGAGATCTCGGTCGGTCTCGTCGACCGTCACCTGCGCGCCGTGGAGACCAAGCACGGTGCAGCGTTGGCGAAGCAGACCAAGACTGTCCTTGGTCAGATCTGCGCCCTAGCGGTACGTACTACAGTCGCGGTTTCACTGTGAGTTCCCGGCCGTTCGCAGTGAGTAGTCGCACCTGCCCGGCTTGCGGCCACGGAGAGTGACGCCGAGTGTTGGTCCGCCCTGAACTACAGGAATGTAATACGGGCGGCCGTGCCGCGTTGATGGTTTGTGGACCAGATCAACAACAGCACGGCCGCGGTGGCCAGCATAGAGGACGTCGCGGAGTGCATGGCCAGAGCGGACGCCCAGGTCAGGGCCGTCCTGCAGACGGTGATGGCCCAGCAGCGCAGCACGTCGGCGGCGGTGGACTATGTGACGGCGCTAGCGGCGGATGTGAAGGCCAACTGCTGGTTGCTGGCGGAAACGGCTGGTCATGAGGGGCAGAGCCGGATGCAGGCCGTGCTGGGCTCCTACCGGTGGGACTGGAAACAGCTGCGCGATCAGTTACCCGCGCTGGCCCGGGCGTGGATCCCGGACGCGCAGCGGGACCTGGTCGGCCCGGGGATCGCGATCGACGAGACCGCGCAGCTGAAGAAGGGTGATGCCACCGCGTGCGTGGCGCCACAGCACGCCGGGTGCACCGGCACCGTGGAGAACTGTGTGACCACCGTGTTTTCCGCCTACGTCACCGCGCACGGGCAGGCCTGGGTGGACTTCGACGTGTACCTGCCACAGCGCTGGGCCCGGGATCTACCCCGCCGCCGGGCCGCCGGAGTCCCCGACGACCTGACCTTCGCCACGAAGCCGCAGCTGGCCATGAACCAGCTGGACCGGCTGACCGCGGCCGAGCTGCCGGTCAGATGGGCCGCGTTCGACGAGGTCTACGGCCGCAGCGAGGCGCTGCGCAAGAAGGCGGCCCGGGCCGGGCTGGCGTATGTGGCGATCATCCCGTGCGACTACCAGCTCACCCTGCCCTCCGGCGCGGCGATCCGCGCCGATCAGGCCGTCGACCACGCGGTGTTCGAGCGCCGCTCCTGCGGCAACGGATCCAAGGGACCCCGCTACAGCGACTGGGCGATGACCGCCACCGCGGTCGAAGGGCAGTACCTGCTGATCCGGCGGCTGGTCTCCCGCCCGGACAGCTACACGTTCTACCTGTGCTGGGCGCCGCCGGACCGCCGGGCGACCATGACCTACTTCATCACCATCGCCGGGCGTCGTTGGCCGGTGGAGGAGACGTTCAAGACCGGGAAGGACGTGTTCGGCTGGGACCAGACCCAGGCCCGTACCTGGCACGGGACCTGCCGACACACCGCCCTGGCCGCCCTCACTCAGCTGCGCGCCGCCGCCATCCGCAACGCACTCACCGGCAGCATCGCCCTGCCCGCCGTCAACGACACTGCCGGCCAGCACCCGCCGGACCCCCGCCCGGCGACCGGCGATGGCGACGGCGATGACCAGGTCAGCCAGGTCGACCTGCAGATCCCACTCGGCGACGCTCCCGTCCCGGCCCGCGGCGGCCAGCCCTGCCCACCCGAGATCAACCCGATCAAGCTGTCCATCGCCGAAACCACCCGGCTGGCCAACCTCGCTGTGCGCTACACCAGCGGGCTGATCACCCGCGCCCGACTCGCCTTCGCCCTGCGCTGGTCACTACGCCGACGACGCCACCAGGCCACCGCCCGCTGGCACCACTACAGCGCCCGGCTCATCGCCGGCACCGGGCCCGGGTAGCCACCCCACCGAGAAAGAAGGTAACGCAATGTAACCACATCCCGGCGACCACGTATCACGCTGAGCGACAGCGCGGCCACGCACCGGAAAACCGCGACTGTAGTATGCGGCAGGATGCAATCATCACCAATCCCGTGCGCGAGACCTCCTCGCTTTCAACTAAGCCGAAGAAGCAACCGAGATCGTTCACCGAACCGCAAGCTCTGCAGCTTCTTGCATTCCTGACCTACGACGATCAGGCAGCCGTGCGGGATGTCCCAACGCTCGTCGCCACGATGCTTGCGACTGGAATGCGCATCGGCGAGGCGTGCGGCGTTCTCTGGCAGTCCGTCGATCTCAACGCCAGCACGCTCACCGTCGAGGCGACTGTTGTACGACTACGTGGCAAAGGCCTGTACCGCAAGCCGGAGCCCAAGTCGGCTGCGAGCCACCGCACGCTCACATTGCCGGGATGGTGTGTCTCGATGCTCGATGCTCGGGCTAGGACGCTCGGGGCACGGCCGGAGGCGCCTATATTTCCCTCGGCGAGGGGCATGTTGCGCGACCCGTCCAACACAGCTGCCGACTTGCGCGACGCCTTCGGCAACGCCGGCTTTGAGTGGGCGACGTCACATGTACTGCGGAAAACCGTCGCGTCGGTACTTGACACCAATGGGCTCAGTGCACGCGAAATCGCCGACCAACTCGGCCACGCGCGCCCGTCCATCACACTCGACCGCTACATGGGACGCAAGGCCGTCAACATTCGGGGCGCGAAGGCCCTCGAAACCTTCGGCTAGATTTCTCCACGGAGTGTTCGACCTACAGCAGGGGCTCTGTCGTGCCACGTTGTTGCCCTCTGGCGCAAGGCCGCTCGCTTCGCCGCCGGAGTCACCGCGGCGGCCGGGCCGCGGCGTGACGGGTGTCCGACGGGTCTCGGTTGCGCGGCCGGGTCCGCCGGTTCTCGGCCGGGCAGCACCCGACCGGTGCGTCGGGCCGCCGCGGCGGCCTGGGGGAGGTGTCGCCGCTGCTTGTAATAGGCGGCGATGAGCGCGGCCACCGCGACCATCAGCTCGCCGTGCCACTGTCATCGGTGCGACCCCGCGTCACCGACCGCGCCGCTGCGAGCCCTCGTGTTTCGCAGTTTCTGGCGCTGTCGCTGGTCCGTGGGTCGTGGGGACACGCCGGTGACGGGTGGTTCGTGGATCTTCGAGGGTGACGAGGACAGCATCGACCGCTCGTTCGCGTCCTTGTGAGGGTGATGGTTGACCCTATGGGGCCAACGCCGCTGCTCGTGCGGCTGGGTGAACGCCGCGGCATTGGCGATCGCGTAGTAGATCAGCACGCCGAAGGACGAGAAGCCGATCACGCCATGCACATCCGCTGTGGCCACAACGATGCTGACGACCACCGCGAGCGCGGTCTCGGCAGTGCGGAACCCGGTGCGGGGGTGCACCGCGGCCAGCCAGCCGGGTAGATCGTGGTGACGAGCCATGGCCAGACTCGTGCCGGCCAATGCCGGCGATCAGCGCCATCAATGCGCCGAGCGAAGCCAGCGTGGCACCGACGCGGACAACTGGGGCCAGTCCGCCGGCACCGGCGGCCTGCACGGCGGCCGTCAGCGGCGCGGTTGCGACGGCGAGCTGACGCGGGCCTGCGGCCATCAGTGCCGCCACTCCCGGGCCAGAATTCCTCCAGCGCCGACGCGCCGCCGACGACGGCAAATCGCTATGTGGTGACGTCCGCCTGCGCGTCGAACCACACACGGACAGCGTTGGGCTCGTACCGAAGATGGCGACCGACGCGACGCGCCGGAGGCCCGAAACCCTTGCGGCGCCACTGGTAAAGGGTTTGCACGGGGACGCCAAGATATGTGGCTACATCAATTGGCGTCCATAGCGGTTCGGTCCTCACGCGGTTCACGGCTGCGCCCCTCATTTTATGATCAGTTAGTTTTCCATGCGGTCCTTGCCCCCACTTACCAGACGGCCAGATGACCCGCCTGGTTCAACCGAGTTGGATGACGCTGACGATCCGTAAGCTCCCGTTCCGGCACGCCGACCAGAACACGATCTGGATCGCCACTCTGCCCGGTCGCCGAGGTCTCGACGTCAGCCGCTTCGCGCAAGCCGATCTACAGACTTGGTCCTACTGGACAGGCAGTCCGGTAACCGACACCGCTCAAGCGTGCAGGGCGACGGCGCTACGGCGGCGCCGCCACAGGTGCATCGCCGCGCTGAACGAGGCCTGTTCAGTACATCGTCGACCAGCTCAACACCCCGGTGTCCAGGCCCACCATGCAGTGCCACTGCAGGCCGCGGCGCAGCCACCGAGTCTCGATCCGGTCGAACCGCACCGAGTACCGGCCCATCGGTTCGTGATCGCGCAGCGGGATGCGGGTGTCCTCGACCGGGGTTCCACCGGTCCCGGTGCCACCAGGGCTCGGTGTCCACGGCGGTGATCAGCAGGCGCATCATGCGCGTCAGCAGCCCGCGGATGTTTCTCATGGTGGTGGCCGCCGGCACGGTCCACGCGTCGGCAGCGACCATCCTGGTGTCCAACAACCCCTACCGGCTCGGCCATGCCGTCGGCACCGGGACCCGACCCCGGATCGACGCCGGCAGGCTCGGCGTGTCGTCGTCCCGACCACGGAGAGCGGCAACGGACGGCACCACGCGACGAACCCCCTCCTCCAGCAGTGGTCGACCACCACGTTCGTCATCCACGATGCCGACGAGTCGCGGCTTGCGAGACCTCATGGACCTGCTCTCGGGCCGCGGCCAAGGGCGGGTGAGTGCCGGGCCGCCGGATCCCACCGGCTGTGATCTGGTGTGCAACGCGCTTGGACGAGGGTGACCCGCACCCCGTCGATGCTGCGCTGCTGACCTCGTCCATGTTCGTCGGCGATGTGATCGGCACGGCGTGACCCCATTCCTCCAGGCTGCGGAATCCGCCGGCTGCAAGACGGCCAACGGCGGACACATGGTCGAGGCCGCGCAAGAACTTGGAGACTCATCCTGTGTCCCGCCATCGAGACGACGCCTCCCACGACCCTGGCAGACTGGGTGAACCGGCGACCGAGCAGTATGTCGGCCGACGGGACCTGACCCACTGGTCCCGTCCCGCCCGCGCGTTCGTCACGCTGGTTCTCCGGATCTCCAGGAACTCCTCGGCCTGGCATGTCCTGCTGGTCACGGCCGCGGTCGGGGCCGGGATCGCGCTCCTCCTCAACTGGGCCGCCGAGGAGATCTACGACAGCGTCAAAGCCGCTGACGGCCTGTCCAGCCTGGATGAACCCGCCCTACAGCTAGCCATCAGCTTGCGGACACCTCAAAACGTCGCCGTCGCCCAGTTCATCACCCACTTGGGGGGAGCGATCGGGCTGACCGTGATCACGATCGTGATCGTCGTGGTCATGACTGTCCGGTGGCGATCGCGCACGCCCTTGCTTCTGCTGGCGATCGGGACGGCAGGCTCGCTGCTGATGACCGCCGTCGGCAAGGAGCTCGTCGGGCGCGCTCGACCACCGATGGCCTACGCGGTACCCCCGTACGAGACCTCGGCCGCCTTCCCCAGCGGCCACGCCCTCAACAACACGGTGGTCGCCTGCCTGGTCGCCTACCTTCTCCTGCTCCATCTCACATCGCTGCTGTGGCGAATCGTGTCGATGGCTCTCGCGGTGGTCTGGTTCGTCACCATCGGCCTCACCCGCGTCTTTCTCGGCTACCACTGGCTGACCGACGTCATGGCGGGCTGGCTGCTCGGGCTTGCCTGGACGGTGATGGTGATCACCTGCCACCGCCTCTACCTGACGGTCCGACGAGAACAGAGCAGCGGAACGCCACCCGTCGCCCGCTAGTGTCGCGTAATGCCGTCTGATTTACGTCCGCTCGGCATGTTTCGGCAGTTCAGGGGCAGATGAAGCCGAGCGACAGGTAAAGGCATTACTTGACACTAGTGTCAAGTAATTAGACTCACCGTCGGTATAGTGTCGGGTATGGACTTGTCGGAAGCCCAGCGGGCCTCTCTTGACGGGTTGACCCGCCATGATGGTTACGACGGTTCGGTTTCCGCTCGCGCACAGATCGTGTTGTGGCGGGCTGACGGGTTCACTGTTGGGGACATTGTGAAGATATCGGGCGCCTCGAAGCCGAGGGTGTACAAGTGGGTGGACCGATACGTGCGGCTCCATTTCGGTCGAACGGCCCTCGAGCTTGGGTCGATCACGAGCAGCCTTCCGGCCAGCACCGATGCCGCACACGACCACCCGCGGTCACGGCCAACCACGCGAAGATGGCGGCCGGGTGGCTATGCAGACGCCTCATACGGGGCCTCATCGTCGGTGACGCTGACCCGCCCAAGACGGAGCGCTGATCGAACGTCGCGCTCGACGAGGACCCCGATGAATCCGTGGACGCGGGCGCCTGCGTATGCGGCGAGGGCGGTGTCCACCGCCGCGTCAACGCACTCGATGTCGATCCCGGCGGCTGCGCCGTCGGTGCGCAGCACATCACGCACATCCCGGATCTGAGCGGCCACGGCTTCCCTAGTCTCTGCGGACGACGTCATCGGTTGCTGCAGCTCGCCGGTCACTGCACCTCCCGGCACCGGGTCATTGTTGACCCCTCCACCGAAGCCATGCGTCGGGCCCGGCGGGCTGGGTGCGATCGTCGTCGCCGAGGGAGGTGGCCGTCAACGCACTGATCGACCGCACCCCTGTTGCCAACCTCTTCCGCACCCCGCGTGGTCGCACAGTTCGTGGGACCTCGGGACGATCTCCTCGGTGACCTCGTACGGTCTGGCACTCGGAGGGGTGCCGGACCTGGCGCTGCGGATCGTGTGTGCGAGGCACACATCGCACCGTGCCCAGCCCAGCAGTAGCGACGGCCCGGCGCCTCACCCTTCGGATCAATAATGGAGGTCGCCGTGGTCTACGCGTCAACCCGATCTTGACCAGCGGTTCCGTCACGACGGCGTGCCTGCGTCCGTGCATCGTCCGTCGACGACGTCACCGACGTTGCCCTCCTGGACGGATCTCCTCCTCACACGATCATTGAGCTCGACCGGGCACCCTCTGCGCGGCCCCGGCCCGCATGCCGAGCGGGAGGAGTCGAGGTAACCCCGCCGGGACGAGGCCCACACCGTCTGGCCCGTTCACCATGGCGGCGTGAGTGTGGATGCGTTGGTCCTCGCCTTGGCGTCGGTCATCCGCCCGATGAGCGTGGCGGCGGTGTACGCCATGCTCTCGGCCGCGCGACCAACCCGCTTGCTGACCGCCTACCTCGCCACCGGGTTCGTCGTCAGCACCGGGCTCGGCATCGTGCTGGTCATCCTGCTGGGCATCGCGGCCGGGCCGCGGGCCCCCGAGGAGGTGCGTGCGGTCATCCCCTTCGTCCTCGGCGCCGTCTCGCTCAGCTACGCCGCCGGGCTGCTCAGCGGATGGGTCCAAGCACCGGTGCCCGACCGCACGAGGGCCACTCCCGGGCCCGACGCCAGCTCGTGGCTCGGCCGTCAACTGGCCAACCTGTCCCCACGCCGCGCGGCCCTTGCCGGCGTGCTGACCCACAAGCCGGGGCTCTTCTACCTCGCCGCACTGAGCGCAATCACGATCAGTACGTCGAGCAACGCGAACCGGATACTGCAGGTGGTCCTGTACAACGCGATCTGGTTTGCCATGCCGATAGCTGCGCTGGCGCTGGCCAGACGCAGACCAGTCGAGCTCCAGGACTTCCTGCGGCGGACAACCGAGTGGGTCTGGCTCCGGCAGCGGGAGATCATGATCATGGCGTTCGGCATCCTGGGCGTGTACCTGATCGTCAGGGGCGTCGTCGAGCTGCGGTCCTGACCCCTCCACCCCGTCGCGGCCCGGCCAGGGCACGTCGTGGCTCGGCGCTCCCGCGTCTGACACCTGGTAGACGTTCAACCTCGCTGGAGAGGATCAAGGTGAGCAACTCTTCACTCACCTTCAGGTAGGGCCTGGCTGGTCATCGATGCGATCATGGCCCCACCGTGTGTTCGGGCTCCTGCTGATCGAGCTGGGCCTGGGCCGTCGACCCCAATCCTCTACCGGTACATGCCGAGCCCGGCGACCCGGACAGACCGCGTCTGACCTGGGCCGATGCGCGTTCGATCGTGCTCGTCGTCCCGCGTCGGTTGCCGTCGTCCAGCACCCGATCTGGCACGAATCTGGCACGAGCCCGCCGCCCCCGGCCACCGGGGTGATCCCCGGGCCAGGAGACCGGCCCGATCTCGATGATCGTGCAGGCGCCCCATGAGTCGCACGGCCGCGGTCAGCTGCTGGCCGTGGCAGTCAGCAGGCCGAGGCACCTCTCCTCGCCGGCGCCGGCGCCCCGAACCACGCGGAGCGCGGCGCGGACACGACTGTCCGCAGGACTGGCAACGGTGGTGTCCGCCGGCTGGGGAGAAGTTCGTTGAGCAGCATCGTCAGCATGGTGCTGGCTTGATAGCCCATCAGCCTCACTGCTGACCGAAGGTCGGTCGAGCTTCCGTGCTGTGCGCCATGGGCGGCACCGGATGCGTGCTCGTGGCGGTGCACCGAGACCCCAGGCGCCGCCGACGATGCCGGTCCCGGCGGCGCCCGCGTGGGACGGTCGATCACAACAGCACCGTCGAACCGGAGCGTCCCGCTCGCCACGCCCTCGGCCCGGCGCTCGTCGGACACCACGCCGGCCCGTCGGCTGGGCACGGTCGGGACCGGCCGCTCCTCCTCGTCGGTCATGTCCCGGCGAACATTCTCTCACTGTCGCGATGATCACTACTGCAGTAGGCATTGAAGATTTGTCACGATCGGACGCGATGCCGCCGCGACGGGTTAACCGCCCGCTCCGACTCAACTCATCGAGATGTGCGTCGAACCAGGCCATGACCTCGCTGCGCTTCCAGCGGTTGTGCTTGCCGATCTTGTAGAACGGCGGTCCGGTTCCCTGGCTGGTGTGCCGGTACAGCGTCGCCTTCTTGATCTTCAGCAGTGTGCAGACTTCCTCGGTCGTCAAGATCTCGTCGCGCACCACAGGACTCGACCCCTCTTCCCGTTGTCTGCGGCTCACCGGTGAAGCCCTCCTCCCCAGCGGTGCTGATCTCGCTCCGGCGTCGGGCCACCACGAGCAACCGTCGGCTTCACCGGTGCAGCGCACCGATCCGCCCCTGCAGTCGGTCCATCCGAACTCAATAAGGACGGTTCCCTCTGGCCTACTGGCCGGGCAGGCGCGACCAGCACGAACACCGGAGCAGCGCATACCCCTTCCCCCTGGCTGCCGAGCAGACGATGACAACCTGCTGCACAAGACGGTCGGATGGCCCGTGCAGTTCACCGTGGATCCGGGTTGAACATTGGTGATGCGCCGGACGTTTCTGGACCGTTCGTGACTGGCGCGGCGAGCTCGGCGGTACCCGTCAGGACACTGCTGGAGTGGACGTCGACGATCCGCTTCCGGACGTCGCGCCGATAACCCCGCGGACGCACGAGTCTCCGGACCCGTCACGATCTGCGACCTGCACGTACTCGGGTAGAAGGTCATCGAGCCGGTCTCGTCGCGGCGACGAGTGTGGACCCAACCGCAGCGCCGCGGTAGGCGCGGATCAGCGCAGGATCGGGCCGTTCGGCGCTATTGAGCCCCCGGCCTCACCGACCCGACCGTTCGCGCCGCGAGTCTTCTTGCTCATCCAGCGTGGACTGGCTGACAACGGATGTGTCATGGAAGACCCATCGGTGGCGTGCAAAGGGTGCAGCCAGGGCAGCGCCGACAGCAGATGGGACGTCCCTGGACGCGCCAGCTGGTACGGGGCAGCGATCCTGGTCAAGGGCTGACGACCGAGGAGACAAGGATCAGCCCGGGTCGAAGTCTTCGGGGGAGGCGGTGTCGAGGAACCGGCGGAACTGTTCGACCTCGTCGGGTGTCTGGTCCTCGCCCTCTGCGCGAATCGCGGTGTTGGCGACGGCAGCAGTGTCGAGCACGATGTCCTCGGCGTGGATAGGGACGCCCAGGTGCAGGGCGAGCGCGATGGCGTCGCTGACCCGGGCCGATACTCGAGTGTGGTAGTCGAAGATCAGCTCGGCGTAGAAGATGCTGTCGCGGACCTCGGTGATCCGCACCTGTTCCAGGTGGCGACCGAACGCGTCCATCACGTTCCCGATGAGCTGATGGGTTATCGGGCGCGGTAGCGAGACCCGGTGCTGTTCCACCGTGATCGCGTTGGCCTCGGCGATGCCGATCCACACCGGCAGCAGTCGATGGTCCCCGCTGGCCTCCTGCAGCAGCAAGACCGGTCGTCGGGTGCCGGCTTCCATGCCGAGGGCCATGACCCGCATCTCGCCCACCTGGGTCCACCCCCTCCGCGGCCCCGCCCGCACACACGTGGTCTTGGACCCACCGTCTCCGGCTCGGTCTCCCTCCTACCCTTGATACTCCGGTGTCAGGGCCCGGCTGCGGCGGTGGGAGGACCGAATCTCATCAGGCCCGCAGGCAAGCCCCGGGCCGTCACCGTCGGCAGTGTCTTCCGCTGGCCTGGCCGCGTACCTAGACCGCTCGCCTCACTCGGATACGGCCACGTCACCGCGATTCCACGCCAAGGCCGTCGCACGCGCAGGCGTGCCGACGAACAGCGGCGACGCGGTACCCGTCCTCCAGAGGGGGCACGGGGTGCCGGGACGGCCAGCGCGGCGAGGGCCCGGGTCGGCCATGCCATGCCCTGGTCGTGGCTGTCAGGCCTTGGGTCGAAGGGCGGGGACGGCGGGGCCGGAGGGGCATCAGGGCCCCGCCGTCGCTGGTCGCCGTTCGCGGCTGTCACTACTGCTGATGCCGCATACGACGCCTAAAGGTACGCCAGCTGCTCACCAAATCTGAGGGCAAGTGGCCGCTCCTGCTGGCCCGCCGCGGATGGTGGCGGTGCCCGGTGCGGGGATGCGGGTAGGGCTTCGCGGTCAAAGGGCGCGGGCATGGTCTGCCTGCGGCCCCTTCTGGCCCTGGCCGAGTTCGAAGGACACCCGCTGGCCCTCCTCGAGGACTTGTACCCGCCAGACGGTCAGGGGTCCGGGCCCACCCGCGGTCAGCAAGCGTAACGCGGCGCCCGCTCCCCGGCTGAAGGTGCTGCCAACCGAGACCGGAGGCGAGCTGGGCGGTGAGGATTTCGCGCTTACGCAGTCGGGTGGAGCTTGTCATCGCGGCATCCCGGGCGACCATGCAGCATCTGCGGGGCGATCGACCGCGAGTAGCCGACGACGTCGCCATCACATGGCTCGCAGGGCATAGGACGCGATCGCCAGCAGAGGTCCGAGAGGCAGCATCGCCATCGCCGATACAGCCGCACCGGCGGTCTTTGCTTCGCGGCCACCCATCGCTGGGAGCTGGTCTGCGACGTCCCTCAGGGTGGCAACATCGGGCGTCTCGAGGATCTCCCGGACGGCCTGCTCCGTGCGGTAACAGCTCTGCGCCCACAGCCTCAGGGCAGCCAGTAGGTGAGCGGCTTCCTCGATGAAGTACCGGCCGGTCTCCATGTCGGCCATCTGGCCCCATGAGCTTGGATCTCTCGCAGCGACCGGGCGTAGATCTGGTCGAGGCGGTTCACCTGCGCGGTGTTCCCCTTCGAGCGTGCCTCCTACCGCGCTTTCTGCATGAGATCGCCGGTGATGCTCTGGCCCTGGTGAGAATCGATGTCGACCTTCGGCTCACCGTGCACTGCTGCAGGCCCTGCGGGTTTTCCGGCTGCCCGACGACCGCCCCATCGCCGTCACCGGCAACGTCGACGCGAGGGTGTGGGTGTGGAGCGAGGTCGTGCCGGGCCGGCGCATGGTCGAAGCGGCGGGAATCGGGGATCCCGAGCGGCGCAAGCGGCGCTTGCCGGTGCCGCAGCGGCGGCAGGCGGTGAACAGCCAGCAGCAAAGTGCGCATCCCGAGGAGCCCCCAGTGATCGACGAATCCCAGGTGCGAAGTTGTCGTGGCCCGACGCACGGTGGACGGCGATGGGGGCATCGTCGTCATGGTCGTGGGCAGCGTCGTCGCGGTGCTGTCCTCGTGCTGGTGTTCGTGCTGGCGTAGCCCCGCGAGGCGGGCAGCCCGAGCCGACCCGGACAGCCGTCAGTGGTCGCGACGTTGCCGTCGCGACCGCTGGAAAGGAGACGATCGAGCCGCGCTCACGCCGCGCTCACGCCGCGGCGAGCAGGTGTGCCGGTGGCGGGCCGAGTCCGACGACGCAGCGCGTGTGCGCGGCGACGAGCTCCTCGCCGAACCAGCCTCGTGTCGCGGTGTCGGCCCCCGTCATCCCGCATCGGATGCAGCGGCCCGCGTCGTCGCCGCCGACGTGGCGGCGTCGCGACTGTCCCGCGGAGCGGGGATGGCCGTCGCCGCGGCGTCCCTGACCGCTGCGGCGCTGGTCGTGCTGTTCGGGTTCTGAGTCATCATCGTGTGATGAGGCCGATCCGGGCGGGGGCCGTCGCGACGAGCGTCGCGGCGGCCCTCGTGCTGCTCCCCGGCACCGCGGCCGCGGACGTCACGGTGACCGCGTCGCGGGCGGAGGCAGCGGCACGCGACGTCACGATCACGTTCCGGGTGACCAACAACGACCCCGCCGTCCCCACAAGAACAGGGCGGCCAGCGGAGACGGAATCCGTACGGTCGCACCGGATCCGATCAAAGAGCAGCCCTGCACGCGGCTACCGAGGGCCGGGTCAAGTCTCCTCGTCCTCACGGCGCAAACGCTCACGCACCCGCTTGACGACCTCGGCGGCCGAGAGACCCGCAGCCGCCGAAGGGTCCACCTGCTCGCGCCGTGAGGTGGCGATCCAGAAGATCGGTTAGGCGCTCAAGGTCGGCCCACGGGGGGTCGGCCTTCTGCAGGGCGGTCATGACCTCGCTGATCTCACGCTCCACTCGGTCGGCATCGGCGCGACGCTCAGCAAGGTGTCGCTGCCGCCGGTCTACCCCGGCCGGCGGGCATTCGTCGGCGCACGCGCGATACGGGGTGCGGTGGCCAGCAGGGCGCGGGCCTCGTGAGGCGGTTGCGGCACCGTGTGGGTGCCGAGAACCCTGTCGTGGCCTCTGAGCAGCACCTTCGCCGTCAGCCGACTTGGCAGACACAGCTCGCAGGCTGCCCATCCGGATCGCTCGCCGTGGCCCTTCGACCCGCAACCTCCTTCGTCAGATCAGTCGTGCCCTGACCTCGGCCCAGGTTCGGGGCGACCCCAGTGCCTTGTGGATCGCGTTTCGAGGTCTTTCGACTCCGGCGAACCGATCCCTGGCTGCCTACCGTCGAGCGGGTGAGCGGCGTGAAGCTGGGCACATGAAGCAGGGCATCGGGTCGGCGGTGAGGACCGGCACTCCCGCCACCGTCGCCGAGTTCGTGATCTTTCGGATCGCCCGATCCGCAAACGCGGAGGCGTATCGGTATCCCCGCGCCGAGGGTGGGTGGCAGTCGGTCACCTGGTCCGCCGCGGGCGAAGGGATCATGCGCCAGGCGGCGGGCTTTGTCGCGCTCGGCGTCGACCCGGGTGACCGGGTCGCGATCATGTCCGGCACTCGATACGAGTGGGTCCTTGCCGACCTGGCGGTGATGTGCGCGGGTGCCGCCACGACGAGCGTGTACCCGAGCGCGCTGGCGGCGGATGTCGCGTACGTCCTCACCGACTCGCAGAGCCACGTGGTGGTGGCCGAGGACCGCGGCCAGGCCGCGAAGCTGCGTGGCGTCGAGGGGGTGCGGTGGGTGGTGCTCATCGACGGCGAGCCCGCCGCCGACGAACGCGACAGGGTGGTGAGCCTTGCCGAGCTGGAGCGGCGGGGCACGCAGCTGCTCGCCGCATGCCCGGCCCTGGTCACCGACCGGATCGCCGCGGTCCGCCCGGAAAATCTCGCGACGCTCATCTACACCTCCGGGACGACCGGGCGTCCCAAGGGTGTGCGGCTGCCGCATTCGGCCTGGGTCTACGAGGCGAACGCGATCGTCGCGCTGGACATCCTGCACCCCGACGATGTGCAGTTCCTGTGGCTGCCGCTGTCCCACTCCTTCGCCAAGGTGCTGGTCACCGCGCAGCTTGCCATCGGCTTTCCCACGGCGGTCGACGGCCGAGTCGACAAGATCGTCGAGAACATGGCGGAGATCCACCCGACGTTCATGGGCGCACCCCCGCGCATCCTGGAGAAGGCACACGCCCGGATGGTGACGACGATCGCCGCCGAAGGCCGCCTCACAGCCCGGCTGTTCGCGTGGGCGATCGATGTGGGCCGGAAGGTCTCGGAGATCCGGCTGGCCGACCGCCCCATCGGCCCTCTGCTCGCAACGCAGCACCGGATCGCCGATGCGCTGGTGCTGAGCAAGATCCGCGAGCGGTTCGGGGGCCGGATCCGGTTCCTCATCTGCGGCTCCGCCCCGCTCGATCACGAGCTCGCCCGCTGGTTCCACGCGGTCGGGATCCTCGTGCTCGAGGGCTACGGGCTGACCGAGACCGCTGCCGGATCGTGCGTCAACACCCCCTCCGCGCTTCGGTTCGGGACCGTTGGCCGCCCGCTCCCCGGCACCGAGGCCAAGGTCATCAGTGACGGGGAGCTGCTGCTGCGCGGCCCCGGCGTGATGGAGGGCTACCACAACCGGCCCGAGGCCACCGCCGAGGCCCTCGACGCCGAGGGCTGGATGCACACCGGTGACATCGGCGAGATCGACACCGACGGCTTCGTCCGGATCACCGACCGCAAGAAGGACCTGTTCAAGACCTCGGCCGGCGAGTACGTGGCACCCTCGGCAATCGAAAGCCACTTCATGACGCTGTGCCCGCACGTGGCGCAGATCGTCGTGCACGGAGCGGGCCGCGACTACTGCACGGCGCTGATCGCGCTGGACCCCGAGTCGCTGCGGGGCTGGGCGGAGCAGCATGGTCTGTCCGGCACGCCCGCGGAGCTCGTCGCCCGCCCCGAGGTCGTCACCCTCATCTCCGGCTACATTGATCGGCTCAACGCCGACCGGAACCGCTGGGAGACGATCAAGAAGTTCACGCTGCTCGAGCGGGAGCTGACCGTGGCTGACGGCGAGCTCACCCCCAATCTGAAGGTGCGGCGAAGGGATGTTGAGCAGGCCTATCGTGACCGGCTGGACGCGATGTACCGGTGACCGCCGACCCGCGCACCCAGCGCCCGCCCGGACGCGCTGCACCGCGACAGCCCCGGGCTCGACACGCCGGTGTGCTGATGCACGCAGGTGTGCTGACGGCCGTCCGGTGGGCCCACCTGCTCAAGCAGCCCGACGGGGCGCCAGCCGGCACGACGACGATCGGATCATCGGACGGGGGACACGCATGCACGGCGGAGACCTGGTGGCCCAGGTCCTGCGGGCGCAGGGCGTCCGGTTCCTGTTCACCCTGTGCGGGGGACACATCTCCCCCGTGCTGGTCGGCGCCAAGGCCCTCGGGATCCGGGTCGTCGACACCCGGCACGAGGCCACCGCCGTCTTCGCCGCCGACGCCGTGGCCCGGCTGACCGGGCGGCCCGGCGTCGCGGCCGTGACCGCCGGCCCGGGGGTCACGAACACGATCACCGCGGTCAAGAACGCCCAGCTCGCCCAGTCACCGGTGGTCCTGATCGGCAGGCGCCGCGCCCACCGCCCTGCAGGGTCGGGGCGCGTTGCAGGACATCGACCAGATGACCCTGATGCGCCCGCACGTCAAGTGGGCGCGCGCGGTGCGGCGCGTCCGCGACATCGTGCCCACCCTCGAACAGGCGTTCCGGGCGAGCCAAGCGGGGGTGCCCGGGCCGGTGTTCGTGCAGCTCCCGATCGACCTGCTCTACCCCGAATCGCTGGTCCGCCAATGGTACGCAGCGGCCCCTCCAGGACACACGGCCCGAGCACGCGCCGTGCAGGCCTACCTGCGGCTGCGGGTCCGGCATCTGTTCCACGGCGCCCCCGGTCGCCCACCCGGTGCCGCTATCGAGATCCCCCCACCTACACCCGAGGCCGCGCGCATCGCCGAAGCCGCGCAGCGGCTCGGCCGGGCGCAGCGGCCGGTGATTCTCCTCGGCAGCCAGAGCATGGCCGGCCCGCGCAGCGCCGAGTGGCTCGTGCCGGCGCTGGAGCGCATCGGCGCGCCGGTCTTCGTCTCCGGCATGGCGCGCGGCCTCTTGGGCGCCGACCACCCCCTACTGGCCAGGCACCGGCGGCGGGAGACCCTGCGAGAGGCCGATCTCGTGCTGCTCGCCGGTGTGCCCGCCGACTTCCGGCTCGACTACGGCAACCACATCCGGCGCGACGCCTGCCTCGTCTCCGCCAACCGCAGCCGGAGCGACCTGCGGAAAAACCGCCGGCCAGACGTCGGGATCCTCGGGGACGCCGCCCTGGCCGTCGCCGGCATCGCCGAGGCGCTGCCCGACCAACCCAACCGGTGGCAGGCATGGCGCGAGCAGGTCCGCGCCCGCGACACCGCCCGTGACGCCGAGATCGCCGAGCTGGCGGGCCAAGCCACCGACGGGGTCAACCCGATCCGGCTCTGCCGAGAGATCGCCCACGCCCTGCCGCCCGGCACGGTCATCATCGGCGACGGCGGCGACATCGTGGCCACCGCCTCCTACATCCTGCGGCCCGACGGCCCGCTGCGCTGGCTCGACCCCGGCGTCTTCGGCACCCTCGGCGTCGGCGCCGGATTCGCCCTGGGCGCCGCGATGGTCCACCCGCACACCCCGGTGTGGATCGTGTTCGGCGACGGCGCGGTCGGCTACGGGATCACCGAGTTCGACACCTTCGTCCGCCACCGCGTCCCCATCGTGGCGATCGTGGGCAACGACGCCTCCTGGTCACAAATCGCCCGCGAACAAATCCACCTGCTCCACGACGACGTCGGCACCGTGCTGGCGCCGACCCGCTACGACCACATCGCCACCGGGTTCGGCGCCGTCGGCCTGCACGTGGACCACGCCGACCACCTCCCCGAAGCGCTGGCCACGGCCCGGACAACCGGCCAACCCGTCCTCGTCGACGTCCGAATCGGCCGAACCGACTTCCGCAAAGACTCGATCTCCATGTGACAGGTACGACAGCCACGGCTCGACCGGCCGGCCAAGAGCCGGCGCCGAGCAGCACACCCAGCATCCGGAGTCGTCGCTTGCCGGCGTGAGTCCGGTCCGGGTATCTGGAATCCGCGCGGCCGTACCGAGGAACCTGGGTGGCCACCAGAACCGCGAACACGAGGGTCGGCTCGAGAGCAACGAGCTATCACCCACGATCCGCCTCTGCCCGCGACAACCGACGGACTCCCCGGCCCACCGGTGCGCGTTGCGGCAGGGAGGCCACGCCGCCGCTCAGGGTGTGGCCGTAGCTCGCCGGTTGCATAGGCGGGCAGGCTGTCCCACGACCCACCGGACCCGGGTTCGGGCGCACGAGGTGATGGGAAGGACCCGATGACGATCCAGGCACCCCTTCCGGCTGCGACGTCGTTGGCGCTGGCGCCTGGCCTGGTGCAGCACCTGGCCGCTCTGGTGACCACAGCCTCCGATCGGCCGCCCCAGGATTCGTATGCACCGTTCGACCACTCCGTGATCGGCGCGGTCCCGACGTGCAGTGGCGAGGACGTCGTCGAAGCGGTTCGGCGGGCCCGCACCGCGCAGCAGGCCTGGGCGGGCTGCAGTCTGCGGGAGCGCCGGGCGGTCTTTCTCCGCTACCACGACCTGCTGTTGAAGCGGCAGGCGCAGGTCCTCGACCTCGTGCAGGCCGAGACCGGCAAGGCGCGGATCAGCGCGTTCGAGGAGCTCGCGGATGTTGCCTTGACCGCGCGGTACTACGCCAACACCGCGCCCAAGCACTTGCGGGCCACCCGTCGGCAGGGCGCATTTCCGGGGCTGACCCGCACCATCGAGCGCCACGTACCCAAGGGGGTGGTGGGGGTCATCAGCCCATGGAACTATCCGCTGAGTTTGGCGGTGTCCGACGCGATCCCGGCGCTGTTGGCCGGCAACGGCGTGGTCCTCAAACCCGACGCGCAGACCCCGTTCACCGCACTGCTCGCCGTCGAGCTGCTGAGCGAAGCGGGTTTGCCCCGCAACCTGTTCCAGGTGGTCACCGGCGCCGGCCCGGTCCTGGGCAGCGCGTTGATCGCGCAGGTCGACTACCTGATGTTCACCGGCTCCACCGCCACCGGCCGAGTGGTCGCCGAGCAGTGCGCCCGGCGGCTGATCGACTTCTCCGCCGAGCTCGGTGGCAAGAACCCGATGCTCGTGCTCGCCGACGCCGACCTCGACAAGACCGTCGAAGGCGCGGTCCGCGCCTGCTTCGCCAACAGCGGCCAGTTGTGCATCAGCGTGGAGCGCATCTACGTCGAGGACGCTGTCTACGACCACTTCGTCCCCGCCTTTGTCGACCGGGTCCGTCGCATCCGGCTTGCCGCCGGACTCGGCTGGGACGCCGACATGGGGTCGTTGACCGGCGCACCTCAGCTCGACCGGGTTCGCCGGCACGTCGCCGACGCCCGCGCCAAGGGCGCCCGTGTTCTCACCGGCGCCCGGGCCCGGCCCGACCTGGGCCCGCTGTTCTACGAACCCACCATCCTCGAAGCCGTCACCGACGGCATGGAACTGGCCCGCGAGGAAACCTTCGGCCCGGTCGTGGCCGTCTACCGGGTGGCCGACGTCGACGAGGCGATCGAACGCGCCAACGACAGCCGCTACGGGCTCAACGCCAGCATCTGGAGCACCCCATCGCGGGCAGCGCAGCTCGCCACCCGCCTCCGGGCGGGCACGGTCAACATCAACGAGGGTTACGCCGCCGCGTGGGCCAGCTACGACGCCCCCATGGGCGGTGTGAAAGACAGCGGCTCAGGCTGCCGGCACGGCCGCGACGGCATCGTCAAATACACCGAGGCTCAAACCATCGCAGTCCAGCGCGGCCTGCCCATCGGACCGCCGGCGGGCATGCCCCTCGACCGCTACGCCACGGCCATGACCACCACCTTCAAGGCGATGAAAAAGCTCCCCTTCATCAAGTGAGATGAGCACTGGTCGCAGCAGGTGCTCCCACAGCTGGTACGGCAGCCGCACTTCGTGATCTTGGCTGGCGGGAGCGGTGTAACGAGGGCGACCGCCCGATGATCATCATGTTGTGAGGCAAGAAGATCATGAGGCGGCCGCAGCGGCCATGCTAGAGGCCAGGAGACGCGGCCGGCGACGACAGCGGCGGACGGACCTGACCCACCAGGAGACAGCTGACCGGACCGAGCTGACCGGACTCGTCGAGCATGCCCAACCGCGCTGCCACGAGGCGTGGACGCTCATGGCGGCGCTCGGTGCGCGTCAGGCCTTCCGAGCCGCGAACCGCGTCGGTGATCGCCAAGGAGCCCACCCCCGCCGCGGGCACCCGCGAGTCGCCACCTTTGCCGGCGCGAGATGCTCCTATGGATCGTCAAGTCCCACTGCGGGGGTTCTGTGACCATCGGTGGGGGTGCTTCCTCCGCGGTTGATCGTCTTGCACCGCTTGTCGGTGTCAGTCGGGTAGGACCGCCGCATTGCTGCGGCGGTCCCCCCTAAGAACCGTGCGGGCGGGGTTTCCCCGCACACGGCTCAAGCAAGCCGCTGGGGCGCGCAGGGTGGATGTGCTGTGCTCCTGCGGAGTCGGGCGCGAAGCGCTCGTTGGCAGGAGGCGTGTACCAGGCGGGTTTGATCACCGTCCGGACTGCCGGGTCGTCCGGGCCGTCCGTGGTGCACGAGGTAGTCGTGCTGGATGGCCTTGCGGGTGACCGCCAGCCACCAGCTCTCCCAGTGCTGGGGTGAGTTGGGTGGCTGGTCGGCGGCGAGCACGGGGTCCCCGCAGAGCGGGCAGCGGCTGTCCTGCCGGTCGAGCAGGTGCAGCGTGTAGCTGTCCAGCGGGGGTTTGATGCGTCGTCGCCGCGCGGCCCAGTACCTGGTCAGGGCAGGGTCGTCGGGGGACGCCGTGCCGTTGACCGTCTGGTGCCGGACGATGTTCGTCCAGGAGAACTTGAGCAGGTGCACGACGCCGCCCTGTGCGCTGACGAGCGCGGGGTCGCCGAACACCCACCGGTCGTTCCTGAACTTGTTGAACTTGCCGAAGTAGCGGTCGACCAGCCATGTCTTCGACTTGTTCGGGTGGCTGTGTTTGGCCCACTTGTAGGTGAGCTTCCACAGGTAGGCGTCCAGCCAGGAGAAGATCTTGCTGGACACCACTCCCCGGTAGTAGGCGGCCCAACCACGGATGATCGGGTTGAGCCGGGCGATGACCGCCCTCGCGTTCGAGCCGCGCAGCTTGCGTGTCTCGCTCGCGAGCCGGTTCCGGAGCCGCCTGATGGCCGCCGTGCTCGGTTTGATCAGCAGCTTGGCTCCGTAGCGGCGGATGTTGAACCCCAGGAAGTCGAACCCCTCGGACAGGTGCACGATCCGGGTCTTGTCCTCGTTGATGGCAAGACCCCGGGGTTGCAGCCACTCGGCCAACCGCGCCTTGATCTGTTCGGCCTGCTGCCGGGATTGGCAGCACACCGCGAAATCGTCGGCGTATCTCACCAGCACCGGGGCGCCCGGCATCGTTATCCCGGCCTGCGGGCCGGTTTTGCGATATCGTGCGCCGGCGGCTTCCTCCAGCCCGTGGAGTGCGACGTTCAGTAGCAAAGGACTGATCACCCCGCCCTGTGGAGTTCCCTCCTCGGTCGGGGCGAATCCCTTGCCCTTTTCGAATACGCCCGCCTTCAGCCAGGCGCGGATCAGGTCCCTGTCGGGAAACGAGCCGAGCATGGAGAGGAGGTGGTCGTGGTCGATTCGGTCGAACGCCGCGGCCAGGTCCGCGTCCAGCACCCACAACCGCTTCGCGTTCTTGCCGCTCATCGTGTTGAACAGGGTCTCGATCGCGTCCTGGCAGCTCCGACCCGGCCTGAAACCGTATGACTTGGGTTCGAACCGGGCCTCCCATTCGGCTTCCAGTGCGTTACGCACCCGCGCCTGGTGGCACCGATCCATGATCACGGGAATGCCGAGTGGGCGCTGCTTTCCGTTGGCCTTTGGTATGTACACCCGCTTGACCGGCAGGGGTTGCCAGGAGGAGATGGTGTGGTGCACGCGCACCGCCACCTCCATCCTGCGGGCGGGAGTCAGCGCGATCTCCTCGTCCACCCCGGCGGTCGTGCGGCCAGCATTGCGCTGGGTCACCTGGCGCACGCTGACCAGCGTGTTCGACCAGGATCGCAGCATCATCTTCTGCAGGGACCGAACCTGCGCCCAGTCCTGCTCCTGCGTCGCCTTGAAGATCCTTCGCCGCAGCCGCCGTACGCGGCCTTCGTGGGCGCGCCAGTCGATGGCGTCCCAGTCGGGGGCCTCGTCCTCGGGTCCGTTCACGTTCAGGGCGCCCGTCGCCACCGCTGGGGTGGAGAAGGAGTATCCCGTCATGTGTCCAACTTGTCCTTCGGTTCCGGCAGTCACCTGCACTGGTCCTTCAAAGGCTCACCTGCCCACGTCAGCAACCTTTTCGGTCCGGCCCACAGGTCCGGTATCCGGCCAGTTATCCATCGGCGGCCACTTGGAGGTGTGGCCGTATCGCCCGTGGTTTCCTGTCGCCTTTCGGCCACCGGCATTTGCTTCTTGGGCATCCTGTTCCCGCCGGGAATTCCGCTCTCCTCACGGTCGGCCTACCGGGTAACACCCGGACCCTGACGGGGTTTCCACGTTCCGCACGCACAAGATTCGGCCGGGGTGGGTGCCCTCTTTATCCCGGGACGGTGGTGCTCTCCCGGCCGGTCGACATTCTCCAGCCGGCACCTGCCGCCTTCTCAAGCGGCCAGTCCTATACCCCGCTAAACCATCCCATCTGACCGGGGGTGGACGATAACGGGACATCACCGAGGGTTTACGTGCTTCACCCGTCCGGCCTTCCCCTCGCCTGTAACCCCCGGATGGAACGAGGGCCCTTGGGCTTCACCCTGGGCTTCGGACCCCGCGGTTGCCCACGACGCCCGCCAGGACGGGGACGAGCCTTGAGCACTGGCTCGGAACTACACCTTCGGCATCAGCCGACCCTCCAATCCGATGCGTTCACTTGCGCTGTGCGACCTCGTGTCGCACACGTCGTTCGTCCTCGCTGCGCTGCGGGCGCTGCACGTTGACTCCTCCTACGCGGCGCAAGGGCTGTCCGGGACCGAGGAAGGGTGGGGGTTGAGCAGGGCGGTGTAGACCTCGCGGGCGACGTAGCGTTTGAGGCAGCGGATGATCTCTTTGCGGGTCATGCCTTCTGCGGTGCGGCGGGCGGCGTAGGCGCGGGTGCGGGGGTCCCAGCGCAGCCGGCAGAGCACGATCCGGTAGAGCGCGGCGTTGGCTTGGCGGTCCCCGCCGCGGTTGAGCCGGTGGCGCACGGTGCGCCCGGACGAGGCGGGCAGCGGGGCGGCGCCGCAGAGCATCGCGAACGCGGCCTCGCTGCGGAGTCGTTCGGGGTTGTCCCCGGCGGTGACCAGGAGTTGACCGGCGACGTCGGGTCCGACGCCGGTCAGGGCGAGCAGGGCGGGGTTGAGCGCGGCCACCAGCGGGGTGATCAGGGTGTCGAGCTCGGCGATCTCGGCGCAGAGTTCCTGGTGGCGGCGGGCCAGGCTGCGCAGGGCGAGCATGGCGGCGACGGTGGGGTCCTCGACACGGGTGCGGTCGGGGCGGCGGGTGGCGCAGTGGGCGATCAGCTCGCGGTCGCCCAGCGCACGCAGCGGTGGCGCGCAGCGGCTCGGGGGCGGTGACGATCAACGACTTCATCTGGGTCTGGGCCTGGGCGCGGGCCGCGACCGCGCGAGCGGCGCGCGACCCGCAGCGCGCGCAGCGCGTCGACCCGCCGGCCGCGGGTCTTCGGGGTGCCGGTGGCCCGGCGGGCCTGGGCGGCGCGGGCGGCGGCCTCGGCGTCGACCGGGTCGGACTTGCCCTGCCGGCGGCGGGTCTGCCGGTCCGGGCGGTCGACCTCGACCAGCTCGATTCCGGCCGCCTGCAGGACTGCGGCCAGCCCGGCACCGTAGGCGCCGGTACCCTCGATCCCGACCGGCCACCAGCAGCCCGAAGCCGCGCAGCCAAGCCAGCAGCGACGCGTAGCCGGGCGCAGTGGCCGGGAACTGCCGATGCCCCAGCAGCCGGCCGGTCTGATCGAGCGCGACGGCGGTGTGGGTGTCCTTATGGGTGTCCACCCCGCCGGTGACCAGCGTGCAGGTCTGCTCACCGGTGCTCGGCTGTGTCATCGTGGGCATGTCGTCTCGTCCTTCGACTCGGAAGCGGGGCGGCACGCACCAGCCGGGCGAACGGACAAGACAGTGACGGGTACCTGCTGGCACAGGCTCCTATGAGGTCACAGACGCCACGTCCGGTGAGTGCAACACGAGCCCCGCAGCGGAACGCACGACAGATCTCGCGCAGGACCCGAAGTCAGTCGGCACCTGGGTCAGAACGACCGCTGCGGGGCTCACCACCATTGTCACTGTCGGCACCTTCGTCAGGCCGACCCCGCGCTTCCGTCAGGCGCCCGGGACGACGGGCACGGCCGGGGCGGAGCCAGACGCCGCGCTCGAACCCGTGCCGTAGCTGCCCGCGCGCCCGTCGAGCTGCTCGTGCAGCGCCAGCACGGCCGCCACCCGGCCCGCGCCGGACTGCACGTCGTCCACCGTCGAGAGCCGCGCCACCACGTCCGGGTCCGCCCGCGCGACGCCGACCGCGCCCGTCGCGCCCGCCGATCCGCTGCGCCCGGCCAGCACCGCGCCCGCGCCCGCGAGGTCGAGCTGGGCGGCGAGCCGCGCATAGACCGCCGCGGAGTCGGCGGCATCCACCCCGTCCTGTGCTCCGCCGGTGAGCACGAGCACGAGGTTCGCCGCTCCCGGCAGCGTCCCGGGGCGGACGAACCCGGCACTGGTGAGGCCGGTGAGCACCGAGTCGGCGTCGTTGTGGCTCACCTTGGCCACGCCGTCGCGGGCCAGCAGAACCCCACCGAGCAGGCCCCCCACCAGGCTGCCCGTGTCCGACGCCGCCGGCAGCTGGGCGCCGGTCGGCAGCAGCTGGGAGGTCAGCTCGCGCAACTGGTCCGCCCGGGCCGGGTCGCCGACGGCGTCGGTCAGCTCGACCTGTCCCGTGACCGTCCCACCGGCCTGCCCGATCAAGCCGGTGGCGGCGTCCCGATCCTGCGTGTCGGCGCCCGCGACCACGAGCGCGACCGTCTGTCCGGCCAGCAGCCCGCGGACCGCGGCGGGCCCCACCCGGGAGGCGAACTCGTCGGCCGCCCGATCCCGCGCGGCCAGCGCGTCCCGTTCGGCGGACAGCCGGGTCACCTGCACGCCCAGGTCGTCCCGCTGGCTCGACACGGCAGAGAGCACCCGGTCCGAGACCCCGCTCGCCCCGAGCACGACGCCCATGGCCAGCGCCAGGAACACCGCGGCGATCGACACCGCGTGATAACGCAGAGAGATCACCGCACACCACCCCGGACGAGCTCGACGGCCGCGGTCACGCCCTGCTGCACCCACGCCAGCACCCCGTCACCCGCCGCCGACACCAGCAGCGCGGCGACGACCGCCGACGCGGCCGCGACGAGCAGGAGCGCCACGAGCCAGCCCGAGATCCGGGCGCGGTGCAGCGCGGCGACCACCCGCCCGTCGACGACCGTCCCCCCGGTCTGCAGCCGGGTGAGGAACGTCGAGGCGTTGCTCCCCGAACGCCCGCGGTCCAGGAACTCGCCCATGGACGCCGACAGCCCCACCGTGATGATCATGCATGCTCCGTGGTGGTGGGCCAGCAGCAGCGCCAGGTCCTCCGGATTCGCCGAGCTGGCGAACGTGACCGCGCCGGCACCCAGGTCCTGCACGCGGTGCAGGCCCGGTGCGTGGCCGTCGGTGAAGGCCGGGACGACGACGTCCGCGCCGCAGGTCAGCGCCTCCTCCGACACCTCGGCGGGATTGCCGACGATCAGGTCGGGCCGGTGGCCCGCAGCGAGCAGGGCGTCGGCACCCGCACCGACCCCGATCAGCCGCGGCCGGTACTCCCGGATGAACCTGCGCAACCGGGCCAGGTCGACGACATGGTCGTAGCCGGCGGCCACGACGAGCACCTGGCGGTCGGCCAGATCCACCTGCACGTCCGGAACCCCGACCCCGTCGAGGAGCATCCCCCGCTCACGCCGCATGAACTCGATCGTGTTGGCCGCGAACGCCTCCAACTGGTGGGCCAACCCCGACTTGGCCTCGACGAGCGCATCGGCCACCGAATCCGCGGTCTGCGCGACCCCCTCGGCGAGCACCTGCTCCCCGGCGTAGAGCACCCCGTCGTGCACACGCACCCGGACGCCGTCCTTGACCGCGTGCAACACCTCGGCACCGACCGCGTCGACCAGCGGGATCCCGGCGTCGACGAGGATCTGCGGGCCCAGGTTGGGGAAACGCCCGGAGATCGACGGCGCCGCGTTGACAACCGCCACCACGTCCGCGGCGACCAGCGCGTCCGCGGTCGCCCGGTCCAGATCGAGCTGATCGAGCACCGCGACGTCGCCAGGCCGCAACCGCCGCAGCAACGCGCCGGTGTGCCGGTCGACCCGCGCGACACCACTGACCCCGGGCAGCTCGGACCGGGTGCGATGCAACAGCCCGGAGAGCCTCATGCACGCACTATGACATCCGGGGCCACGAGCGCCCGGCAAGGCGCGCCGAAGCTCACGAGCGTGACCGCAGCGCGGGACCCGGTAGCGCAACCACCCGTCAGGCTCGGTCGGGGAGGCGGGTGATCACGACCCCGGCAACCACCACGACACCCCCGACAACCGTGTTCCAGCCCACCGGTTCGGCCAGCAGCACGGCCCCGATGGTCGTCGACCACACCGGGATGACGTAGGTGACCGTCGAGGCGACAGTCGGTCCCGCGGCCCGGACGACCCCGAGGTTGAGCACGTACGCCACCCCCGTGCCCAGCGCACCGAGCGCCAGCAGCGCGACGGCGGCCGGGACCCCGGGCCAGCGCGGCAGGCCGGCGAACACCGGGGCGACGACCGCGAGCTCGACGCTCGCGCAGACGCTGGCGCCCTGGTCCCTGGGCGGGGCGCTGCCGAACTTCGCGGGCGCGGAACCGCCCGGGGCACTCTGGTCGCGCGTCGACCGAGCGCGGCTGCGGTGCAGCAGGCCGTCGACCCGGACGACATGTTCGCCAGGACCCCGCTGCCCTCTCCCCGCATTTCGCACATGGGGTGAGGTGGGCCCAACGCCCGGCGCTTTTTGATCATGGTGGTCGGGTGGGTCGACGTAGAGCAGGTCCAGCAGTCGGGTCTGGAGCCGGTTGGGCTGCGGGATGGTCACTGGCCGGCCGTGGCCGGCGGGGATCAGTCGCAGCGAGGCCAGGGCGGTGAGGATCAGCCGCCCGGTGGGCCGGGCCCGGCGGTGGCCGGAGCCGAGTCCGTCGAGATGGGTGTCGGGGGCGATGGCGTGTCGAACCTGGCGTTCGACCAGGCAGAAGATCAGCAGGGCCAGGCAGATCACGGTGATCAACGCGGTGATCCGGCGATTGTCGTGCAGGAACATCGGGGCCACGGCCAACGGCCCTTTGAACGTGCCGTGGCGGCGCTCCACGGCCTCCTGGCCCTTGTAGCGACGCAGCGCCCCGGCGGCATCGACGGTGGCGGGCAGGTTGGTCAGCAGGGCGTACCAGCCGTCGGTGGCGGCCTCGGCGTCGAGCGCGGCCTGGTCGAACGACCAGGCCAGGGTCGGTTTCCCGGTGGCCGGATCGGTACCCACATCGGCGCGGAGGTAGCCGCCGACCCGACGGTCTCGGGCGATGGCCGCGACCCGGGCGGTGACCGCGGCCGGGTCGGGGTAGTGCCGGCCGCCGAGCCCGCGGCCCAGCCGGTCCAGATCGTCGCGGGCCCGGTCGAGCTTCTTGGCCCGCGCACAGGCCGCGGCGGCCGCCCGCGCCCCGGAGTGCACGAACACCCGCCGCAGCACCAGCACCGGGTCGCGTGTGCGTTTCCCGCGGATCGTCGTGGTGTCCTCGCAGACCGCCCACCGGCCCCGCGCCTCGGGTGGGACCTGGGCGTCGCGCTGGGCGACGTAGTCCACCTCGGTGGCCGCCGCCCGGTCCAGCGCGGCCAGCTCGGCCGCGGCGACGTAGGTCTTCGAGGCCGGCGCGATGAACTCCACCCCGGCCTCGATCATGTCCCGCAGGTTGCCGTAGGACACCAGCTTCGAGTCCCCGACCAGCAGGAACCGGCGCGGGGCGGCCAACTCGCGGCAGGCGCGCATCGCCGCGGTGACCTGCCCGACCTCCCCGGCCCCGCCGGAGTAGGCGCGGTGGAACACCGGCACCGCCCCGTCCCCGGTCACCGTCAACCCGGCCTGGATCTGTTTCAGGTCGGGGCGGCGATCCTTGGGATGGCCGAACCTCGGCGCCGGCGCGTCCGGGTCGGGCTGCTCGTAGTCCCCGTACAGCGAGATCGAGGTCATGTCCCAGTGCAACCGGGCCACCTCCAGCCCGAACACCGAGATTGCCCGAGCGCCCACCGAACCCACGACCTGGTCCAGCTCCGGGGCGATCGCGTCCAACGCGCGGGCGATCCGGTCATCATTGAGCGCCGAGGTCGTGATCCCGAACGTCTCGGCCACCGCCCACTCCCGGGCCCAGCCAGCCACCCGCACCATCGGCGCCGGACTGGTCAACCGGTTCGCCACCAGCGCCTCGATCACCTGCCCGTGGGTCAAGATCGGCACGTCGTCGTCCCGCATCGGACACGCCCGATCGATGATCCCGACCAGGTCCAGCCGCCGGCTGAACTCGGCCACCACCGGCAACGACCCCAACATCTTGTCCACACTCGACGGCCCGTACACCGCCCGCTGCCCGCGCACAGCGCCGGTATGACAGCCACCGCTAACATGATCAAGCAGGCGCGCGGGGAGCCCACCCTCCCTCATGTGCGAAATGCGGGACTAGCCCGACTCCCTCCACGGGCGCCGCGCCGGGACCGTGGGAGCGAGGGTCGTCAGAGCGGTCGCGTCGCCTGCGGGAGCAGGCCGTCCCGCCGCAGCGGCACGACCCGCACGCTCGCACCGGTGTAGGGCGCCTCGACCATCTGCCCGTTGCCGATGAACATCGCGACGTGGTGGATCGGCCCCCCGGGGCGCTGATAGAACACGAGGTCACCGGGCCGGAGGCCGGAGATCGGCACCTTGTGGCCGGCATTGAACTGGTTGCGGCTCACCCGAGGCAGGGAGACCCCGGCGCCGCTATACGCGTAGAGCATCAGCCCGGAGCAGTCGAACCCCGTTCCGCGCGCGCCCTCGATGCCCGTGGTCGGCCCGCGACCGCTCCCGCCACCCCAGACGTACCGGGTGCCGACCTGCGCGAGCGCCCGGTCGATCGCCTGCTGCACCGAGCCCCGCGCACCCGCGGGGGCGCGGCCGATCCTGTCGCTCGCCCCGCGCCGGGCCGCCTCCGCCTGGGCCGCCTGCTCGGCGGCCACCTGCTGCTGCCAGGCCACGAACCGCTGGCGCTGCGCCCGCAGGTTCGCATCCTGGGCCACGGCCGCGTCGAGCTGGGCCTGCACCGCGCCGCGCTGGGCGGCGACGTCGGCGAGCTGGCGGGCGTTTTCCTGGGCGGCGGCGTCCGCCACGCCCAGCGCCGCGTCGGAGTTCTGCTTCGCGGCCGCGGCGGCAGCCTGCCGGACCTGCGCCTCGGCGCGGGCCGCGCGGGCCAGCGAGTCGGCGTTCGCGCGGTCCACCCGGGCCCGCTCCAGCCCATCGCGGGCGGCGAGCTCGGAGCGGGCGACGATGTCGGTGAACTCCGCGCGGCCCACCAAGTCATCGGGATCCTGCGCCCCGCTGAGCAGCCCGAACGGTCCGGTGTCCAGGCCCTCCTGGTAGGTGGCGGTGGCGAAGACGTCGAGCCGCGCACGGGCGTCGTCGACGGCCCTGCTCGCGGCGGTGGTCGCAACCTGCGCCTCGGCCGCCTTGCGCGCGGCCTCGGCCGCGGCGGCCTGCGCCGTGGTCAGGTCGTCCAGCGCGGCCACGGCGTCCTCGCGGCGCGCCTCCAGGTCGGCCTGCAGGTCGTCGGTGCGGGCATCGAGCGCGGCGAGCTGACCGGTCAGCTTCCCCACCTGGGCGGCGCGCGCGCTCACCGCAGCGTGGCTGCGGGCGAGGGCGGCGTCACCCGGGTCCGTCGGCGGCGGGGGTGCGGCCGCGGCGGCGGTGGCGCCGGCCAGCAGCGCGCCGACGACGAGCGCGCCGACCAGCGCCGTACGTCCCGACGACCCTCGCACCGGACCTCCCTCCCGACCGGCCGATCGCCGCGCGGCCGGCCAGCTTGATCGACGCGGGATCGTGCCAGCTCACGGGGTCGCGGGGGGACGCCACGACGCGCGCGGTGCCCACCAGTGCCCACCACCACCCGGACGGACGATCGAATTCCCCCGACCGGGTCGGTAGCGCCGTCGGTGTGGCGTCGGGGCGGTGTCGGGAGGCACTCCGCGTGGCCGTACGGTTCCGGCCGTTCACGGGCACCTCGAGAGGCTTCCCCAGCGCCGACGACGTCGGCGGCCGACGACAGGAGAGCGACGTGACCGAGCTCGACCGGACCGGTGACCCCGACAGCGCCGGCCGGCACGCCGCACCCGGAGGCGACGGTGGCGCGGAGGGGCACACGCAGGTCATCTCGGCGGGGTCGACGTGCAGGATCCGGTCCGGGTCGTCGGCGGTGAGCTCGACACCCGGCCGGGTCGCCGCCGGTGTCATCGCCGGTGTCGTCACCGCGGTTGGTTGCCGGTACAGCCTCCGCCGCCTCGGACGCGTCTCCCCTCCTCTCTGGACGCTTGGGTGAGCGCGACGGCGGTTTCCCCGGCGAGGTCGGCCTCGACGGGAAGCGCCTGGTCCTCGTCTGCGGGTTCGGTCGCCGCGGCCGGCTGGTCGGTTGCCGACTCTTCGGGGGCGTCGTCCCTGTGTCCGGCCCCACGGGCCTCGTCGACGGCTCCGGGGAAACGGGCCTCGTCGATGTCCTCGGCGGGACGTGCGTTGATGATGGTCACGGTTGACCTCCTGGGCTGGCCGCGTAGGGATCTGCGGCGGCGGTGGGCGTCCCGGGCGGCGACGCAGCTGCCCA
>CAWADQ010000033.1:0-46760 GCA_963780835.1 uncultured Actinomycetota bacterium | reverse complement strand
CAGGTCGACGCGCCCGATCAGGCGGTCGCCTTAAAGAAGACGTAGTCCGCCTGGTAGGGGACTTCCTTCACCTTGTTCTCCGTCTGCGCCTTGCACTCGGCGTTCGGAGGCGGGGTCCCGCCTTGGTGTTGATTCGCTGGACGAACGTCGTGCCGGTCAGCAGGTCGCCCGGATCATTGGAGGTAGCGGGATTACTGGTGTTGGCACCGACGGGGACAAGCAGCCAGTCGATATTGTTGCCAGGATCGGGGCTGGGCGCCGTTGTTGACAGTCTCCGTTCTTGATGACGGAGCTCTGTCGGCCACGGCCGTCCACGTGGGGCCTATGGCGTGCTTGATGAGTTGGCCGTTGTCGCCTACCAGATCGGCCCGGGGTTCTTGGAACTTCCACGCGAAGGTACTAGGGCTGGTCTTGGTGCACTTGTAGATCTGCACGCCCTTCGCGTGGGCAACCAAAAACTGGCTAGTGCCCTTCGGCACGAAGGTTCGTCTGGAAGTCCGGCGGCGGGGGCGGCTGCGGCGTTGGCCGCCTGTGTCATGGCCAGGGTCGCCGTGACCGCGGCGAGGCCTACGCCCACGGCGCGGCAGACACGGGTAAGTCGGGTCATTCGGAGGATCAACTCCGAGAGCGTCGGTACAGGGAGCGTTCACGCAACGGGCATGGGCCAGCGGCGCGGTTGGGAAGTATTCGCGATAGTTGCCCGGATGTGTGCCAACTGCGCTCGATGGGCTGCTTCTCGCGCTGAACGGATTCTGGTTGGGACGAATGCCGGATTCAGCTTGATACCTGTCCACCCGAATGGCGCGACGAGTGCCGGTGCGCCAACGACAAGCGGTCCGAGCCGAGCGGCTCCGGCCGTGGCTCGGGAGGCGGTTCGCCGCCCTCGGCAGCTACATCACCGCCACCTCACCCACTGGTTCACCAGCTCGACCAGCAAACCCATACGAAAACGACAACCGTTAACCGAATATTATGACACCGACGGGGTAAGCCACCGCAGCAGAGGGGCGACTCGACGGCGGGCTCGGTCTCCGCAGGCGCGCGCATATCCCCGCCGTGCCGACAGCCATGTGCCGCCGCCGCAGACACGAGGGTTGCGGCGGCGACATCGCGATCGCGTCCTCCCAAGCGGGCTGGCTGGTGATCGGAGCGCTCCGTCTAACCTGCAGATTGATCACCAGGGGGAGCTGGCGGGGTTGTGGATGCCGCCGAGGTAGCTGCCGTGGCCCTGCGGCCGCGACGACGCGCACGTATCGCCACTACGCCTCCACCCAGCGGTGGCGAGGCCGGCGATTGCCTTGGCGAGCACGGTGGGGAGCACGGTGCTGACGATGACTGCCAGGGCGCCGCTCGCGATACGGTACCTGCGATCAGCGCGAGGCCGCCCAGGCCGACAACGAAAATGATGAGACCGTAGCTGCGAATGGCTGGGTCGCGTACCCACCCGTCGATCGTGGTGCGCCAGCCCCCTGAATCTGACGGGGGCGTCGACCCCGTGGGTGACGCTCCGCAGCATCCCGAACGGCCTGTCCACGCGCTCTTCCCTCGACGGAGGAGCCAAGGCGCAGGCGTGCGGCCGTGCTTCCCCGCGGTACCTACTTCTTCTTCGTGCGGGTGGCCCCGCCGCGGCCCCGTAGCGTGACGCCGGTCTCGGACAGCACCCGGTGCACAAAACCGTACGAGCGGCCCGTCGACTCCGCGAGCGCGCGGATGCTGGCCCCCTTCTCATACTTCTTCTTCAGGTCGGTGGCGAGTTTCTCACGCTGCGCGCCGGTGATGCGCGCCCCCTTCTTCAGATCGGCCACAGTTGCCGTCCCCTCCAGATCGTCGAACTGCCTGGTCCGGGCCGGTCTGGCCCGGGTGCGGCAATGATCGTTCACCCGATGGGGCGGGGACCAGGAGATCCTTTCGAAGATCGGTGAACGGTTCCGCCGAATGGATCACCCCAGTTTCGACGTAAGCATTCGGTGATCCCGTAGCCGGGATGGCGCCTGGCTCGTCGAGCGACACGCCGTCCGGGCTGGGTGCTGGACGCGAGCCGCTTGCAGTGATCTTGTTCCGACGTCATGGGCAACGGTGATCTCGGTGGTGTGGGCGAGGTCGAGTTCTGGCGTGCCGAGGCGAAGCGCTTGACGGTGGAAAACGTCGTGTTGCAGACCCGGGTCGCTGACCTGGAGGGTCAGGTCGGCGCGCTCGCCGAGAAGGTGTCCGTGCTGGCGAGGCTGGCGTTCGGGACGTCGTCGGAGAAGGCCAAGCGGGCGCCGGGCGGCGACGGCCCGGCCGGTGGGTCTTGCGGCGGTGATGACACGGCCGGTGATGACACGGCCGGCCGGAAGGCGAAACGCGGTCGTGGGCAGCGGCGCGCTGCCCCAAGCCTCTGTCCGTGCTGCCCGCCCATCGGTGCGAACGGGTAGCGCGGGCAGCTCGGCCAGTGCCCGGACGCGGCCCCACAATCCGGGCAGTCGCCCCGCTGCGGAGCGTGCCGCGGCGCGCTCCGCGCGGTGTGCGTGGAATCTGTCGGTTGGTTTGTACTGCCACACAAGCGTCGGAAAGGCCGCACCACGACGCTGGTGCGGCCCGCGGGTCCGGTCATCGGCGTGCGTTGACCGCCCGTTCGCCGAGAGCGGCGAGGACGGCGTCGTCGTAGGCGAGGGGTTCGAACGGCACGAGCGATCGGATGCTGTCGTCGTGCACGACGACCTCGTTGCTCATGGAGTCGATCAGCGAGCGGCCGGTCTGCACGTCGACGTCGGTGACGAGCGCCAGCCAGCGCGAGGACAGCCGCGGGGTCAGCAGCGGCACCGGCACGACCAGCATCGTGCGGCCCTCGATGGCCGCAACGCGCCGCATCATCTCCAGGTAGGTCATCACCTCGGGGCCGCCGATCTCGAAGGCCCGCCCGGTCGTGTCGGGAACCTCGAGCACACCGCCGAGGTAGCGCACGACGTCGGCGATGGCGATGGGTTGGGTGCGGGTCCGGACCCAGCGAGGGGTGATCATGGCCGGTAGGTGTTCGACGAGTTGGCGGGTCATCTCCCAGGAGACTCCCCCGTAGCCGACGATGATCCCGGCCCGCAGGGTGGTGACCGGTACGCCTGCCTCGCCGAGGAGTGCCTCTACCTCACGGCGGCTGCGCAGGTGCGCGGAGAGGTCGTCGGCATCCTCGCCGAGGCCGCCGAGGTAGACGATCCGCTGCACGCCGGCTTCGGCGGCGGCGTGGGCGAACGTGCGGGCCGCGGCGTCGTCACGGGCCGCGAAATCGGCGTCTCCGAGGGAGTGCACCAGGTAGAAGGCGACCTCACACCCGGCGAGGGCCGCGAGCAGGGACGCCTGCTCGTGGACGTCGCCGTACACGGCCTGCCCCGCCCCGGGGTAGGTGTCGGGATGCCGCGTCATGGCCTGCACGGTGTGGCCCGCGGCGACCAAGGCCGGACACAGCCGTCGGCCGACGAATCCGGACGAGCCGGCAACGAGAAGCTTCACGGGATCCCTTCTGGGGAGTGGCCGCGGTCCGCGGCTCATCGGTGCACGGTCGGGACGGGTGGGTTGTCAGTGCTCGGTCGTGGTGCGCCATCCCGCGACCCGGTCCTCGGCCCGTCGCTTCTGGTGGGCGGCGGCCAGTCCGGTGATCTGCGCGGGTGACGTGGCGCGGCGGGCGTCGGCGCGTTCGGCCTCGGCGAGCTCAGTCGCGGCGCGCACGTCTGCGGGATCGGAGAAGATCGTCGGGAGCGGCACCCGCTCCTGTTCGTCGTCGCGGTCATGGCGTTCCTGCTGCTGGTACGGGTTGCTCAACGGCAAGCCGCCGGTGAACCGGCCGTAGGCGCCCAGGAACAGCAACACCGCGCCCGCGAGCAAGCTGAAGATGACGTTGGGCATGCCGAACGCGAGCATGTTGAGCGGTGTGCCGAGAACGAGCACGTTCGCCAGTCCGGAAAGCAGGAACAAGGCCCCGACCGCCACCGTCACCGTCGACGCGGTCCGCCCGCCACGCACCGCCGCGCCGATCAGCACGGCGCCCACCACGAGCGAGATCACCGACAGCAGCCCGTTGGAGGAGAGGCCCAACACATGCCCGCCGGTGATGGAGAACAGGGCGAGCCGGTTGACCAGCCCGAGGATCCCGAACACCCACAACGCCACGCCGAGCCCGGCCGCACCGACCCGGTGCACCACATCGAGCCGCCGCTTCGCCGCCCACCCCGCCGTGGTCAGACCACGACGCCGAGTTGACGAGCCCGTTCCACCTCCGGCCGCAACGGCGGTGTCGACGGTGTCGACCTCGCGGTTGTCAGCGTCGCGGCGGGTCACGCCTTGTCCAACCATGACCGGCGCCGGACGACCGCTGCGGCGGCGAGCAGCGCAGTCACAGCGACCGCAACCACCCCCACCGCGACCGCGACGGTCGCGGGGGCCATCTTTCGGGCCGCGAGTGCCCACCCCGACCGGTCGATGCTGATGTGCGGGCTGCCGGTGAGCAAGGCAGCGACCCGGCTCGTGGGGGCCGGATCCACGACCGCGATCCGGCCACGGGGCCCGTGCAGCTCGGCGCGGAGCTGAGCCCGGACCAACTGGGCGGCCACCGCGGTGAGGGTGGAACGGTCGGTCGTCTCGGCGAGTAGCTCGGGACGGTCGAACTCCAGCCGCAGCCGGTGTCCGTGCCCGGTGAGTCGACCGGTGGCGTGCTCGCCTGCGGCGGTGTCCACCTCGATGTCGAGGTCCGCATCGACGGCCAGGTACCGCGTCCACTCCGGCGACTGGTCCTGCACCAGGCCAAGGAGTGGGTCAGACCCTGCGGTCACGAGGTGCCGTTGCGCGCCGCTGCCCCGAGCGCGCCCGGGTTGTCCCGGTCGGCGGTGCGCACCCGCAGCGTGCCGTTGAGCTTCCACGTCGCCCGCGGCGAGTCTGCCCCGGTCGTCTGCGGGACCTCGACGGTCATGTCGGTGAAGCTGTACTCGATCACCGCTTCGTTGCCGGTGAGGTAGCTCCACAGCTCGTGGCCGAACTCGCGGATGTCGGTCGTGCCACCGGCGGTGTTCATGCTGGTCATGAGCGTCTCCTTGTGGTCGTTCGATGAGGGGTCAGTACACGCAGGGTGCGGTCCTGGGCACGGACGATCTCGTCGCGCTCGGACTCCGACATGCCTCCCCACACCCCGTAGGGCTCATGCACGGCGAGCGAGTGCGCACGGCACTGCTGCAGAACCGGACAGCTGCGGCAGATCTGCTTGGCGTGGGCCTCTCGACCAGCGCGGGTCGGGCCGCGCTCGTTCTCCGGATGGAAGAACAGCGCGCTGTCCATCCCCCGGCACGCGCCGTGCAGCTGCCAGTCCCAGACATCGGTGACCGGAGCCGGGAGCCTGTGAGTGTCCGCCATGTTCGTCATCCCCCTGGGGTGGAGCCGCCCGGATCTGGGAGCGGCTGTCCCCACCATAACCGCGCCAAAGGTTGTTCACGACTTGGGACGTGAACCGTCGCAGCGGCTGAATTGCCGCGATCACCCGGTGACCCCACGATGAGGTGTGCAGCTCCAGACTGCGGCAGCCCGGTTCGACCCGCTCGTCCCCAGGCCACCGCCCGATTCCGGACCCGTCCCTGACCACCGCCAAGTGGGCGTCGTCGACATGCCGCAGCTGAGCGTCGCCGCCGTAGCGCGCAAGCTCGGGATCGCACCCGCCACCCTGCGCACGTGGGACCGCCGCTACGGCATCGGCCCCGCCGACCACGCACCGGGCAGGCACCGCCGCTACAGCGCCGACGACCTCGCCCGCCTCGAACTGATGCGCTACGCGCTCCTGCACGGCGCCACCCCGGCCGCCGCCGCCACCTACGCCCTCACCGCTCCCCTGCCCCACCCCGACGCCGCAACACCCACACCGATCCCGGACACAGGCGAGACCACGCTTCAGGCCAGAGGCGGTGGGTCGGTCCTGCCCCTTCCCCTGTCCGGCGCCGGGTGGCAGGCCCGTGGCCTGGCCCGAGCCGCGACAGCGCTCGACGCCGAGGCGGTCCGCGGCCTGCTCAACGAGTCGATCACCACTGTGGGCGCGCAGATCACCTGGGACGTCGCGGTGCGACCGGTACTGGTGGCGATAGCCCAACGCTGGGCCGACACCGGCACGGGCATCGAGATCGAGCACCTGCTCAGTGACTGCGTGACCGGGGTGTTCAGCGCGCTGGCCGCATCCACCCCGACCACCACAGCGCGTCCCGTCCTGCTCGCCGGAATGGCCGGAGACCAGCACCAACTGCCCATCGTGGTGCTCGCCGCGACCCTTGCACAGCGCGGTGTGGCCTGCCGGTCACTGGGCACCGACCTGCCTGCGGCCACGCTGGCCGCGGCCATCCGCCGCACCGCACCCGCCGCGGTACTGCTGTGGTCCCAACTGCCAGACACCGCCGACCCGGACCTGCTGAAGTCCCTGCCCCGTACCCGACCCGGGTTCCGCATCTTCATCGCGGGCCCCGGCTGGGCCGACGTCACACCCGGACCAAAGATCGTGCGGTTGAGCTCACTTCAAGAGGCGACCGACGTCATCAGCGCGTTGACGTCGGAGCCTCCGCTGCCCCACCCGAACCCGTAGCCGGATCAGAGGCAGAGCGCGCGTGACGCGCCCGAGCGGCGGTGCTCCTGGATCAGGAAGCAGCGGCAGTTCGGGTCCGCCCGGTTCGGGCGATCGACGAGCGGACCCGGGCCCGGCACGCGGCCGTGCACGGCCTGCTTCGGCAGGGCGTTGTCGGTGATCGGTGAGCTGCGCAGGGCCAATGTCGGCCTGCGTGAGGTGATCAAAGCCCAAAGCGGTTCAGTCGGGCTGAACCCGCCGGAGACCTGGTGATAACCCGCTATATCGCCAGGTTGTCGGGCCTCGCCGCTACCGTCCCGAGGCGTGATCGACGACCTCTCCCCCGGCGTCCTCTCGGCCGCCCCGTCGGGGCCGCTCGACCCGGAGCCCCCCGCGGCGCTCGTCCCGACATGGCCGACGGCAGGCATGGCCGGGGAGCTCGTCGCCCACGTGCTGGCCGAGCTGCCCGCACTCGCGGCGCTGGATGACCGGGACCTGCTGTTGACCGCGGCGTGGCTGGCGTCGCTGCGGTCGGCGCGGACCCGCCGCTCCTACGCCGCGGATCTGCTGGGGTGGCGGGGTTGGTTGACCGGGCGCGGGCTCGAGCTCCTCGACGCGACGCGAGTGCAGGTGGATCTATGGGTGCGCACCCAGCAGGCCGCTGGCGCCGGCGACACGAGCGTGCGGCGGCGCCTGTCCGGGATCGGGTCGTTCTACCGGTACTGCCTCACGCACGGCTTGGTGGTCGCGGATCCCACGGCGGGGGTGGCGCGGCCCCGGGTGGACCCGGACTACACCACCACCATCGGCCTGACTCGCGAACAGGGCCGCGCGCTCATCGCCGCAGCGGACGCCGACCAGGGGCGGGCAAGGCTGCGGTCAGCAGCGGTGATCCGGCTGCTGCTGCACAACGCCCTGCGCGTCGACGAGGTCCTCGGTGCCGACATCGCCGACCTCGGCGCGGATCGTGGGCATCAGGTGCTGACCGTGCTGGGCAAGGGCAACCGCCGCGCCAAGGTCCCCCTGTCCCCCCCAGGTTGCAGGCGCTACACCCCTATCTTGAGGACCGGGCTGCTCGGGCCGGGCACGTGGCGTGGCCCGGGATGGCCGGACCGCTGCTGGCCACGACGTCGGGCGGTCGGATGCGGCCCAGCCAGCTGTGGGAACTGGTGCGGCGGCTCGCTGCCGCAGCCGGGGTCAGCGAGTGGGAGCGGTTATCGGCGCACTCGCTGCGCCACACCGCGATCACCATGGCCCTCGATGCCGGGGTGTCGCTGCGCGACGTGCAGGACTATGCGCGGCATCGCGACGCCCGCACGACCCGCCGCTACGACCACTCCCGCGACAGCCTGGATCGCAACGCCGCCTACGCCGTCGCCGCCTACCTGAGCTGAGATCGCGAAGAGTCACGCTTCCGGCGCTTGGCCGTTCGTGTCGACGTGAGCTGATGGCGACGGCCTGCGGGCTTGGAACCCTGGGCGCCGCAACGTTCGACGTCGTGCTGGTACCGACGGGCCTCGAGGATCGCGGGTACCTCGCGTGCCAGCACCGCCAGGGCGCGAATGACGATTGCGGCGGCAACGGCGGCGACGATCGTCAGCACGGCCGCGGCAAGGGGAGCGCCAGACAGCCGAGACAGCAGTGTGGTCAGCGCGTCGAGCATCACGACGACACCTCGCGCCGGTACGCAGCTGGCATCCCTGCCGACTTCGAGGTGCTCCTCCGGTCGGGCTCGTTTTCGGGTCGGGGATTTCCGCGGGGTGCTGCTTCCAATTTTGCCTGCTGCCGCTGGCCGTCCCACGTCAGCCAGCCAGCGCTGTCGAGGGCAGCGAGCGCCTCGGCTGGCCTTGAGAGCCGACATCTGTTGGGTCGCCGCGAGGTCGCCCAGGGAGGTCAGGAACGTCCCGCCGGTCGGCTTGCCCATCTCGAAATAGAGTTCCGCAACCAGGCGAATCGCCTCGTCGCTGACTCGGTCATCGGCCGCGACCGACTGATAGATCGACCAGGGACTGGCCTGCCATCGCAACGTCGAGATGTCGAGGTCCTCGTCGCCGTCGTCGTCGCCGATGAGCGCCCAGTCCAGGTCGAGTTGGAACCTCGCATGGCCTGGAAGCTCGGCGCGCTGCAGCGGGCTGTTGTGCCGTCTCACGGTCGCCCAGCGGCTGTAGAGGAAGCCGTCGAGTGCGGCGCGGACCTGCGCCGAGGTGGCGGCGTTAATCTCGGCGAGGCCGTCGATCGTGGTCTGGAGCTGCTCGGGTTTGCCCGCCTGGAGCAGCTTGCGGCGCAAGGTGTCGGCGGGAAGCGAGGTGACGGTTTTCCAGTGGACGCGATCCTCGTGCGCGAGCCAGTCCTCGGGAAGTTGCAGCACGGTGGCTGGTGCAGGTAAGTCCTCCGGCGCGCGCCATATGGTGGGCCCGTTGCTGGTCTGAGTGGATTCGAAGACGCCCAGTTGGGCCAGGATGTCGGCCAGCTCGGCAACCGTGGTTGGCATCGAGAACCCGCCGTCGCGCAACGCCAGCTCGAACGCCTGGCGTGCGACGTCGCGCCTCGACGCGGTGTAGGCGTCGTCGTCGACCGTGGACCAGGCGAGGGCCGTGGCCGCACCGTCGGGCAGATCGCGGCGGGCGGGATTGTCTGCGAGAACCTTCTCGAGCGTGGCCGCCGCGTCGTGGACGGTGGCGGTCGTTATCGCGATCTCGAGGGGGGTGGCCTGTACGGGCAGCAAACGCATCCAGGCAGAGCTGAACCAGTCACTGCGCCAGTAGCCGGGGCTTCCGGAGGCCACGGCGCGCAGGGCGACCGTGTAGGGCTCGCCCGTGACCGCCATTCGAGCACGGATCATGCGCTTACGCGCGCGGTTCGTCGTCACTGATCTCCCCAGCGGAACCCCACGCGCTCCGCAGGAAGAGCGGCGGGTCTGTCGACGCCACCGCGCGGCCAGCGGGACATGTGCGAGTCGAAGACCCTTGTCCTCGTCACCTCGGTCGCGTGGGAACTCAAAGCTCGGAGCGGGCAGGCACATCTGCCGATGAAGGCAGCATATCGGCACCACCCCCACCCGGTCGCAGGTCGGCAGCTTCAACGGATCGGCGCCGCACGGATCGTCAGCGGTCTCTCACCTCACCCCCTGGCATGCGACCGCAGAATTGGGATGAGAAGACGGGTTATCACCCAGGTCTTGTCGGCAGCCAGTCGTAGCCTGCCCACGTGCCCGACGACGCCGCCACCGCCGCCCGGCCGCGGTTGCTGCGATGAGGCGCATCGCGACGATCGGGGTCTACGGCTTCGCGGCCGTGACTTTCCTCGAGAAGCTCACCGGCGCGGGCGTGGGGCTGCTGCTCGACCTCCGCCAGCGCCGCGGCGTTCGAGGCACCGACTACTCCTGGGCGAACTCGGCGCAGCTCCAGCGCGCGCTCGCCGCGGCGGACGTCGCCTACCGGCACGTGAAGGATCTGGCGCCGACGACCGAGCTACGCCAGCTCCAGTACCGCGAGGACGACCGCCGGGGTGTGGGCAAGCGCAACCGCATCGCGCTCGCGCCCGAGTACGCCGAGCGCTACACCCGTGAGATCCTCGACCCGTTCGACCTCGGCGCGCTCGTGGCGGAGCTCCCGCGCGACTCGGCGACCGCTCTCTTCTGCGTCGAGCGCGATCCGGAGGCGTGCCACCGCTCGCTCGTGGCTGAGCGCCTGCGCGCCGAGCACGGCCTGCTGGTCACGGACCTCCACCCGGGTTAGGCGACGCCGTCCGGCCAGGGCGAGTCGGCGAACGTGTAGCAGTGGGTCGTCGTCGCCGGCGAGTGGTCGATGGCCGCGCCTCGTAGGTGGCGGCGGCTCGGTACGTGATACAGCGGGTTATCACGTATTGCCCGTGGGTTTCAGCCGGTTGAAGATCGCCGCGGAACCTGCGGCGGCCGGCCGGGTGCCCCAGCTCGCCTAGCTGCGACGGCCACATCCGCCCCGGACGAGTGCCCAGCGACGGGCCCGCCCGCCCCACGCCAGCCAGCCGACGCCGCTCGGGCGTGGGGTGGGCGGGCGGCTCGTCGCCGAGCTCCTCGCAGATGGCGATGTCCCATTGGTGGGCCTGGATCGTCTCGTCGAACCGCCGCACGTCCCTGAGCGCGATACCGAGTCCGGTGGTTGTCGCCGCCGCGGCGATCGCGAACCGCAGAGGACACGGCGCGAAGCCTGCAACAGGGGAAAGGATCCGATCGATACCCCAGGCGAGGGGATAGCGAGGGGGTAGCGAGATGACCAGATTTCGGTGGCGGATCACCGCACGGCGGGTGAAGGCGCGCCGGCAAGCGTCCCGGCCGGCGGGAGAAGCTGGGTCGGCGCGATGGGCGGAGAAGAGGTTGTGGACACCCGCCGCCGAGACCGGCCCGGCTGGCCCTGGTCGATCCTGATCCGGGGTCTGCGCGGAGGGGTCCAGGCCGGGTAGGCCAGGCCGGAATGTCGGATCGGGCGCCGGTTCGGATGTGGAACTGGTCCAGCGGCGCCAGCCGCTCCGGATCCACCCAGAGATGCCGCGCGTGCCGCAGGCCACGCGGCCGGTGCGGCGTTCCTCCACCCGCTGGCGAAGGCCACCCGGTCAGGCGCATCCTCGGGTCGGCCGCCCATGCCGCCCGCTCGCGCGAACTGTCCACGGCAGGCGCGGCCCGGATCGCCCACAACCCCGGCCCGGCGCACCCGGTGTCACCACGACCGCACCCTCGAGGTCGGGATCCGACCGATCACCCGACCACGTCCCAGCGGCGCCGCAACCCGCCCCGAGCGTCAACCTCGGCCGCCCGCTCAGGTTCAGGCAAACCGGCCACGGCCCGCGGATGACCGGATTCGGCGTGTCGTGCACCCTCCCATGACTGCACTCGTGCAAGGGTGCGTGGGTGCGCCTATCCGTCGCGAATCACAAGGGCGGCGCCGGGAAATCGACCGTCACGGCGTGCCTGGCCGAGGCATTGGCCGCCCGCGGCTGCCGAGTGCTGTGCATCGACCTGGACCCGCAGGCCAACCTCTCGCGCCGGCTCGGCTATGGCGGTGACGCGCTGGCCGGCCTGGTCACGGTGTCCGAGGTGGTTAAGGCCGATGAGTTCGGCTGTGCCGCACAAGCGATCACGGCCTGCCGCTGGCCGGTGTCTTTGGCCCAGGCGATCGATCTCATCCCGTCGCGGTTCGATCTGGAGAACCGGATCGCGGAGGCAGGCCGGCCTGGCGCCCATCTACGGCTCGCGCGTGGGCTCGCCGGCGTCACCGACAACTATGACGTTGTCCTGCTGGACTGCCCGCCATCGCTCGGGCACCTGGTGCAGCTCGGATTCACCGCCAGTGACGCCGTGTTGGTCCCGGTGCGACCCGAGTACGACTACGTGGCCGGGGCGACCCGGGTGCGTGAGTTCCTGGCCGAGCATGCCCAGCACCTGGCCCTCCCGCCGGGCCCGCTCCGACGACCGCGCCCCCGGCCCGGTCCCCGGCTCGCCATCGCTGGTCTGATGATCAATGAGCAGGATCGGCGCCGCGGCTTGCATGCCTGGCACCGCGAGGGTCTCCTCGAGCTGTTCGGCGACCTGGTCTGGCAGCCCGGCATCCCGTCGCGGGCGGCGCTGGCCGAGGCAATCGACGCGGGCGAACCGCTGCGGGCCCGGACCGGATCGGCCGTGCGCGACCTGGTGAGCATCTTCGACGAGCTGGCCGACCGCGTAGAAAAGCTGCATGCCGCCTAAGCGCCAGCGGCCGCCGGCCACCGGAGGGTTGACCCCCTGCCCGGAACCGCTCATGACGACGACCCCGACCGCACCGGTAGCCCCGGCGGCTCCGCAACCCGCTCCCCCGTCCGCGACCTCCGGTTCAAGCCAGTCGGTCTACCTTTCCGCACCATTGCCACGGACCCTGGTTGACGCGCTCCAACACCAGGCCATCCGCGAGAGGCGGCCCCTGGCAAACGTATTGATCGACGCCGTGACCGCCTACCTCACCGAGCACCGACCCACAGATGCACCGGCGCACCGCCGCCCATAGGCATCTTCAACCTGCCGGTGTCACTTCCTGTGGCCGCCGCCGTCATCAGCCACCCGGCAACGTCATCGACCCCGCAATCCCATTCGTCCCGACCCAGCACACCACCCCATCCGCGCGAGCGACACCATGAGAATCCCGCATCATGCGCCGAAGCAACCACCGCCCGAGGACATCTCTGTGGTGCGCCGCGAGCGCTGATTGTCGGAGTGGAGGTGGGCGACCCCCTCCGCCGCCCAGTCGTCGTCGCGGTGGGGTGAAGCTGGTACCGCCGCGATAGTCAGAGGATGCTTCGACAGCGTTGGTCGCGGGACAGGGGAGTCGCGATGCCGTTTGGGCGATGCGTGATCTATTCGTTCGAGGGTGATGCCGAGGAGATCATCGGCAAGGCCCGGACGGGCATCCTGCCGATCTTCCAGGAGCAGCCCGGCTTCATCGCCTACGGCGTGATGGTCCGGGGCAATCAGTTGATCTCGATGAGTGCGTGGGAATCGGAGGACGACGCGAGAGCGGCGGACGGGCTGGCGAAGGCCTGGGTAGCGGACAATGTCGAGATGGTAGTCGTCAACAGCTTCTTCGGTGACTACGAGTGGTTGGAATTCGCGCGGTAGGTGGATATGCGCACACGAGATCACCGTCAACTGCGTGGCTCCGGGACCGATCGACACCGAGATCATGGGCGGGACTCTCACCGACGAGCGCAAGGCCGCGATGAGCGCAGACATCCCATTGGGCCGGGTTGGCACCGTCCACGACGTGGCAGCCTGCTGACCTTCTTGATGAGCGAGGACGCCGGCTACATCACCGCGGCGACCTACGACGTCAACGGCGGACTCCATATCTCCTGACCCGACCAGCACAGCGGATGCGAGTGACAATGACGAACCCCACCGTGGACCTCACCGCGCTCCCGCCGGTACGGGTGGAGCCGAACGCCCGGCAGCGCATCAAGAAAGCGCTGGCCGACTCGGGCCGCCGGATAGCCGTGCTCGACGACGACCCCACCGGATCCCAGACTGTGCACGACGTCGCCGTCGTGACCGTCTTCGACCCCGACGAGATCGCCGCCGGGCTCGGCGGGCCCGGCTCGACGTGCTTCATCCTCACCAACACCCGCAGCATGGGCGAGGCCGACGCCGTGGCGTTGAACACCCGGGTCGGCTGCATGTTGTTCGAGCTGAGCCGGCGCCTCGACGCGCCGGTCGACGTGATCAGCCGCAGTGACTCGACGCTGCGCGGGCACGTCATCGCCGAGGTGACCGCGCTGGACGCGGTGCGCCGGGAGGTACTCGGCCGCGGCTACGACGGGGTGCTGCTGATCCCGGCTTATCTGGAGGCCGGCCGCTTCACCGCCGGTGACGTGCACTGGGCGCGGGTCGGGGGCGAGCCGCAGCCGGTCGGCGAGACCGAGTTCGCCCGCGACGCCACCTTCGGGTTCTCCGCATCGAACCTGCGCGAGTTCGTCGCCGAGAAGAGCGGCGGCACAATCCGGCCGGATCAGGTGCACAGCATCACCCTCGACGACATCCGCATCGGCGGGCCTCAGCGGGTCGCCGAGGTCCTCGCCGAGGTGACCGACGCGACGTTCGTCGTGGTCAACGCGGTCGAGTACGCCGACCTCGATGTCGTCGTGCTCGGTCTGCTCGACGCGCAGGCCGCCGGGAAGTCTTTCCTGTACCGGACCGGTCCGTCGTTCCCGCAGCCGCTGGCCGGGCTGGACCCGCAGCCGCCGCTTCAGGTGTCGGACATCTGGCCCGGCGGACGCCCAGCCGGGCACGGCCTGGTCGTCGTCGGCTCCCACGTCGGCCTCACCAGCCGCCAGGTGGCGGTGGCGCGCGAGCGCGGCGACATCATCGAGGTCGAGCTCGAGGTACCAGCAGTCGCCGACCCGGCCCGCCGTGACGCCCACGTCGCCGAAACCACCGCCCGGGTGGTGGGCGCGCTCGCCGATTCCGACGTGCTCCTGTTCACGAGCCGCACCCTCGTGCGCGGCACCGACCCGGCCGCGAGCCTGGAGATTTCCCGGCGCGTGTCCACCGCCGTCATCGAGGTCGTTCGCGGTGCGGTGGCTGCCGAGCCCGCCTGGGTCGTCGCCAAGGGCGGCATCACCTCCCACGACGTCGCCGTCCGTGGTTTGGGCATCAAGCGTGCGACCGTCCTGGGCCAACTCCTGCCCGGACTGGTGTCGGTCTTTCAGCCCGTCGAGGCCCTGCCCCAGATCGTCGGCACGCCCTACGTCGTCTTCGCCGGCAACGTCGGCGACGAGAACACCCTGGCCTACGTCATTGACCTCTTCAGCGGAAGGACCGCGCAGTGACCGAGAACGACGCGGCGACACGAGTGGGATGGATCGGCCTCGGTGCGATGGGCTTCCCAATGGCGGGATGCGTGGCCCGAGCGGGATTCGACGTCAGTGCCTACGACATCAACCCGGCGCGGGCCGAGGCGCTGACCACCGAAGGGGTGAAGCCGGCGGCGTCCATCAACGAGGCAGCGAGTGGCGCGGACGTGTTCATCATCATGGTCGCCACCCCCGACCAGGTGGAGAGCGTGCTCTTCGGCGACGAGCCTGCAACGGCCGCGCTCACGGCCGGCGCGGCAGTCGTCGGTGGGTTCGCCACCCTGATGGACGCCCGTGGGTCCTACGCGAGTCGCGGGTCACGCCCGTTCGGGTGGGGCCGGTCGGGAGTTACACGGGGTTACTGGTCCTGGCGAGTGACGGCGCGGCCCGCTCAACCGGCGCCCCCGCGTTGACGCTCGGCGCCGACGAGACGACGAGACGACGAGACGACGAGACGACGAGGGTTGCGGGTCAGGCCTCGTCGACGGTCGGCGCGTACTGCTCGGCGGCCGCGGCCATGTGCTGCTCGACCACCGCGGTCGCCGCTGCGGCGTCACCGCTCTCGATCGCGTCGACGATGAGCGCATGCCGGTCCCGCGTCATCATCGTGGGCGCCCCCGGCGCCTCGCCACTCATGATCGTCACCCGGATACGGCCCTCGAGATGGCGCCACGAGTCCACCAACATCGTGTTGCCCGACAGTTGGCACATCAACAGGTGGAAACCCAGATCGGCTTCCAGGTTCGCCGCGAAGTCCCCGCCATTCTCGGCCAGGCGCGACACCGCCTCACGCAGGGTCGCCACCGCGGCATCGCGTCGGGACGAGGCGATGATGTCGGTGACCGCCAGCCCCTCCAGCACCGCCCGCACCCGGAACAGCTCCCGGACCTCCCTGGGGGACAAGCAGTTCACTCGCAGCATGTCGCGGTTGCCCGCCGTGACCAGACCCTCCTGCTGGAGATGGCGCAACGCCTCGCGAACCGTTCCGCGGCTCACCCCCAGATGCCCGGCCAACTCCACCTCGCCCAGATGATCCCCCGGTCGATACTGACCAGAGGTGATCGCCGACCGCAGCGCCTCCAGCGCGCGTTCACGCAGCGTGCTGCGATCCAAGCTCGACAGGGGCTCAACCGACACCGAACAACCTCCTTGCTCGGCACAGCCTAGCCGACGCTAACTGTCAACAGTCAGCCGATAGTTGTTGGCAGCGTCGGTGCCCCATTCAGCCGCCTATCCACACAACCCGCCGCTCCATCGCGCTCGTGTACGCGGCGTCGAGCACCTCGAGGGTCTGAACCGCCTGGGCTGCGGGCACCGGGAACCCGGCCTCGCCACGCAGCGCCGCAGCGAACTGGGAGAAGTAGTCCTGGTAGGCACCCTGTTCGGACGGCACCGGTACGGATCCGGCGGCGGTGTACAGGGTGATCGGCCTCGCTGCGCTCGGACGCCTGGCGGCGTTCCCACCCCGCTCCGAGGGGCCGGAACCCCCGCCGGGCGCACCCCGGCGCGCTGAGGCGATGCCGCGTCCCTCACCGGCACCGATCCGAAGGAACCCTACGATGAACGAGCTCACCATCACCGGCAATCTCACCGACGAGCCCACCCTGCACTACACGCCCGGCGGCGTCGCGGTCCTCACGCTCACCGTCGCGGTCAACGACCGTCGCTTCGACCGCGGGCGCGGTCAATGGGTCGACCGGCCCGCGGTCTTCCACCGGGTCGTGGCCTTCCGCGGGCTGGCCGAGAACGCCGCCCATCTCGCCAAGGGCACTGTCGTCACGGTCACCGGCAAGCTCGCCGACGACTCCTGACCCCGCAGGACAGCGGTCGCAAGATCTACCGCACCGTCCTGGAGGCCGAGGACATCGCCGTGAGCCTGCGCTTCGCCACCGCGGTCACCAAGGTCCGCCGCGAACAGCATGCCGATGACCGCGGCGGAACCGCCGAGATCACCATGGCAAACCCGGGCGAGTGATCATTCGCCTCCCGCCGCGGGGCGGCGCCGGGACAACCCGGTGTCGCCCCGCACCCGGCGATCCCGGTCCGGGCGCCCGGCCCATCCTGGCTGGCTTGGACGGCAGGACGTGTGGCCAGTCCGCCGGTCGGGCCGGCCCACGTCTGGGCTCGCCGGTTCGACCGGTTCGCCGCCGCGCCGGCCGTAGCCGGTGTCATCGGTGCAATGGCCCACATGCTGCGGCGGGGCGGCTCAGCGCGCCGGACTCGAGGTCCTCCACGCAGTGACCCGAGCCGATCCGGAATGCATCGACGGAACCTGTGGAACGACGGTTGAATGACAGTGCTGGCGCGCCGCGCCGGTGGCGCCGGTCAGTCGTCGTGTGCCCCGATGGTGATCACGACCTTCCCGTGGGCGTGGCCGTCGGTCATGTATTGGATGGCAGCCGGGGTTTCGGTGAGTGGGTAGGTCCGGTCGATGGCCGGTGTCACGGCGCCGGACTCGATGAGCTCGGTGAGGGCGTGAAGGTCTTCGGCGTTCTCGGAGTTGGTGAGCGCGCAGAGCGTCTGGCTGACGAACAGGGACAGCAGGGGCGCCCGGAGCGAGCGGTCGAAGCCACCGAGCCATCGTCCACCGGTCTCGGATCCGACGATGACGAGTGTCCCGCGGGGGGTGAGGGCGCGCCGGAGGTGGCTCAGTGATCGGTGCCCGCCGATGTCGAGGATCACGTCGTAACGGCGGTGGCCGTCGGTGATGGTGTCGCGGGTGTAGTCGATGACGTGCTCGGCGCCGAGGGATCGGACGAGGTCGGTCTTGTTCGTGCTGCACACGCCGGTGATCTGGGCTCCGTAGGCCTTGGCGATCTGCACGGCGAAGGTTCCGACGCCGCCGGAGGCGCCGATGACCAGCACTTTCTGCCGGGGCTGGACGTCGGCGCGGCGGACGGCCTGCAGGGCGGTGAGGGCCGAGATGGTGGTGGCGGCGGCCTGTTGATGGGTGAGGCCGGCCGGTTTGGGCGCGAGCTTGTTCGCCCGGGCGCGGGCGTACTCGGCGAACGAGCCCTCCGCGATGCCGAACACGTCGTCGCCGGGCTGCAGGGTGGTCACGTTTGCACCGACCGCCTCGATGCGTCCGGAGACCTCTCGGCCGCGAACCCGGTCGGTGGGTGCCCGGAGCCCGTAACCGAATAGGCGCAGCAGGTAGGGCCGCCCGGTCATGAGGTGCCAGACGCCGCGGTCGACGCCGGCGGCGTGGACACGCAGCAGCACCTCGTCGGCACCGATCTCGGGCCGGATGGTCTGCTCCACGCGCAGGACGTCTCGGGCCTCGCCGTAGCGGTCTTGCACGGTCGCCTGCATGGTCGCCTGCATGGTCCGCGCCTTGGTTGTCGTGACGGGTGTGGTCTCGGGTGGGCGGCGGGTGTGTTCGGTACTCATCGCGCTCTCCTTACCTTGTAAGCTGACGCTGTAAGGTTGTACACTTACGACGTAAGTTCGTCAAGGGAGGGTGCGGATGTCCGGCGCGAACGCCGAGTCGCGGGCCCGGCTGAGCCGGGATCGGGTGCTGCAGACCGCGGTGAGCCTGGCGGATGTGAGCGGGATCGAGTCGCTGACGATGCGCAAGCTCGGCGCGGAACTGGGTGTCGAGGCGATGTCGCTGTATCACCACGTGGCCAACAAGAGTGACCTGCTCGACGGCATGATTGACATCGTGTTCGGCGAGATCGATCTGCCGTCGGGGACCGGATGGAAGCCGGCGATGCGCCGGCGTGCGGTCTCGGTCCGGGAGGTCTTGTCCCGGCACCGGTGGGCGGTCGGGCTGATGGAATCGCGCCCCACCCCCGGCCCCGCGAACCTGCGTCATCACGACGCCGTGCTCGCGACGTTGCGGGCCGGCGGGTTCTCGGTCGCGATGGCCGCCCACGCCTACTCGCTGCTGGACAGCTACATCTACGGGTTCGCCCTGCAGGAGCCCAGCCTGCCGTTCCACACCGCCGAGGAGACCGCACAGGCCGTGCAGGCGATCACCGCGCAGTTCGCCTCCGGTCAGTACCCGCACCTGCGCGAGATCGTCGTCGAGCACGTCCTGGCGCCCGGCTACGACTACGGCAATGAGTTCGAGTTCGGACTCGACCTGATCCTCGACGGCCTCGAGAACCTCCCCGGCACGACCTGACCCCGCTTCAGCGCCCGTCGGCGCTGGGCAGGCGACCGCGCTCCCGTTCCGCATTGGGTCTCTTTTCGGCATTCCATCCCGTGGCCAGCAGAGCTGTCGGATAACGACCGTCTATCGACGATCTTGACCCACCGCGAGGACCGGCAGGTCGTCGGCAACTCGCGTCGCGAATCAACGACGGGAAACCGGTCGTCGTGCTGGCGCCGTTGGATGGAACTCGCCGCAGGCCCGACGCTGGTCAGGGCCCTCCTGCTCTTCACCCGCCCGGGACTCGTTGACCTCCTACCCCGGCGTAACGATGCAGGTCGCGTGACATGACAGAGTTCTCGGACCTACAGGGTCGCGACGGTGGGGCGGGCGGCGTTGCGGCTGTCGGTGAGGATCCGCGCCTTTCCCCGGCTCTGACCGGCCAGCCGTGGCGCGCCGTCGAGCACCGCGGCGGCCTTGGTGAGCTGGGCGGGGATCTGGCCGTCGCCCTCGTCCACCCACATGTACCGCAGCGGGTCGGGGTCGAGCACGGCGATGGTGTCGGTGATGTCGACATTGTTCTCGATCGCCGCCACGAGCCGGTGGTTGAACGCCAGCACCAGGTCGAGATCAGCGCGCTGCCGTTCGGTGTACTCGCCCCGGTGGTGATCGGCCGCGCATCCGTGTCCGTGTCCATGTCCGTGTCCATGTCCATGTCCATGTCCGTGGCCGTGGCCGTGGCCGTGGCCGTGGCCGTGGCCGTGTTCCTGGCCGTGGGCTTCCGACACGCTCAGCACCCCTTCCACTCCGGGCGTCGCTTCTCCGTGAACGCCCTGGCGCCTTCCCGCTGGTCCTCGGACGCGTACAGCGCGGTCACCGCAGGGAACCGGCCGGTCGCGATCCCGCGCATGGCCGCGCCGAAGGTCATCCGCTGGCTTTCCCGCTGCACCTCCTTGATTGCCGCGAACACCAGCGGCGGCCCTTCGGCCAGCCGGGCGGCCACCTCCAGCACGCGCGCGGCGAGCCGGGACGGCGGGTGCACCTCGTTGACCAGCCCCCACCGGTGCGCCTCGGCGGCGTCCATGAAGCGGCCGGTGAGCAACAGCTCCATGGCGATGTGGTGCGGGATCCGGGAGGGCAGGCGCAGCGTCGCCGCATCCGCCAGGGTGCCCGCGTTGATCTCGGGGAGCGCGAACGACGCGGTGTCGGCGGCGTAGATCAGGTCGCAGGACAGCGCCAGCTCGAACCCGCCGCCGACCGCCATGCCCTCGACGAGGGCGACGACCGGCTTGTTCAGGCCGGGCAGCTCCTGGATGCCGCCGAAGCCGCCCACGCCGTAGTCGCCGTCCACGGGGTCGCCCGCGGCGGCCGCCTTGAGGTCCCATCCCGCGCTGAAGAAACGCTCGCCCCCGGTGCGCAGCACGGCGACCCGCAGCGCGCGGTCGTCACGGAACGCGGCGAAGGCCCGCCCCATCGCCTGCGATGTGGCCAGGTCGATCGCGTTGGCAGGCGGACGGTCGAGGGTGACCTCCAGAACCGCCCCCAGCCGCCGCGTGCGCACCGCGCTCACGCACTCCCCCCGGAGGTGACGACCAGCGCGTCACACGCCCAGGCACCCTCGGCGGTGACGATCAGCGGGTTGATCTCCAGCTCGACCAGCTCCGGCATGTCGAGCACGAGCTCGGCCACCTGTGCGACGACGGCGACCAGCCGGTCGATGTCGGCAGCCGTTGCGCCCCGGTACCCGGTGAGCAGCGGGGCGCAGCGCAGGCCGAGCAGGGCACGGCGGATCTCGGCCGGGTCAACCGGCAGCACGAGATGGGCGACGTCGCGCACCAGCTCGGTCAGGACGCCGCCGACGCCCACGCTGAGCACCGGCCCGAAGACCGGATCGGTCTGCACGCCGACCAGCAGCTCGGCGATCCCGTCGGACACCAGCCGCTCGACCAGTACCGCAGGGAACCGGGCCAGCAGCTCGACGGCGGCCGCCCGCACGTCGGCCGGGTCGCCCAGGCCGAGCCGGACGGCGTTCTGGTCGGTCTTGTGGGCGACGCCGAGGCCCTTCACCACGACCGGGCAGGCGAGGTCGGCCGCGGCGACGACCGCGGCGCCCGGGCTCGCGCAGACCGCTCCGTCGGGGACGGGTACCCCGTTCTGACGCAGCAGTCGCTTCCCGGTGGCCTCGTTGAGCATCGCGGCGCCGCCGCCGCGTCCGCTCGGGCCTGCGACGGGCGGCGCGAGTGGCCCCGCCCAGGCCCGCCCGATGCAGGCCGCGGCCTCGATCGCCTCCATGGCGACGGCAGGCGGGGCGAGCACCGCCAGCCCTTTCCGGACCCACGCGGCCGCCCGCTCGCCGACCAGGTTCCCGGCCATGGCCGCTACCAGCGCTCCTCGCGCGTTCGCCGCGGCGCAGGCCTGGGCGAACGCGGTGATCGCGGCCGTCCAGTCGTCGTCGGCGCAGCGGTCGGCGCGCGGCAGGTCGGCGAAGAGCAGGTTGAGGTCCGCCGGGCCGCGCACCATGGCCGTGAAGGCTTCGGCCATCGCCTCCGGCTCGCCCCAGATGTAGGTGTGGTAGTCGAGCGGGTTGGCCAGGGCCACCCGGTCCCCCAGCACCGAGCGGAGCTGGGCGCGCTGCCCGCTGGTCAGTTCCGCGAAACACACCGTCCGACCGACGGCGGCGTCCGCGATCAGCGCCGCCTCGCCCCCTGAGCTGCTGAGCGAGGTCAGCCGGGTGCCGGGCAGCGGTCCGTCGCAATGGAGCAAGCAGAGTGCGGCGAGCAGCGCGTCGACCGAGCCGACCTGGCCGATCCCGTTGCGCCGCAGGAACTGCGCGCAGGCCTCGGCGTCGCCCGCGAGCGAGGCGGTGTGGGTGATCACCGCCCGGCGGGCATGCCCACTGCGGCCCAGCACCAGCGCGACCAGGCCGATCCGGTGCTCCCGCGAGCGGGCCGCCAGCCGCTCCCACCCGCGCAGGTCCGCGAGCGACTCCACGATCAGCCCGAGCGCGGAGACCCGCTCCGACGCCAGCAGCGCCTCGGCGACCTGGGCCACGCCGACCTGCGCGGCGTTGCCGACCGCGATGACGGAGTGCAGCGGCAGCCCGATGTCGGCCATGGTCACGCTGATCGCGATCGACGACGACTGCGACACCACGGCGACCCCGCGCTCACCCGCGGACAGCCCCACCCCGCCGTGCTGGTCGGGCCAGATCAGCGCCTTGTCGGCGTAGTTGACCCACCCGTAGCAGTTCGGCCCGAGCAGCGGCATCGACCCCGCGGCGGCGAGCAGGTCGCGCTGCAGCGCCACGCCACCCTGACCGGCTTCGGCGAAGCCCGCGCTGTACACCACCGCCCCGCCGCAGCCCGCCGCGGCGAGCTCGGCCACCACCGGCGCGCACCGGGGTGCGGGAACGGCGACGAAGGCCGCGTCCGGCACCCCGGGGAGCTCGGCGACCCGCGGGTAGGCGCGCTCCCCCGCCACCGTCGTCATCGTCGGGTGCACCGGCCAGATCGACCCGCGGAAGCCCAGCGCCCGGTTCTGCTCGACCACCCGCGCACACTCGCGGGCGCTGCCGACCACCGCGATCGTGCGCGGCCGCAGCAGCCGCCCGAGGTCACGCGCCTCCGCCGCCGCGCCGCCCGCGGGCGGCTCCACCGCCGCGCGCCCACCGCAGCAGGGTGACGTTGCCGCGACGGAGTCGCTGCAGGGTGACATTGCTGCGACGGGGTCGCTACAGGGTGACAGTGCTCCACTCTGGGGGGCGGGCGGCTCAGCCACCGTGCGCCCGCAGCATCGACCGCGAGACGATGTGCCGCTGGATCTCCGACGTGCCGTCCCAGATCCGCTCCACCCGGGCGTCCCGCCAGATCCGCTCCAGCACGAGCTCGTCCATCAGGCCCATGCCGCCGTGGATCTGCAGCGCCTCGTCGGCGACCATCGCGAGCGTCTCGGTGGCCGACAGCTTGGCCATGGCGATCGCGGACTCCAGCTCCGCGCTCGGGTCCGCGGAGCCCGCCGCGTCCACCAGCCAGGCCGCCCGCCAGGTCAGCCACGTCGCCGACTCCAGCGCGGTGCCCATGTCGGCGAGCTTGAACGCCACGCCCTGGTTGCGGCCGATCGAGCGACCGAACTGGCGACGGGTGGCCGCGTGCGCGGTGGCGAGGTCCAGCGCGCGGCGGGCCCGGCCCAGGCAGCTCGCGGCGACCTGCAGCCGGGTCGTGCCGAGCCAGGCGTTGGCCACCTCGAAGCCGCGTCCGACCTCCCCGAGCACCGCTGATCCCGGCACCCGGCAGCCGTCGAAGACGAGCACGGAGTTGCCGTAGCCGCGGTGGGAGACGCTGCGGTAGCCGGGCAGCACGGCGAGCCCCGGCGTGTCGACGTCGACGAGGAAGGCGGTGATCTCCGCCCGGCGGGGCGCGTCGGCCTCCGCCTGCCGGGCGCCGGTGGCGGCGAAGAGGATCACGAAGTCGGACGCGTCGGCGTGGCTGATGAAGTGCTTGGTCCCGGTGATCATCCAGTCGTCGCCGTCCCGGACGGCGCGGGTGCGCATGCCGCGCAGGTCCGAGCCCGCCTCCGGCTCGGTCATCGCGAGGCACTCGGTGCGCTCACCGGCCACCACCGGCAGCAGGTAGCTCGCGCACTGGTCGCCCTGGCAGGCGAGCAGGATCCGGGACGGCCGGGCGACGGCGAGCATCTGCAGCGCATAGCCGGTGTGGCCGAGCTCGCGCTCCATCAGCATCCAGCTCAGCGTGTCCAGGCCGCCGCCGCCGACGTCCTCGGGCATGTTGGCCGCGTAGAGGCCCGCCCGCAGGGCCGTCTCCCGCAGCCGGTGGAGCAGCCCGGGATCGAGCATGCCGCTGCGCTCCACTTCGTCCTCGTGCGGCACCAGCTCGCGAAGGACGAAGGCGCGGGTCGTCTCCACCACGGCCCGCTGCTCGGCCGAAAGCGCAAGATCCACTGGCGGTCACCTCACGGCAGCGCGATGCGGCGGGACGCGTGTTCGGGTAGCGGCACCCGGAGCGCCTCGGCGGCGCCACGGAGTTCCGCGGGAAAGGGGCTGGAACGCCCCGCGGTGGTGTCGACGTGCACGGCGAGAACCTCCTCGCTGGCCCGCAGCCTGGCGTCGCACCACATCTCGTGCCACAGCCAGAGCAGCTTGCCGGTCACGCCGATCACGGCGGACCGTACCTCCAGCCGCGCGTCCGCGGGCACCTCGTCGAGGTAGCGGACGTGTGCCTCCAGCGTGTAGAGCGACGTGCCGGTGTCGACCAGGTACTGCGGCGCCATGCCCAGCCGGGCCATCACCGCGTCCGTGGCGTGCCCGAACACGAGCACGTAGTAGGCCTCGGAGAGGTGCCCGTTGTAGTCGATCCACTCCGGCCGGACGTCCTCCGACCAGACCAGGGGCTCAGGCATCGGGTGCCTTGCCGAGCACGCGCAGGATGTCGACGAGCTTGCGGTCGCGCTCGCGCACCAGGTCCGCGATCGTCCGCGGGCCCGCCTCCTCCACACACCCGTCGACCACGCTGTCGCGCAGTTCGGGGGTGAGGTCGGGCGCGGCCAGCCGCGTCCATGGCGAGAGCAACGACGGTCCGAAGTGGTCGAGCATGTGGGCCATGCCGCCCGACCCGCCCGCGAGGTGGAACGTGAGCATCGGCCCGTGGAAGGCCCAGCGCAGACCGGGCCCGTCGGTGATCGAGGCGTCGATCTGCTCGACCGTGGCCTCCCCGTTCGCCACCATGTGCAGCGCCTCCCGCCACAGGGCCTCCTGCAGCCGGTTGGCGATGAACCCCGGCACCTCCCGATCCATGGTGATCACGGACTTGCCGATGTGCCGGAAGAAGTCGGCGGTCCACGTCACCACCTCGGCGGAGGTCTTCTCCCCGCCGACCACCTCGACCAGCGGGATGAGATAGGGCGGGTTGAACGGGTGGGCGACCACCAGCCGATGCGGGGACCTCGCCTCCACCGCCATCTCCGTCATCCCGAAGCCCGAGGTAGACGAGGCGATGACCACGTGCTCCGGGACGGCCGCATCGATGGCGGCGAGCAGGCCGCGCTTGAGATCGAGCTGCTCAGGGGCACTCTCCTGTACAACGTCGGCACCGGCGACGGCCACGGCCAGGTCGGCGGCCACGATCAGGTTGTCCACGCTCGCGCCCGGAACCAGCCCGAGCTCGGCCAGCGCGGGCCACGCGGCGTCGACAAGGCCGCGCAGCCGCCGCTCGGCGTCCGGGGCCGGGTCCCAGGCCTGCACGGCGTACCCGCGGGCCAGGAAATAGGCCACCCAGCCGCCGCCGATGACCCCGGCCCCCACGCAGGCGACGGTCCGCACCCGATCGGGGGCGACCCGATCGGCCATGACCCCGCTCATCCCCGCGGCCGCAACGAGAGGATCTCGCGGGCCTCGTCAGCGGTCGCGACCTCGGCGCCCATCGCGGTGATGAGGGTGACCGCATTCGCGACGAGCTCGGCGTTGGTGACCTTGTTGCCCCGGCCGAGGTAGAGGTTGTCCTCCAGACCCACCCGCACATGCCCGCCGAGCAGCACCGACTGCGCCACCCACGGCATCTGCATGCGCCCGATCGCGAACGAGGACCACACCACCCCCGACGGGACCTGGTCGACCATGGCGGCCAGCACGCCGGGCGCGGGCGGGGCACCGTAGGGGATGCCCATGCACAGTTGGTACATCGGCGGGATGTCGATCAGCCCCTCGGCGACCAGCTTGTTGGCGAACCAGAGGTGACCGGTGTCGAAGATCTCCAACTCGGGCCGCACCCCCAGCTCCTGAATCCGCTTGGCGCCCGCCCGCAGCATGTCCGGCGTGCTGACGTAGACCAGGCTGCCTTCACCGAAGTTCAGGCTGCCGCAGTCCAGCGTGCAGATGTCGGGCAGCAGCTCCTCCACGTGCGCGAGCCGCTCGATGCCGCTGACCAGGTCGGTGCCCTCGGCGAAACCGGTAGGGTCCTCGGGGTCCAGGTACAGGTCACCGCCCATGCCCGCAGTCGTGTTGATCACGACGTCGACGCCGCTGCCCCGCAGCCGCTCGACCACCTCGCGGTAGAGCGCCACCTGGCGGGTGCCGTCGCCGGTCCGCGGATCCCGCACGTGCACGTGCACGATCGCAGCCCCGGCCCTGGCCGCCGCGATGCCGGACTCGGCGATCTGTTCCGGCGTCACCGGCACGTGTTCCGACTTGCCGACGGTGTCCCCCGCACCGGTCAGCGCGCAGGTGATGATGACCTTGCGATTCACCGTGGAACCCTTCCGTGGGTAGTGGGGCCCGCCGCGCGCGCGGCGGATGTGGCGGCGGCGATGGCGGACAGGGCGTGATAGCTCAGGTCGCGGCACCGGCGGTCCCGCGCGGGGTCGGCGTAGGGCCAGTCCGACGTCTTCACCACGACGACCCGCCGCGGTCGGTCGACGTAGACGAACTGGCCGCGGCTGCCGTCGGCGCTCACTCGGGTGCCCGCGTCGTCGAGGGGCCACCAGTGGTAACCGAACCCGACGTGGGCGCTGAGCGTCTCGGGCAGCCTGCCCGGCCGCAGGAACGGCAGCGACGGACGGGAGGCCTCGTCGACCCATCCCCTGTCCAACAGCCGATCGCCGCCGGGGAGCGAGCCGTCGATCTGCAGCATGCCGACCCGGGCCCAGTCGACAGCCGCGGCGGCCACCCCGCCCCCGGCCATGGCCACCCCGTCGCCGTCGACCGCGACAACCGCGTCCTCGGTGCACCCCATCGCCCGCCACAGCCCGGCGAGCGCGGCGCGGAACGGTGTGCCGGTGGCGCGCTCCCGCACCCAGTCGAGCACCTGCGAGTCCGCCGTGCAGTACGCGTAGCGGGTGCCCGGCGGACACCGCCTGCCGACCCGGGCCAGCAGCGCGCGCGACGACCCGGCCGTGCCGAACGCCCCGACCAGCGCCGTGGCGGGCCCGGTCGGATCGCGGTGATCCTCCTCCCAGTCCACGCCGCTGGTCATGCGCGCCAGGTCGCGCACCGGCACCCCGCGATAGCCGGTGTCACGCAGTTCCGGCACGTGGGCCTCGACCGGGGCGTCGACGTCCAGCACCGCGGACCGCACCGCGGCGCCAACGAGGTGGGCCAGCAGGGACTTGGTCGCCGAGGCGCCGAGGAAGAGGTCACCGGGACCGCGGCCATCGGGGTACCACTCGTGCACCACCACCGCGTCGACCAGCACCAGCAGCGACGTCGAGGCGGTCTCGGCGTGGAACTCCGGCAACCCGAGCGCGCGGCCGTCGGCGAGGATCGCGACGTCGAGCGGGGACGGGGCGACCGGATACGGCCGCGGGTCGGCGACAGGCACCCGGCGGTAGGACCATGCCCGTCGGCCCGGCGCCTGGTGCGGGTTGACGAACGCGAGAGCGGACAGCAGGTCCGGACGGGGGCCGGGCCCGGCCATCAATTCACCGCGGGAGAACTGCTCAAGAGCCGCTTGGTGTAGTCCTGCCGGGGCGTGTCGAGGACCTCCACGACGAAGCCGGACTCCACCAGCTCGCCCGCGTTGAGCACCTGCACCCGCGCCGCGATCGAGCGCACCAGCGCCAGGTTGTGGGTGACGAACAGCATGCTGATCTGCCGGGTCTTCCGCAGGTTCTCCAGCAGCGCCACGATCGAGCCCTGCACCGAGACGTCCAGGGCGGAGGTGATCTCGTCGCAGACCAGCAGGTCGGGTTCGGCCGCGAGCGCGCGGGCGATGGCCACCCGCTGCCGCTCGCCACCGGACAGGCGGTTGGTCTGCAGGTCGAGGACGGTCGGGCCGAGTGCCACGGCGTCCAACAGCTCGACGACGCGATCGCGGGCAGCCCTGCCCTTGGCGATGCCGAACAGCTCCATCGGCCTGCTGACGATCTGCTGGATCGTCAGCCGCGGGTTCAGCGACAGGTACGGGTTCTGGAAGATGTACTGGATCCGCTTGCGGTCCTCGGCCGAGCGGGCCCGAGATCCCTTGCCCAGCGGGCGGCCGTCGAACGTCACGTCGCCGGTCCACTGCTTGTGCAGCCCGCCCACACAGCGCGCGATCGTGGTCTTGCCGCTGCCGGACTCGCCGACCAGCGCGACCACTTCGGCCTTGGCGACGTCGAGGCCGACACCGTGGACGACCTCCTTGCGGCCGTAGAAGACCTTGAGGTCGTCAACGGTCAGGATGATATCCCGCTGGGTGTTTGGGTCGATGTCGGTGCTGTTGCCGCGGTTGATGTCCCAGGCGCCGATCTCGCCGACGCGCAGGCACTTGGCGGTGTGGTCCGGGCCGACCTGGACATCTTCCGGCTCGATCTCGCGGCAGCGGTCCTGGGCGTACTCGCAGCGGGTGTTGAACCGGCACGCGGCCGGGCGCCCCCCGGGTCCGGGCGTCGAGCCGGGGATGCCGGTGAGGGCGCGGGCCTGGGACAGGTGCGGGATGGCGTCGAGCAGGGCCCGCGTATAGGGGTGTGCGGGCTGGTGGAACATGGTCTCGCGCGGGCCCAGCTCGATGATCTGCCCCGCGTACATGACCGCGACCCGGTCGGCGATGTTGGCCACGACGGCCAGGTCGTGGGTGACGTACAGCGCTGCGACCCGGTGGCTGCGGCACAGCTCGCCCAAGGTCTGCAGCACCATGCCCTGGGTGGTGACGTCCAGGCCGGTGGTCGGCTCGTCGAGCACCAGCACCTTGGGCCGCGGCAGGAACGCCATCGCCAGCGCGACGCGTTGGACCTGGCCCCCGGACAGCTGATGCGCGTAGCGGGCGAGGAACTCGTCGTCGTCGGGGAGGCCGACCTCGCGCAGCCCGGCCCTGGCCCCGTCGAGGCGTTCCTCAGAAGTGCCGATGTCGTGCAGCTCCAGCAGCTCGACGATCTGTCGGCCGATGCGGATCGCCGGGTTGAGGGCGGCGGCCGGGTCCTGCGGCACGTAGGCGATCTTCATGCCGCGGATCTCGCGGAGCTGCTCCGACGACAGCGCGAGGACGTCCTGGCCCTCGAACATGACCTTGCCGCGCTCGATGAACGCCCCGCGCCGGGCGTAGGCGAGCAGCGCCGTGCCCGCGGTCGTCTTGCCCGAGCCCGACTCGCCAACGAGCCCGACCACCTCACCGGGCCGCAGCTCGATGTTGATCTCGTCGACGACGTCGAGTCCGCGCCCGGTGAGCGCGACCCGCAGGTCGGAGACGGTGCAGCCCGCCTCGACGTCGGGCGTGTCCTTCTCGAGCAGGCTCATCAGTCACCCCTGCCGGTCAGCCGCGCGATGCCGTCGGCCATGAGATTGGTGCCGATGGTGAAGACGCCGATGATGATCACCGGCGCCAGCATTGCCCAGGGCTGGACCAACAGCGCCAGTCGGTTCTCGTAGATCATCAGGCCCCAGTCGGCCGCGCTGGGGTTGGTGGCGAAGCCCAGGAAGCCGATGCCCGCGACGAGGCCGATCGAATAGGTTAGCCGCAGTCCTGCCTCGGCCAGCAGCGGCGCGCTCATGTTGGGCAGCACCTCGGCCAGGATCACCCGCAGCCTGCTCTCGCCGAGCGCCTCCGCGGCGGCGACGTAGTCGCGGGATACGAGGCCCAGCGCCACTCCGCGGGCCAAGCGGGCGACACGCGGCGCATGGGAGATGCCGACCAGCAACACGATCATCCACCAGGCGGGCTGGTCCACCGCGGTGAGCACCAGCAGGACGAGCAGGATCTGCGGGAAGGCGAGCGCGACGTCGTTGAGCCGCATGATCGCCTCGTCCGGCCAGCCGCCCCAGTACGCCGCGACCACGCCGATGATGATGCCCAACGCCATTCCCAGTGCGGTGGCCAGCACGGCGATGATCAGGATCGCGAGGCCGCCGTAAAGCACCCGGCTCCAGACGTCATGGCCGAGGTAGTCGGTGCCGAGGAAGGAGCCCTCCCTCGTGTACGGCCTGCCGACGATCTCGTTCTCGCCGTAGGGCGCGAACAGCGGCCCGAAGATCGCGACGAGCGCGATGAGCAGGGTGATCACCAGTCCGGTGGCGAGCCTGGGCTGGCTCCCGATGCGGCGGAGGTTGGCCGGGCTGATGACGCTCATGACGAGATCGCCGTCCTCGCTCGCGGGGTGAGCAGGATGGACAGGATGTCCGCGATCAGGTTGACCCCCACGTAGACGGCGGCGATCACCATGGCCAGCACCTGCACCATCGGGAAGTCGCTGTTGCGCACCGAGTCGACGAGGAGCGCCCCGATACCCGGGTAGGAGAACAGGTACTCGACGATCACTATGCCGCCCGCCAGCCAGGCCAGCTGCAGCGCGATCACCTGGATACCCGGGACGATCGCGTTGAGCAGGGCGTGCTTGCGCAGCACCACCCGTTCCGGCACGCCCTTGAGGCGGGCCAGCTCCACGTAGTCGCTGTCGAGCACCTCCAGCAGGCTGGAGCGCACGATGCGGGCCACGTACGGCGTCACCGCGATCACCAAGGTCGCCACCGGCAGGATCATCGACGCGGGATTGGACCACGGCGGCGCGCCGCCGCCCGCGATGGTGACCGCGGGCAGCACGTGGAACACCGTGGTGGAGAACAGCGCCACCAAAAGGATGCCCACGACGAACTCGGGCAGCCCGGCCAGGGTGATCATGACGACCTGGATGACGTCGTCGGCGGGCTTGCCGCGGTAGTTGGCCGAGATCATCGCGATGCCGAACGCCAGCGGGATCATGACGATCGCCGCGCTGAGCACCAGCACGGCCGAGTTGACGATCCGGGGCCCGACCAGCTCGCCGACCGGCAGCCCGTTGGCGATCGAGGTGCCCAGGTGGCCGGTGAGCAGGCCGCCGAGCCAGTCGAAGTAGCGCACGATCACCGGCTGGTCCAGCTTGAGCGCCGCGGCGAGCGCCGCCGCCCGCTCCGGGCTGGACGCGTAGTCCTTGCCGAGGATCGCCCGCACCGGGTCGCCCAGCGCGGCGGTGGCGAAGAAGACCAGCACCGAGCACAGCCAGAGCGTGAGGATCGCCAGCCCGATGCGGCGGGCCAGCCATTTCAGCCAGGCCGAGCCCGCCGAGCCCCGTGGGGCCGGGATGGCCGGGGCGACGGTTTCCGTCGCCGCGGGCGCAAGATCCGTCATGGCTGCCTCACCTCACGTCGGCGGTTCTCATGTGGGGGGCGTGACGAAGGACGCGCGCTTGAAACCGAAGTTCGAGCACGGCAGATAGCGGTGCGGCTGCAGGCCCTGCACGAGGTTCGAGTAGGCGTCGAGCTGGCGCTTGAAGCCCCAGACGATGAAGCCGCCCGTGTTGAACTCGATCACCTGCGCCGCGTGCAGCAGCTCCTTGCGCTTGTTCGCGTCCGGCTCCCGCTTCGCCAGGTCGATCAGCGCCGTGAACTTCGGGTCCTCGAAGTGCGTCTCGTTGTACGTCGCGCCCCGTACCGACGACGCGGCCACCTGCGGGAGGTAGTTGCGGGTGTTCCAGAAGTCCTGGGCGAAGTTCCAGGACAGATAGCGGTCGCCGTAGAAGACGTTCGGGTCGGCCTTGTTGAGCCGGACGTTGACCCCGGCGAGCTTCGCCTGCTGGACGAATAAGTTGGCCGACTCCACCGCGCCCGCGCCCACCGCGCTGGAGGTGACCAGCTCGACGTCCAGGTCAGACTGTCCCGCCTGCGCGAGCAGGGACTTGGCCTGATCGATGTCCTGCACCCGTTGGGGAAGATCGCTGGCGAACACCGGGTCGAACGGCGAGTACAGGTCGTTGCCGAGGATCCCGAACCCGTTGAGCGCCTGGTCGATCATCTGCTGCCGGTCCACGACCAGGCGCAGCGCCTGGCGGACCCGCACGTCGGAGAACGGCGCAACGTCGACCCGCATCGTGAACGGCACCCACGCGCCGGTATCGGAGATCAACGGTGAGGCGCCCTGCTGGTCGATGGTGTTCACCACGTAGCTCGGCAGGTTGTCGATGCTCTGGACCTGGCCCGCCAGCAATGCGTTGACCTTGGCGGCGTCGTCGGCGAAGTCGTAGATGATCAGCTCGTCGAGGAACGCCGGGCCGTCCCAGTAGTTGTCGAAGCGGGCGAACTCCGACAGCTGGCCGGGCACGAACCGCCGGTAGGTGAACGGGCCGGTGCCGACCGGGTGGCTGACGTCGAAGTCGGTCGGCAGGATGCCGACGGTGTACTCGGCCAGGAGCTGGTCGAGCACCGCGTAGGGCGCGCTGAGCTGCAGCAGGATCGTCTTCTTGTCGACGATCTTCGAGTTCTTCAGGTCGAGGAACTTGGCCAGTTCGGTGCCGCCGGAGCCCGGCTTCTTCGGGTCGGTGACCTTCGCCAGGCTGAACATGACGTCTTCGGGGGTCAGGGTCTTGCCGTGGTGGAACTGCACCCCCTCGCGCAGCCGGATCGCCCAGACGGTGTTGTCCCGGTTCGGGGTGACCGACTCCGCCACCGAGGGCTCGATCTCATACTGGGCGTTCCAGCGCAGCAGCGGCTCGTAGAGCTGCAGGCAGCGGGCGATGTCCGGGTTGGTCACCGGGAAGTACGGCTCCAGGGTGTCCTTGAGCCCGCCGCCCGTAGAGCCGTGGCTGTAGGAGCCGCCGCGCAGCTGGGGCTTGGTCTGGTCCGGCTTTTCGGGCACCGCGGCGCAGGCCGACAGGCCGGTCAGCCCGACCACGCCTGCCGCGGCGACCATGCCGAGCTTCAGGACGTCGCGACGGGAGGGCCGCGCCCTGACCTGAACACGGGCGTATCCAGAGTGTGGCGGTGGGTCACCATGTCGCATGATGCGAACCCCTTCGGAATGATGTTAACGTAGAGATGCGCGTCACACTCGTCAATAGGCCAGCGACGTGGAGGAGGTTGTGGCTGTGACAGAGCACAGGGAGGCGGCCGCGACGACGGCCCGGATCCAGTCGGTCGACCGCGCCATCGACCTCCTGCTCGCCGTGGCCGCGGCCGTCCCCACCGCCGCGACCGTGCCCGCCCTGGCGCGCGCATGCAGCCTCAACCGGGCCACGGCCTGGCGTCTGTTGAAGACGCTGCAGGCCCGCGGCATGGTCACGGTCGACGCGACGACCGGGCGGTACTCGCTCGGGCTGACCGCGGTCGAGCTCGCGGGCGCGGCGGGACCCGATACCCTGATCGCCGCGGCGCACCCGGTGTTGGAGCGGACCTGCACGCAGACCGGCGAGACGGCGTCCCTTGCCGTTCCGGGCATGGGCGGCCTCACCTACATCGACGAGGTCACGCCGACCGCCGTCCTGACCGCGAGCTGGCTGGGCCGTTCCGTGGCGCTGCACGCCACGTCCACCGGGAAGGCGCTGCTCGCGTTCCTACCCGTCGGCGAGGTGCGGCGGGTGCTCGCCGACGGCCTCCCGACGTTCACGGACACCACGATCACCACCCCCGAGGAGCTCGCCGCCGAGCTCGCCGCCACCCGCGAGCGGGGCTACGGAACCTGCGCGGGCGAGCTGGAGTCGTCGCTCTACGGCGTGTCGGCCCCGGTGTTGGACCACGCCGGGCGGCCGCTCGCGATCCTCAGCATCTGGGGGCCGAAGGACCGGGTGCCCGAGCAGCGGTTCGCGGAACTGGGGGCCATCGTCGTCCAGGCCGCGCGGCAGGTCGGATCCGCGCAGCTCACGCCGGGCGACGCGGCGGGATACTGGCCAAAGACGCCGCCGGTGGTGGCGTAGCCGGAAAGCCGCCGATCGTCCCGCACCCCCGCAGGACCGAGGATGTCGACCATGACTGCCGGTGTTCGCGTCGCCGCCGGGGTCGGTGGCCGGTCGGACGGCGGCGCGGCGGGCCTCGACGGTGACCAGTTCGGGGCTGGTCGACCCGACGGCCAGGGCGGCCCTGGATCCCGGCGGTCACCGTCGGGGCGGGCAGGTGACGGTGCAGGAGCAGGACCTCGATCAGGGCACGGGTGCCGTCACGGTCCCCGTGCTTGGCGCGGGCCTTGGTCCAGAACGCTTCGTGCGCGACGGTGAACACCCCGGCCGCGCGGGCCTGGGACAACGCCATCGATCCCGGTAGGGCGCCGGGCTTGCGGGCCAGGACCTCCAGGTAGTGGTCCAGCACGAGGACCTGCCCGCCGCGGACCCGGGACCGCTTCGTGTCGCGCCACGACCCTCGCCCCGTCGAAGACCAGCACTTCCTCGGCGCGCAGCAGGGTCCGCAGCCGGGCGCCGATGAACCTCGCGGGGACCGAGTACAGGGTCTGCCGGACGCTGACCCGTTGACTGAACTAACTGGCGGGTTTGCCCAGGCCAGTGAGCTGTGGTGAGAAGGCTGGGCTAGTTCCCCGGCCGTGATCGACGACGTGGAGCCGCCTCGGGATCTGGCGGTGTTGCCCGTGCCGTTGGCGGGGCGACTGGAGGCGACGGGCGACCTGTGGTTGCCGTTCCGGTTGGCTGACTCGGCTGGCGAGCCGGTGGAGGCGGTGTCGGCGTACTTCCGCGATCTCCAGGCGGCCGGGAGGGCGGAGTCGACGCTGCGCTCGTATGGAATGGATCTGTTGCGGTGGTTCCGGTTCTTGTGGGCGGTCGATGTCCGGTGGGAGCGCGCGACCCGGGTCGAAGCGCGGGAGGCCAGCGTGGCCGACGCCGCTGTCCGGGGACGCCGCCGCGAACGCGGAGCAGATCGTCGCTCACCACGATGTGGCCGGCGGGAACCGCGAGCAGGGTGGCGATGTCGCGGGCCAGCGCCGCACGCAGCCGCTGCCGGTAGGGCGGCTCGGTCGCCGGTACCGCTATCCCCGCCTCCGGGCACGCACCAGTGCGGCGGCGGCGCGTTCACGGATCGTCATGACGTTGATCTCCTTCCCGGGTGAGGTGAGCACGGTCAGCCCCACCACAACCGGCGCTACCGCGGTGACCCGTGGTCATGTCACGGTCTCCCGCCACACGGATTGCAGCGGGCTGTCGGCGACGGCTTTGTCCCAGCGGTCCTGCAAACCCTCGAGCAGGCGGGCGTCGACTTCGGCGGCGACATGGGAGTAGGTCTCCTGGATCCGGTCACCCAGGATGTGGCCCAACCGGCGGGCTTGCGCGACCTCCGGGACGCCGTCGGCGATCATCCAGGTCTTGTGGCCGTGGCGGAGCCCGTGGAAGGTCAGGCCGGGCTTGACCGGCGCCAGCCGCACCACCGGCTGGGCCTGGTCGAGGGTGCCGTTGACCGCGGGGGTCAGGGCACGGCGACCGAAGTTGCTGCGCCGATGCATCTGTCCCAGTGGGGAGACGAACACGAACCGCCGATCGTGGGTGGCCAGCTGCGCGCGCAGCAGGGCGACCAGGAACGGGGGCAGCGTGATGATGCGGGCGGACTCGGTGGTCTTAGGTGGGGCCAGCTCGATCCCGCGGCTGGACTCCACCACCGCCCCGATATTGGGGTCGATGCGGAGGTAGCCGCCGTCGGGGTGGTCGAGGTGGGTGTTGTGGCGTTGCAGCGCGGCCAGCTCACCCCAGCGGGCGCCGGTCCAGCCGGCGGTGACGATCAACACCGCTGCGTCGAGGCCACCGACCGGGAGTTGGGCGGCGTTGTCGGCGATGGCCAACACCTCCCCCGGGGTCGCCCAGACGCGTTCCGGTCGGGGTTCGCTGCGGCGCCGTCCGCGGCGCCGTGCCCGGATGGGGTTGGTGGGGATCAGGCGTTCCTCGGCCGCGTCGGCCAGCAGCAGGGACAACAGTTTCATCACCGACGCCACCGTCACCGCCGAGTAGCCGGCGGTGCGCAGGTCTTTGGCCCAGGCGGCGGCTTTGATGCCGGAGATGTCGACCAGGCTGTGGTCGCCCCAGCGGGGCAGGATGTGGCGGCGCAGCAGGCTGCGGTAGAAGTCCTCGGTCCGGATCGCGACATCCAGCGCCTGCAGCCATTCCTGGTTCCAGTCGTTGAGGGTGATCTTTCCGGCGGCGGGGTCGATGAACCGGCCCTCGCGTTCGTCGGATTCCAGGGTGTTGGCGTGGTCGGTGGCGGCGGTCTTGGTGGCGAAGCCGGTGACCGAGCCGATGGTGCCGTCGTCGCGGCGGTAGCGGACCCGCCAGGTGCGGTTGCCACGCTGCTCAACCCAGGCCATCGCTCACCCGTCCCTTCCCGACATCCACACAGCAGACCCGCTCCCCCGCCGTGGGTGGGGCGCATGGGATATGGACGCTCGTCTTCGCCCAAAGCGGAAGCTGCACGCGCCGACCGGTCATCGCCGTCCCGCCCGCCCGGCCCGACGGGCACCGCCTCGGAATCGGGGCGTCGGAGCACCCGCGGAGCACGCGCCCGCGGTAGCGATGGCGACGATGTCGGCGTGGGAGAAGCGCAGGTGCTTGCCCAGAAACGTGCACGGCACCATGCGCGCGGTCGCCCGACGCCGCAGCCACGACTCCCGCACCGCCAGCAACTCCGCCGCGTCGGCAGGCGTATACAGCGGCAACAACGAAACCACAGCCGGTGACCCTGTCGCCGACTCTGCTGTCGGCGCCGTCGTCGGCGCCGTCGTCGGCGCCGTCGTCGGCCCTGTCGCGGTCACCGCCGGGGGCGGTCCCGCGGCAGACACCGAGGACGCGGGCGGCGACACCGCGGGCAGCGCGGCACCGACCGCCCCTCCGAGCGGGGTCGTCGGTGAGCGCTCGTCCGCGCCGCTGCCCACTGGCGCCATCATCGACGGTGGTGGGGGGGCTCGCCGCGGTCGCGTCGCCGAGCTCGAGCGCTCATCGCCGATCCGGGTCCCGGCCGTGGCAGTTGTCCACAGCAGGAGAAGATCCTATGGACAACACGGTCACGGCGGCGGGCGAACTGCCGGGAAAAGGCGGCCGCTGGGCGATCACGACGTCTTCGTGCGCGATCACGTGCAGGGGTAGGCCAACGTCGCGTTGGCGGCGGATGAAGTCGCGTTGAAAGAACGAGCCCCGGGCCACGAACCCGCCCGCCTCGGTGACCCGACCCAGCAGCGCCACACACCGCTGCACCGGTATGAGTCCGGCGGCGCGGGCGCACGCCTGGATCTGGGCGGGCAGGTCGATCAGTTCGGCGTGTTCGCGCCACGGCCGCACCGTGACCACGACCCGACCGCCCGGACGTAAGAACGGCACGGTGAGCGTGAGGATGCGGGTGAACCCGGCCAGCAGCCGGTGATGGCCGATGTTGGCCAGGTTCCCGCGGTCAAGGAGATCCCCGTAGAGATGGTTGCGCTTGCGCACCCCGTTGCCGTCGGTGGTGACGTGACCGTGGGTGGAGGGTCCATACGGCGGTGACGTGACCACCAGCGCGACCTGGCCCAGCAAGTCGGGTGGGAGGACGTAGTCGAGGTGTCGGGCGTCGCCGGTGAACACCTGCCCCGCTCCACGTCGCGCCGGCCCGGTGAGGTCGATGTTGGCGCGCGCGAGCTCGGCCCATCGAACCTCGTACTCCACTCCCACCGCGCGCCGATCCAGGTGGAGGGCTTCGACGAGAGTGGTGCCGATCCCGCACATCGGATCCAGCACGAGGTCACCGGGCTGGGTGTAGGTGGCGATGGCGTGGGCGGCGACGGCGGGCAGCATCTTGGCCGGGTGCGCCACCGACTCGGGGACGTAGCGGTCGCGGCGTTGCGCGGCCGGGGCCCGCTGCCCCGTCAACCACACCGTTCCCAGCCCGGGAGCCGGGTGTGCAGCCGTGGTCATCGCGGGCCCTCCTGCGCAGAAACCGGATCACACGCAGCCGGTCGATCATGCCGTGGATGGTCGTCGAAGCTGCCGGCGCCGACACGGGAGCTGTGGGGTTTGGCGAACACCAGCAGATCAACGTGCGCGATGTCCCGGTGGCCGGCCGCGTCGAGGTTGCCGCGATACGGCGGCTCCAGCGGGGACACAGCCGGGGACACAGCCGCAGATGGGCGTGGGGGCGTGAGGGGTCTGGTGGGTATGACGATGTGTTGCAGGTAAAGGAGGTCGGCGTTCTGGGCTGCGGCCACGATGGCCCCGGTCGGATCGACCAGCGGCCCGCGCCCGGCGCCGGGTGGCTGGTGGCAGCGCGTGAGGACGGCCAGGATTCCACCGCCCCGCAACGCGACGGCAGCGAGCATCCCGATCCGCCCATCCACGGTCTCACCGGTGGCAGAAAGGTCGGCGAAGGCCACCTCGACCGACGCCGGTGCCGCTGCATCGGTGACGTTCCGTGAGCCAATGCTCAGTGCCGCTGCCGAGCCGCTGCCGAGGCAGAGGCGCGTGCCGCTGCCGGTGCCGGGGTGTGGAGGGCGGCTGCGTCGGGGGCGGTCGGTGTCGAGCCGCGGCGCGAAGCAGGCTCGATAAGCCCGGCCCAGAACGGGGCCTCGGTCTGCCCCCGGCTGATCAGCTGGCGGTAGACCCGAGAGCGCGCCGGTCATGTCCCACCAGCACCCTCCCGGGCGGAGAAACGCCGCACGCATGGTGGCGTGGACCCAGTCGGTCCACGCGAGCCCTGTCGCGTGGGTGGGCGGTACCCACACGGTTGCCGGTGTTGCGACGGGTCGCGCGGCGGACGTTGCCGTGACCGGTGTGACCCGGCCGCGCCGGAGTCGCGGATAGGGCCGCGACGATGCGGATGCCGGCATGGGAGTGGTAGGCGCCGATGAACTTCGGCGAGGCTGGCTGTGGTTGTCGCGTGTGGGCATGGAGGGTTCTCCTTAACCGGTTGTGGCCTTTTTCCTCGAGCGGGCCGGTCTAGGCCGACGCATCGATGATTTCCGGGGCGCCGGAGTGCGGGAAAGCGAGGGAAGTAGGCCACAATCGGGATTACCGGCCGCTCTCACGGCGGCCTGCGCGCAGTGTCGCCTCAGCCGACGACACGTAGCATCCGCGGCGGCACTCCCCTGTAACCGGCCTGTAACCGCAGCTCCAACGCGGTATTACAGCCCTCGGCGCACCGGCGGCAGCGATCACACGCCAGCCGCTTGCCTTACTCACCGGCAGCATGACCGTGTAATCGCGCGTGCGACCCCACAGCGATTACGGGAGCGATGACGTAACACGCTCATGCCATTACATGCCGGCTTGTCATCACCGCGTAATCACTGATGTGTCTTCCTCTCTGGGCCCCGGGCGAGTCCCCGGCCGGGTTCCTCTCTCTCGTGTTGTTGGAAGGCAGGTCGTGATGCCGATTCCCGTCGTGGTGCCGCCGGCGTTGGTGGGGTCGTCGGTCGCGGCCGGGTTACCGTTGGAGGCGGTCCGGGCGGGGTTCGCGTGGTTGTGCCACGGCCCCGGACCGGTCACCGTCGACACCCGACAGCTCCCCGACCTGCCCGCCCTGGGCGTCCGTCGCCTGCCGGTGGATCAGCTGCGTGACCTCGTCGCCGCGCCGGGCTGCCCGGACGCGGTGCGGGATGCGGTGTGGGCGTATCTGGTCCGCCGCGCCCGCGCCGACGGCGGCACGTGGACCTTGGTGTGCGCCGGGACCGCGCTGCCCGCCCTGGAGCAGCTGTGCGACCGGCTCACCCGCCGCCGCGCCCAGCACCGGGGCCGCCACCAGCACCCAGCGCGGCAGCCCTCCCCCTACTCGTCCGATCACCTACCGTCACCGGCGGGTGTGGCGGTGCGAGTCGAGGTCGAGTCGGCGGTGTTGACCGGGTTCCTGACCGAGCTGGCCGTCACCGATCTTCGCCGCGCGGGCATCCAGGTCCGGCTGACCGCCGCCGCAGACGAGGCCGGGCGAGCCGCCTATCGCAACCTGCGCGGGGCGCCGCGGCCGGACCCGGCACTGTTCCGTACGTCCGCGGCGGCGCCGTCGGCGCGGCATCCCGATCTGGTCCTGGCCCGCGCGGTCGCGGCGAAGGCGATCACCCACAGCGAGGCGGTGTTGATCGGGGCGACCCGGCTCGAGCCCGGTCGGCTGGCCGCGATCGCCCGCGCCCGCGGTCACAGCGTGGCGCGCACCCGCGCGGCCCGGGTGCGCGCCGAACGCCGACTCTCCACCTACCTCCGCGCCAACCCTCCCCACCTCGACCTCGACCTCGACCTCGGGCTCGGGCTCGACCTCGGCCGTCGGCGCGGTCGCGACGGCGCACCCACACCGGACAGCACAGCGGTCGTCCCCGCTACCACGGACAGGCCTCGACCCCGTCGTGGCGAAAGTCGGAGTGAGAACCGCCGACGCCGCATCCGACGGCACCACATGTCCCCGGCAACCTCGCGTGACCCCGTCGATGGGCCTTCCGGTGACGTCGGGCGGGAGCAGCAGTCATGACGGCGTCCTGGACATTGCTCGCCGGTGAGCTGGCCGGCGATCTCGCCGAATCGGGGGCCGCGGTCGGCCGGCTGCACCTGCTGAATACCGGCGGTCTGGTTGCCCTCGTGGCCCATCCCGCGCTCGCTGCACCGGCGCGACCCGGCGGCTGGATGTGGTGGGTGAGCCCGATCGCGGCGCGCGTGACCGACCTGGCCTTGGTCGGCTCGGTCGGGCAGGTGCTGGACAACATCCGCAACTGGATCATCGGCATCCTGGCCGGGCTTGCCACCGTCTTCTTGACCATCGGCGGGGCCCGCTACGTGATGGCCGGGGGCGACCCGGCCGAGGTCGAACGCGCCCGCATGGCGCTGCGCTCGGCCGCGTTCGGCTACGCGCTGGCCGCGCTCGCCCCGCTCATCGTACAAGTCCTCAAGAGCATCGTCGGAGCCTGACCATGCCCGCTCACCCGCCCATCGCCCACACCACCAGCCAGGACACCCACCATCGGCACCTCGGACCACGGGGCGCAACTCCTCGGGGTCGGTCCCTGCCGCTTCACCACGGACGGGCGCGACGATTCCTGACGCTCGTGCGCGGGGCAGTCCTCGTGCTGGCGCTCGTGCTGAGCGTGGCCGGGTCCCCGACCCCCGGGACCTCGACCACACAGTCCACGACAACAGGGGCCACGACAACAGGCAGTCCCCCGCCGCCGGGTCCCCGACCGTGGCCGCGACCGCCGACGACACCCCTCTCCCGACCGCCACCCGCAGCGCGGCGGCCGATCCTGCACTCCCCCCGGCAAGCCCGACAGCGGAGGCAGTGTGTTCGTTGACCGATCTCGGCGACTGTGTCTCCGGCGCCATCGACACCTTTCTGCAGTCGGTGGTCGCGGATGCGCTCAACCCGCTGCTCGGGATGCTGTCGGACACCCTGCTGACCACCCCGACACCGGATCAGCTGCCGCAGCTGCGCGAGCTGTGGGACCGGTCGTGGCAGATCGTGCTCACCGTCTACAGCCTGTTCATCCTGCTGGCCGGGGTCCTGCTGATGGGCTACGAGTCCGTGCAGGCCCGCTACAGCGCGCGCGACATCGCCCCCCGCCTCGTGCTCGGGTTCCTCGCCGGCGCGCTGTCGCTCACCGTGGCCGGGTTCGCCGTCGACACCGCCAACGCCCTCGCCACCGCCCTCCTGCAAGACGGGGTGGACCCGCACAGCGGCGCGGTCGGGTTGCGGCAGCTGCTCACCTCCGCGGTCACCACCGACAACGGTGCGCTGTTTCTGCTGCTGCTCGGGTTCGCGATCGTGGTCGCGCTGGTCGTGGTGCTGTTGGGCTACGTGGTGCGCGTCCTGCTGACCGTGATCTTGATCGCCGGGGCGCCGATCGCGTTGATGTTCCACGCCCTGCCCCAGACCGAGGGGATCGCCCGCTGGTGGTGGCGCACCTTCGGGGCGTGCCTGGCCATCCAGGTCGTGCAGAGCCTCACCCTGGTCACCGCTGTTGATCTACTGCTCACCCCGGGCCGCGGGTTTTCCGTGTTCACCGAACCGGGCCAAGGCGCCGACCGGGACCAGGCGTTGCCGACCATGCTCGTGGTCCTGGCCTTGTTGTTCATCCTGTGCCGGATCCCGTTCTGGCTGCTGGCCGGCAGCCGGGTCGGACAGGGTCGGTCACTCGTCGGGTCGATCGTGCGCGGCTTCATCGCCTACCGCTTCCTCGGTCTGCTGCGCGGCCAGAACACCCGACGCCCACCCAGCGGCGGCAACCCACCACCCGCAGGCGGCACGGGCGGCGGCCACGGCGGCAGCCATCCCGGCGGAGGCGGTCCCGGCGGCGGTCCCGGCGGCGGTCCCGGCCCCGCCGGCGGGCGCGGTTCCGGTGGCGCCGGTGGTCAGGGACCCGCTGGTCAGGGTCCCGGTGGTGCGAGTGGCCGCGGTACCGGCGGCCCCGGTGCTGCCGGGCGCGGTGGATCTCGGCGTGGAGGTTCGGGCACCGGACCGGGCCGGGGCAGGCCGTCAGCTCTGCGCAGGCCGGGACATCCCGCCGCGGGCCCGGGCGCCGGCGCGGGGCCCGGTGGCCGACGCCCCGACCCGACCGGGCCGCGCCGATCGGCAAGCCCGATCGGGCCGCCCGGCTCGGGCGCCCACCTCACTCGGGGCCGCTCGGCACCTCGATCGGCGTCGGCCACACCCCCACCGGGGGCGGCAGGACCCGCCGGCGTGCCTCCGCGAGGGTCCACGGTGACCGGGGCTTCGCCGCCGCGGGCCGGTCGGTACCCGCTCCCGGCCGAGTACGCCACACCCCGCGACCGCACCACCTCAGCTCCGGCGTCGCGACCGCCGGCGCCGATCACGCCGACCCCAGCGCCGTCGACGGCACCCCCGCCTCCGCCGCCGACAGCGCCGCCCGCGCCGCCCGCGGTGCGACCGCGGGAGCCCGACCACCCCACACCGCGAGTCCGGTCCACCGATCGGCCCGTCGTCCCACCACCCGCACCCGACCGCGATCACCCGCCCGCATCGGCGCCGGCGCCGGCACCCGGCGACACGCCGGGACCGCTGCCCGCGTCTCGGCGTCGCCGCCGCAGCGATTCCTCAGGAGATGACCCGTCATGACCCGCCCCGTTCGTATCCCGGCCGACGTGAACCGTCCCGACCGGATCCTCGGCCCGCTGACCGCCCGCCAGGTCGTGCTGATCACTGTTCCGCTGTCGGTGTTGTACGTCGCCTGGACGGCGCTGCGCGGGCTGGTGGCGCTGCCGGTGTTCGCGGCGATCGCCGTCCCGGTAGCCGCGCTCGCCGTCGCGGTCGCCCTCGGCCACCGCGACGGCCTGCCCCTGGACCGGTTCCTGCTCGCCGCGATGCACCACCATCTGCGCTGCCGCCTCCACCCGCCCCGGGCGAGCAGTACGCCGCCCGGCCCGGCCGGCGTCTCAGCGGACTCCCCCGCCCGGCAATGGACGCCCGCGCACGCCCGGCCGACGAGGGCCGCCCAGCGCGGCACCGATCACGAGCGCCGGGTCTCGCCCGGCCCGCTGGCCACCGCCACCACCACCGGTCTGGGACGGGACCCGACCGGCCCTGGGATGCTGGATCTGGGAGCAGACGGGCTGGTGGCGATCGCGGCGCTATCGACGATCAACCTCGGGCTACGCACCCCGACCGAACAAGACGCCCTCGCCGCCGGGTTCGCCCGCTACCTCCACACCATCACCGGGTCGGTCCAGTTCCTGATCCGCACCCTCCCCCTCGACCTCAGCGGGCACCTGCACACCCTGCGCGAGCAGGCCCGTGTGCTGCCGCACCCCGCGCTGGTCGCCGCCGCCCACGCCCACCGCGCCCACCTCGCCGCCCTCACCCACCCGCCCGGTGATGCCGCCGAGGGCACGCCAGGCGATGACAGCGGGGAAGGTCGGCCCGATTTGCTGGGACGGCAGACGCTGCTGATCCTGCGTGAGCGCCACCGGCCCGGCGCCGAACAGCGGCTGCGTCGACGCCTGGACGACGCCGTCGGGTTCCTCGCATCCCTGGACGTCGCCGTGGTCCCGCTGTCGCCCGACCAGATCACCACGCTGATCACCGGCTGGTCGACCCCGCCCTGCCCCGCGGCGCTGCCCAGCAGCCATCGGGACGCCACCGCAGCACCGCCGGGACCGCCGTCTCCCCACGATCCACCCCAAGATCCATGGCAGCAGGTCTCGTCAACCGCGTCGATCCCTGGGCGCAGCTGCCCACCTACCCCAGCCACGAGGTGCGGCCCGGCAGCGGTGACCGCCGTGGGCAGGCGGTAGTCGACTTCAGCCTGCTCGACGACCACGTCCCGGATCTCGACCCCCTTCCCCACCCCGGTCCCGGCCGCGAACCGGGCCGCGATCTGGGCTGCGATGTTGTCGGAGACGAGCTCGACGTCGAGAGCGACTTCACGGTCGACGATGACCTCGGCAACCACAGCGCCGGGTGGTCGGGTGCCGGGTGGTGTGGGTTCGATGAACCCGCGCCGGTGGCGGCAACGCCGCCACCCCGACCCCAACAGGGCCGGCAGCACCGACGGGGCGACAGGCCGGCGCAGGTGTCGCACCCACCGATGCTCGCACCCGCCGATCTGCGGGTCGGTGCCGGCTACCTGCGCGCCAACGCCGACTACGCCACCACGCTGGTCGTCGTCGGCTACCCGCGGGAGATGTGGCCGGGCTGGCTGGAACCGCTCACCGGGCTGCCGTTCCCGGTCACGGTCAGCGTGCACATCGGCGCGGTCGACCCGGTCACCGCCGGCACCCGGCTGCGACGACAGCTGGCCCGGCTGGAATCCGGGCTGCGCTCCGACACCGAACACGGACGGCTGCGTGACCCCTACGCCGAAGCCGCCACCGAGGACGCCTACCTGCTGGCCGACCGGATCGCCCGCGGCGAAGCCCGCCTGTTCACCGTCGGCCTGTCGATCACCGTCCACGCCCCGAGCGAACCCCTACTGGCCGCGCGCGTGGAACAGGTCCGGGCGCTGACCGCGGGCCTGCTGGTCGACGCCCGCCCCACCACCTACCGCGCCCTCCCCGGATGGATCACCGGCCTCCCGATCGGGATCGAGCGATTGGGACAGCAGCGCAGCTTCGACACCGACGCCCTCGCCGCCGCCTTTCCGATGGCGTGCGCCGAGCTACCCGCCCCCGCCGCCGACACCGCGGCGATGCTCGGCACACCACCCGCCGGGGTCCTCTACGGCCACAATCTCGGATCGCGGTCACTGGTGTTCTGGGACCGGTTCGCCTGCGACAACTACAACGCGGTGGTGCTGGGCCGCTCCGGGGCGGGCAAGTCGTATCTGGTCAAGCTCGAACTGTTGCGCTCGCTCTACCGCGGCATCCACGCCCACGTCATCGACCCCGAAGACGAATACCTCCGCCTCGCCGCCGCGGTCGGCGGCGCCGTCCTGCGGCTGGGCGCACCGGGGGTGCATCTCAACCCGCTCGACCTGCCCTTGTCGGGCCCCGACCGCGACGGCACCCGCTCCGCGCCACGGGACGCGCTGACCCGCCGCGCCCTGTTCCTGCACACCGTCCTGGACGTCCTCCTCGACAGCGGCAGCGCAACCCCTAGCCCGATTGCAGGCCGCGGCGGGAACGGCGGGCACCAGGGCGGGCAACGGGGTGGGCTGTCGGCGTGGGAGCGGGCCGTGCTCGACACCGCCATCACCACCACCTACGCCCGGGCCGGGATCACCGACGACCCCACCACCTGGACCCGGCCCGCACCCCTGCTTTCCGACCTGCGCGACACCCTCACCGCACTCGCCCACCACCCCACCAACCCGGAAGGTTCGGCCGCCGCCGGCGGGAGTGCGGTGGGTGCGCGGGAGACGGCGGCCCGGCTGGCGGCCGTCTTGCACCCGTTCACCGACGGCGCCTTTCGTGAACTGTTCCGCCGCCCGACCAGCACCCGCCCGCACTCCCCTCTGGTGGTGTGGGCGCTGCGCGACCTCCCCGAACCCCTGCGCCCGATCGGCACCCTGCTGGCGTTGGACGCGATCTGGGCCCAGGTCACCGACCCGGCCGAGCGGCGGCGACGCCTGGTGGTGGTCGACGAGGCGTGGCTGCTCATGCAACAACCCGCGGGTGCCGCGTTCCTGCTACGCGCCGCCAAATCCGGACGCAAGCACTGGGCCGGGTTGACGATCGCGACCCAGGACACCGCCGACCTGCTCGGCACCGACCTCGGCCAAGCGGTCGTGGCGAACGCCGCCACCCAGATCCTGCTGCGCCAAGCCCCCCAAGCCATCGACACCGTCGTCGACGCCTTCGGCCTCTCCCACGGCGAAGGGGCGTTCCTGCTGTCGGCCGGCCGCGGGCAAGCCCTGCTCACCGCGGGCCGCCACCGGGTCGCCCTGCAGGCACTCGCCGCGGACGTCGAGCACGACCTGATCACCACAGATCCGGCGTTCTTGGCCGAGCACCCCGACCGGCAACCCGCGGGCGACCGGGTCGTCGTCCTCGACGACCCACCGTCTGCTTGCGGGCCGAGCGGCCAACCCACCAGGAGCAGCCGATCATGATCGTCCACCTCTGGTCCTGGCTGCCGCTGCTGCCCTGGGTGCTGGTGGTGCTCGAGGCGGTCATCGTCCTTGCGGCCGTGGGTCAGGTGTGGGTGCGGCGCGCGCGGCAGCACCGCTGGCAGGTCGGGGCCAGGTTGATCACCATCCTCGCCCCACCCCAGCCGGACCCGGACGGGGCGGCGGCGTTGTGGGGCAACCTGGCCGGGCTGCTCCGACCGCGCTGGCGCCGCCTGCTGTGCGGGCAGCCGCACCTGTGCTTCGAATACCGCCTGGCCGCCCAGGCGTCCACCATTCGGATGTGGGTGCCCGGACCGGTCCCGCCCGGCCTGGTCGAACGCGCCATCGCCGCCGCCTGGCCCGGAGCCACCACCCACACCACACCCGCACCCCCACCTCAACCCAGCCCGCTGTCCACAGCACTGTCCGCAGCACTGTTCGCAGGGGCTGGTCGTGGACGAGCTCGCCGGGTGAGTACCGGCGGTGTGTTGCGGCTGGCCCGCCGCAGCGGCCTGCCGCTGGCCGAGCACGTTCCCGGCGATCCGATCGCCGCCCTGCTCGCCACCGCCGCAGATCTCACCGCCACAGAACGCACCGC
>CAWADQ010000032.1:0-108865 GCA_963780835.1 uncultured Actinomycetota bacterium | reverse complement strand
TGTGGAGCGGTCGATCCGTCGGGAAAGACCCTGCTTGTCCGGGTGCCGAGCCGCGACTATGTCTCCCCGTCGATCAGCGGTGGTGCCAGCACCACCGGTGCGGGGTTGCTCCCGCTCGGCGACCCCGGGGCGCCCCGTAGGGTGGACGTTCCATGGCGGACGCCCCGGACACCGCGCCCGACGCCCCAACACCCGACACCGCGGCGCCCGACAACCAGCCCGGCGCTCCGGCACCGGACGAGACCGACCTGGCCCTTCGCCACCACGGCGACGCCGAGGTCGCACCCGGTCTGCTCGACTTCGCCGTCAACGTGCAGGGCGACGCCCCGCCGCGCTGGCTGCGCGACCGGCTCGTCGCCGCGCTCGACGAGCTCGCCCGCTACCCGACCGCCGCCGCCGACGCCCGGGCCCGCGCCGCCGTCGCCGCGCGGCACGGGCGCCGGCCAGACGAGGTGCTGGTAGCCGCGGGCAGCGCCGAGGGCTTCGCGCTGCTCCCGGCCCTGCGCCCGCGGCTGGCGGCGATCGTGCACCCGGGCTTCACCGAACCCGAGGCCGCGCTGCGCGCCGCCGGGGTGCCGGTCGTCCGCGTGCTCACCACCGAGGCCGACGGTCGCCCGCCTCCGTCCCGACGACGTCCACGACGACGCGGACCTCGTCGTCGTCGGCAACCCGACCAACCCGACCGCCGTCCTGCCGGCCAGGCGGACGCGATCAGGGCGCTGGCCCGACCGGGGCGCGTGGTCGTCGTCGACGAGGCGTTCGCCCGACGCCCTGCCCGGCGAGCCGGAGTCGCTGGCCGGAGCGGACGTCCCCGGCCTGCTCGTGTTCGCAGCCTCACCAAGACCTGGGCCCTGGCCGGGTTGCGTGCCGGCTACGCCCTCGGCGACCCCGCGCTGCTGGCTCGGCTCGCCCGCCCGCGGCCACCGTGGCCGGTCTCCACCCTCGCGCTGGAGGCGGTCGCCGCCTGCTGCGCGCCCCCGAGGCCCTCGCCGCCGCGCGGCGCGCCGCCGAGGCGCTCGTCCGGCGGCGTGCCGCGCAGGCCGCGGCGCTCGCGGCCGTTCCCGGGGTCACGGTGCTCCCGGGCGTCGCCCCCTACCTGCTGCTCCGGCTCCCCGACGGGCAGGGGGAACGGGTCCGCGCCGAGCTGCGCGCCGCCGGCGTGGCGGTGCGGCGCGGCGACACGTTCCCGGGCTTGTCGCCGGACCACGTGCGCGTCGCCGTCCGGTCCGCCGCGCAGGTGCAGCAGCTGGTCCGCGGCCTGGTCACGGCTCTGGCCGAGGTGCCCGCATGAGTGCCCTGCTGGCCGACGTGATCGCCGCGCTCGAGACCGCCTACCCGCCCGGCCTCGCACAGGGCTGGGACGCGGTCGGGCTCGTCTGCGGCGACCCGGCGGAGACGGTGTCGAGCGTGCTCGTCGCGGTCGATCCGGTCGCCGAGACCGTCGACGAGGCCCTCGACGCCGGCGTGCAGCTGCTGGTCCTGCACCACCCGCTGCTGCTGCGCGGCGTGCACGGCGTCGGCGCGGACACTCCGAAGGGCGCGCTCGTGCACCGCCTCGTCCGCGGGGGTGCCGCGCTGTTCACCGCGCACACCAATGCCGACGCCGCCGGCCCGGGCGTGTCCGACGCCCTCGCCGACGCCCTCGGCCTGGCCGTCGAAGGCCCGCTGGAGCCCGCCGCCGACGCGCCGCTCGACAAGATCGTCACCTTCATCCCGGTCGGTCCGGCCATCACCGCGGTGCACGACGCGCTGGCCGCGGCGGCGCGGGGACGATCGGCGACTACAGCCACTGCTCGTTCGCCACCGCAGGCACCGGCCAGTTCAAGCCGCTCGCCGGAGCCCACCCGCCGATCGGCGAGGTCGGGAAGCTGGAGCGGGTCGCGGAGACCAGGCTGGAGATGGTGCTCCCACCGGGGCGGCGGGCCGCCGTCGTCGCCGCAATGCGGGCCGCACACCCGTACGAGGAGCCCGCGTTCGACGTCTTCGAGCTCGCCGACCTGCCCTCGGCCCGGGGGTTGGGCCGGATCGGCTCGCTGCCCGTGCCGGAGCCGCTGCACGCCTTCACCGACCGCGTCGCCGCCGCCCTGCCCGCGACGGCGTGGGGCGTGCGGGCCGCGGGCGACCCGGACCGGCCGGTGCAGCGCGCGGCGGTCTGCGGCGGCGCGGGCGACTCGGCGCTCGGCGCGGCGGCCGCGGCGGGCGTGGACGCCTACGTCACGGCGGACCTGCGTCACCACCCCGCGTCGGAGCACCTTCTCCAGGGTGGCCCGGCCCTCGTCGACGTCGCCCACTGGGCCTCGGAGTGGCCGTGGTGCGGGCAGGCGGCCGACGTCCTGCGGAAGGCGTTGGACGGTAGCGTCGAGGTCCGCGTCTCGACCCGGCGCACGGATCCCTGGACCGTCGGGCGGACGCAGCCGATCCGGAGGACACACCAGTGAAGGCCGACCCCGCCGTCCAGCGTCGCCTGCTCGACCTCGCCGACATCGACGCCGAGCTCAACCGGCTCGCCCACCGTCGCCGCACCCTGCCCGAGCACACGGAGCTGACCGCAGCCGAGACCGCGGTGCGTGCGGCCAAGGACGCGCTGGTGGAGGTGGAGACCCGGGCCGGCGACCTGGACCGCGACATCCGGCGGCTCGAACGCGACGTCGAGGCCGTCCGTTCCCGTGCCGACCGCGACCAGAAGATCCTCGCGGGCTCCGGCGTGGGCGCCAAGCAGGCGACCGACCTGCAGCATGAGCTCGAGACCCTCGCCCGCCGGCAGAGCGTGCTGGAGGACGAGGAGCTGGAGATCATGGAGCAGCGCGAGGCCGTGGGCATGGACGTCCAGCACGCCCAGCGCACCCTCGACGAGGCCCAGGTGCACCAGGTGAGCGTCGCGGAGCGGCGCGACACCGCGCTGGCCGACATCGACGCCGGCGAGGCCGGGCGTCGCCGCGACCGTGAGGCGGTCGTCGCGGACCTCCCCGCGGACCTGCTCGCCGTGTACGAGCGGCGGGCCCGCGGCGGCACCGGCGCCGCCCCGCTGCGGGAGCGCCGCTGCGGCGCGTGCCGGCTGGAGCTGGACCGGACGGCGCTCGCCGCGCTGCAGGGGGCACCGGTGGATGAGGTGGTGTACTGCGAGGAGTGCGGGACGGTGCTGGTGCGCACACCCCGGTCGGGCCTCTAGAGGATGAGGGCGTGAACGTGAGCACCGGACTCGTGTCCGCCTGCGACGGGAGTGGGTGCCGGTGACGGACGACCACGATCCCGAGGTGACCGTCGCGCGGCTGCCGGAGGTCGCCGACGCCCCGACACCCGAGGACGAGGACGCCGAGCCCGAGGGTGCGGCGGCCTGGACCGGCCAGATCGGGATCCCGACGCGCCTGCTCCTGCTGCGTCACGGCCAGACCGAGCTGTCCGTCCGGCACCGCTACTCCGGGCTCGGCGACCCCGAGCTGACCGCGCTCGGCCACGACCAGGCCGCCGGCGCCGCGGCCCGGCTGGCCGCACCCGAGGTCGGCGGCCTCGCCCCCGACGGGATCGCCGCCGTGCTGACCTCGCCGCTTCGGCGAGCCCGCCAGACCGCCGCCGCCGTCGCGGACGCGCTCGGCGTGCCGATGGAGGAGCACGCGGGGCTGGTCGAGACCGACTTCGGCGGCTGGGAGGGCCTGACGTTCGCCGAGGCCCGCGAGCGCGACCCCGAGCTGCATGCGGCCTGGCTCGGCGACGAGCGGGCGGCGCCGCCCGGTGGGGAGAGCTTCGCGACGGTGGGCGTCCGGGTCGCCGCCGTGCGCGCCTCGATCGTCGCGGAGTACCCGGGGCAGACCGTGGTGGTCGTCAGCCACGTCACGCCGATCAAGCTGCTGCTCCGGCAGGCCCTGGCCGGGGGCCCGGAGATCCTCTACCGGCTGCACCTGGATCTGGCGTCGCTCTCGGTGGCCGACTTCTACCGGGACGGCGGCGCGTCGGTGCGGCTGTTCAACGACACGACCCACGTCCCGCGCCCCTGACGGTCCACAGCGCCGTCACGCCGCTCAGGAACGGGCCGGGGCGAAGGCCTCCAGCACCTCGTGGGCGTAGGCGTCCGCACTGATCGGGTCGATGTCCGGCGAGCCCACGCGCGCGACGAAGTTGAGGTCGAGGAACACCTCGGTCACCCCCGCCTCGTGCAGCCGCCCCAGGTCGTCGCTGATGGCCTCGGCCGATCCCGTCAGCGGCCGACGGCCGGCTTCGTCGTGGACCTCGTCGCCGAGCCCGACGACGCCGCGCACCACCGCCCGCAGCGCCGCCGGGTCGCGACCGGCCGAGGTGGCGGCGGCGTGGATCGTGCCGATGGCGTCGGAGATCGCGCGCAGGTCGTGCCGGCTGGCGCTGATCCAGCCGTCCGCGATCCGGCCGACGCGGCGCAGCGCGACGTCGGCCGACCCGCCGAGCAGGATCGGTGGCGCGGGTCGCTGCACGGGCTTGGGCAGCATCCGCGCCGGTGGGACGTCGGTGAACTCGCCGTGGAACTCCACCGGGTCGTCCGCCCAGAGGGCGCGCAACGCTGCCACGTACTCGGCGGTCTGGGCGCCGCGCCGGGCGAAGGTCGCACCCACGGCGGCGAACTCGTGGGGCGCCCAGCCGGACCCGAGCCCGACGTCGAGCCGGCCGCGGCACAGGATGTCCACCGTCGCGAGCTGCTTGGCCAGGATCGCCGCCGGCACGTACGGGGCGTTGAGCACCGCGACGCCCAGCCGCGGCTGCTCGGTGACGGCCGCGGCGAACCCGAGCGCGACGACGGGATCGAGCACCGCGCGGTACTGCGCGCCGTAATCCTCCTCCGCGGGAACGAGCACGCGCTGGAAGGTCCACAGCGAGCCGTAGCCGAGCTCCTCCGCACGTCGGGCGACCGCGGCGATGGTGCCGGGGGTGGCCCAGCTACCGGAGACGGGCAGGCCGAAGCCGAGGACGAGGTCGCGGGAGACGGCGGTCACGGCGGACATCATGCTCCAGCGGTTCGGCCCGTGCGGTTCCCCCTGATCGTCGTGAGAGTGCCGCCCGTGCAGTCCCGACAGCCCTGGTGCGACGCTCGGACGGATCACCGGTCGGTCGACTTCGCAGAAGGTGTGCGACGCGGACGACGGGTTCGACTACGCCCGGTGAGGGGAGTACGGTCGAGAACGGACCGACCCGACTGCCGCGCTGGACGCATTCAGGATCCTGGGAGTCCGTGAATTGCTCGTGGGTACTCGAGGAAGGTCACGGTCATGACGGTGTCGCAGTTCGAGCAGGATCTGCTCTGGGAGCCGACGAGCCCCGCCGAGGCGGTGGCGGCAGCGATCGCTTCGTTGCGGGTCGACGGTCTGGAGCTCGACGAGTTCGGGCGGCGGTCATGCAGCGCGTCGCCGACGGCGAGATCGACGAGGACGAGGCCATCGCGATCTTCCTTGCCCACTACCGGAAGTGAGCGGCGACCCCTACCTCGATCCCCGCAGCGGCGTCTTCCGCAATCGCCTCGGCTCACCGACCGGGTTGAACTGGCGACGGCGGAGAAGCAATTGACGACGACGCGGTCAGGCAGCTCCGCGACGTCGCCTACCCGGTAGATACGACCTCGACCACCTGCGCGCCTTCCACTGGACGATCTTCCAGGACGTCTATCCGTGGGCGGGGCAGCTCCGCACCGTGCTCATCGTCAAGGCCGGGGCGTCGTTCTGCCTGCCGCACCAGATCGTCGACACTGCCGCAGACGTCTTCGGCCGCCTCGCCGCCGCGCACCACCTGCGCGGGCGCGTCCGTGACACTTTCCTCGACGGCCTCACCGCGCTGCTCGCCGAAGTCAATGCATTGCATCCCTTTCGCGAAGGCAACGGCCGCACCCAGCGGGCGTTCCTCGGTCAGCTGGCCCGCGACGCCGGCTACCGGCTGCGCTGGGAGCACGTGGACCGGGACGCGAACATCGACGCCGCCCGCGCCGCGGCGGACGGCGACCTCGCCCCGATGCGCGCCCTGCTGGACCCCGTCGTGGAGCGGGTCCGCCAGCGGCGGTAGGAGGTGAGCTGGCGTCGACGACGACGTCGGTGCACAGCCGGGACGGTCGGTGCATACGGCACAGCGTGTGCACCGGCGGCCTGTGATGTGCACGAGCGCGGTGGGGCGCTCGGGAGCCCCGCTCAGCGGCGTTCGTGCGGCGGGGGAGGTGGGGGCTTCGCGCCCGGTGGGGGAGGCGGCGGGATCGAGTCGACCCCCGGCGCCTCGCCCGGCCAGACGAGCAGCACCGGGCACGGCACGTGGTCGACCACGAACCGCGTCGCCGGCCCGAGGCTGCGGGGGCCCAACCGGCTCCGGTCGCCGTCGCGGGCGCAGATCAGCACCGCAGCCCCGTCGGCCGCCGCCACCACCTCGCGCTCGACCCGGCCGTTGCGCTGCTCGATGCGCGCGGGCCGACCCAGCCGCTGCGCTGCCCGCTCCAGCAGGGCGGTGACGGCCTCCGTGGACAGGGCGTCGAGACCGACCTCCGGACCACGCCGGCTCCGCCCGAGCAGGCCGGCCAGCGCGCCGTGTGCGGCCGCGATCTCGCCGCCCGACACGTGCAGCAGCACGACGTCGTCCCCGTCGGGCACCCACGTGCGGGCCGCATCGACGCACGCAGGCCACGTCCCCTCCGCCACCCACACGATCGCCGTCCCGGCCATGCGTCAGCCTCCCGTGATCGTCAGCATCGCCCAGAGGGCGACGGTCGCGCCGAGCAGCGTCGCCGGCACGGTGATCAGCCCGACGCGGGTGAACTCGCCGAGCTCCGCGTCGTGGTCGTGCTCCTGAAGGATCCGCCGCCACAGCAGGGTGGCGAGCGAGCCCACGTACGTCAGGTTCGGCCCGAGGTTCACCCCGATCAACCCCGCGAGCACCGGCCCCGGACCCGCCGCTGCCAGCAGCGGTAGAAGGGCCAGCACCGCGGGCAGATTGTTGATCAGATTCGCCAGCACGGCCGCGATCCCGGCGATCGCGAGCAGCTCGGGCAGGCCCGCGGACTGCGGCAGCAGGTGGCCCAGCACGTCGCCCAGCCCATGGTCGACCACCGCCTTGACCACGACCCCCAGGGCCAGCACGAACAGGCAGAAGAGCAGCGACGCCGAGTCGATCAGGCCTCGGACCGTCACCGTGCGCCGCACCAACCCGCGCACGGCCAGCACTACCGTGCCGACCAGCGCGGCCCACACCGGTTCGATGCCCACCAGCGAGCCGACGATGAACCCGGCGAAGGTCAGTCCGAGCACGGCCAGGGCGAACACGGGCGGTGCGGGCCGCGACGGCTCCTCCTCGGCCCCGGTGCCGACGGCGAGGTCCGTGCGGAACATCCGGCGCAGCACGGCGTACTCGATGCCGATCGTCGCCAGCCAGGGCAGCGCCATCACGACGCTGAACCGGCCGAACGAGAGCTGCGACGCGCTGAAGGCCAGCAGGTTCGTCAGGTTCGACACCGGCAGCAGCAGCGAGGCCGAGTTGGCCAGGTGCGTGCAGGCGTACACGTGCGGCTTGGCCCGCACCCCGATCCGGTACGCCGTCGCGAACACCACTGGGGTCAGCAGGACGACGGTCGCGTCGAGACTGAGCACCGCAGTGATCACCGACGCCACGACGAACACCCCGACCAGCAGCCGCTGCGGGCTGCCCCGACTGGCCCGGCCCATCGCGTCCCCGGCCGCGACGAACAGGCCCTCCTCGGCGCACAGGTGCGCGAGCACCAGCAGGATGGCGAGGAACGCCACCACAGGCCACAGCTGTGTCACCTGCTCCCAGGCGACCCTCGGCGCGACCGCGCCGACCACGACCAGCAGCAGCGCCGCCGGCACGGCGACCGTCGCCTCCGGCAGCCCGCGCGGGCGAGCGACCGCGAACGCGAGCACGCCCAGCAGCAGCCCGACCGCGAGAACAGTCGCACCGACACCGCTCACCGCACGCTCGCACGCTCGCCGCGGACACACCCGTCACGCGTGGACCGCGCCGGCGTCCTGCCCACGTGATCGCCTCCTCGCGGTCGGGTGCCTGCACGTCACCGTTGCCTCGGCCCCGATCATCGTGGTGCCGGTCCCGCGGCGCATCCGATGGCCTCAGCGGACGAGCAGGTAGATCCCCACGCCCAGGCCCAGCAGCACGACAGCGGCCCGAAGCACGTTCTCCGGCAACCGGCGCGCCAGCCGGGCCCCCAGGTAACCGCCGACCAGCGTGCTCGGCGCGAGCAGCCCCACCGCTGGCCAGCTCACCGGCGCCCGCAACGCGAAGATCACCACGGTGACCGTGGCGACGACCAGCGACAGCACGCCCTTCGTCGCGTTGAGCCGCTTCAGCTCGTCGCCCGCGCACAGCGACAGGGTCGCGATGAGGATCACCCCGAGCGCGCCGCCGAAGTAGCCGCCGTAGACCGCCGCGAAGAAGATCGCGGGCAGCAGCACGGGCAGCCGGTCCGGCGTCCCCGGTTCGGGCGGCGGGATCCACCGCTTGAGCCAGGGCTGCAGCCCGAGCAGCACGCTGGCCAGGAGGACCAGCACGGGGACGACCGCGTCGAACACGGACCCGGGCAGCACGAGCAGCAGCATGCAGCCGACCGCGGAGCCGAACACCGCCACCGTCGAGGTCAGCACCAGCCGCCTGCCCTGGCCCGGCAGCTCGTGCCGGGCGCCGGCGACGACGCCGAGGTAGCCCGGCCACTGGGCGACGGAGTTGGTGACGTTGGCCGCCAGCGGGGGGAAGCCGACCGCGAGCAGCGCGGGGAACACCAGCAGCGACCCGCCGCCCGCCACCGCGTTCACCGCTCCGGCGATCAACCCCGCCGTGATCAGGAACGCCAGCTGGAGGGGCGACTGGGCGATCACCCGCGCACGGTAGCCCGGCGCGGAACCGGCTGCGGCCTCACATCTGCAGGCAGCCCTCGACGCCGCCGTTCACGCCTTTCTGGAACGCCGCGGTGCGCTGACGTGCGTTGCCGTGGCTGGACTCGTCGGTCCACGGGAAGTCGTCCGCGACCGCCGCCAGGGTCTGCGCGATCTCCTCGTCGTCTCCCGGCTCGATCCGCACGAGATCCTCCTGCGCGGCGCCGTGCAGGGCGGCCCCCGCCAGGCAGTCGGCCTGCAGCTCGACGGCCTGCGACACGAAGCGGTCCGGCAGCTGCGCCTGGATCGCGTGTCCCCACTCGTGGGCGATCACCAGGTAGACCCACGCGTCGCCGATCTGGTCGTACCCGGCGCGCATGAGGTCCTCGTCCCACGCGAGGAAGTTCCCGCGCGGGCAGTAGTAGGCGTTGCCGGGCACCGACGGCTCGCCCGCGCAGCTCGGTCCGCGGGTGCCGACATAGCCGCCCGCGACCTCCGGCGGGATGTACCGGAGCCCCTGGTCGTCGAACCAGCGGCTCCAGAACTCGTTCGTGATCGAGACGGCCGTCCGCTCGTCGCCCGAGCGGGTTTCCTGGTCGTTCGGGCCGGGCGAGGAGTCGATCGTGTTGTCGACCGCGACGGTCGACGCCTCGTCCGGCACGTCCCCCGCCGTCTGCGGGGAGGCCGGCACGCCGCCGCTCGGCACGACGTCGATCGAGCACCCCGCGAGGGCGAGGGCGAGCAGCAGCACCACGACGGTCGCACGCACGGAGCCACCCCATCACGGACGGGGGCCGCGGTCCATTCCGAGACTGCTCGGCTCGAGCACTCCACGGCCGGTGAGCAGGCCCGAGTTCGTCGCCGACGACGCCCGAGACCAGCATGATCAGCGGTTCGGGGACATGAGATTCATATGTGAGCGTCATGTCCCCGAAACTCTGATCACCGCCCTCGGATCGCCGTCGGGGTCACCGTCGGTAGAGTCGCGCTCGCGGACGAGTCGGCCGGGCGACCGCGTCGGCAGCCCACGGGCTGCTGCCGAGGAAAGTCCGGACTCCGCAGGGCAGGGTGGTTGTCAACGGCAACCCGGGGCGACCCGCGGGACAGTGCCACAGAGAACAGACCGCCTCGCGCATCCAGCGCGGGGTAAGGGTGAAACGGTGGTGTAAGAGACCACCAGCACCCCGGGTGACCGGGGTGGCTCGGTAAACCCCACCCGGAGCAAGGTCAAGAGGCCGCACGGCGCGAGCCGGGCGGCTGCGCAGGCGTCCGAGGGCGGCCCGTCCGAGCCTGCGGGTAGACCGCAAGAGCCTGCCGGCGACGACAGGCCGAGATGGATGGTCGCCGAACGGAGCGCCGTGAGGCGCCCGGGAACAGGATCCGGCTTACAGGCCGACTCGTCCGCGCCACCCTGTTCTACCTGCACGGACGTCAGGCGGAGCCCTTGTCGGGGCACGCTGGGGGCACAGAGCCCAACACGCCGTCCACGGCGTCGCACGTCCGGTCGTCGGAGCCGGGCCGGAGGTGCGAGTAGGTGTCCCGGGTCTCCGCGGCGGTGGCGTGGCCGGGCCGGCGTCTGCACCGTCTTGACGGACTCGCCGTAGGCCACCGTCTTCGGCGGCGCGAGGAAGGCCGGCTTCAGCGCGAGCAGGACGAGTTGCTGGTCGACGGGCACGGTGCGGCGCAGGAAGTCGATCCGGTCGCGGGTGAGGGCCTGGACCTGTCCTGCGCGGGCAATCGTGTCTTGCGGGCGCCGTTCGGTGTCGTCGGTCGCCAGGACGGCGGTCCGCGATGATCGGGACCATTGGCAGGCGATGCGGGGTCAGCCCGCCCATGTCGGGCCAGGTCTGTGGTTGGGAGGGTGTGGTTGACGGTCGGCACGGGTCCGGTCGCCACCGAGGAGAGATCGGTGTCCAGGGGCGAGGCGTCGTCGCGTCGACGTAGCGGTCCCACCACCGCGGTGTCGCGGGCGTCGCGGTGGTTCGAGCCTGCGCTGCTCGCGACGACGGTGGCCTTGCTGGTGGCAGGTGGCGTGGCCTGGTTGGCCGGGTCGAGCGGGTGGGCCGACGCTCTGTGGGCTGCGGCGACCGTCGCCGCGGTCGTCCCGGCGGCGGGCTGGGTGGTGACGGCGCTGGTGCGGCGGACGCTCGGTGTCGACCTGATCGCCGTACTCGCCCTGCTCGGCACGCTGGCGGTGGGCGAGTACCTGGCGGGTGCGCTGATCGCGGTGATGCTCGCGACCGGCCGTGCGCTGGACGCCGCCGCGCAGCGGCGCGCCACACGCGACCTGCGCGCGCTGCTGGAACGCGCACCGCGCACCGCGCGCAGGCGGGTCGGCGACGTCGTCTCCGAGGTGCCGGTCGACGAGGTCGCCGTCGGGGATCTCGTGGTCGTCGGCCCGGGCGAGGTGCTCCCCGTGGACGGGCTGGTAGAGGCGAGTCCGGCAGTACTGGACGAGTCGGCGCTGACCGGCGAGCCCCAACTGGTCGAGCGCGCGGTCGGGGACCCGGTGCGCAGTGGCACGCTGAACGCGGGCGGCGCGATCGAGGTGCGCTGCTCGGTGCCCGCCGCGCAGAGCACCTATGCCGGGATCATCGCGCTGGTCCGCCAGGCAGGCGCGGAGAGCGCACCGGTGATCCGCCTGGCCGACCGATTCGCCGCCTGGTTCCTGCCCCTGTCGCTCGCCCTTGCCGGACTGGCGTGGTGGGCGAGTGGGTCGGCCGAACGCGCGGTGGCCGTGCTGGTGGTCGCCACGCCGTGTCCGTTGCTGCTGGCCGCGCCGGTGGCGATCGTCTCCGGGCTGTCGCGCGCCTCGCGGCGAGGGGTGGTCGTGCGCAGCGGTGGCGCGTTGGAGAACCTCGGCCGGGCCCAGACGATGGTGCTGGACAAGACCGGCACCCTCACGGCCGGGCGCCCCGCCGTGACCGAAGTGGCCGCCGCGCCGGGCCGCACGGCCGACGGGGTGCTCCGGATGGCCGCCTCGGCCGACCAGCTGTCCCCGCACGTGCTCGCCGAGGCGGTGGTCGCCGAGGCGCGCAGGCGCGGTCTGGCGCTGTCGCTGCCGGACGAGGTCGAGGAGGAACCGGGCCGCGGGGTCACCGCCACGGTCGACGGCGTCCGGGTGCGGGTGGGCAAACGGGACGCGGTACCCGACGCCATGTGGGCGCGCGCGGTGGTCAGCCGGGCCGGGCTGGACGGCTGCGCGCTCGTGTGGGTCGAGGCCGACGGCATCCCGGTCGGCGCCGTCCTGCTCAAGGACCCGCTGCGGGTCGACGCGAGCCGCACCCTGCGGCGGCTGCGCACCGCAGGCATCCAGCGCCTCGTGATGCTCACCGGGGACCGGCCCGAACCGGCCCGGGAGGTCGGCAAGGTCCTCGGGCTCGACGAGGTGCGCGCCGAGCAGACGCCCGCGAGCAAGGTCGAAGGCGTACGCGCCGAGGGGCAGCTCGCGGTCACGGTCATGGTCGGCGATGGCCTCAACGACGCCCCCGCGTTGGCCGCCGCCACGGTCGGGGTCGCGATGGGTGCGCGCGGCGCGACCGCCTCCTCCGAGGCGGCCGACGTGGTGCTCACCACCGACCGGCTCGATCGCCTCGCGGACGCGATGGAGATCGCCCGCCGCGCGCGGCGGATCGCCGTGCAGAGCGCGCTGGCGGGCATGGTGATGTCGCTGGCGGCGATGGTGGTCGCCGCGTTCGGCCTGCTCCCGCCGGCGTTCGGGGCGCTGCTGCAGGAGGGCATCGATGTTGCGGTGATCCTCAACGCATTGCGTGCGCTGCGCGGCGGCCAGGTCGGTGGCAGGCCGGTGGAGGCGGACACGCGGGCATTGTTGCGGCGCTTCGCGGCCGAGCACGACCGCCTCCACGAGGTGCTGCCGTTGCTGCGCACGGCCGCGGACGTGCTGGCCGTCCAGGCGGACGGCGCGGCCATCGAGGTGCTGCGGCGGGCCCACGCGGCGCTCGCGGAGCGGCTGGTACCCCACGAGGAGGCCGAGGAGGCTGAGCTTCTCCCGGCGTTGGCGCGCACGTTCGGCAGCAGCGAGGCGGTCGCCCCGATGAGCCGGGCGCACGCGGAGATCGGTCGGCTCACTCGCCGCCTGCAGATCCACCTCGACGCGATCGACCACGGCGGCGAGTTCGATCCCGAGCGGCGCCAAGATGTCCTCGCCTGCCTCTACGGGCTGCACGCCGTCCTTGAGCTGCACTTCGTTCAGGAGGAGGAGAGCTACTTCGCGCTCGTCGCCGAGTAGACGTCCGACGGCCGCGGTGTCCTCGAACGTTGCGGCCCGCTCACGGACGCACGTCCTCTGGGCAGGTCTCCTCTGAGCGATCGGGATTGGGTCTGTCAACCCGAACCGGCTCCGTCACGCACCGGTTCACTGCACGTCGATCGTGGCCATCATGCCGAGGTCTTCGTGGTCGAGGATGTGGCAGTGGTAGACGGTGCGGCCGGTCTGGTGGGTGAACGGGATCCGGATGCGGGCCCAGCCCCCGGGCGGGACGAGGACGACGTCCTGCGGTAGGCCGGAGACGGGGGTGGCGTCGCTGGTGGCGAGCACGGTGAACGGCCACGCGTGCAGGTGGAAGGGGTGGGCGAGGGGGCCGTTGTTGCGCACGGTCCAGTCTTCGGTGGTGCCTGCGGTGACGTGCTGGTCGGTGCGGGCGGGGTCGAAGCCGCGGCCGTCGATGGTGAACGCCATGCCCATCCCGCCACCCATGCCGCCCGTGCCGCCCATGCCCATCTGGAAGGTGATCGTGCGCTCTGCGGTGGCCGGGGGTGGTGCGGGCTCGGCGGGCAGGGCGGCCGGTAGCGCCGGGGTGGGGGCGGGTGCGCCGCTGCTGACCAGGGTGGCCACGGTGATGGGTCCGGCGGCGGGGGTGCCGCCGCCCCTCATGCCGCCCGTGGTGCCGCGGTCGTAGGGGTCGGTGACGAGCGCGAACCGGCCGGTCCCGGTCGGGGTGACGAGCACGTCCGCGCGGCTGCCGGGGGGCAGGACGAGGCGATCGTGGCGGGCAGGCGCGGCAGGTAGGTGCCGTCGTGGGCGATCTGCGCGAGCGGGTGTCCCTCCAGTCGTAGCGACAGCACCCTGGCCACGCAGGTGTTGACGATCCGCCACCGCTGCGTCGCCTGGGGGACGGCGGGGATGGCGGGCTGGTGTTGGCCGTTGAGCAGCACCAGGGCACCCTCGCGGCCCTGCATGCGCTCCATCGGATTCGCGGGGACCGGGGTGCCGGTGGTGTCGAGGGTGATGTCGCTGACGAGCAGGACGCGGTCCGCGGCCACGGGCAGGGCTGGGCCGCCGTCCACGATGAGCGCTCCGGCGAGGCCGCCCGAGACCTGGTCGGCGACCGTGCCGTGGTGGTGGGGGTGATACCAGTGGGTTCCCGGAGGGTGGTCGGTGGGGACGCGGATCAGGTAGTCGAACGAGGTGCCGGGGTCGACCCGGAGGAAGGGGTTGTCGCTGTTGCCCTGCGGGGAGACGCGCAACCCGTGGGTGTGCAGGTTGGTGGGCTGGTCCAGCCGGTTGGTCAGCCGGATGGCGAGCTCGTCACCGGGGCGCACCCGCAGCGTGGGACCGGGTGTGGTGCCGTTGAAACCGAGGGCGTGGGTGTCGCGGCCGGCCAGCCGGACGCCGGGGGCCGCGACGAGCTCGATCTGCAGCCTGCCCTCGCTGCTGTCGAGCAGCGGCGGCGCCGCGAGTTCGTTACCGGTCTCGGCCGCGCCCGAGCCGTTGCCGGACAGGCCCGGGCCGTTGTCCGCCGTGGTGATCCAGCCCGTGGTTCCCGCGACAACGGCGACCACGCCCGCTCCGCCGAGCACCAGGGCCCGGCGGCGACTGATCGGCGAGCTCATCCCAGACCAGCCCGCCGTCGCCGGTACTCCTGTTCGTCGATCTCACCGCGGGCGAAACGCTCGTCGAGGATCCTGCGCGCCGCGGTCGACACCGCGTTGCCCGCTGACGGCGTCCTGCGCGTGCCGTCCCGGACCAGCCGGACCGCGACATAACCCACGAGGCCGAGCCCGATGACGATCAGCAGGGGCCATACCCACACCGGCAACCACTCCACCGTCGCGTTGACCATCAGGAGCGCCTTTCCCTCCCCATCGCCTCTATCGCCGCGGTGCCGGTGTTCCGCCGCTGATGAGTCTCGGTCGTGCAGGGTGGCGGAAACGACTCAGGGCGCGGGGATCAGCGTGTCGAGTGCGGCGCTCAATCGCGTCGAAGCGTCTCGGGCGACCGCGGCGAGCTCGGGTGACACGTCTGTGCCGCGGGAGCTGGTCAGCGACAGCAGCAGTGCGGGGTCGACCGCCTGCACCACGGTGTGCCCGCCCGCCTGGCGGACGGTGACGTTGCACGGCAGCAACAGCCCGATCTCCGGGTCGGCCGACAGCGCGCGATGCGCCAGCGGCGGGTTGCAGGCGCCGAGGATCACGTAGTCCTCGACGTCCACGCCGAGCTTCGCGTGGAGGGTGGCGCGCACGTCGATCGAGGTCAGCACCCCGAACCCCTGTTGGGCCAGCGCCGTCGTCACCGCCTGGACCGCCTCCTGCTGGGACAGGTCCAGCTCTACTGTCCGCGAACCCGACATCGACACCCCACCTCGCTTCCCGGCTCGCTCTGACTGTCCTCGCGTTTGACCGCGCCAGGTAAGGGGGCGAACGCGCACGGTGGCGGGCCGGACGTCCCTACTCCTGGTGCTGTCCCGAGGACGAGCGTGGTGGGTGCAGCACGGCCTCCGACGTGGACCCGGGCCGTCGCTGCCGCGGAAAGGAGTCTCCGATGATGTACTGGTGGGGCCCGGGCATGAGCGGGTGGGGCTATGCGCTCCTGTCGGTGAGCATGGTGTTGTTCTGGGGCTTGGTGATCCTCGGCATCGTTGTGCTGGTCAGATACCTGGCCCGCTCCTCGCAGTCGGCCGGCGGTGCGGGTGTGCCGCGGCCGACCGCCGAGCAGGTTCTCGCGGAGCGGTTCGCCCTCGGGGAGATCGACGAGCAGGAGTACCAGAGCCGTCTGGCCGCGCTGCGAGGCAGGCAGCAGTCGACCAGCGGAACGTGACCCGACCCTCCCTCGGCGGTCTTCCTGTCCAGGAGTTGGACGATTGGGCGGTTATCGCCGGGGTGCCCGGGCCCATACCTCCTGCGGAGATCGAGCCGGTCCAGATGATGCCGGGGCGATTTCGTGTTCCTCGCCGCCGGCGACCGCATCAGTGCCGACCTGCGTCTCGAGCGTGTCGACGGGCTGGCCGTGGACGAGTCGACGCTGACCGGGGAGAGCGTGCCAGTCCAGCCGGACGCCGACGCACGCGATCTACCCTGGCGCCGTGGCCGTCGCCCGCTCGATCGTCCTGTTCGTCCTGGCCGCGGTCGCCGAGATCGGCGGCGCCTGGCTGGTGTGGCAGGGGGTGCGCGAGCACCGCGGCTGGATCTGGATCGGCGCCGGGGTGATCGCGCTCGGCGCCTACGGGTTCGTCGCGACCCTGCAGCCCGATGCGCACTTCGGGCGCATCCTGGCCGCCTACGGCGGGGTGTTCGTCGCCGGGTCGCTGCTGTGGGGGGTGGCGCTCGACGGGTTCCGCCCCGACCGCTGGGACATCATCGGCGCGCTGATCTGCCTGGTCGGGGTGGTCGTCATCATGTACGCCCCGCGCCCGGCATGAGGTGATCAGGGATGGGCTCGCGCCGCCCCCCGGCCGGCGCGAGCCCACGATCATGCGGCGACGGCGACCCGCTCGGCCAGCGCCCGGCCCGCCTCCGCGGCCAGCTCCCGGGCCTGGGCGCGCAGTCGCTCGGCCTCGGGGACCAGCGACGCCATGGCGGGGACGACGGCCGCGAGCGTCAACTCGGCCTCGACCACCGTCAGGTCCGCGCCCAGCACCGCGCCGAAGATCTGCCGCAGGTACGGGGTGGCGTGGTCCCAGCCGGCACGGGGGGTGCCCGGGCCGTAGCCGCCGCCGCGCGCGATCACCAGGGCGAGCGGTCGGCCCGTCAGCGGCGCGGTGCCGGGACCGAGGCGGGGGTCGGTGATGAGCAGGTCGATCCACGCCTTGAGGTGCTGCGGGACACCGAAGTTGTAGAGCGGGGAGGTGACGACGATCGCGTCCGCCGCCAGTACCTCGTCGGCCAGCGCTGCGGCGAAGGCGACGGCTGCCCGCTGCTGCGGCGTGCGCTGTGCCTCCGGTGTGGAGCCTGCTGTGACGGCGGTGGCCCAGGCCTGGGCGGGGAGCGGATCGCGGCCGAGGTCGCGGCGGACGACCGGTCCGGTGTGGTGGCGCGACCACGCCTCCTCGAGGGCGTCGGCCACCTCTCGGCTGACCGATCCGTCGGTGCGGATGCTGCTGTCGACGCGGAGCAGGGTCATCGAAACTCCCAGGGAGCGCGGCTGGTCAGATATTCTGTGTCGCAGACTATCGTGTCAGCAGAGTATCTGTACAGCGGCCCTTCCCGCTAGTCTGTGTGCATGACCACGCCCGCCGCCGTCGAGTCCGATCTCGGCTGGGCGTTGGGCGCGGTGATGCGGACCTACCTGCGCACGACGGCGGGCGCCCTGGTCGAGGTGCCCGGCGGGCCTCGGGGCTACCAGGTGCTCACTGCGTGCCTGCGCGACGAGCCGCCCACCCAGCTCGCGCTCGCGCGGCGGCTCGGGCTGGACCGTACGGTGATGACACACCTGCTCGACGACCTGGAGCGGGCGGGCCTGGTAGAGCGTCGGGCGGACCCCGCCGACCGACGGGCCCGCCGCATCGTGGCGACCCCGGCCGGAGGCGCGTTGCTCGCCGAGCTCGACCGCCGGCTCGCGAGCGTCGAGGACACCGTCCTCGCCGCGCTCGACCCGGCCGAGCGGCAGACCCTGCGCGCGCTCCTGAGCAAGGCCGCGGTGGCCGGGTGCCCGCCGGCGGACGCCTGCACGGTGGCCCGCGAGATGCAGGAGGCCGGGCAGCTCGACGGCTGCTGATCCCCGGCGCTGGTTGCGCGGGCGGTCAGGAGTCGGTCGCCGGCGACTGCAGCCCGTCCCACGACCACTGCGGCATCGGCCGCCCGGTCGGGACCACGGCGTCGACGGGGGAGTAGGCGAGCACCTCCGCGACGGCCCACTCCATGTATGCGCGTAGAGCGCCGCGGAACGCGCGGTCGGCGGGGAGCCCGGCGTCGTCCGCCGCCGCCACGAAGCAGTCGACGAACCGCCTGCCGAGGTCGCTCATGTCGCCGTTGTGCGCGTGCATGAGCAGGACCGCGGAGTGGTCGCCGCACTCCGCCGAGAACCGCGGCGGTCCGCCGAGGACCTCCGCCCAGTACGCCGCCAGCCGCTCGACGTGCCGCGGGTGCTGGTCGGGGTGGGAGAACGGGTGGTTCAGCTCGGGGTCGGCGAGGCACCGCGTGTGGTGGGCGGTGGCGAGGGCGAGGAAGGCGGGCTCGCCCCCGGCGAACGCGAAGAGCGACGGGCGCACGGCGCGACCGTCTCACGACGCAGGCGGACGCGCCAGTAGCCGCCGAGATGCTTCTGTTGCAGATCGGATCTGAGACAGAGGTATGTTGGATGGGTGACCGATCCCCTCGTCGACGCACTGCTGCCGACCCTCGGCGCCGTGCGCCGCACCCTCCGCCGCGTCGCCGGTTCCGCCGTCAGCGACGACGCGCTCTCCGCCGCCGAGCGGGAGGTCGTCCTGCTCGTCGGGCGGCGGCCCGGGCGGCCGGTGTCCGAGGTGGCCCAGGAGCTGGGGCTCGCGCCCAACACCGTCTCGACCATCGTGTCCCGGCTCGTCGCGCGGGACCTGGTCGTCCGCGCCACCGACCCGGGCGACCGGCGCGTGGCCCGCCTGAGCCTCACCCCGGCCGCGCAGGAGAGCGCGGATGCGGCCCGGGCCCGGCGCCGTCAGGTCCTCACCGCGGCGCTCCACGCGCTCGATCCCGCGCAGGTCGAGCAGCTGCGCGGCGGCGTGTCCGCCCTGGCCGCGCTGGCGGAGCAGCTGGAACGCGCCGGGGCGCCGGACGGGATCCGGGCGGGCGCGCGATGAGCGAAACGGAGCGAGCAAGTACTCCCGCCGTCCAGATCACCGGCCTCGTGCACCGCTTCGGCGACGCAGCCGCCGTCGACGGGCTCGACCTCACCGTCGCGGCCGGCGAGGTGTTCGGGCTGCTCGGGCCCAACGGCGCCGGCAAGACCACCACGCTGCGGGTGGTCAACACCCTGCTGCCGGTGCAGCGGGGCCGGGTCTCGGTGTTCGGGCTCGACGTCGCCCGGCACGCCATGCAGGTGCGGCGGCTGCTCGGCTACGTGCCGCAGCAGCTGTCCGTCGAGGGCGGCCTGACGGGCAGGCAGAACGTCGCGTGGTTCGCCCGCCTCTACGACGTGCCGCGCCGCGAGCGGGCGGCGCGCGTCGACGAGGCGCTGGCCGCGATGGACGTGCTCGACGCCGCGGACCGGCTCGCCGGCACCTACTCCGGCGGGATGATCCGCCGCCTCGAGCTCGCCCAGGCCCTCGTCGGCGACCCGGCGCTGCTCGTGCTGGACGAGCCGACGGTCGGGCTGGACCCGATCGCCCGGGACGGCGTGTGGGAGCGGGTGCAGGCGATGCGCGCCGAGCGCGGCATGACCGTGCTGCTCACCACCCACTACATGGAAGAGGCCGACGAGCTCTGCGACACCGTCGCGCTCATGCACCGCGGCCACCTCACCGCCGCCGGCTCGCCCGCCCGGCTCAAGGCCGACCTCGGGCCCGACGCGACGCTCGAAGACGTCTTCCGCCACCACGCCGGTGTCGACCTCGCCGCCTCAGCAGGAAAGGAGGGCATCCGTGACGTCCGTCGTAGCCGCGCCACCGCGCGCAAGCTGGGTTGAGCCACCGCTCACCCTGGTCCGCCGCACCGCGGCGCTGAGCCTCGTCGAGCTGCAGAAGCTGCGCCACGACCACACCGAGCTGCTCACCCGCACCGTCCAGCCGCTGCTGTGGCTGCTGGTGTTCGGCCAGATCTTCGCCCGGATCCGGGCCATCCCGACGGGGCCGGTGTCGTACCTGGCCTTCCTCACCCCGGGCATCCTCGCGCAGTCCGCGCTGTTCGTCGCGATCTTCTTCGGCATCCAGATCATCTGGGACCGGGACGCCGGGATCCTCACCAAGGTGATGGTCACCCCCACGCCGCGGCAGGCGATCGTCGCCGCCAAGGCGTTCGCGGCCGGGGTGCGCGGGCTCTCGCCGGTGGTCGTGCTGATCCCCGTCGCGCTGCTGCTCGGCGTCTCGGTCACCGCGAACCCGTTCAAGATCGTGGCGGCCGCGGCCGCGGTCATGCTCGGTGCCGGGTTCTTCGCCTGCCTGTCGATGGCGATCGCCGGGCTGGCCGGCACGCGCGACCGCCTCATGGGCTTCGGCCAGGTGCTCACGATGCCGCTGTTCTTCGCCTCGAACGCCCTGTACCCGATCGAGATCATGCCGACCTGGCTGCAGGTGGTCAGCCACGTCAACCCGCTGACCTACCTCGTCGACGCGCTGCGCGGCCTGCTGATCGGCACGCCCGCGCACCTCCTGCTCGACTTCGCGGTGCTGCTCGGGGCGACCGCGGTGGGCATCTGGGTCTCCGGCGCACTGCTGGGGCGCCTCGTCCGATAGGTCGGGAACCGGGCGGGTACCCCGGACGTTGACCGGTCGATCGGTCCGGTTTGCGAACTTCGGGAGGACATCTCCGATGGGTCTGTTCGACAAGCTCAAGGAGCGGCTCGCGCCCTCCGCCCCGGCGCAGGGTCACGCCGCCCCGGGCTACGGCGCACCCCACGGGGCCGGAGCGCGACGGCCGGGTCCCACGGCGGGGAAGGACCCGGACGAGGCCGCCGTCGAGCGCTACCGCTACATGCTGCGCACGGCCCCGCCGGAGACGATCGAGCAGGCGCACGCCGAGGCGTTCGCGAAGCTCACCCCCGAGCAGCGGCAGAAGGTGCTCGCCGACGTCTCGGCCGAGCTGCCGCCGTCCGAGCGTGCGACGTCGGACGATCCGCGGTCGCTCGCCCGTATGGCGACCCGTGCCGAGATGCGCAACCCCGGCACGATGGAGCGCGCCCTCGGCGGTCGCGGCGGCGGCATGGGAATGGGCGGCATGATCGCCGGATCGCTGCTCGCCGGCGTCGCCGGTGCCTTCATCGGCACGGCCATCGCGGACGCCTTCTTCGACGACGAGGGCGGCGACATGGGCGGGGAGGAGCTCGCGGCGGAGGACCCGGGCATGGAGGACCCGGGCATGGGCGACGTCGGCGGCGGGATTTCGGCGGGGACTTCGGGGGCGACTTCTGACCCTCCTGCGTCAGGCTCGGGCCGCGGCGGCGACCCGGGCCTGCGCCGGCCCCCACGGGGCCTGTCTCCAGCTGCGCACGCCCCACCGCCGCTGCCGGCGGATCAGCTCCGCGGCAGCGTCCTCCGCCGACGCCGCGAACAGCACGAACGGGGTGTCGAGCAGTAGCTCGGGTACGAGCCAGTCCATCCCGTGCTCCGCGGCCTCGCGGGACGCGGCCGCGGCGGTCTCCTCCGGGTCCGGGTCGAGCACCACCTGCTGCAGCAGCACATCCAGCTCGGGAGCGCGGCCGTGGGCAGCCGCGACCTCGCGCACGAGCCCGACCCGCTCGTCGGTCGTGGCGGCGTCGACCAGGGTGAACGTCCCGGCCGGCCGGCCGGCGACCTGCATCGCCCCGGCGAGGCCGACGACGTCGGCGTGCTCGGCCGCGACCCGCAGCGCGCGCTCGCCCATCCCCGCCACCAGCACCGGCACCGGTCGTTGCAGCGGCGAGGGGACGTGTGTCTCGTCGGCGAGCCGACGCCGCACGTCGGTGAGCACGCCTGCCGTATGCGCCCATCGCTCGTCCACCGACGGGAACGGCAGCCCGGCGTCGATGTGCTCGTGGCGCATGTGACCTGCGCCGATTCCCAGCTCGACCCGGCCTCCGACAGCAGATCGAGTGTGGCGACCTCCCGCGCGAGCAGCGCCGGGTTCCAGAAGTAGGCGTCGAGCACGTAGGTGCGCAGGCGCACGCGCGACGTCACGGCGGCCGCGGCGGCGAGCACGGCGAACGGCGCACGTATGCCCGAGATGTTCGGCGCCGGTGACGGCGTCGAACCCCTCGCGCTCGGCCGTCCGCGCCGCAGCGAGCAATGCCGGGCCGTCCGACCAGCCGGCGAGCGACACCCCGAACCGGAGATCTGCCACGCCGCCTCCTCGCTGACGCTCGTCGACGCCCGTGACTGGTCACATGGCGCATCCTGCCGTCCGTCCGGCGCACGCGGCGAGCCGTGGTCGGGGAAGATCGTTTAGCACATTCCCACGCCTGGTACAACGATTCAGGATGACACCATCGTGGGGTGGACAGAGGGTCTGCACCACGGCGGGCCGGGTAACCGGGCTGTGCGCGGAGGGTGCTGGAGCAAGTGCGCAGCGTGATCTGCACTACTCAGCAGTCTGGGCACGACGTCGTGCGCCGGTCGGTCCTGCGCGCACGACCACACCACGGGTCTGTGGAGCGAACAGGACATGAGATGGCCGCACCGGCACCGCCCCGCATCGTGATCGACGGCGAGGACGGGAGCACCCTCGCCATCGCCACGATCGACATCATCGACCCCGACGTCGTCCGGGCCTCGTTGCACGTGAGCCCCGGGCACCTCCCGCCCGGCACCCGCACCCGCCTCGTCGATGCCGTCTTCGACGAGCCGGAGGTCCGCTCGCGGCGCCGCCTGCAGGTGACGCTGCCGCCGGGCGACATCGAGATCCTGGACCGGCTGCGCGAGCGCGGCGTGCTCACGTCGTTCCGCGCCGCCGGGTCGACGTCGCTGGTCGAGGCCGACCTGCCGGTGGCCTGACCCGGCCCCGGCGGGCGAGACTGCCTCCGTGTCCACACCACGCACCATCTTCCTGGCCGCCGCCGGCACGGTGGCCGACCTCGTCGACGCGATCCCCGACACCGCCTGGGACGGCCCCGGGCTGGGTGTATGGGACCTGCGTGCCCTCGTCGGGCACACCAGCCGGTCCCTGGTCACCGTCGTCACCTACCTGGGCCAGCCCGCGGCCGCGGAGGAGGTCGGCACACCCGAGGCCTACTACGCCATGGTCGCGCGCGCGGGCGGCGCGAACTCGGCCGCCGTCGCCGAACGCGGCCGCGCCGCCGGTGCCGCGCTCGGTGACGAGCCGGCTGCCGCGTTCCGCTCGCTCCTGGCCGACGCCACCGCGGCCGTGGACCGCGCGGCCGACGACGACCTGCTGACGACCATCGTCGGCGGCATGCGCCTGACCGCCTACCTGCCCACGCGGACCTTCGAGCTGGCCGTGCACGGCGCGGACATCGCCGCCGCGACCGGCCTGCCCGTCACGTTCCCGCCCGCAGTGCTCGCCGAGGCGGCGGCGCTGGCGGCACGGACCGCGGTGGAGCTCGGGCGCGGTCCGGCGGTGCTGGCGGCGCTCACCGGGCGGGCCGCGCTCCCGCCCGGCTTCTCCGTGGTGTGACCTGCTGCGACGCCGGCTCGCGCCGGTCGGCTAGATTCCCGGCGCGCCACCGGCGGCGCACGGGGAGGAGCGGACCGTGACGGGACGGGGCGTGGTCGCCGCAGGGCATCCGGAGTCCGCGGCCGCGGGTGCCGCGGTGCTGCGGGCGGGCGGCAACGCCGTCGACGCCGCGGTGGCGGCCGTGCTCACCTCGTTCGTCGCCGAGCCCCTGCTCACCGGACTCGGATCCGGCGGTTACCTGCTTGTCGTGCCGCCCGGCGGGGAGGCGGTGCTGCTCGACTTCTTCGTCGAGACCCCCGGTCGGGGCCGCGACCTGACCGACCGAGCCCCGCTGCGCGCGGTGACGGTCGACTTCGGCGACGCCACCCAGGTCTTCCACGCGGGGGCCGCCTCCTGCGGCACCTACGGCACCCCGGCCGGGCTGGCCGCGGCCGTCGCCGGATTCGGGCGGGCGCCGCTGGCCGAGCTCGCCGTACCCGCCGTGCGGCTGGCCCGGGCCGGGGTCCGGGTCACCCCCATGCAGGAGTACCTCTACGACCTGCTCGCCGAGATCAACGCCGCCACGCCGGCGGGGTGCGCCCGCTACCTGCCCGGCGGGGCGCCGCCGCGGACCGGTGACCTGGTGACCGACCCCGAGCTGGCGGACGCCCTGGAGCGCTTCGGCGCCGAGGGGCCGGCGCACTTCTACACCGGTGACGTCGCCGCCGCCGTCGTCGAGGAGATGCGCGCTCAGGGCGGGTTGCTCGGTGCCGCGGACCTCGCGGCCTACGAGGTGCTGCGGCGCGATCCGGTCCACGTCCCGTACCGCGACACGGTCGTGTGCACGAACCCGCCCCCGAGCGCGGGCGGCGTGCTGGTGGGGCGGGCGCTGGCCGAGCTGGGCTCCGTCCCGGGACCGCCCGACGTCCCCGCGCTGGTGGCCGCGATGGTGGCAGCGGAGCGGGAGCGCACCCCGGAGTTCCTCGCCGGGCTGAGCGACGCGGGGCTGGACGACGCGGCGTGCGCGAGCGCGAACAGGCTGGGGTCGACCACGCACGTCTCGGTGCTCGACGCCGACGGCTGGGCGTGCGCCGTGACGACCTCGAACGGCGAGGGCTCGGGCGTCGTCGTGCCGGGCACGGGCGTCCACCTGAACAACGTGCTCGGCGAGGAGGACCTGTCGCCGCTGGGGTTCCACGTGGAACCGCCGGGGCGGCGGCTGCCGTCGATGATGGCCCCGACGGTGGTGCTGCACGACGGCGTGGCCCAGCTGGTCGTCGGCTCGGCGGGCAGCAACCGGATCCGCAGCGCGCTGCTGCAGGTGATCGTCAACGTGGTCGACCGAGGGCTCGCCGCGCAGGACGCCGTCGACGCGCCGCGCGTGCACTACGCCGCCGGACGAGCTGTTCGCCGAGCCCGGGATCCCGGCGGACGGGCTGGCCGCCACCGGTCTGCCCCGTGACCCTGTTCCGCGGACCCAACCTGTACTTCGGCGGCTGCCAGGCGGTGGTGTGCGACCGGGCGACGGGCGCGCTGACCGGCGGGGCGGACCCGCGGCGCGGTGGCGGGGTGGCGGTCGCCTGACGCGTGGAATGGCGAGCGAGTGCGTCCCGCCGCTCAGGCCATCCGCGCGAACACCACGACGTTGTCCCGGTAGCTGTGGGCTGCCCGGTCGAAGTCACCGCCGCAGGTGACGAGCCGCAGCTCGGGACCCTCGGTGTTGCCGTAGACCTCCCCGGTGGGGAACGCGGACTTGCTGAACCGCTCCACCCGGTAGGCGGTGAACCGGACCGACGTGCCGTCCGACCGCGTCACGACGGCCGTGTCGCCCACCTTCATCTCGTGCAGGCGCGCGAACACCCCGGGCACCTTGTCGTAGTTGACGTGCGCGGCCAGGACGGCCGGCCCGACCTCGCCCGGGACCGGGCTCAGCGCGAACCAGCCCGCGGTGGTCGCACCCTCGGGCACCTCCATCGCGCCCGCCGCCGTGAGCCCGAGGTCGACCAGGCGGGTGGTGTGCACCCCGATGGCGGGCACGTCGAGGGCGGTGGGGGTGCTCCGTGCCCGCGCGGGTGGAGGCGCGGCCGGGCCGGCCGCAGCGGTGGCCGCCGGGGCGCGGACCGGCGCCGGGCCGGCGGGCGCGCAGCCCGCGACGACGGCGAGGAGGAGCAACGCGGCGAGCTGCACCATGCGCGCCGCCGAGCGGCCCTCAGGCATCGGCGGGCTCGCCACCGGTGTCGACGCCGCCCGCGGGATACACCTGGACCTGCTGTCCCGGAGCGCCGAACCGCTGCTCGCAGGCGATGCCGTCGTCGTCGGCGTCGAGGTTGTCGGGGTCGCTCGGCTCCGCGGCAAGGGCGGCCTCGGCGTCGGCCTGCGAGGCGAAGTCGGCGCAGTCCTTGCCGTCGCCGGAGGAGGTGCTCGACGAGTCCGAGTCCGAGCCCGACGAGCTGTCGTCCGAGTCCGACGTCGTCGTGGCCGTGTCGGTCGTCGTGGTGCTGGTCGCGGAGGTGGCGTCGGTCGCCGTCGTGGTGTTGGTCCCAGTCGTGGTGTCGGTGGTGGTGGCGTCGGTGGTCACGGTCGTCGACGAGTCGGCGGCCACCAGGGCTGCGGGCGGTGTCGTGGTCGTCGCCGTGTCCGTCGTCGCCGTGTCCGTCGTCGAGGTGGTCTCGTCGCTCGACGTCCCCGCCGTGGGCCGGTGCGGGAGCGTCTCGCAGGCGACCCCGTTGTGGTTGCTGTCGAGGTTGTTCGGATCCGAGGGGTCCGCGTCCAGGGCGGCCTGGGCGTCTTCCTGGTAGGCGAAATCGGAGCAGTTCTGGTCGACCGCGTGCGCGGTCCCCGACAGGGCCAGCAGCGCCGCGACGGCCATGAGCAGCGTGGCGGCGGCCAGGGCGACGGCGCTGCGGGCGGTGCGGAACGCGGCCATGCGGCGTGGAGGTCCTCTCGGCGATGAGCGACGGCCCACCCGCGGACGGCCACGGGCGGAGTCGTACGGGGTGTCGGACCGCGCCTACCCCCTGTTACCCCCGAATCTGCGGGGTCGCCGGTACGGACCCGGTGACGCTCCCGTCGACGTGATCCGGAATGGCACGATGTGGTCGTGGCGACGCGCCTGCTCGAACGCGACGACGAGCTGCGGCTGCTCAACGCCGCGTTCGACCGCGCCGCCGGGGGAGCGGGTTCGGTCGTGCTCGTCTCCGGCGAGGCCGGCATCGGCAAGACGAGGCCCTCGCCTCGCCGGACGACCCGGTGCCCCGGACCGTCGTCGACGCCGTCCTCGCCTGCGTGCACCGGTTGACGCTCGCCGCGCGGGAGGTCGTCGAGCAGCTGGCGGTCTTCCCCACGCAGGTCGCGGTCCTGCTGATCGTCGTGGGCCTCCTCGGTCGTGCGGTGGACGGACCGAGGATGGCGCGAAGGGCGCGGGGGACGGATCGGGGAGCGATGCCCATCCCGCACCGGGACGTACCTAGCTCAGGACCAGACGTAGCAGGTGACGGGAAAGCGGTAGTGGCGGGTGAGCACCTGGTACGCCGCCGGAATCGCCTCCACGGGGGCGTCGACGCCGAGCAGGACGCCGCCGTCACCGGTCGGTTCGACCATCCGGACCGTGATCCCCCGGCGGTGCCAGGTGAACAGGTCGCGGGCCACGGCGGCAACCGCGGTGGTGCACCGGTCGGCGGCGGAGGGTTCTCGCCACGGTGCGACCGTCCGGGTCATCGTTCACTCCTCTGTCGGTCGGATTTCGGGGAGCCCGACTGGGTGGAGGAGGGGCTGCGGGCAGCCCCTCCACGAGCGACAGTAGGGAGCGCGACCACTCACGGCCACGCCGTAAACACGGGGTGCTAGTACCTGGTGCCTACCCCCTCATCCTGGGGTGGTGCGTGATCAGATGTTGGAGTGGTCCGGCGGGACGTCCGCGGGCAGCTCGGCGGCCGCTCCCGGGCCGTCGCCGTCGACGTGGCACGGCAGGTCCAGGGTGTAGGCGGTCATCGACAGCGAGCCGTAGGCGTAGCCGTCGACCAGCACGTCCGTGCTCCCGCCCGAGGCCCGCCCGGCGTCGGCCAGACCCGCGAGGTAGAGCAGCGGGAGGAAGTGGTCCGGGGTCGGGACGGCCGTCCCGAAGTCGCGGTGCGCGTCGAGCCCGGCGACGGAGGCCGGGTCGCCGAGCATCCGCTCGCGGGCGTCGTCGTCGAAGCGGTGGGCCCAGTCGTAGCCCTCATGGGCGAGCCGGCGGTCGATGCCGCCGAGGTTGTGGACGATGTTGCCGCTCGCGACGACGAGGACGCCGCTGTCGCGCAGCGGGGCCAGCTTCGCGCCGAGCCCGAGGTGGTAGTCGAACGGCTTCTCGGCGTTGATGCTCAGCTGCACCACGGGGATGTCGGCGTCGGGGAAGGCGTGCACGAGCACGGACCAGGTGCCGTGGTCGATGCCCCAGGAGTCGACGTCCGCGCCGACCCAGGTCGGCTTGACGGCGTCGGAGACCTCCTGCACCAGCTCGGGCATCCCCGGCGCGGGGTACTCGATGTCGAACAGGCGCTGCGGGAAGCCGAAGAAGTCGTGGATCGTGCGCGGGCGCTGCATGGCCGTGACCGCCGTCGCGTTGATGTACCAGTGCGCCGAGACCACCAGGATCGCCCGCGGCTTCGGCACGGCCTGCCCGAACGCCCGCCACGCCCGCGTGTAGCGGTTGTCGTCGAGGGCGTTCATGGGGTTGCCGTGACCGAGGAAGGCGGCCGGCATCGTCGTGGTGGCACGCATGCTCGGGGCGGTCGTCACGAGCGGCATTGTGCGCTCTACCGGCGCGGCGTGTCGCCGTCCAGGCGGCCCAGGATCGTCTCGCCGATGGCGGTGAGCTGCCGCAGCTGCTGCGGATCGAGGGCGTCGATCACGTACTCGCGGACGGCCTCGACGTGCCCGGGCGCGGCGGAGGCGAGCTTGGCGAAGCCCTCGTCGGTGAGCGTGGCCAGGGTGGCGCGCCCGTCGTCCGGGCACGGGTCGCGCCGCAGCCAGCTGCGCCGCTCCAGGCGGGCGACGACGTGCGACAGCCGCGACAGCGACGAGTGGCACAGCGCCGCGAGCTGGCTCATCCGCAGCACGTGTCCGTCGGCGTTCGACAGGTTGACCATGACGATGTACTCGAAGTGGCTCAGGCCCGCGTCGCGCTGCAGCTGGGTGTCCAGGGAGGCGGGCAACCGGATGATGACCCCGATCAGGCTCAGCCAGGCGTCCCGCTCGATGCCGTGCAACCAGCGGGGCTCCGGGCTCTCCGGGACGACCGTCTCGTCCTGCTTCACCGCGTCCACCCCGACATCGTGTCACTCGCGCGGATCGGTCCGCCGCCGGCCGAGGTGTCGCCGGGTTCTCACGTGCCGGGTCGCCCGCGCCGGACCCTCACTCGAGGTGGACCCGGCCCGCGGCGCCGTCGACGGTCAGCCGGGCACCGGTCGTGATCCGTGTGGTGGCCTCCGGGACGCCCACGACGGCCGGGATGCCGTACTCGCGGGCCACGACGGCGCCGTGCGAGTTGGCCCCGCCCATCTCCATCACCAGCGCGCCCGCGGTGAGGAACAGCGGGGTCCAGCCGGGGTCGGTGGACGGTGCGACGAGGACCTCGCCGGGCTCCAGCCGCGCCCCGACGGGGTCGAGGACGACGCGGGCCGTCGCCGTGACCGTGCCCGCGGAGGCGGGGGTGCCGACCAGCGCGCCGTCGTCCGGGACGCCGGCCCGGGCGAGCGCCTCGGGCTCGGTGCCGTCGGAGAGCAGGACCCGCGGCACGTGCCGGCGGCGCAGCTCCCGCGCGTACTCCTCCCGGCGTGTGGCGACGCGTGCCCGCTGATCGGTGCCGGTGACGGCGGCGCGGACGTCGCGGAGGTCGAGGAAGAAGACGTCGTCGGGCGCGTCGAGCAGGCCCTGGGCGGCCAGCTCGACGCCGACGGCCGCCAGCTCGGCCCGGGCGAGCGCGATCAACCGGACGAGGTGGTCCTTGGGGGCCTCGCGCAGCCCGACCAGCGCGCGCACCCGGCCGAGGGCGAACCCGACGGCCCGCGCGCGCCACCGGGAGCGCCGCCCGACCCGGGCGACGACGTCCGCGAGCGCCTGCTCCGCCACCCGCTCGCCGGCGGCGAACCGGGCGTCGGGTGCGGCGTCCGGGTCCCCGTCCTCGGTGGTGCGCAGCCGCAGGTAGTTGGCCAGCGCGCCGAGCACGTGCTCGGGCTGCTCGGACCAGCGGGGCATGCCGAGGTCGATCTCGGCGACGGCCCGGTGGCCGTAGCGGCGCAGGAACGCGGCGAGCCCGTCCTGGAGGACCGCGGGCAGGTCGCCGGCGTGGAACCGCGCGGCGAGGGCGCCGAGGATCGCGGGCGTCAGCGTCGTCGGTGCTCAGGCGCCCAGTGCGGCGGCCGACGCCGGGTCCGCGCGCACCTGCTGCGCCAGCGCCCACAGCTGCAGGTCCATCTCCGTGGTGACGTTGTGCGGCAGCGCGCGCAGCACGGCGTCCATCGTGACGTCGTCCAGGTCCGCCCCGGCCAGCCGGCGCGCGACCGCCCGCATGAGGAACCCGGCCGCGAAGGCCGGTGCGCTGCGGGGGAACACCTCCACGGCCGTCGCGAGCACCTCGGTCGCGCGATCCACCCGCTCGGCCGGGGTGGCGCCCGGTGGAGAGGCGGGAACGGCGGCGGCGCGGGCGCCGATGCGGGTGACGCGGCGGCGGGCGGCCGTGGGGGAGGCGATCGCCTGCGCCACGACCAGCGGCACGCGGAGGCGCACGAGCACCGGCACGATCCGGCGCAGCGCCCGCCGCCGGGCCCCGGGGCACCGGGGCGAACGCGGGATCGGCGAACAGCTCGCGCAGCACCACGCCGGTACGCGCCTCCATGATGCTCGAGGACGCGGGTCGCGACGGCCCGCCCGAGCGGGTTGCGCAGCACGGCCGTGACGTCGACGAACGCGCGGCCGCCGACCGCGGCGAAGGCGGGCGGTGGTGCCACCAGGTCGGTCGCGTGCGGGCCGGGGAGGCCGAACAGCCGCGCGAGGCTGCCGCCGATGACTCCGAAGGCGGCCAGTCCCATCGGCGTGATCGGCCGGGTCAGCCCCTGGGCCAGGCTGGCGCAGACGAACGCGCGCAGCGCACCGTCGCGTGACGGCGGCACGGGATAGAGGCTGGTGATCGGCCGCGCCTGCGTCAGCCAGATCGTGCCGGCGTCGTCGAGGGCCCACTCGATGTCCTGCGGCACGCCGAAGTGCGCCTCGACCCGCCTGCCGAGCGCGGCGAGCGCGACGGCCTGCGCATCGGTGATGCAGGCGTCCGATCCGTCCGCGTGGCCTGCGGCGCGTGGTCTGCTCCGTCGCCCGGAGCTCGACCCGCTCGGTGCCCCCGCCGGGCAGCGCGCGCACGGCGACCGCCTTGTCCCCGAGCCGCCGGTCGACGACCCGGCCGTCCTCGACCCCGAGGTGGTCCGGGTTGACCATCCCCGACACGACGGCCTCGCCCAGCCCCGGGCTCGCGTCGAGCACCGTGCGGGTGCGCCGCCCGCTCACCGGGTCCGCGGTGAACAGCACCCCGGCGACCTGCGCGGCGACCATCCGCTGGACCACCACCGCGAGCCGCACCTCGGCGTCGTCGATCCCGAGGTCGGCGCGGTAGGCGACGGCGCGGTCCGTCCACAGCGAGGCCCAGCAGCGGCGCACGGCGTCGAGGAGCGCCTCGCGCCCCACGACGTTCAGGTAGGTGTCCTGCTGGCCGGCGAAGCTGGCCGTGGGCAGGTCCTCGGCGGTGGCCGACGACCGGACCGCCACCGGCACGTCCGGCTTCCCGTCGCCGGCCGTATTCGCGCCGTCGTCCCGGGCGCACAGGCGGCGGTAGGCCGCGACGACGGCCGTCGCGACGTCGTCGGGCAGCGGCGCGGAGCGCAGCAGCTCGCGCGCTCGCACGGGATCGGCGGTGTCGACGTCGGTCGCAGCACGGGCGTACGCCGCCGTGGTCACGCAGAACCCGCCGGGCACCGGCAGCCCCGCGGAGATCAGCTCGCCGAGGTTCGCCGCCTTCCCGCCCACCGACGGCAGGTCCGCGGCCCGCAGCTCCCCGAGGTCCAGCACCAGCGGCGAGCCGACGGTGGACGTCGCGGCGGAGCGCTCTGCAGTGGCCATACCTCACGCTAGCGCCGCCCGCCCCATTTTTCAACAGGCGATGAATACCGCTCCGAGGTTCCCGCGAGTCGCCACGTTTGCCACCGCGAGTCGCCACGTTTGCCTGCGCGAGATGCACCTTTGCCGGTTCGCGGCGGAGTCGATCAGGTCCACGGGCGGGCAGAGCGGGCCGCCCAGTAGGCCTCCGGGTCCTCGGCGAGGCCCGCGAGCTCCGCGGCGACGGTCTCGGGCAGCGCACGGTCGGCGGCCGCGGCGTTGCTCGCCACCTGCGCGGGATCCACCGCGCCGGACAGCACGCGCCAGGCCCACGGCTGCGCGAGCGCTGCCGCGATCGCCAGCGCGTCCGCCGTCGTGTCCGCCTCGGCCGCGAGCTCCGCGACGCGGTGCGCACCGGGGGAGTCGGCCCCACCGGGCGCCAGCCGCCCGTTCGCCACCGCCTCCTTCACGATCACCCGTGCCCCTGCGTCCGCCGCCTCGGCCAGCGCCGGCCCGGCCGAAGGCTCGAGGACGTTCCAAGTGCTCTGGAACGAGGTGAACAGCGATCGCCGTCGACGGTCACCGCCAGCGCCCGCCGCACCGCGTCCGCCTGCCGCGGGCCCGACGTCGACACGCCCACCCGCACCCCGCGCTCCCGCAGCCCGGCCAGCGCCCGGTGCACCGCGGCGTCGTCCAGCACGCCGCTGTCCAGCGTCGCCGAGTGCACGTGGTAGATCCCGACCCGCTCGCCCAGCAGCGCCGACGTCTGCGCCCACTGCGCGGTGAACGCCGCGAGCGAGTGGTCCTTGACCTCGTGCGTCCCGGCGTCCATCCGCCAGTCGCCGACGTAGCGGTAGCCCCACTTCGAGCCGACCACGACGTCGTCGATCTCGGGGTGCGCCGCGAGCCACGCGGCGAGGAACTCCTCGGCCCGCCCGTAGGACCGCGCGGCGTCGACGTAGCGGATTCCGGCGGCGTACGCGGCGTCGAGCACGGCGAAAGTACGGTCACGGAACGTGGCGACATCGCGCTCCGCGCCCAGGTCCGTGACCCGGCCCGCGGTGATGTACGCGGGGCGGCCGACGGCGGCGAGCCCGATCCCGAGCCGTTCACGATCACTGGTTCCCGTCGGGGTCACGGCGGCGTAGCTTACGGAAAGACCCCCGCCCCCGATGGGAGCTCCGATGAAGAAGCTGATCAACGACACCGCCGACGTCGTCACCGAGGCGTTACGCGGAGTGGAGCTCGCGCACCCGCAACTGCGCGTCGACCACGAGAACAAGGTCGTCTTCCGCGGTGACGCACCGGTGCAGGGCAAGGTCGGGATCGTCTCGGGCGGCGGGTCGGGGCACGAGCCGCTGCACGGCGGCTTCGTCGGGCCGGGCATGCTCGACGCGGCGTGCGCCGGGGAGGTGTTCACCTCGCCGGTCCCCGACCAGATGCTCGCGGCCACGCAGGGTGTCGACGGCGGCGCCGGCGTGCTGCACATCGTGAAGAACTACACCGGCGACGTCATGAACTTCGAGATGGCCGCCGAGCTGGCCGCCGCCGAGGGCGTCCAGGTCGAGACGGTCGTCATCGACGACGACGTCGCCGTGCAGGACAGCCTCTACACCGCCGGGCGGCGCGGGGTCGCGCGCCACCGTCCTGCTCGAGAAGATCGCCGGAGCGGCGGCGGACGAGGGCCGCGACCTCACGGCCGTCGCCGAGGTCGCCCGCAAGGTCGACGCGCAACGGGCGCAGCATGGGCATGGCGCTGACCTCCTGCACCGTCCCCGCCGCCGGGCAAGCCGACGTTCGACCTGCCCGACGACCAGATGGAGGTCGGCATCGGCATCCACGGCGAGCCGGGCCGGCGCCGGCGTGCCGATCGCGCCGGCCAAGGAGATCGCCGAGATGCTCGTCGAGCCGATCCTGAAGGACCTCGACTTCACCGGCGGGGACGGCGTGCTTCGCGTTCGTCAACGGCATGGGCGGCACGCCGCTGCTCGAGCTCTACCTCATGTACGGCGAGGTGGCGCGGATCCTGGAGAAGGCCGGGCGTGCAGCGTGGCCCGCTCGCTGGTCGGGCCACTACATCACGAGCCTGGACATGGCGGGCTGCTCCGTCACCCTGCTCAAGGTGGACGACGAGCTGCTGCGCCTGTGGGACGCTCCGGTGAACACCCCGGCCTGCGCTGGGGCGTCTGAGCATCGGCAGAAGCAGCGATGGGGCACGAGACGGTGGGATCGGCCGCGCTCGGCCGCTGGCTGCGCGCGTTCGCGGACGCCGTGTCGGAGAACGCGGACGAGCTGACCGCGCTCGACTCGGCGATCGGCGACGCGGACCACGGGTCGAACATGCGCCGCGGCATGAACGCCGTGGTCGCCAAGCTCGACGCCGCCCCGGACGCCGCGCCGGCCGCGCTGCTCAAGACGGCGGGCATGACGCTGGTCAGCACGGTCGGCGGGGCGAGCGGGCCGCTCTACGGCACGTTGTTCCTGCGGATGGGGACCTCGGCGGGGGACCGCGCGGAGCTCGACGCCCAGGCGTTCGCGGCCGCGCTGCGTGCGGGGCTCGAGGGTGTCGTCGCCCGCGGGAAGGCCGCGCTCGGCGACAAGACGATGGTGGACGCGCTGACGCCCGCCGTCGACGCCCTGGACGCCGCACTGGCCGACGGCGCCGGGCTGAGCGACGCGCTGCGCGCCGCGGCGACCGCCGCGGACCAGGGATCGGACGCGACGATCCCGCTGGTCGCCCGCAAGGGCCGGGCCAGCTATCTGGGCGAGCGCAGCGCGGGGCACCGCGACCCCGGCGCGACGTCGACAGCGCTGTTGGTCAACACCGCCGCGGCGAGTCTGGGGTGAGCGCACCCGGCCCGAGCGTCGGCATCGTCGTGGTCTCGCACAGCAGGGCGCTCGGCAACGCCGCGGCCGAGCTCGCAGCCGAGGTGATCGGCGACGTCGACGTGCCCATCGCCGTCGCCGCGGGTCTCGACGCGACGACAGCCGGGCACGGACGCCGCCGCCATCGCCACCGCGATCGCGACGTCGGACCGGGGCGCGGGCGTCGTCGTCCTCATGGACCTGGGCAGCGCGGTGCTCTCGGCCGAGCTCGCCCTGGACCTGCTCGACGACGTCGGTGCGGACCCCGCGACCCGCGGCCGCACCGTCCTGTGCCCGGGGCCGCTGGTCGAGGGGCTGGTGGTGGCCGCGGCCACCGCCTCGACGGGCGCGGACCGGCATCGCGTGAGCGCGGACGCCGCGGCGGCGCTGGGGCCCAAACGCTCGCACCTGGGCCTGTCGTGGGAGCCCACCACCTGAGCCCGCGCCGGCTCGCTCGTCGCACCGGCTGCGGGGATCAGCGGCCGTTGATCCCGTAGGCGCCGCGGTAGAACAGCAGCGGCAGGGTGGCGGGATCCGAGCCCAGGTCGCGCACGTTCCCGACGACGATCGTGTGGTCCCCGCCGTCGTGCTCCGCCCACAACGTGCAGTCCACCCAGGCGCTGACGCCCTCGAGCACCGGCGCTCCCGACGGGGCCGGGCACCAGTCGACGCCCGAGAACTTGTCGATCGCAGCACCGGAGCGGGCGAACCCGGCGCTGAGGTCGCGGTGGTCCGCGGCGAGAACGTTCACGCAGAACGTGCCGACGTCCCGGATCCGCGGCCAGGTCGACGACGTGCGCGCCGGCGCGAAGGTCACCAGCGGGGGGTCCAGCGACAGCGAGGCGAACGACTGGCACGTGAAGCCGAGCAGCGTCCCGTCCGGCTCCCGCGCGGTGACCACGACGACGCCGGTGGCGAAGTGCCCGAGCACGTCGCGCAGGGCCTCGGGGCTCACAGCGGGGGCGCTGGCGGGACCGGTCATGATGCCGAGGTTAGGCCGCCCTGGCCACCCTCCGCCCGGCGGCGCGGGCTGCCCTGGCCCGGACACGACAGCGGCGCCGTCCCGTGGGACGGCGCCGGACGGGTAGCTCGGCGACGACCTTCAGCACACGTGACATGACCGCATTGCCACGGAGCCGAACTGTCCCGGATGTGTCGGTCGATCAGCTCGCGTAGGAGCGCAGGCGGTCCGCCCGCTCCCCGATGCGCAGCTTGGCCATCGTCTCGCGCTCGATCTGGCGCACCCGCTCGCGGGAGAGCCCGAAGCGGCGGCCGATCTGGTCCAGCGTGCGCGGCTGGCCGTCGTCCAGGCCGTAGCGCAGCCGGATGACGTGCTGCTCGCGGTCCTCCAGCGTCGCCAGGACGCGGCGGAGGTCGTCGTGCAGCAGGCGTGAGATCACGGTGGTCTCGGCGTCCGCCGCCTCGCCGTCTTCGATGAAGTCCCCGAGCGGGGCCTCCTCCTCGGCGCCGACCGGCATGTCCAGCGACACCGGGTCCCGGGCGTGGTCGAGCAGGTCCGCGATCTTCTCCGCGGGCAGGCCCGACTCCTCGGCGAGCTCCTCGTGGGTGGCCTCGCGGCCGAGGCGCTGGTGCATGTCGCGCTTGATCCGGGCGAGCTTGTTCACCTGCTCGACGAGGTGCACGGGCAGCCGGATCGTCCGGGCCTGGTCCGCCATGCCCCGGGTGATGGCCTGGCGGATCCACCACGTCGCGTAGGTGGAGAACTTGAAGCCCTTGGTGTAGTCGAACTTCTCCACGGCGCGGATCAGGCCGAGGTTGCCCTCCTGGATCAGGTCCAGCAGCGGCATCCCGCGGCCCGTGTAGCGCTTGGCGAGCGAGACGACCAGCCGGAGGTTGGCCTCCAGCAGGTGGTTGCGGGCGCGCTCGCCGTCGCGGACGACGAGGCGCAGGTCCTTGGCGTGTGCCGGGTCGAGCTCGACACCCTCGGCCGTCGCGCTGTCCAGCACGTGCTTGGCGAAGACGCCGGCCTCGATGCGCTTGGCGAGATCGACCTCCTGCGCGGCGGTCAGCAGGGCGGTCTTTCCGATACCATTGAGATACACGCGGACGAGGTCGGCAGCCGGGCTCTGGGCGTCGAGATCCTCGGCGGCCAGCTCCACGGCCGCCTCGACGGCCTCGTCGCGCGTATCATCGGTGTCTGCGCGCCGACCCGGAACGGTCTGCGGCACGGTCATTGGTTTCCTCCCCCATGGTCCCGGGCGGAAGGCGATCGGGGCACTCTCGCCGGGGCTCTCGGTGGGTTCAACGCGACGTCACCGCGGAACGTTCCCTCGACGGTGGAACCGTCGCCCGGGTGAGGCGTGGCTCTCAGCAGGTTCTCAATCCGGACAGTGCGTCACGGCGGTCCGGCCGGAATGTGGCCAGAACCACGCTCGTTTGGCGGTGCGTCGTATGGTCAATCGGGGAACACCTCACCCACGGGGAGTATCGGACCGGAATGATGTACCTATGACCGCTGCACGATCAGCCGACGACGAGGCCGTGCCGGGACCTGCCGACGCAGTCGGCAGTGTCGGGCAGCCGGGGCACAGGACGGCGCCCCGCCGTCGGGTTGGACGGTTCAGATGAATGCGCTCGGCGAGTTCATCCGGGCCCAGCGCCAGCTGGCGAACCTCTCGCTGCGCGAGATGGCCGCCATGACCAGTGTCTCCAACGCCTATCTCAGCCAGGTCGAGCGCGGCCTGCACCAGCCCTCGCTCAAGGTGCTGCACTCGATCGCAGCCGCGTTGCAGCTGTCGACCGAGCAGTTGCTCGCGCAGGCGGGCTGGGCGTCGGGAGCTCGCGAGGCGGCGGCCGGCAACGGCACCGAGGAGGCCATCCGCACCGACCCCCGGCTCACCCCGGAGCAGCGCGCGGCGCTGCTGGGCGTGTACCGCAGCTTCGTCGATCTCGAGTGATCGGACGAGGTGTCGCACCTCGCGATGGGACCGGCGTCACAACCACCTATGATTGACATACTTAACGCCGGTGCATAGTTTGGTTAGCGACACTCCAATCGATTCAGAGAGGACGTGGACGATGACCGCGCCTACCGACCAGTTCGTCGACATCGCCAAGCGCAGCCAGGAGGCGGTCACGACCGCCGTCCGCACCTGGGCCGACTCCGTCCAGAGCCTCGCCGGCAACCTGACCGCCGGCCACGCCCAGCTGCCCGACCCGCAGAGCGTCGTGGACGGCTACTTCGACTTCGCCGAGAAGGTGCTGGCCACCCAGCGGCGTCGTCGCGTCGGAGTTGGTCTCCGCCTCGGTCAAGGCCGGCGAGACCGTGCAGGAGCAGGTCACCAAGGCCACCGAGACCGTCACCGCCCAGGCCGTGAACGGCACCGAGAAGGCGGTCGCGCAGGCGACCGAGACCACTCAGAAGGCGGCTGCGACCGCCCGCGCCGCGCGCAACGCCACCAAGGCCTGACCTTCCGCGGGGCACACCGGCCCCCGTCCGGCACCTGCCGGGCGGGGGCCGTTCCCCTGTCTCATCACCTCTCGAGCAAGACCGTGAACGGGCCGTCGTTCACCGACTCGACGGCCATCGCCGCGCCGAACACCCCGGTCGCCACCGTCGCGCCCCGCGCCCGCAGCGCGGCGACCACCGCGTCGACCAGCGGCCGCGCCCGGTCCGGTGGCGCCGCCGCCGACCACGACGGCCGCCGCCCCTTGCGTGTGTCGCCGTAGAGCGTGAACTGGCTGACCACCAAGAGCGGCGCCCCCGTCTCCGCGCACGACCGCTCCCCGTCGAGGATGCGCAGCTCGTGCAGTTTGCGGGCCATGACGGCGGCGACCTCGGCTGTTTCCCCACGCGCAGGGTCGTCGCGGTGGACGCCGAGCAGCACCAGCAGACCGGGGCCGATCTCCCCGACGGTCGCGCCCTCGACGTGCACCGCGGCCCGGGCGACCCGGGCGACGACGGCCCTCATGCCCGCATCCCGGCGCTCGGCGAAGTGCAGCAGGGTGGCCCCGCTCCAATCCGGTTGCAGCAAGGCCACCATGCTGCAACCCCGGGCCCGGCAGCCGACAGCCCGTTCGCTCTCACCGACCGGCACCAGCAGCCCGTGCCGCACCATCTCGCGCACCGCGGGAGCGCGGCGGCGACCAGCGCGTCGACCGGCCGGTCGTGCGCGAACGCCAGCAGCTCCACGATGTCGCGGAGCGGCAGCGCGCCCCGGCAGCCCGCGAGCAGCGCGGCGGCCGGCTCGTCCACCTCGTGCCGCCACCGCGGCCCCTCCGCCCGGGCGACCACGGTGCCCTCCTCGACCCAGCCGTCGTCACCGGCCGTGGCCCTCCTGCAGTACCCAGGCTCGAGCACCACGCCGTCGGTGAGCCGCAGCCGGGCGTCGAGCAGGGCGTCGTCCGTCGCGTGCGCGCGGAGCCAGTCGACGCGGTCGAGCCAGCCCGCGACCTCGGGGCCGAGTGGGTCGGTGAGATCGTCGGGCAGGTCCTCGACGACGACCGTGGGCGTCGCCTCCGTGCGGCCCCGGTCGGTCCGGCGGAGCGTCAGGAACCCGAACCCGACCGCCTCGACCTTCTGCGCGGCCAGCCAGTCCAGCCACGCCCCGGCCTGCGCGCGGGCCGCGGGGGAGTGCAGGTCGAGCCCGGCGTCGCGCTGCCAGGTGCCCACGTGCAGCGCCGGGTCGGTCACCTCGCGCTGCACGATCCACGCGTCGACGCCGTCCGGGGAGCCAGGACCGGACGCGGTCCGGCCAGTCCTCGCCGCGCACGTGCAGCCACGACCCGAGCAGCTGCGCCACGCCACCCGGCTCGAGGTGCGCCGGCAGCGCGCGGACCAGGGCGGCGAGCGCGTCGTCGCCTGCCTGCCCCGAGTCGCGGTAGACGTAGTCGACGCGGGCCGGGTCCGGGGACGAACGGCGGGTTGGAGACGATCAGGTCGAACCGGCGTCCGCCGACCGGGGCCAGCCACGGGCCGTCGAGCAGCTCGACGTCCAGGTCGTTGAGCGCGAACGTCGCCCGCGCCATGGCGAGCGCGCGCGGCGCGACGTCCGTCGCCGTCACGGCACGCGCATGCCGGGCGGCGTGCAGCGCCTGGACCCCGCAGCCGGTGCCGAGGTCGAGCACCGTGCCGACGGGCGTGCGGGGCGTCGCGGAGGCGAGCGTGAGGGACGCGCCGCCGACGCCGGTGACGTGGTCGCGCTCCTGGCGGCGGGCGTCGAGGTCGGAGAGCACCCACCACTCGCCGCCCTCGTCCGCGCCGTGCGGGCGCAGGTCCAGCGCGGCGGCCCAGCCGGCGGCCCCGTTCGCGCCTTCGGTGCGGCGCAGCAGCCCGGCCGCGGCGGCGTCGGCGGGGGTCAGCGGGGCCAGTGCGGCCGCGACGGCCGCGTCCGGCTCGACCGACCCCAGCAGCAGCATCCGCACCAGCACCCCGAGCCGGCCGCCGTCGACGGTGGCGCGGAACGCCGGCTCGGGCTCGCCCCGGCCGAGCGCGGCGTGCGCCTCCCGGCCGAGCAGCCCCCGCACGCCGTCGGTGCGGTAGTCGGCCCGGTCCAGCGCGGTGCGCAGCGCGTCGGCGGTGGCGGGGGAGATCTCGGGCAGCACGCCCCTGATCCTCGCCGACGTGTCCGAGCCGGCACTGGCGAGGGGTGCACGCCCAGATGTCAGGAAAGCCACCTTCGCCGCCACGAGAGGACAGGAAGGTGGCTTTCCTGACACGCGGCGCAGCCCGGATACGCTGAATCGCACCTCGAGCCGATGGAGGAACCGTGCTGCAGCTCGCGCAAGACCCCGACGCCGACGCACTGCTCGACCGCGACCCGCTCGCCCTGCTCATCGGGATGCTGCTCGACCAGCAGTTCCCGATGGAGCGGGCCTTCGCCGGGCCCGCCGGGCTGGCCCGGCGCCTCGGGGTGGACCGGCTCGACGCCCGCGCGCTCGCCGAGTACGACCCCGAGGCGCTCGCCGCCGTGTTCACCGGGCCGCCGGCGCTGCACCGCTACCCGGCGGCGATGGCCGGGCGCGTGCAGGCGCTCGCGGCGCTGCTCGTCGACCGCTACGACGGCGACGCCGCCGCGCTCTGGCGCGACGCCCCGGACGGCGCCACCCTGCTCCGCCGGCTCAAGGCCCTCCCCGGGTTCGGTGCCCAGAAGGCGCAGATCTTCGTCGCGCTGCTGGGCAAGCAGCGCGGGGTGACGCCGCCGGGCTGGCGGGAGGCCGCCGGGGCGTACGGCGACGAGGGGTCGTTCCGCTCGGTCGCCGACGTCGTCGACGGGGCGTCGCTCGCCCGCGTCCGGGAGTTCAAGCAGGCGGCGAAGGCGCAGAAGAAGGCGGCCGCCAGGCTCCTGAACCGGTGCGCACGGTGGGCGCGCGGCGGCTGCACAGCGGTGGCACGATGGGTGGACGAGGGTGCAGGGCACCGCTCCGGGCATATCGGAGCGGTTCCGCACCGGCGAGGAGCAATTGTGTCCCAACCTCAGCGCCGTCCCACCTCGAGCTCCCCCGACCCCGTCCTGATCACCGACGCGGCGCGGTCGTACGAGGAGGAGCTCAAGGTGCGCAAGCGCCGGTACGCCGTGATGATGGGCATGCGGGTGCCGTGCATGGTGCTGGCCGCGGTCTTCTACCAGACCCCCTGGCTGGCGGTGACGCTCCTGGTCATCTCGATCCCGCTGCCGTGGATGGCCGTGCTCATCGCGAACGACCGCCTGCCCCGCAAGAGCGAGACCGTCAACCGCTACCGGGCGGACCGGCGGTCGCTGGAGGCCCGTCCGCACCCGGTGATCGAGTCGGGGCACGAGACGTTCGACGGGCCGGTCGTCGACGGCGGGGTGGTCGACGAGCAGGACGTCACGCACGGCGCCGCGCGGGGGGACGTGCGCCGCGCCGGCTGACCGCCTCTGCTCCCGCCGCGCAGCCGGCCCGTAGCGCCGCCTCCGGCGACGCGGTCAGCGCCGCCAGCTCCGCCGCGTCGGGAAGCAGCAGGTCGACGACGCCGCCGTGGCGGGCGAGCAGCCCGTCCGCGGACCCGGTGGCGCTCACCCCGCCAGCGCCACCGCGACCTGCGCGGCCAGCTCCGCGTTCGCCCGCACCAGTGCGAGGTTCGCGGCGAGGCTCGCGCCGTCGCTGGCGTCGTGGAAGTGCGCCAGCAGGGCCGGGGTGATGTCCTTGCCGACGATCCCGTGCGCCGCCACCAGCGCGAGCCCCTCGGCCAGCAGCCGGTCGTGCAGTGCCGCGTCGAGCTCGTCCGCAGCCGGTACCGGCTGGGCCAGCACCATCCCCGCGCCGCCGCCCAGGTCCCGGTGCGCCCGCCACACCGCGGCCACGTGCGCCGGGTCGTCCACCCGCCACGGCACCCCGGACCCGGAGTCGCGGCGGTAGAACCCGGGGAACGCGTCGGTTCCGTAGCCCAGCACCGGGACCGACAAGGTCTCCAGCAGCTCCAGCGTCGCCGGGACGTCGAGGATCGACTTCACCCCCGAGCACACGGTCAGCACCGGGGTGCGGGCCAGCGCGCCGAGGTCGGCGGAGACGTCCCAGGTCGCGCGCGCCCCGCGGTGCACCCCACCGAGCCCTCCGGTGGCGAAGAGCGCGATCCCGGCCGCCGCCGCGAGCGCCGCGGTCGCGGCCACGGTCGTCGCGCCGTCGCGGTGCAGCCCGACCGCTGCGCCCAGGTCGCGCACCGAGAGCTTGACCAGCCCGCCCCCGCACACCCGGTCCAGCTCGGCCGGCGACAGCCCGACCCGCGGGACGCCGTCGAGCACCGCGACGGTCGCGGGCACGGCGCCCCGGTCGCGCACGGCCGACTCCAGTTCGTCGGCCACCTCCCGGTTGCGCGGCGCGGGGAGCCCGTGGGCGAGCAGCGTGCTTTCCAGCGCGACGACGGGAGCGTCGGCGCGGATCGCCGCGGCGACCGCGGGGGAGAGGACGGGACCGGTCACGTGGGGCATCATGGACGACATGGCGACCCAGGTGCTGCCCGACGTCGACACCCGCCCCGAGGGCACCGACACGACCGGCGACGACACCCCGAAGATGTTCCACTACGTGCTCAAGGCGAAGATCGCCGAGAGCGCGGTGCTCGGGAACCTGGTGGTGGCGCTGTGCGGCGAGACCTTCCCGGTCACGCGCTCGCCCAAGCCGGGGTCCCCGGTGTGCCCGGAGTGCAAGAAGATCTACGAGTCGATGCCGCCCGGCGGCGAGTGAGCCGGGCGTGGCCTGAGGATCACCGCAGGGGGATGCTCAGAATGCGCCGAGGAAGTCGGTCGATGACGGCAGCCAGTTCCGGCGCCTCGGTGATGATCGCCAGGTGCCCACCGGGGTGACGGTGCACCCTGGCGTCGGGGATCCCGCACCCGAGGATCCTCGCGTTGGCGGTCGGGATCATCGGGTCGTCGTCACCCGCGATCACCAGTGTCCGCGCCCGGATCAGGCGGAGCAGGGGGAGGCTCGTCCAGCCGACCGTCGCGGCCAGCTGATGGGCGTAACCACGCCGTCCGCGGCGCAGGCTGTCGGCGATGCCCGCCAACGTGGCGGCCGCGCGCTCCGGATGGGTGCGCACCGTCCCGCCGAACAGCTCGGTGGCGACGGCCAGGACCGCCACCGGATCCTGCGGCCACCGCCGCAGGAGGAACCGGCAGAGCACCCGCGGGCTCGGGGGCACCGCGAGCGCCCCGGTGGTCGTCGCGACGAGCACGAGCCTGCGGACCTGTCCGGGTCGGGTGATGGCGAGCTGCTGGGCCAGCTGGCCGCCCCACGAGTAGCCGAGCACGTCGACCCGGTCGTGGCCGAGCCGGGTGACGAGGTCGCCGACGACGGGTGCGAAGGTCGTCACGTGATAGCCGAGCGCCGCGGCGGGTGAGCCGCCGATGCCGGGCGGGTCGAAGCGGATCACCTCGCGGTCCGCGGGGAGCTCGTCGACGAACGGGTCGAGCAGGTCCAGCTCCGCGCCGATGCCGTTGATCACCAGCAGCGGCGGACCGGACGGCGCCTGCGGGCGCCGGACCTGCACGCGCAGCCGGCGGCCGCGCACGGTCACGAGCTCGTCGGTGACGGTGAACCGCCCGCGCGGGGAGGTCAACGGGCCGGGCCATGTGCTGAGGGTGACCGATACCGCTGTCCAGTGGGAAATTGATAGACGGATCTCACAAAGTCTTGCGAAATCCCGGCGAGTGGGCCGGGTCGCGACACGCCTCGTCACATCCGCCGGGGGCCGCGAGCGGGGACCGGTCGACCGGTCCGCACCCGGGCGAGCACCCGTCCTCCCGTCGTCCGCGCCGCGCGGCGCAGCGGGACGGCGGCCGGGTGCGGGGCGACCGGCGTGCGGCGCACGACCTGCAGCGGGGAGCGCACCGGCCGCACGGGCCAGACCTCCTGGACGGCGTTGTTCAGCTGTGCCCCGAGCACGATCGACAACCCCAGCAGGAACGCGAACAGCAGGAACGCGACCGGGGTGGCCAGCGCGCCGTAGGTGTAGCCGGTGGCCGTCAGCACGGTGAGGTAGACGCGCAGCCCCGTCGCCGCGGCGACGAAGACCAGCATCGCCAGCAGGGCACCCGGCAGCAGCCGCCGCCACGGCGGGCTGTGCGGCAGCGCGGCCCGGTAGACGGTGGTGAGCACGAGCACCAGGAGCATCCCGACACCCGGGTAGTAGAACGTCTCGACGACCGCGGCGGCCGTCGCGCGCCAGGCCTCGGGGAGCAGCCGCGGCAGCAGGTCCGGGCCCAGCGCGACCAGCGGCAGCGTGAACACCGCGACCACCAGCGCGCACAGGTAGATCAGCAGCGAGAACAGGCGCTGCCACACCGGGTGGCGCACCCCGTACTGGCCGTGCGCCTGCGTGATCGAGTCGACCACCGACGCGATGGCCGACGACCCCGCCCACAGGGCGATGAGGAACCCGACCGAGACCACGTCGGCACGTCCGCGGGTGAGGATGCTCGAGGCGGTCGGGGCGATGAGCTGGTCCACCACCTCGGGGGTGAACACGCGGTGGGCGAACCCGACGATCTTGCCCTCGACGATGTCGACGGTCTCGGGCCCGAACCAGCCGCCGACGTAGCCCAGCGAGCCCAGCAGGCCCAGGAACAGCGGCGGCAGGGACAGGGCCTGCCAGAACGCGGCCTGCGCGGCCATCGAGAAGATCCCGTCGTCCCACGACTTGCCCAGCGTGCGCCCGACGACGCGGGAGAGGGCCCCGCGCGGGCGCGGGGCCGGGGGGTCGGGGTCCGGGGGCACCGGAACGGGAGCGGCGGTCATGGCGCCTCCCAGGATGGACCACCCCGGCGGCGCGCCTCGCGCGGACACGGCCGCGACGCGCCGGACGATGCCGTACCGCAACGCTCCTCCCGGCGCCGGTCAGGGACCGCGGCAGCGCCGGCAGCGCACGCCCGTGGGTCGTCCGGGACCGCGCCGCCCGCCCGGTTACCCTGGCTGCTGCTGTCCGGAGGGACGAGGCCGGGAACCGAGTGACACCGCTCAGCCGGGCGCCGGGTCTCGATCCCGTCCCCCGTCCGAGCCACCGGGAGATGTGTGTCCCGAGCTTGCCGTGTCGCCCGTTCCGGACCCGGCTCTGCCGACCACCTGCCGCCACCCGGTGCCACTGCCGCCCGGACGCCCCCGTTGCGCGCCTGGCAGCGCAGTGCCCTGGCCCGCTACCTCGCCGCCCGGCCGCAGGACTTCCTCGCCGTCGCGACGCCGGGCGCGGGCAAGACCGCCTTCGCGCTGCGGGTGGCCGCGGAGTTGCTCGCGGACCGGACGATCACCGCGATCACGGTCGTCACCCCCACGGAGCACCTCAAGCACCAGTGGGCGGCCGCCGCGGCGTCGGTGGGGATCGCGCTGGACCCCGACTTCCGCAACTCGACCGGTGCGACGTCGTCGGACTACACCGGCATCGCGATCACCTACGCCGGCGTCGCCGCCCACCCGATCCTGCACCGCAACCGGACGGAGACGCGCCGCACGCTGGTGATCCTCGACGAGGTGCACCACGCGGGCGACGCGCGCTCGTGGGGCGAGGGGGTGCGCGAGGCGTTCGCGTCCGCGACGCGCCGGCTCACGTTGACCGGAACGCCGTTCCGCAGCGACGACAACCCGATCCCGTTCGTCGACTACGTGCCGGACGGCGAGGGCCTGCTGCGCAGCCGCGCCGACCACTCCTACGGCTACTCGGAGGCGCTCGCCGACGGCGTGGTCCGGCCGGTCGTCTTCCTCGCGTACTCCGGGACGTCGAGCTGGCGCACCAGCGCGGGGGAGGAGATGACCGCACGGCTCGGCGAGCCGCTGACGGCCGAACAGACGGCGCGGGCCTGGCGGACCGCGCTGGACCCCGGCGGCGAGTGGATCCCCGCCGTGCTCGCCGCCGCGGACCGGCGGCTGGCCGGGCACCGCAACGGCGGCATGGACGACGCCGGCGGCCTGGTCATCGCCACGGACCAGACCACGGCGCGGGCGTACGCGGAGATCCTGCGCGACGTGACGGGCACCCCGCCCGTCGTCGTGCTCTCCGACGAGGCGGGTGCGTCGGACCGGATCGCCGCGTTCAGCAAGTCCGACGACCGGTGGATGGTCGCGGTCCGCATGGTGTCGGAGGGCGTGGACGTCCCGCGGCTCGCCGTGGGGGTGTACGCCACGAGCGCGTCGACACCGCTGTTCTTCGCCCAGGCGGTCGGCCGCTTCGTGCGGTCGCGGCGGGCGGGGGAGATGGCGTCGGTGTTCCTGCCGAGCGTCCCGGTGCTGCTGGGGCTGGCCAGCGAGCTGGAGGCGCAGCGCGACCACGTGCTGGGCAAGCCGCACCGGGCCGCCGAGCAGTGGGACGACGAGGAGCTGGCGGCGGCGAACCGGCAGCAGGACGAGCCGGGGGAGGACGAGAAGTCGTTCACCGCCCTGCACGCCGACGCCGAGCTGGACCAGCTGATCTACGACGGCACCTCGTTCAGCGCGGACGAGGAGGACTTCATCGGGTTGCCCGGCCTGCTGGAGCCGGACCAGGTGCGCACCCTGCTCAGCTCGCGGCAGAAGGAGTGGCTGGCCCGGCCGAAGGCTCCCGCTCCGGCCCCCGCCGCCCCGCCGCCCCCCGCGGAGCGCACCCAGCTGACGGTCCGCGAGCAGCTCAACGGGCTGCGCAAGGAGCTGAACACCCTCGTCGCTCTGTACAACCACCGCACGAAGAAGCCGCACGGGATGATCCACAACGAGCTCCGCCGGGCCTGCGGCGGCCCCCCGACGGCCATGGCGAGCATCGAGCAGCTCGAGGAGCGCATCGCCACGCTCCGCTCCTGGCGCTGACGCCTCTCGACGGCCACGCCCCGGCGGACGGCGACGGGGCGGGAACCGGACCCGGTTCCCGCCCCGTCGAGGTGTGCGGTGAGCGTCGCGGCGCTGCGCGCCGGTGCAATCAGCCCGACTGCACCTGGATGTCCAGCTCGCGCATCTTGTCACCGTGGGCGCGTGCGTGGTGCCCGCAGAAGAGGAGTTCTCCACCGGAGGGCAGGACAGCACGGACCTTGGCAGCCGCGCCGCAGCGGTCACAGCGGTCGGCGGCGGTCAACTCGGGCCGGGAAAGGGTTCCAGGCTGCACAGCGGTCTCCCTCCGTCTCGACACCGGGTCTGCCCGGTATCGCTCGATGCGACGAACCGCCTTCGCGGTACGTCCACTCTTGCAGACGCACGGCACCCCGGTGACTGTTCCCGGCGTGCGTCGCGACACCCGTCACGTCGTGACCGTGTGGAGGTCCGGCCGCCGTCCGAGGATCGCCCGGGGAGGTCCGGCCTCCGGATTCAGTTGACTACGGGTAAATGATGGGGTGCGTGATGTGACACCGCAAGGTGGGGAACGTAAACACGGGTTACGTGCTGACGCTACGGAGAGTAACAGCTTGAGTGCCGTCACCCGGCGGATCCCCGCGCCCGTGCTCTTCGTACTGGGCGGGGTGTCGATGTACGTCGGCGCAGCGCTCGCCGTCGGCCTGTTCGACCGCCTTGCGCCGTCCGCGGTCGCCGTCCTGCGGCTGATCGGTGCGGCAGCGGTGCTGCTGGCGTGGCGCAGGCCTCCCGCCGTGGCGTGGCGCGGGCGTCGCTTCGCCCGTGCCGCCGCCTTCGGGCTGGCGACGGGCCTGATGAACCTGGCCTTCTACGAGGCCATCGCCCGGCTTCCGCTGGGTACCGCCGTGGCGGTCGAGTTCTGTGGCCCGGTGGCCGTCGCGGCGATCGCGTCGCGGCGTCCCCGCGACGTCGCCGCGGTGCTGCTGGCCGCGACGGGCGTGCTGCTCATCGCGGATGTCCGCTGGTCAGGGGCGCCGTGGGGGGTGGTGTGGGCGCTCGCGGCGGCGACGATGTGGGCGGCGTACATCCTGCTCGGCGCACGGGTCGCGACGGCCGGCAACGGTCTCGACGACCTGGCCGTCGGCTTCGGCGCGTCGGCGGTGCTGCTCTCGCCCGTGCTCCTGTTCGGCAATCCGGGCGGGGCCGCGGCGCTGGTCGACCCGGTCGTCCTGGGCCTGGGCCTGGGTGTCGGCGTGCTCTCCAGCGTGGTGCCCTACGTGCTCGACCAGGTCGTCCTGCGGCGGGTGGGCACCGCCCGGTTCGCCGTGCTCCTCGCGCTGCTGCCGGCCACCGCGACGGTCGTCGGGCTGGTGCTGCTGGCCCAGCTGCCCGGGCCGGCCGAGGCGCTGGGGATCGCGGCGGTCGTCGGTGCGGTCGCGCTGCGCTCGCGGGACGGCGACCCGCCGGCCGGACCACCGCAATCCGCTACGGAGAGTAATATCGCTGGGGACGACGCTCGGTAGCCGCTGTGCCTCCCTGCGGGTGATGTGATGCAGCCGCTCGCCGCAGTCTCCGACGTCGGTGTGGCGCAGGTCGCACACGTCCCGTCGGTGCACTGGTCCGGTTCGTGGCAGGTCACGGCGACTCCGCCGTCAGAGTGGGTGACGGGCACGGATAGTGGCGAGAATCACCTGATCGGACGTCACCGAATCGAGCCAGCGGCGCGCGGATGTCTGACCTCGGCGGTCGCGAGTATCCACAACAAACGCGTACTCGCGAGACCCAATCGTGATGCAAACGCGGCGACTTGAACGGTTCAGTGTGGTTGGCACCACGCCCGGCGACGACATACGTTGCCGCCCACAACATTCTCCCGCGCCGCGGGCCCCAACGAGGTGGAAGAGGACGACGGATGCGCACGAGGACGACGGCCGCCAGGAGGACGGCGGTACTGACCGCCGGACTGGGTCTGACGATGGTGCTCGCCGCCTGCGGCCAGAACGCCGCGGCACCGAGCAGCGGCGGCGGCGCACAGAGCGCTGCGCCGGCGGCCGGTGGCGTCAAGGTCGGCGTGATCCTCCCGGAGACCCAGAGCTCGGCCCGGTGGGAGGGCTTCGACAAGCCGCTGCTCACCGCGGCGATGCAGGCCGAGGGCCTCGACGCCGACATCCAGAACGCCCAGGGCGACGAGCAGAAGTTCTCCACGCTGGCCGACGGCATGATCTCCAGCGGCGTGAAGGTGCTGGTCATCGCCTCGATCAGCAGTGAGTCGGGCGCCGCGGTCGCCGCGAAGGCGAAGGCGCAGGGCATCCCGACGATCGACTACGACCGGCTGAGCCTCGGCGGCACGAGCGACTACTACGTGTCGTTCGACAACGAGAAGGTCGGCGCGCTGCAGGGCCAGGGCCTGGCCGACGCGCTGAAGGGCAAGCAGGGCGCGCAGGTCATCGAGATCGAGGGCGCACCTACCGACAACAACGCCACCCTGTTCTACAACGGCCAGCAGAGCGTCCTGAAGCCGCTGTACGACTCGGGCGCGCTCAAGCTCGTGCAGAGCCAGCCCATCCCGGACTGGGACAACCAGGTCGGCGGTACCACGTTCGAGCAGATCCTCACCGGGAACGGCGGCAAGGTGGACGGCGTCGTCGCCGCGAACGACGGCCTCGCCGGCGCGGTGATCACCGTGCTCACCAAGTACGGGCTCAACGGGCAGGTCCCGGTGACCGGCCAGGACGCCACCCCCGACGGCCTGCAGGCCATCCTGCGCGGCGACCAGTACATGACGGTCTACAAGCCGATCAAGCAGGAGGCCGACGCCGCGGCCAAGCTGACCGCCGCGCTCGCCAAGGGCGACACGGCCGCCGCGGACGCGCTCGCCACCGGCAGCGTGGACGACACGAAGGGCAACCGCCAGGTCAAGTCGGTGCTGCTCACCCCGCAGTCGATCACCAAGGAAAACGTCAAGACGGTCGTCGACGAGGGCCAGGTCAAGGCGTCGGAGATCTGCGTCGGCGACCTGCAGGCCACCTGCCAGCAGCTGGGCATCAACGCCAGCTGACGGTGACAGTTCCGGCACGACGCGCCGGACGTGACCGATCCGGCCACGACGCGTCCACCCCGCGCAGTGACCGATCCGGCGACGACGCGCCGGATCACGGGCGGGGCGGCCGCCCCGCGCCGGATCCTCTCCCGGTCCCGGGCGCGGTGGGTGGCGGTACGCCGCCCGCCGCGCCCGACCCACGGGTCCGTCCTCGACTCCAGGAGGCCGCGGTGCTGCTGCAGCTGAACAAGATCAACAAGAGCTTCGGTGCCGTCCAGGTGCTACACGAGGTCGACTTCTCGGTGCGCGCCGGCGAGGTCACCGCCCTCGTCGGCGACAACGGCGCCGGCAAGTCCACGCTGGTGAAATGCGTGGCGGGGATCTACCCGACCGACGGCGGCGAGATCCTCTTCGACGACAAGCCGGTCGCGATCCACGGCCCGACCGACGCCTCGGCGCTGGGCATCGAGGTCGTCTATCAGGACCTCGCGCTGGCCGACAACCTCGACATCGTCCAGAACATGTTCCTCGGCCGCGAGCGCGGCAGGCCCTGGCTGCTCGACGAGGCCGACATGGAGCAGGCCGCCCGCCGCACCCTCGCGTCGCTCGCGGTCCGCACCGTGACCTCGGTGCGGACGCCCGTCGCGTCGCTCTCCGGTGGTCAGCGCCAGACCGTCGCGATCGCCAAGGCCGTGCTCTGGGACTCCAAGGTCGTGCTGCTCGACGAGCCGACCGCGGCGCTGGGCGTCGCGCAGACCCGCCAGGTGCTCGACCTCGTCCGCCGCCTCGCCGAGCAGGGCCTCGGCGTCGTGCTCATCAGCCACAACATGGCCGACGTCTTCGAGGTCTCCGACCGCATCGCCTGCCTCTACCTGGGCCGGATGGTCGCGCAGGTGCCGACCCGCGATGTCACCCACGGCCAGATCGTCGAGCTGATCACCGCGGGCCGCTCGGGCGACCTCGGCCTCGCCCGGCCCGAGAGCGTGAGCATCTGATGCCCGCCCACCGCACCCCCGAGGGAGGCGCCGTGCCGCCCACCGACCCCGGACCGGCTCCCGACGAGCTCGGCTCGACCCAGACCGACACCCACGCCGGCCGACGGCTCCGGGCCGGCGCACGGCCCCGGCCGCCCGGTCCGCCCCCGTCTCGGCCGCGGAGCGCGCGGGCCCGGCCGCCACGCGCGCCGCCGACTTCGGCATCGACACCACCACGAAGACGACCGGCGAGGCCGTCCGCGGATACCTGCAGAACCTGCGCAACGGCGAGCTCGGCTCGCTTCCGGCGCTTCTCGGCCTGCTCGCGCTGTTCGTGCTGTTCACCGTGCTCGACACCAGCGGAACGTTCCCGAGTCTGCTGAACCTGGCCAACCTGCTCCAGCAGGGCGCCGGGCAGACCGTGATCGCGATGGGCCTGGTGTTCGTGCTGCTCATCGGCGAGATCGACCTCGCCGCCGGCACCGCGTCCGGACTCGCGGCTGCGGTATTGGCGCTGCACCAGGTGAGCAACGGCAACCTGCTCGGCGCGATGGGCACGACGGTGTTCGTCGCCTTCGTCGGGATCATGGCCCTGGCAGTCGCACTCGCGGTGTGGCTGCGGATCTGGGTCGGCGCGGCCTTCGGCGCCGTGGGGCTGGTGCTGATACTCGTGGGCTTTCCACCGAACGCCTGGTTCGAGATCCTGCTCGCCGTCTGCGTGGGCGTGGTGATCGGCGTGCTGACCGGATTCCTGGTCGCGAAGTTCGGCATGCCGTCGTTCGTGGTCACCCTCGCCCTGTTCATCTCCTGGCAGGGCGTGATCCTCCAGCTCATCGGCGACGGCGGGACGCTGGGCCTGCGTAACCCGGTACTCGTCGCCGTCGCCAACGGAAGCATGTCGACCGCCGGCAGCTGGCTGCTGTTCCTGGTGGGCGCGGGCGGCTACGCGGCCGTTCTGCTGAACCGGCAGGTCCGCCGACGCAGGCTCGGGCTCGTAGCCCAGCCCACCGGCCTGGTACTGATCAAGATCGGGGCGGTGGTGCTGCTCGCGGCAGTCATCACCTTCCTGCTCACGCTCGACCGCTCGCCCGGCACTGATCCGCATCGCCGGGCGTGCCCTACGTCGTGCCGATCGTGCTGGTGATCCTGGTGGCCGGCACGTACCTGCTGGATCGGACCCGATTCGGGCGGCACGTCTACGCGGTCGGGGGCAACCGGGAGGCCGCGCGCCGGGCCGGCATCAACGTCGTGCGCATCCGTGCGACGGTCTTCGTCATCTCCTCCGCGCTCGCCGCGATCGGCGCGATCATCTACTCGTCGAAGGTCGGCTCGGTCTCCCCGAGCTCCGGTGGCGGCAACACCCTGCTGTTCGCCGTCGGCGCGGCGGTGATCGGCGGGACGTCGCTCTTCGGTGGCCGGGGCCGGGTCAGCAACGCCGTGATCGGTGGCGCGGTGCTGGCGACGGTCAACAACGGCCTCGGCCTGCTCGGCCAACCGGCGTCGGTGGTCTTCCTGGTCAACGGCGTCGTCCTGCTCCTCGCGGCAGGGGTGGACGTGCTGTCCCGGCGCCGATCGGCCGCTGCAGGCCGGTGAGCGAGCGAACGGTTCAGCACAGCGCGTGCGCGAAGCGCCGACCGAGCGCCAGCGAGGGAGTGCGGTGAGCGAGCTTGCGAGCGAACCCGTCGACACAGCGTCTGCGCACAGAGTTGGATCCCTCTGGGCCTGCCGAGCGTAGCGAGGCAGTGCGTTGAGTCGCACGTGGGTCGGAGGGGCCGCCGGGCCCCACGGCCCGCCGGTCACCACCGGGGCCCGGCCCGACGAGGCCCGTCGGCACAACCGCGCGGCGCTGCTGCGCCGGCTGCACGTCGACGGGCCCACCACGCGGGCGACGCTGGCGACCGAGCTGGGGCTCAACCGCAGCACGATCAAGGCGGTGGTCGACGGCCTGGCCGAGTCCGGGGTCGTCACCGAGGCCGTCCCGGTCCGCCGTACCGGGGCGGGACGGCCGTCACTGATGGTGCTGCCCGACCCGCAGGCCGCCGTCGTGCTCTCGGTCGACGTGCGCGTCGACCGCGTCGCGATGGCGGTCGTCGGGCTGGGCGGCCAGATCCTCGGGCGGCACAGCTGGAACCTGCACCGCGGCACCCGCCTGCCCGGTGAGGTGATCACGCACATCGCCGAGTCGGCCGAGCTGCTCGCCGACGAGCTCGCGCTGGTCCCGCAGGCCGCGGCCGTGTCCGTGCCCGGCGTCGTGCGCCGCGACGACGGGCTGGTGCACGAGGCGCCCAACCTCGAGTGGCGCGACGTCGCACTCGGCGCGCGGCTCGCCTCGGTGCTGCGCAAGCCCGTCCAGGTGGCGAACGACGCCGAGCTGGGCGCGCTCGCCGAACATGTGCGCGGGCTGGCGCGCGACGTCGCCGACCTGGTCTGGGTGTCGGCGGACTACGGCGTCGGCGGAGGCGTCGTGTCCGGCGGGCGGCCGTTGCGGGGCACCGCCGGCTACGTCGGCGAGCTGGGCCACATGACCGTCCGGCATGACGGGCGCGCCTGCTACTGCGGCAACCGCGGCTGCTGGGAGACCGAGGTGGGGGAGCCTGCGCTGTGTCGCGCGCTGGGCCTGCCGGAAAGGACGGCCCGCGGAGTGCTCGTGGCCGAGCTGCGGTCCCTGGAGACCGCGCCGGTCGCGGGACCGCTGGACGAGTTCGCCGAGTGGCTGGCGACGGGGCTGGTGACGGTCGTGAACATCATGGCGCCCGAGCTGGTGGTGCTCGGCGACCTGTTCACCGCGCTGCCGCCGTGGGTCGTCGATCGGGTCCGGGCGACGGTCCACCGGCGGAGCCTGGTGAGCCGGGCGGTCGGGGGGACGCGGATCGAGACGTCGCCGCTGGGCCGCGACGCGAAGCTGGTGGGGGCGGCGGAACTGGCGTTCGAGCAGGTGCTCGCGGCAGTTTGAGCGCCGCCGGACCGAACGAAAGCGGCGTCCGCTCGGGTCATCCGAGCGAACGCCGCGTCCGGTCACCGCGGGAGTGGCGGGGTTCAGGGGGAGGGCATCGCACGATCACCTCGGCGATCACGCGGCGGTCAGGAGGGCGAGGCCGGAGTCGGTGAGGGCGACGGGCCCGGCGGCGGACGTGATCAGGCCGGCGTCGGCGAGCCGGAGCCCGGCGAACTGGTCGGCCAGCGCCATGCCGTCGACGGTCAGCGAGCCCGGTCCGGGCCGCTGGCAGCGACCGGCGGCGACGGCGCGCAGCACGGAGCGGTCCCGGTGGGTGAGGGCGGGGAGGGTCATGACGGACATTGGGGTCTCCTTCCGGGAACCGCGAGGTGGTGCCGTTGTGACCCCAAGAGTGCGCCGAAGTCATCGGCGCACCGATACCGCTGCCCCCCGGAACGGTGGGTGTGATCCCGCCCACTTCAGGTGGTGTCAACCCCACCCCGTCCGCCGTCGTGCTGGCCGGCTTCTCAGGCCGTGACGCGCACCTTGCGCACCCCGCGCCGCAGCCCGACGCAGCCGATGCACAGGACGCAGCCCTCGCAGTCGACGCACCCGATGCACAGCACGCACCGGCGGCACCCGACGCAGCCCAGGCAGCCCACGCAGGCTGCCAGCGCGACCGAGAGCAGCGTGAGCACGGACCCGGCGATCCCGGCGCTGCCCGACACGCCCGCGCTGCCCGCGACGCCCACGCTGCCGGACACGCCCGCGCTCCCGGCGACCCCTGCGGAGCCGACGATCCCGGCGCTGCCCGACACCCCCGCGCTGCCCACGACACCCACGCTGCCGGACACCGCCACGCTTCTGGTGACGCTTGACGAGCCGGCGACGGCGACGCCGCCTGCTACGTCGACGCTGCCCTTGACGGCGACGCTGCCCCTGACGTCGACCGTGTCGTCGCCGCCGTCGCTCCCGTCCGCCACCACCTCGCCGTCGCCGATCTGCCCCACGGCGTTCCTGCGCTCGTCCATCCGTCTCCTCCGCTCGGCTCGGGTCCGCGTACAGCCTGCCCGACCCCGTGACGGATCACAGCCGGTCGGGCTGGTGGCGCGGTGCCCGGTGGTGATGTCGCTGGTTGCGGGCTATCGTCGCCCCGAACCCACGGGAGCCTCGCGCCGAGGCTGAGAGGGCGGCAGGTCCGGCCGTCGACCGTTATGACCTGATCCGGTTCGCACCGGCGTAGGGAGGACACGTGGCCGTCGGGCCCCTCCGTTCTGCACTCGTCCTGGTCGCCGTGCTCCTGCTCGCCGCGTGCGGCGGCGGCGCGGGCGGGGCGTCGTCCGCAACACCGTCCGCTCCGGCCACGGAACGCACGCCGATCCGCATCGCGCTGGACTGGACCCCCAACACCAACCACACCGGGCTGTTCGTCGCCCAGCAGGAGGGGTGGTTCGACCAGGCCGGGCTGGACGTCGAGTTCGTGCCCTACAACAACACCCCGCCCGACACGCTGGTCGGCTCCGGTGCGGCCGAGTTCGGGATCAGCTTCCAGGACTCGTTCACCTACGCGAAGGCGAGCGGGGTCGACGCCGTCTCGGTGATGGCGATCGTGCAGCACTGGACCTCGCAGATCGCGGTACGCGCCGACCGCGCCGACATCACCAGCCCGCGCGACCTCGACGGCAAGACCTACGGGGGCTTCGGCGCCGCGTACGAGGTGCCGAAGATGCAGGCTGTGATCAAGGACGCCGGCGGCAACGGCACGTTCACCACTGTTGTGCTCGGCACATCGGCGTACGAGGCTCTGTACGCGGGGCAGGTCGACTTCACCGAGCCGTTCGTCACCTGGGAGACGATCGAGGCGCAGCTGCGGGGTCAGCCGCTGAAGACGTTCAACTACACCGACTACGGCTTCCCCGATGCCTACAACGTCCTGCTCATCGGCAACGGCACCTGGCTGCAGGCGCATCCCGACCAGGCGCGGGCGTTCGTGCAGACCGTGCAGCGCGGCTACCAGTTGGCGGCCGACGACCCGGCGAAGGGCGCCGAGCTGCTGGAGAAGGCGAACCCGGGGGCGTTCACCGAGCCGGAGCTCGTCAGCCGCAGCCAGCAGCTGCTCAGCGAGCGTTACCTGCGCGACGAGTCGGGCGCGGTCGGGTCGCAGACGCTGGAGAAGTGGAACGGCTTCTCCGGCTTCCTCTACGAGACGGGGACGCTCGTGGGGCCGGACGGCAAGCCGCTGACGGCCCGCCCCGACTTCGCGACCTGGTTCACCGACCGGTACCTGGCCACACCGTGACCCGCGCTTCGGAGCAGCGGGCTGCACCGGCCGGTGACGGCGGGGGACCGCGCCCGTCGGAGGGGTCGGCGGTGGAGGGGTCGGGCGCCGGGTCGAGCGCCGATGAAGTGCAGCAAGGCGGCCCTGCTCCAATGGGATTGCAGCATGGCCACCTTGCTGCAACCCCCGCGACCCCCGCGGGAGCCGCAGAATCCAGGCCGGCCGTGCCCGCCACGTCTCGCGGCGGCAGGGGTGTCCGCCGTGCGTTCGCCGCCGGCCTCCCGTCCCTCGTCCTCGTCGCCGCCGGCCTCGTGGCCTGGCAGTGGTTCGTCACTGCCTCCGGGGTGCGCCCCCAGGTGCTGCCCTCCCCGCTGCGCGTCGCGGAGCAGGGGTGGGCCGCCCGCGAGCAGATCTGGGCCAACACCGATCCCGACGATGCAGGTCACCGCCGTCGGGTTCGCGGTGTCGCTGGCGCTCGGCTGGGTGATCGCGATCGCCGTCGACTTCTCGCGGTGGCTGCGCCGGGCGCTGACGCCGCTGCTGGTCGTCTCGCAGACGCTGCCGATCATCGCGATCGCCCCGCTGCTGATCATCTGGTTCGGCTTCGGCCTGCTGCCCAAGGTCGTGGTGATCGCGCTGGTCACCTTCTTCCCGGTCGCCATCGGGCTGGTCGAGGGCTTCGCCTCGACCCCCCGTGCCGCCACGAACCTGCTGCGGAGCATGGGCGCGTCGCGCTGGCAACGGTTCCGGCTGGTCCGGCTGCCGCAGGCGATGCCGTCGTTCTTCACCGCACTGCGGATCGGCATCACCTACGCCGTCACGGGCGCGATCTTCGCCGAGTACGTGGGCGCGACCGCCGGCCTGGGCATCTACATGAGCCTGCAGAAGAACTCGTTCCGCACCGACCTCGTCCTCGCCGCCGTCGTCGTCACGGCAGTGCTGTCGGTGACGCTGTTCGCGCTCACCTTCGTCGTCCAGCGCCTGGTGATCCCGTGGTACCGGACAGAGCACCGGCGTGGCTGACCTGCGGGTGGACGGCCTGCGCAAGGCCTACGGCGACCTCCCGGTGCTCGACGGTGTGTCGTTCACGGTGGGGCGCGGCGAGTTCGTCGCCGTCATCGGGCCCAGCGGTTGCGGGAAGAGCACGCTGTTCGACGTCGTCGCGGGGCTCGAGCCACCGGACGGTGGCCGCGTGCTGGTCGACGGCGCCGACGTCACCGGGCGGACCGACGCCTTCGCCTACATGCCGCAGCAGGACCTGCTGTTCCCCTGGCGGACGGTGCTCGACAACACCACCCTCGGCCTCGAGGTGGCGGGGGTGCGGCGCCGCGCCGCCCGCGAGCGGGCGCGGCCCCTGTTCGCGGAGTTCGGGCTCGCCGGGTTCGAGGGCGCGCGGCCGGGGGAGCTGTCGGGCGGGATGCGCCAGCGCGCCGCCCTCCTGCGCACCGTCGTCCAAGAGCGGCCCGTGCTGCTGCTCGACGAGCCGTTCGGCGCCCTGGACGCGCTCACCCGCGCGGACATGCAGCTCTGGCTCTCGACCGTCCGTGCCCGCTTCGACTGGACGGTCGTGCTGGTCACCCACGACATCCGCGAGGCGCTGTTCCTCGCGGACCGGGTCGTCGTCCTCGACCCCCGCCCGACGACCGTGCGCCGGGAGGTGGCCGTCGACCTGCCGCGCCCTCGCAACCTGTCGACGATCACTCACCCGGCCTTCGCCGCAGCGGAGGCCGAGCTCCTGGGCTCCCTCGTCCGGTAGCCGGACGCGCGCCTGAACCGAGCGAACGCGGCGTTGGGTAAGTCAGACTTACCCAACGCCGCGTTCGGTCACCTCGGCGGCCACCCGCAGCCGCGCCGACTACGCGGACCCGGTGACCACGAGCACCACGATCAGCGTGCGCGGGCCGTGCACGCCCTCGACCCGCTCCAGCTCGATGTCGCTGGTCGCGGACGGGCCGCTGATGAACGTCGTCGGCCGGGTCGGCTCCAGCCGGGCGATCAGCTCGGGCACGGTCTCGACGACCTGGTCCGCGCTCACCACGCAGACGTGCACGTCGGGCACCAACGTGATCGCCCGCCTGCCCTGGTCGGGGGAGCCGTCGAGCGCGATCGTCCCGGTCTGCGCGCACGACGCGGCGGACGCGGTGACCACGGCGGCGAACCCGTCGAGGTCGAGCGGGGTGAACCCCGGCTCGTCCACGACGCCGTCCGGGCACCAGCCCTCCGGCAGGCCCGGCGGGACGAGGACCCGGCCGGTCACCCCGGCGTCCGTCAGCGCCTGCGCGATCGCCGACGGGATCCCGTCGGGCGCCGACTCGACCACGGTCGCCTTGTAGTCGACCAGCCGGTCGACCAGCAGGTCCAGCAGCTCCCGCGACCCGGCCGCGAGCGTGCCGGACCGGTGGTAGTCGCGGGGGATCGGGACGGGGTTCGGGTGCCCGGCCGCCGCGTTCGCGGCCTTGACCCTGCTCAGTACGTCCTCACGCGCGGTGCTCACTTCCCGCCCCTCTCGCTGTTCCACCACTCGCGGAACGTCTGGGCGGGCGGCCGCGGGAGGTCGCGGCTCGTCGTCCAGCCCGACAGGGGCGGCGGGAGCGTCCCGATCCGGCCCGTCTTCCGGCCGAGGATCCGCCCGAGCCGGGACGCCCGCTCCGCCGCGCCGAACCGCTCGGGAGTGGACATCGCCCACGACGCCGCGGCCATCGCCACCGCCTCCGCCGACGGCACCCTGCGGTGCGCCCGCGCCTCCTCCACCTTCTGGGAGCGCAGCCGCACCAGCAGCGACGGGATGTCGATGCGCACCGGGCACACGTCGAAGCACGCCCCGCACAGCGTCGAGGCGTACGGCAACGTGGGGTTGTCCTTGATCCCGGTGAGCTGTGGCGAGAGGATCGCGCCGATCGGGCCCGGGTACACCGAGCCGTACGCGTGCCCGCCGGTGCGCTCGTAGACCGGGCAGACGTTCATGCACGCCGAGCACTTGATGCAGTGCAGCGCGTCGCGCCCGACCTCGTCGCCCAGCGTCGCCGTGCGCCCGTTGTCCAGCAGCACGAGGTGGAACCGTTGCGGCCCGTCGCCGCGGGTGACGCCCGTCCACGCCGAGGTGTAGGGGTTCATCCGCTCGCCGGTCGACGAGCGCGGCAGCAGTTGCAGGAACACCTCGAGGTCCTGCCAGGTCGGCAGGACCTTCTCCAGGCCCATGACGGTGATCAGCGTCTCGGGCAGTGTCAGGCACATCCGGCCGTTGCCCTCGGACTCGACCACCAGCAGCGTCCCGGTCTCCGCGACACCGAAGTTCGCCCCGGAGATCGCCACCTTCGCGCGCAGGAACCGCTTCCGCAGGTGCGCCCGGGCCGCCATCGCGAGCCGCCGCGGCTCGGCGGTGAGGTCGGGGTCCACGTCCGGCATCTCGCGCAGGAAGATCTCCCGGATCTCCGCGCGGTTGCGGTGGATGGCCGGCACCAGGATGTGCGACGGCATGTCGTGCCCGAGCTGGACGATCAGCTCGGCGAGGTCGGTCTCGTACGGGGTGATGCCCGCGGACTCCAGCGCCTCGTTGAGCCCGATCTCCTGGGTGGCCATCGACTTGACCTTGACGACCTCGGTCTCGCCGGTCTCCTGCACCAGGCGGGTAACGATCGTCGTTGGCCTCGTTGGCGTCGCGCGCCCAGTGCACGACGCCGCCGCGGGCGGTCACCTCGCGCTCCAGCCGCTCGAGGTGCTCGTCGAGCCGCGCCATCGTCGAGCGCTTCATCGCCTCGCCGGCCAGCCTCAGCTGCTCCCAGTCGTCGAGCTCGCCGACGACGTGCGCCCGCTTCGTCCGGATCACCTGCGTGGCGTGGCCGAGGTTGCGGCGCAGCTGGGTGTTCTGCAAGGCGTCGCGTGCGGCCTTCGGGAACGTGGTCGAGCCGCGCAGGTGCCCGACCCCGCGCGGGGCGGGGACACCGAGGAACGTCGTCGACGCGGGCGCGCCGTCGCCGTTCGTGCGGTGCGAGTGGCTCATGCCGGGCTCCCTCCGGTCGCGGCCGGCGTGCGGCGGCTGCTGGTGATCTCCTGGTCGCCGGGTGCGGGGACACCCGCACCGGCGGCCGATGCTCGGTCCGGGGCCGGGGCGTCCGTGCTCGCCAGGATCTCGGCCAGGTGCACGGTCTTCGTGCCGCTGCGCAAGCGGCTCAGCCCGCCGCCGATGTGCATCAGGCAGGAGCTGTCGCCTGCGGTGAGCGACTCCGCGCCCGTGTCGAGCACGTTCCTCATCTTGTCGGCCAGCATCGCCGTCGACGTCTCGGCGTTCTTGAGCGCGAACGTGCCGCCGAACCCGCAGCACTGGTCCGCGGCCGGCAGCTCCAGCAAGGTCATCCCGCGGACGTTGCGCAGCAGCCGCAGGGGCTTCTCGCCCACCCGCAGCATCCGCAGCGAGTGGCAGGTGGGGTGGTACGTGACGCGGTGCGGGTAGTAGGCGCCCACGTCCTCGACGCCCAGCACGTCGACCAGCAGCTCGGACAGCTCGTAGGTGCGCTCGGCGATCGCCTCGGCCCGCCGCGCCAGCTCCTCGTCGCCCTGTCCGCGCGCGACCATCGCGTGCTGGTGACGCACCGACCCGACACACGAGCCCGAGGGTGCGACGATCGCCTCGTACGGCTCGAAGGTCTCCACGAAGTGGCGCACGAGGGGCAGCGCCTCGGGCTGGTACCCGGTGTTGATGTGCATCTGCCCGCAGCACGTCTGCGCGGCGGGGAAGTCGACCTCGTGCCCGAGCCGTTCCAGCAGCCGCACCGTCGCCTTGCCCACGTCGGGGAAGAGCGCGTCCGCGAGACACGTGATGAAGAGCGCGATGCGCATGTGCTGACCTCCGTTGGTCGGGCCCGTCGGTGGTGGGCGGCCCTCTCAGAGCGTCTCGGGCAACCGTCGTGCGCGCCAGGACACTCTGTGGTCAGGCCACAGCGTAACGGTGGTGGTCTGACCACGTCCAGATACGCTGACGGCCGTGCCCGCCATGCGTACCCACCAGCTCGTCCTCGCGCATGTCGAGGCCGAGCTCGCGGCGGGCCGGTTGACCCTGGGCGGGCGCCTGCCGGGGGAGCGGGTGCTGGCCGAGCAGCTCGGGATCTCCCGGCCCTCGGTGCGCGAGGCCATCCGCGCGCTCGAGGTGCTCGGCGTCGTACGCACCGCGACCGGCTCGGGGCCCGAGGCGGGTGCGGTGATCGTCGCCGACCCGGCAGCGGGCCTGGGCGTTGCGCTGCGCCTGCACGTGGCGACCAGCGGCGTCGCGGTCGGCGACGTCGTGCAGCTGCGGCTGCTGCTGGAGACCTGGGCGGTCCGCGAGGCCGCCGGGAAGCCCGACGCCACCGTGCTCGCCGACGCCGCCGTGCTGCTCGACCGGATGGACGCCGAGCCCGACCCCGACCGCTTCCTCGACCTGGACGGCGACTTCCACGCCGGTCTGGTCGGCCTCGCCGGGAACGTGCTGGTCACCGCCGTGATGACGAGCGTGCGCGGCGCGGTGCGGTCCTACGTCGGCGCCGGCGCGACCCGGCTGCCCGACTGGACCGCCACCTCACGGCGGTTGCGCGCCGAGCACCGCCGGATCCTCGACGCCGTGCGCGAGGGGCGGGCCGACGACGCCGAGCGCGAGGTCCGCGCGCACATCACCGGCTACGCAGGTTCGCGCGCACTCACCGGTTACTACCGCGACTCGGGTATCGGCTGGCGGGCCCGGCTGATCGCCGCGAGCGGTGCCAGGAGCCGCAGGGTTGCGGTTCTCGGACCGGCGGTCCAGGTCGATCAACCCGCCGGCAGGCCGAGATGGCACCGTTCTTCGTCGACCTGGACGGTCGACCGGACGAGGGCTTCGTGCTGTTGGAGGAGGTCTTCCACCTCGAGGATCAGTCGGCCGCGCCGACTGGCTGACGGGCGCCTCACATCCGGCTACCGGGCGTATCACTCCCCGATCACCGGCCCTCTTCTCTTCGTCCACCATCTGGCTGTCGACGAGGGGTACACAACCGTGCTGCACATGGCGTGGAAAGGGCAGGGCGCCGACGAGGCGATCTATTGGAGCAGGTTCGATGGCACGAACTGGTCGTCCCAGCGCATCGTCCCTGGGGTCGCCACGAGTGTCGGACCTGCACTGACCAGGTTCAACGGTGCGCTGTACATGGCGTGGAAGGGGCAGGGCACCGACCAAAAGATCTATTGGAGCAGGTTCGACGGCACGAACTGGTCGGCGCAGCAGACCGTGCCCGGTGTCGCGACCAGCGTGCGGCCGGCGTTGGGTGTCAGCGACGACGCGCTGCACATGGCCTGGAAGGGCGCGGGTGCCGACCAGAAGATCTACTGGAACACGCTGAAGGGATCGACCTGGTCGTCGCAGCAGACCGTGCCGAACGTCGCGACGAGTGTCGGCCCCGCACTGGCCTCACCCGGAGGTGTGCTGCGCATGGTGTGGAAGGGCCAGGACGTCGACGAGAAGATCTACTGGAGCACCCTGAACGGTGCGATCTGGTCGTCCCAGCAGACCGTCCCCGGTGTCGCCACCAGCGTGGGCGCCGCATTGTCGCCGATTCCCGGCAGCGGGGGCGGCCTGCTCATGGCCTGGAAGGGCATGGGCGCCGACCAGAAGATCTACTGGAACACGCTGAAGGGATCGACCTGGTCGTCCCAGCAGACCGTGCCCGGTGTCGGCACCAGCGTCGAACCCGCACTGGCACCGATTCCCGGAAGCGCGGGCAATGCCTATTTGGCGTGGCGGGGCCAGGCCAATGACCAGCACATCTATTGGAGCCGGTTCAATGGCACGGCCTGGTCGGCGCAGAAGGTCGTACCCGGCGTCTCCACCGGCGGCCGCCTCGCGCTGGCCGACGTCTGACCCACACAGGGGACGACTTCGCCCGTGGCGGCCCCGGCTTCTCCAGCCGGGGCCGTCAGCCCGACCAGCCCAGCTGCTCCACGACGGTCGCCAGGTCGAGGCGCCCCGACTGGGAACGCAGCAGCCGCAGCGACCCGCCCGCCGCGCTCGGTGCCGCAGGGTCGAGTTCGGCGCGCGCTCGGTCGACGGTGGCGCGCAGGAAGTACTGGTCGGTGTCGTCGTCGACGAGCACCAGGATCCGGCCCAGCGGCACCAGCTGTGCGAGCTGCGTGATATCGGCGGTGACCCTGTCCTGCCTGCGGGTGAAGCCGCGCAGGTCCAGCAGGATGCAGTCGCTGCGCCGCAGAAGTTGCTGCAGCGCCTGGCGCCACAGGTCGTCACGGCAGAACAGCTCGCCGACGCGGTACCGCCCGTCGGGGTCCGGATCCCCGTCGAGGTCGTCGACCCGCGTGCGCAACTCCCCGGCGGTGCCGACGATCCGCCGGGCCGGCCTGCCGTCGAGCAGGTCGAGGAACTCGTGCGGCTCGAGCGCGGCGGATGCGAGGTCCGTCCTCGTGATCATCGCGATGGTGCCGACGTAGCGCCAGTACGCGCCGAGCCGGCAGAGAAGGCTGTCGCTGGACTGCGGGGCGCCGTGCGTGCGCAGGAGCAGCAGCCGGCGGGGCAGGTCGGTCGGGCGGGGGCGCAGGCGCATCGCGGCTGCCAGCACGAGCCGGAACGTGAGGTGGGCCGTCCAGATCGCGAGTGCCGGACGGATCCCGGACGGGATCAGCACGACCGAGTGCCACACGGTCGCGAGGAGCCACCAGTGGGAGATGGTCACCATCTGGTCGCCCGCGCGCTTGCGGGCGTACTGCCGGGCACTCCGCACCAGGTGCGCGGTGAAGGCGACGCCGAGCGCTCCGGCGGCGAGCACCGCGAGCGCCGTGCCCACGTCGGGCGACGTGCCGAACCGCACCGCCCACAGCGCGGTCGACGGGTACAGGAGCAGTCCCGTCGCGGTGACCAGCACCGGGACGGCGAGGAACGGGCCGACCGCGCGGACGTCCCGACCGCTCAGCGTGAGGAGCACGACCGCGGGGGGCACGACGACGAGCCCGACGAGCGTGGCGGTCACCGACGGTGCGATCCCGGTGCCGATCGTCGAGAGAGCCACCAGAACGCCGTAACCGACCCAGGCCCACACGCGGGTCGACCGGGGTGCCGCGAGCACCGCCAGCACGGTCGGGAGGAGCGGCCAGGCGAACAGCACGGCCAGGCCGAGCAGGTTGCGCGGCCCGATCTCCACACGTCCCGCCACGAGCCACACGGCCCCGTCGACGAGGCCGCAGGCGAGTCCCGCGACGACGTAGGCGGCGACGGTGGCGTGCAGGTGGCGGCGGGCGCGTCGCCACAGGTCGTTCGCCGGGGTCCCCGGGGCGGCGCGGTGCGCCATGCCGAGCACCACCACGGGTGCCGGGCGGGCGCGGTGGTGCGCCGCGGTCCGCCCGCCGACCGGAACGGGTGCGACCGGCACGGCCGTCGCCCTGCTGCGCACCGAGCGGCCGACGGCGCGGTGGTGACGCCACGACACCAGCAGGGACAGCGCCGAGGTCACGACGATCGTGGCGATGGTCGCCGCGAGCAGCAGGCCGAGCGGGTCCGGAGGGTGCGGGGCCATCGCGCGTCGCACTCTCCTCCGATGCCGGCCGACGCAGACGTCGGTCCGTGAGGTGGAGCGTCGGGCACACCGCGCTGATACAGCGTTCCGGCGAGAACGGGACGTGAAAGGTGCGGCCTTTCAAACGAAAGGAAAGAGCTTTTGTTTGATGCTGTTTTCTTGACGTACACCTTCGCGCTGGTTACTTTTCTCCGCATCGAGGTGACGCAGAGCACCTCACATCGATGCCGGTGACGGGGGTGAGCAGATGGCCTCGCTGGACGAGTTCTCCCGGGAGCAGGTCATCCTGTCCGCCCTGCGCACCACCGGACGGGTCGCGGTCAGCGATCTCTCCGCACGGTTCGGCGTGTCGTCGGTGACCGTCCGCAAGGATCTCGACGCGCTGGAGCGCCGGTCGCTGCTGCGCCGGGTCCGCGGCGGCGCGGTGAGCCTCGGAGCGAGCGACGAGGGATCGTTCGAGGCGCGGTTCACCGACTCCCGCGACCGCAAGCAGGCCATCGCGAAGGCCGCCGCCGCGGCGGTGCGCGACGGTGACGTGATCGCGATCGACTCCTCGACCACCGCCTTCTACCTGGCGCAGGAACTCGTGGAGCGGCGCGGCCTGGTCGTCGTCACCAACGGCCTGCGGCTCGCGACGCTGCTCATGGAGCAGTCGTCGGCGCGGGTGCTGGTGCTCGGTGGGGTGCTGCGCCGGTCGGCCGGGTCGCTGGTCGGCCCGATCGGGGACGTCCTGTCCAGCCGCGGCCGGATCGCGAGGGGGTTCTTCGGCCTCGTCGGCCTCTCGGCCGCACACGGGCTGATGGACGTCTCGGCCGAGGAGGCCCAGACCAAGCACGTCATGGCCGCCGCCTGCGACGAGGTGCACGGCCTGTTCGACTCGACGAAGATCACCGGGTTCGGCCTGCACCCGTTCGCCCCGGCGGACCGGGTCACCGGGCTCTGGACCGACGACGAGGCGCCCGCGGCGTTCGTCACCGACTGGCAGGAGCGGGGGGTCGCGGTGCACACCGCGTCGTTCCGCCATCGCACCGCCGACGTCGTCCCGTTCACGCCGCACCGCGGCTGACCGTTCCACCCGCAGTTCCCTCACCGCTCCGCCCCTCATCGCTTCACCACAGCCCCGACAAAGGAGTCCTGATGCGCCCTGCCCGGAAACTGTCCGCCCTCGTCGCCCTCGGCGCGGCGGCGGCGATCGCCCTCACGGGCTGCACCAAGAAGAACGAGGCCGACACGGGCGCCGCATCCGGTGGCGCGGGCGCCTCGACCTCGGCCACGACGTACAAGGTCGCGTTCGTGCCGAAGCTGCAGGGTGTGCCCTACTTCGAGGCGATGAACGCGGGCGGCAAGAAGGCCGCGGCCGCGCTGGGCAACGTGGAGTGGCTCTACCAGGGCCCGACGCAGGCCGACGCGGCGGCGCAGGCCGACATCGTCCGGTCCTACATCCAGCAGAAGGTCAACACGCTGATCGTGGCGCCGAACGACCCCGACTCGATGGCCCCGCTGCTGCAGCAGGCCAAGGACGCCGGCATCCACGTCGCCACCGCCGACACCGACGCCCCCAACTCGGTCCGCGAGGCGTTCGTCAACCAGGCCACCGCCGACGGCATCGGCCAGGGCCTCACCGACTCGCTGCTGACGGCCATGGGCGGCAGGGCAAGTACGCGATCGTCTCCTGCGGGCAGACGGCCGAGAACCTGAACTCCTGGATCGCGGTCCAGAAGTCCTACACGGCCTCGAAGTACCCGAACGCCCAGATCGTCGACATCGTCTACGCCGGTGAGGACCAGGCCAAGGCGACCCAGATGGCCACCGACCTGATGAACGCCCACCCGGACCTGACCGGCCTCGTCGGCGAGTGCACCTCGTCCGCCCCGGGCGTCGCGCAGGCGGTGCAGGACGCGAACAAGGTCGGCAAGGTCTTCACCGTCGGCCTGGGCACCCCGCAGTCGATGAAGCCCTACCTGGACAACGGCTCGTCGACGGCGGCGATCCTCTGGGACGTCGAGAACCTCGGCTACCTGACCGCGTGGACCGGCGCCCAGCTCGCCGAGGGCAAGCCGTTCGCCGCCACCAACGACGTCAGCCCGGATCTGTCGGGCATCGCCTACGACGCCGGCACCAAGACGCTGCTCCTGGGCCCGCCGCTGGCGATCACGAAGGACAACGTCGACAAGTTCAACTACTGATCTCGCGGTGACGCCCCGGCGGACGCGGTCCGCCGGGGCCCCACACCCCGACAACGGAGTCCGAGGACCATGACAGTCGACCAGCCGTCGAAGGCGCCCGAGGCGCCGGCGCCGCCGGCCGAGGCCACAGCCTCGTCCGACCCGGCGCGCCTGCACCTCACCGGGATCTCGAAGCGCTTCGGCGCCGTGCGCGCCATCCGCAACGCCGACATCACGATCCGGGCCGGCCGGGTGCACGCCCTCGTCGGCGAGAACGGCGCCGGGAAGTCCACGATGATCAAAATCATCTCCGGCGTGGAGGCCGCGGACACCGGCGCGATCGAGTTCGAGGGCCGGCCGACCACGATCGCATCGACGGGCGACGCCATGGCGCTCGGCATCGCGACCGTGTACCAGGAGCCGCAGCTGTTCGCCGAGCTGACGGTCTCGGAGAACATCTTCACCGGCCGCGAGATCCGCCGCGGTGGCCGGATCGCCTGGGCCGAGCAGAACGCCAAGGTCGTGGAACTGCTCGAGCTGCTGGGCCTCCCGGCGCGCTACGCGACGGCCCCGGTCGGCACGCTCTCCATCGCGGAGCAGCAGCAGGTGTCGATCGCGAAGGCGCTGGCGGGCGAGGCGACCGTGCTCATCCTGGACGAGCCCTCGGCGATCCTGACCGACGCCGAGATCGACGTGCTGTTCGACGTCGTCCGCCGCCTCACCGCGTCCGGCGTGGCCGTCATCTACATCTCGCACCGGCTCGACGAGCTGTTCCGGATCGCCGACGAGGTCACGGTGATGCGCGACGGGCAGACGATCGGCACCTACCCGATCGGCGACCTCTCGGTGCGCAAGGTCGCCGAGCTCATGGTCGGCGGCATCCTGTCCGACGAGCGGCCGCACCGCGAGGTCCCGGACGGGCCGCCCGCGCTCGTCCTCGAGGGGCTGGGCCGCACGGGGACGTTCCACGACGTGAACGTCGCGGTCCGCCGCGGGGAGATCGTCGGGCTCTACGGCCTGGTCGGCTCCGGCGTCTCGGAGATCGCCGCGTGCGTCTACGGCATCGACCGCGCCACCAGCGGCGAGATGCGGCTGAACGACAAGCCCATCGCCCCGCGCTCGCCCGAGGAGGCGCAGCGGCTGGGCATCGCCCTGCTGCCGGCCAACCGCAAGCTCGAGGGCATGTTCGGCTTCCAGTCGATCGCCTTCAACATCTCCGCCGGGCACCTCAAGCTGCTGTCGCGCTTCGGGACGCTGGTGGACCGGGCCCGGGAGAAGACGGTCGCCACCGACATGATCAAGCGCCTGGCCGTGCGGACCCCGCACGAGCGCCAGCCGATCAGCGCGATGTCCGGCGGCAACGCCCAGAAGGTCGTCCTGGCCCGCCAGCTCGTCGAACGGCCCGAGGTGCTGGTGCTGGCCGAGCCCACCCAGGGCGTCGACGTCGGCGCCAAGGAGGAGATCCACCGGATCATCACCGAGCTGGCCGAGAACGGCACCGCCGTGCTGGTCGTGACCTCGGACCTGCCGGAGGCACTGCGGATCTCCGACCGGCTGCAGGTGGTGCGCGGCGGCACCACGACCGTCGAGTTCGGGCCGGACGCGACCCAGGTCGACGTCCTCGCCGCCGCGGCCGGAGCCGAGCACACCGACACGGAGGAGCAGAAGGCCGTGACCGAGCGCAGCGCGCCGACCGTCGACGGGGCGTCGACCGACGGAAGCGGGACCGACCGAATCGAGGATGGGCGATGACCGCCACGCTCACCGAGCCGCCGGCGTCACCCGCCGCGCCGCCGAAGGGGCGCAACCGGATCCTCCCGTCCCCGGTCACCGGCCAGGAGCTGGTGCTGATCGGCGTCATCGCCGTCATCTGGGTCGGCCTCGCGCTGGCCACCCCGGCCTTCCTGACCGCGGGCTCGATCCGCCCGCTGCTGGTGGCCACCGCGCCGATCGCCCTCATCGGGGTCGGCATGACGATCATCATCATCACCGGCGGGATCGACGTCTCCGTCGGCGGCGCGATCATGGTGTGCTCGGTGATCACCGCGAAGGCGCTGGTCGGCGAGGTGTCGCTGGTGCCGGCGGTGCTGCTGTCGGTCGCCGTCGGCGGCGTGCTCGGCCTGGTCAACGGCGTGCTGATCGCCTACGGCCGGGTGCACGCGATCATCATCACGTTCGGCACCGCGAACCTCTTCCTGTTCCTCGGCCTGCAGATCTTCGGCTCGAGCACGGTCAACGGGATCCCGCAGACCTTCGAGTTCTTCGGCCGCGGCGCGGCCGGGCAGACCCTCGGCGTCCCGAACGCCTTCCTGATCACCGCCATCGTCACCGCGATCGCCGTGGTGGTACCTGCGGCACACCGCCGGTGGCCGGCACTTCTTCGCCATCGGGGGCGATGCGCACGCCGCGCGCCTGGCCGGGGTGAAGGTGCAGCGCCGCCATCCTGCTGGCCTACCTCGTCACCGGCCTGCTGGTCGGGCTCGCGTCCTGCTTCGTCATCGCGCAGGGCACCTCGACGCTCGACCAGTCCGTCGGCAGCGGCAAGGAGCTCGCCGTCATCGCCGCGGTCGTCATCGGCGGCACGTCGATCATGGGCGGCCGCGGCTCGGTGCTCGGCACGTTCCTCGGCGCGCTGCTCGTGCAGTCGGTGACCTCCGGGGTCACGCAGCTCGGCTGGAAGTCGCAGCTGTCGGACCTGTTCGTCGGGATCTTCATCATCATCGCGGTGGGCACGGACCTGCTGCGTGAGCGCGCTCGGAGGGACGTCATGACCGCCGACGTACGTGTTCCCGCGGAGGCGGCATCATGACCGCCACCGCCACCCCACCCGCACCGGCGCCGCAGCGGGAGACCGGGCCGGCCGCCGAGAGCACCGGCTCGCGGATCCTGCGGGCCCTGCTCACCCAGCGCATCGCGCTGCTGGCCGTGCTGATCGTCGTCGTGGTCGTCTGGTTCTTCGTCCTGGACGCGGGCGGCTACCTCACCGCGTCGTACGACTTCGACTACATGTCCTCGTCGCTGATCACCGCGGTGCCGCTCGCGATGCTCGGCCTCGCCGAGCTGCTGGTGATCCTCTCCGGCCGCGGCGGCATCGACCTCTCCGTCGGCGCGATCGTCTCGCTGGCCGGCATGGTCTTCGGCTTCGCCTACGGCGAGTGGGGCTGGCCGCTGTGGGCGGCGATCCTGCTGACCGCGGCGTTCGGCGCGCTGTGCGGGGCCCTCAACGGCTTCCTCGTCGCCTACGTCGGGTTCCCGGCGCTGATCGCGACGCTGGCGACGTTCTACGGCTTCAAGTCGCTGGCCATCGTGATCAACAACCAGAGCCCGATCAGCACGCCGCCGATCCAGAACCTGTTCTCGATCACGCGCTCCGTGGAGCTGCCGGTGTTCGGCGCGTACGTCCCGGACGTCCCGCTGGGCCTGTTCACCTTCCTGCTCCCGACCGTCCTGGTCGTGTGGCTGCTGCTCGCCCGCACCACCTACGGCCGGCGCCTCTACGCCGTCGGCACCAACGACGTCGCCGGGCGCTGGGCCGGGATCCCGGTGCGCGGCACCCGCTTCAAGGCCTACGTCTACGCGGGGCTGATCTCCGGGCTCGTCGCGGTGGTGACCGTCGCGCAGTTCGCCTCCGCCCGCCCCGACGCCGGCGTCTCCGGCAACGGCATGGCCCTGCCCGCGATCACCATCGCCGTGCTCGGCGGGGTCGCGATCACCGGCGGCATCGGCCGCGTCGCCGGCGTCGTGCTCGCGACGCTGCTGATCGTCTGGCTCAACGCCGGGATCCTGCTCGCCTTCGTCGGCAACGAGGGGTCGCAGTACCAGCTGCTCGCCCTCGGCGCCGTCCTGATCTTCGCCGCTCTGCTGAACGGCCTCACCACCCGCCGGTACGGCGGCTCCCGCTGAAGGAGTTCCTTCCCATGACGCTCGCACCCGAGACGGCCCTCGCCGGCCTGGACGACTTCACGATCGAGGTCCCGAGCTGGGCCTACGGCAACTCCGGCACCCGGTTCAAGGTGTTCTCCACCCCCGGCGTGCCCCGCAACCCCGTTCGAGAAGATCGCCGACGCGGCCCAGGTGCACGCGGTGACCGGCCTCGCGCCGCGGGTGTCGCTGCACATCCCGTGGGACAAGGTGGACGACTTCGGAGCGCTGGCCACCCACGCCAAGGAGCTGGGGGTGAGCATCGGGGCGATCAACTCGAACCTGTTCCAGGACGAGGACTACAAGCTCGGCTCGCTGACGAACGTCGACGAGCGGATCCGGGCCAAGGCGATCGCGCATCACCTGGACTGCATCGCGATCATGCGGGAGACCGGGTCGCGGGACCTGAAGATCTGGCTGCCGGACGGCACCAACTACGCGGGCCAGGACGTGCTGCGGGCGCGCCAGGAGCGGCTGGCGGACTCGCTGGCGCAGATCTATGCCGCGCTGGACGACGACCAGCGGCTGCTGCTGGAGTACAAGTTCTTCGAGCCCTACTTCTACGCGATGGACATCCCGGACTGGGGCACCTCGCTGCTGCACTGCCAGGCGCTGGGGGACCGGGCGCAGGTGGTGCTCGACACCGGCCACCACGCGCCGGGAACCAACATCGAGTTCATCGTCATGCAGCTGCAGCGGGTCGGGAAGCTGGGCGCGTTCGACTTCAACTCCCGCTACTACGCCGACGACGACCTGGTGGTCGGCTCCGCGGACCCGTTCCAGCTGTTCCGCATCCTGAACGAGATCGTCGAGACCGGCGGGCACAAGCCGTCGTCGGAGATCAACTTCATGCTCGACCAGTGCCACAACATCGAGGAGAAGATCCCCGGCCAGATCCGGTCGGTGCTCAACGTCGAGCAGGCGCTGGCCAAGGCGCTGCTCATCGACCGCGACGCGCTGGCCGCCGCCGCGCGGGCCGGTGACGTGCTCGGCGCGCACGCGGTGCTGATGGACGCCTACGACACCGACGTCCGCTCGTGCTGGCCGACCGTCGGGAGGCCCGTGGCCTGCCGCGGGACCCGATGGCCGCCTACGCCGCGTCCGGCTACCCGCAGCGCATCGCCGCTGAGCGGGTCGGGGGCACCCAGGCGTCCTGGGGCTCCTGACCCTTCTTCCTGTTTCGCTGATTGATCGACTGGAGCTTCGCCATGCCCGAAAATCAGACCGTCGCCGATCTCGTGGCCCGCTCGAACCGGCTCGGCGCCGACCCGCGCAACACCAACTACGCCGGCGGGAACACCTCCGCGAAGGGCAGTGCGACCGACCCGGTCACCGGGGATCCGGTGGAGTTGATGTGGGTCAAGGGCTCCGGGGGCGACCTGGGCACGCTGACGGCCGCGAACCTGGCGGTGCTGCGGCTGGACCGGCTGCGCAGCCTGGTCGACGTCTATCCCGGGCGTGGAGCGCGAGGACGAGATGGTCGCCGCGTTCGACTTCTGCCTGCACGGCAAGGGCGGTGCCGCGCCGTCGATCGACACCGCGATGCACGGGCTGGTCGACGCCGCGCACGTGGATCACCTGCACCCCGACTCCGGGATCGCGCTGGCCACGGCGGCGGACGGGGAGAAACTGACCGAGGAGTGCTTCGGCGACCGGGTGGTGTGGGTGCCGTGGCGGCGCCCGGGCTTCCAGCTGGGCCTGGACATCGCGGCGATCAAGGAGGCCAACCCGCAGGCCATCGGGGTCATCCTCGGCGGCCATGGCATCACCGCGTGGGGTGAGAGCTCCGAGCGGGCCGAGGCGAACTCGTTGGAGATCATCCGCACGGCCGAGGAGTTCCTCGCCGAACGCGGCAGTGACGAGCCGTTCGGTGCCCTCGTGCCCGGTTACGAGCCGCTGCCGGAGGTGGAGCGTCGCGCGAAGGCTGCGGCGATCTTCCCGACGATCCGCGGGATCGCCTCCGCGGACCGCCCGCAGGTGGGTCACTTCACCGACTCGGACGTGGTGTTGGAGTTCCTGTCGCGGGAGAAGCTCGCCCCGTTGGCCGAGCTGGGCACCTCGTGCCCGGACCACTTCCTGCGCACGAAGGTCAAGCCGCTGGTCGTGGATTTGCCCGCGACCGCGTCCGTGGAGGAGATCCTCGCCCGGCTGCCGCAGTTGCACGAGGCGTACCGGGCCGACTACCAGGGCTACTACGACCGCAACGCCACCGCGGACTCGCCGCCGTTGCGGGGCGCGGACCCGGCGATCGTGCTGGTGCCGGGCGTGGGCATGTTCTCGTTCGGGGCGAACAAGCAGACCGCCCGGGTCGCCGGGGAGTTCTACGTCAACGCGATCAACGTGATGCGCGGCGCGGAGTCGGTGTCGACCTACGCGCCGATCAGCGAGGCCGAGAAGTTCCGGATCGAGTACTGGGCCCTGGAGGAGGCCAAGCTCGCGCGGATGCCCCGGCCCAAGCCGTTGGCCACTCGGATCGCGCTGGTCACCGGCGCCGGCTCGGGGATCGGCAAGGCGATCGCGGCGCGGGTCGCGGCCGAGGGCGGCTGTGTCGTGGTCGCCGACCTGAACCTCGCCAACGCCCAGCAGGTCGCCGAGGAGCTGGGCGGGCCGGACACGGCGGTCGCGGTCGAGGTCGACGTCTCCGACGAGGCCGCCGTGGAGCAGGCGCTGGCCGCGGGTGTGCTCGCCTTCGGCGGGGTGGACCTGGTGGTCAACAACGCCGGGTTGTCGCTGTCCAAGCCACTGCTGGAGACGACGGTCGGGGACTGGGACCTGCAGCACGACGTGATGGCCAAGGGCTCGTTCCTGGTCTCCCGCGAGGCGGCGCGGGTGATGATCGCCCAGGAGCTGGGCGGGGACATCGTCTACATCTCCAGCAAGAACTCGGTCTTCGCCGGACCGAACAACATCGCCTACTCGGCCGTCAAGGCCGACCAGGCCCACCAGGTCCGGCTGCTGGCCGCCGAGCTCGGTGGTCACGGCGTCCGGGTCAACGGCATCAACCCCGACGGGGTCGTGCGCGGCTCCGGGATCTTCGCCGGCGGCTGGGGCGCGAAGCGCGCCGAGGTCTACGGGGTCAAGGAGGAGGACCTCGGCGCCTACTACGCCAAGCGCACCCTGCTGGGCCGCGAGGTCCTGCCCGAGCACGTCGCCGACGCCGTGTTCGCCCTGACCGGCGGCGATCTGTCGCAGACGACCGGGCTGCACGTCCCGGTCGACTCCGGCGTGGCCGCGGCCTTCCTGCGATGAACGCCCCCGTCGCCCTCGCGGCGGTCGACCTCGGGGCGTCCAGCGGCCGGGTCATGCTCGGCCGCGTCGGACCCGACACCCTCGAGCTGACCGAGGTCAACCGCTTCCGCAACGGCCCGATCCGGCTGCCCGACGGCATCTACTGGGACGTGCTCGGCCTCTACCAGGGCATCGTCGACGGCCTGCGCGGGGCCGTGCGGCAGACCGACGCGCTGGCCGGTCTCGCCATCGACACGTGGGGCGTCGACTACGGCCTGCTCGACGCGAACGGTGGGCTGCGCGGCAACCCGCACTCCTACCGCGACGCGCGCAGCGAGGCGACGATCGAGAAGGTGCACCAGCAGATCGAGCCGGCCCGGCTCTACGCCGTCAACGGCCTGCAGGTCATCTCGATCAACACCATCTACCAGCTGGCGGCCGAGCCCGACCTGCAGCACGCGCACCGCTTCCTGCTCACCCCGGACCTCCTCGGCTACTGGCTCACCGGGCGGGAGGCCGCCGAGGAGACGATCGCCTCCACCACCGGCCTCGTCGACGCCCGCACCGGCCGCTGGGCGCCGGAGCTGGTCGAGGCGCTGGGCCTGCCGGCCGGGTTGCTGCCCGAGATCGTCCCCGCGGGGCAGGTCCTGGCGCCGTTGTCGCCCGTCGTGCGCGAGGAGCTGGGGACGGACCAGGAGCCGCTCCTCACCACGGTCGGCTCCCACGACACCGCCTCCGCGGTCGTCGGTGTGCCCGCCACGGGCCCGCACTTCGGCTACGTCTCCTGCGGGACGTGGGCGCTCGTCGGCGTCGAGTTGGACGCGCCGGTGCTGACCGACGACAGCAGGAGGGCCAACTTCACCAACGAGCGCGGCGTGGACGGCACCATCCGCTACCTGCGCAACGTCATGGGGCTGTGGCTCCTGTCGGAGTCGATCCGGTGGTGGAACCTGCGCGGTGCCGAGCTCGACCTGCAGGATCTCCTCGGCGCGGCCGCCGCCCTGCCGCCCGGCCCGCGGGTCGACCCGACCGATCCGGTCTTCCTCCCGCCGGGCGACATGCCGGGGCGTATCGCGCAGGCCTGCCGCGACACGGGGGAGCGGGTGCCGCAGACCCCGCCCGAGGTCGTCCGGTGCATCCTCGACAGCCTCGCCGCCGCGTTCGCCGAGGCGATCGACCAGGCCGAGCGGCTCTCCGGTCAGCCGGTGGAGGTCGTGCACGTCGTCGGCGGCGGATCGCAGAACACGCTGCTGTGCCAGCTCACCGCGGACGCCTGCCGGCGCCCGGTGGTGGCGGGCCCGGTGGAGGCGACGGCGCTGGGGAACCTGCTGGTCCAGGCCCGGACGCACGGGGTGCTGGCGGGCGATCTGACGGCTCTGCGGGAGCGGATCCGCCGGACGGTCACGCTGACCCGGTACGAGCCGCGCGGGCCTGCTCGCTGACCGAGACGCTTCAGCTCGACCCGGCGAAGACGGCGCTCGTCCTGATCGAGTTCCAGAACGACTTCACCTCCGACGGCGGCGTCCTGCACGGCGCCGTCGTCGGCGGTGATGGACAAGACCGGCATGCTCGGCAAGACGAAGGCCGCTGGTCGACGCCGCCCGCGCCGCAGGCGTGACGATCATGCACGCGCCGATCACCTTCGCCGCCGGGCTACGGCGAGCTCACCCGGCACCCGTACGGGATCCTCAAGGGTGTCGTCGACGGCAACGCGTTCGTCAAGGGCACCTGGGGCGCAGCGATCGTGGACGACCTCGCGCCCGCCGAGAGCGACATCGTCATCGAGGGCAAGCGCGGGCTGGACACCTTCGCCAGCACGAACCTCGACTTCATCCTGCGCAGCAAGGGCATCGAGACGGTGATCCTCGCGGGTTCCTCACCAACTGCTGCGTCGAGTCGACGATGCGCAGCGCGTACGAGAACGGCTACCGCGTGATCACGGTGACCGACTGTGTGGCCGCGACCTCGGCCGAGGAGCACGACAACGCGATCAGCTACGACTACCCGATGTTCTCGCTGCCGGTCGAGTCGGCCAGGTGACGGCGGCGCTGTAGGTCGCCGCGCGAGCCACCGGGAGCCGTCGTCCGGTCCGGTGGGTCGACGCCAAGAGGGGTGGCCGTGCGGCCGGAGCGCTGCACGATGATCTGGGAAGCTGATCGTCGGAGGATAGTCCGGCGAGCTGCGAAGGAGCGCGATATCCGCCGGATGATCAGCTTCGTGAGCGGCGAGCTGATCTGTCCGGGCGGTAAGGAGCGCCGAATGCGCCGCGAAGGCACCTTTGCGACGATCCAGCTCGTCCAGCGACGTGGGTCACCCGAGCTGAGCAGATCGAGATAGCGTGGGGCCGGTGGGCGTTCTCGCCGCCGGCCTCGCGCTCGTCGCCGCCGCGTTGTTCGCCGTGGCCGCGGCGGCGCAGCAGCGCGCGGCCGCCCGCGTCCCGGCCGACGGATCCCGCGGCCTGCGGCTGGTCGGCACGCTGGTGCGCACGCCGCTGTGGTGGGTCGGGACCGTCGGCGACAGCGTCGGCTACGTCGCCCAGGCCGCCGCGCTCGGGCTGGGCTCGCTGCTGCTCGTGCAGCCGCTGCTGGTCACCACGCTGGTGTGGGCGCTGCCGCTGCAGTCGTGGTGGTCGCGCCGCCCGCCGCGGGCGACGGACGTGGCGTGGGCCCTCGCGCTGGTCGTCGCGCTCGGGACGTTCGTCGTGGTCGGCGAGCCGACGGCGGGGCTGGACCGGGCGCCGTGGGAGCGCTGGCTGCCCGCCGCCGCCGTCCTCGGGGCCGTCGTGGCGGCCTGTGCGGTCGCCGCGGCCGCCCGCCGCGGCACCACGCGGGCGGTGCTGCTCGGCGTCGTCACCGGGGTCGCCTACGGCGTGGTCGCGGCGCTCACCAAGGGCGTCGTCGACGCGCTGGGCGAGGGCCTGTTCGCGCTGCTGACGACCTGGGAGACCTACGCCCTGGCCGGTGCCGCGGTCGCCGGGACGCTGGTGCAGCAGTCGGCCTTCCAGGCGGCCGGGCTGCAGGCGTCGCTGCCGGTGATCACCGTCGGCGAGCCGGTCGTGGCCGTCCTCCTCGGGATGGTCGTGCTGGACGAGCAGGTGCGGGCCGACGGCGCCGAGTGGGTGCTGATCGGCGTCCTCGTCGCGGTGATGGTGGCCGCGACGGTGGCGCTCGCCCGCTCGGCGGCCGGTCAGACGGCCCCGGTGCCTTGATCCGGCGCGGGGCGGCTGCCCCTGCGCGCGCGCGGTGGCGGTGAACGCGAGCAGGCCGGGCTCGCGACGCGACGACCGCGGTGCCGATCACGAGCTCTGGCTGTCCCACAGGGTATGCAGGACCACGGCGACGACGAACGCGCCGCGAACTGCAGGATCTCCCGGCGGCGGCGGGTGGCGGCCGCGGCGTAGAGCGCGGCGGCCGCGATGCCGGTCCAGGCCATGTGCCCGGCCGGGCTCAGGAACCCGCGCAGCAGCAGGATGTCGACGGTGTCGGTGATGTCACCACCGCTCTTGATCAGCGTGGTGAACGCGTAGCCCATGGTCTCCAGCGCGGCGAACCCGGCGCCGCAGGCGACGCCGATCAGAGGCCGCGGCGCGGGTGCGGTGCCCGCAGCGGGATCAGCGGCGAGCGATCAGCAGTGCGGCTCCTCGTCAGCCGACGAGCAGGCGGCCGACGTTCGAAACCCGGCCCGCTGCGCACTGTGCGATCCGGGGGCTGAGGCGCCGCGTCGGGCACGAAGGCGACGGACGCGAGCGGGACGATCGCAGTCGCCCCGAGCAGGATCGCCGACGGCACGAGGTTCGGGTTCTGGGTGGCGACGAGCGTGCGCTCCTCGGCGATGAACAGCGCGGCGCCGACGACCAGCACGGCGAGCCAGGCGTGGCGGCGGGCGAAGCCCGTGGCGGGCGGCGCGGCGGGGATGTCGGCGACGGACACGAGTCTGTCTCCCAACGGTCGAGGCGACCCTGGGCAATCGAGCGTACCCAGCGGATTCGCCCACGTAAGGTCGCCGAACGGAGCAGCGATCCTGCGCGTGAGGGCGGCGGCGTGCCACGATCGGCGCATGCCGTCCTTCCACCGCCGGACTGCCCGGGCCGGCGTGCCGGTGCTGGGCGCGGCGCTGCTGGTGGCGCTGGCGTCGTGCGCCGGGCCGTCAGCGCCCACCCCGGCCGCGCCCACCCCCGCCGCACCCGTCCCGCCCGCGGTCGCGGCGATGCTCGACGGCTGGCAGCTCACCCTGCCCGTCCCCGGGTCGAAGGGCGACGCCGAGATCGTCAAACCCGCGGCCGTCTCGCCGCCCTGGCTCACCGCCGACGGCAGCGGCCACCTGGTCTTCTTCGCGCCGGTCAACGGCGTGACGACGAAGAACTCCGAGCACGCCCGCACCGAGCTGGTCCGCCTGGAGAACTTCACCGCCGGCCAGGGTCCGCACACGCTGACCGCGTCCGTCACCGTCGCGCAGGTGCCCACGCAGGTGCCGAAGGTGATCATCGGTCAGATCCACGGCGCCGAGGACATCAGCTCGGTGCCGTTCGTGATGCTGTACTACGACAACGGTGCGGTGAAGGCGGTCGTCAAGCAGGAGCAGTCGGGCAACGCCCACACCGAACATCCCGCTGCTTCCGTCCGTGCCGGTCGGGGCACCGTTCGACTACTCGATCACCGACGGCGGTGACGGCACCCTCACCGTCACGGCGACCTACCAGGGGCAGACCGTGTCGGGGAGCGCCCCGGTCCCGGCGGCGTTCGCCGGGGCGACGGTGCGGTTCCAGGCCGGTGCCTACCAGCAGGCCCCGTCGGCGGGGAACACCGCGGCACCCGACGACGGCGCCCGCGTGACGTTCTCGGCGATCAACGTCGGAACGGGGGCCGCGCCGTCGGCGTCGTCATGACGCCGTGGCCACGTCCCACGCCGTACCCACGCCGGTGTCACCGACGTCGCGCCGGCGGCAACGGGCGCGCAGTACGGGAACGTGGTGCTACCTGCGGCGCCGACGTACGCGCCTGCCGGTCCAGGCGGGTACCGGCAGCTCCACCGTGGCGACGGTGCCCGTCCCGGGCGCGGGCGCGAGGGTGAGCGCGCCGCCCGCCGCCTCCACGCGCAGCGCGTGCGAGGCCAGCCCGATGTGGCCCTCGCCGAGCCGGTGCGTGACGTCGGTGGTCGCGACGCCCACGCCGTCGTCGGTCACCGTGAGCCGCGCGTGCCCGTCGAGCAGCGTGAGAGCGACGGTGACGTGCGTGGCCCCGGCGTGCTTGACCACGTTGCCGAGCAGCTCGCGGGCCGTCCGGTAGAGCAGCCCGTCGACCGGTGTGCGGCGGTCGGCCGGCCAGCCGTCGAGGTCCAGCGTCGCGGCGAACCCGCCGCGCGCCGCCGCCGACGCGACGAGGTCGCGGACCGCGGCGGGCAGCCCGGCGCGCTCCAGCACGGCCGGGTGCAGCTCGGCGACCGTCGAGCGCAGCAGCCGCGACGACTCCAGCAGCGCCTGCTCCAGCCGGTCGAAGGCCTCGGGTGCGCCGGTGTCGCGGGCCTCGTCGAGGTCCTGGCGCGCGGCCAGCACGTACTGCAGCGCGCCGTCGTGCAAGCTGCTCGGACAGCGCCCGCCGCTCGCGCCGCTCGAGGTCGGTCAGCTCCGCGAGCAGCTCCGTGCGGGCCCGGACGAGCCGGCCGATCGTCGTCACCCGGGAGCGCTGGATCCACGACAGCGCCACGCACGCCGCCCCGACGCCCGCCATGACGAGTGTGCGCAGCAGCAGCGAGGCCCACGGCTCCGCGTTCGCGCTCTGCGTCGCGATGCCGGCCACGAGGTAGACCAGCACGGCCGGGACGACGACCGCCGCGCACACCTTCGGCCGCAGCGTCGCCGAGGCGAGCACCGGGACGAGCAGGAAGCCGGTCATCAGCACGTCCGCCGTCCAGCTCTGCGGAGTCGCGATCCCGGTGAGCAGGGTGAGCCAGGTGAGCACCGCGAGGTCGAGGAACAGCGCCAGCCACGCCCACCGGGCGACCGCGACGCCGCCGTCGCGCGCCCACACCGCGACACCGAGGGCGGCCAGGGTGTACCCGACCGCCACCGCCGCGCAGGTGGCCCGGTCGTGCGCGGGCGGGACGAACAGCACCGTGGCGGCCACGAACACGACGAGCACCCCGCGCACGGCGACCTGCAGCCGGACGCCGAGCCCGGCGTGCTCCAGCCGGATGGCGGCGACGTCCGGCCCGAGGGGCGCCTCCGCGGCGGCCGGCGGCGCGACGGGAGCGGACACGGGGACCTCCGGGATGATCGGCTGCGTCGAGATTGCACCACGGCCCACCGACAACTCTTAAGATCCGGCAGTGAGCAGCGAACGGTGACAGCGCCTCGCCCTGCGCGCGAGCGTGCGAGCGCGCCGTCAGCACAGTGCCCGGCGAAGCCGACCGAGCGCAGCGAGGGAGAGCGGTGAGTTCGTCCGACGCGCGGTCCGGGTCGTGGTGGCCGACGACCATCCCTTCTTCCGCGACGGCGTCATCCGCGGCCTGACGATGAGCGGGCGGGTGGAGGTCGTCGCGGAGGCCGACGACGGCCGCGCGGCGCTGGAGGCGATCCGCCGCGAGCGGCCCGACGTCGCGCTGGTGGATCACGAGATGCCCGACGTCGACGGGCTGGGCGTCGTGAAGGCGACGGTCCGCGACGGTCTGCCGACCCGGGTGCTGCTGCTCTCGGCGCACACCGACAGCGGGATCGTGTTCCAGGCCCTGGAGGCGGGCGCGGCCGGCTACCTCGAGCAAGGACGCGCGGCGCGCCGAGATCGTCGAGGCGGTGCTGGACGTGGCGCGGGGGAAGACGGTCCTGCCGCCCGGGGTCGCCGCGGGCCTGGCGGGGGAGATCCGGCTGCGGGCGCAGTCGTCGGGGCCGGCGCTGAGCGAGCGCGAACGGCAGGTGCTGCAGGGGTTCGCGCGGGGCCTCTCGGTGCCGCAGGTGGCGGCGGAGCTGTTCCTCGGGGCGAGCACGGTCAAGACCCACACGCAGCGGCTCTACGAGAAGCTGGGGGTCTCCGACCGCGCGGCCGCCGTGGCGGAGGGCATGCGCCGGGGTCTGGTCGAGTGACGCGAAACGCCGCGCCCACCCCGCAGGGTGGACGCGGCGCGGGTGCCCCGTCACCGGGCGGCCGGGCGGTACGCGGCCGCGGCGGCACCGACGATCAGGCTGCCGATCGCGAGGCCGATCACCAGGTTCACGATGGAGATCGCGACGGCGGCGGCCATCGGCAGCCCGCCCAGCAGCGGCACGACCACCGCGGCGGCCGTCGACAGGCCGATGATCCAGCCGAGGTAGGACAGCGGGTCGGGCGTGGAGACGATCAGCAGGTGGGCGACGCCGGTGGCGGCCAGCGCGGCGACGGCGGCGAACAGGCAGAGCAGGCCGGCGTTGCCGCCGGCGATGGCGTGCGCGGTGGACGTGCCCACCGGCGCGTACTCGACGAGCACCCGGATCACGAGGGTGCCGACCAGGGCGACGAGCGCGGCGACGGCGGCGGTGGCGAGGCCACCGGTCCACAGCCGGGTGGCGTCGAGGACCGGGCGGCGGTCCGCAGGGCGGTGGGGCGCGGTCGAGGGCCCGGTACTCGGCGGGACGGGGGTCGGCGGTCACCAGCGGCAGGCGGACGGTGTCGTCGTCGGAGGTGGAGTAGGAGGGGGCGGTGGTGGCGTAGGGGGTGGACATGGTGGTCATCTCGGTTTCTCCGTCCGGTCTGCCGGGCTCGTTGCCCGACACCCATGACGATGCCGCCCGCGCGGCCCCCGCACAGTCGGCGGATCGGCCGGTGTGCCGGTTGACCTGCGTGTCCACCGATCGGTGGACACGGGCGTCAGGTCTGGCAGCCCGCGGTCATCTGCGGGGTGGCCGGCACCAGCCCGAGCCGTGCCGCCATCCACGGCAGTGACCGGCGGAAGGCGGCGCTCCAGACGTCGAAGGTGTGCCCGCCGTCCGGGACGACGATCAGGCAGGTGGAGATGCCCGCCGCGGCGGCGAGCGGGGCCAGCTTCTGTGCGGCGGCGAGCGGGTCGCCGTCGTCGCCGCCGACCTCGAACCACCCGCCGAGGTTGCGGAAGGCCGGGTTGCCGGTGGCCAGGAGGTCGGCGGGCTCGTGCGCGGCGAACTCCTGCCGGGACCCGCCGAAGAGTTCGGCGACCGTGGAGTCGGTGTCGGTGTCGGACTCGCCGACCCGCGGTCCGGACAGCCCGCCGAAGTCGCCGAACGTGCTGAACAGGTCGGGGTGGCGCAGCGCCAGCATGATCGCGCAGGCGCCGCCCTCGGAGAGCCCCGCGAGCGCCCAGGACCGGCCCGGCGGCTTCGTGCCGAACTGCTGCTGGACGGCGGCCGGGACGTCGACCGTCAGGTAGGTCTCGGCGTTGCCGACCGGGCTGTCGACGCACTCCGTGTCTGCGGTCAGGCTGCCGTTGATGTCCGGCATGACCAGCACGGGGGCGACGCCGCGGTGCTGGGCGGCCCAGGCGTCGGCGGTGGCGGCCGCCTCGCCGCCGTCGGCCCAGTCGGACGGGTCACCGGGCTCACCGTGCAGGAGCATGACCACGGGCAGGGCGGGCCGCTGCGTCGCGAACCACGCAGGCGGCAGGTAGACCTGGGCCTGGCGCGCCGAGAAGTTGGACGCGGTGGGCGGGACGGTGAGCGGCACCACCTGGCCCTTGGCCGGGACCTGCCGTCGACGCCGTCGACGCCGTCGGCGGAGGAGAGCGACGACTCGTCCCCGAGCGCCTCGCCGAGGGTCGGGACGTAGGCGTAGTGGGCGTTGACGACGCCCCCGACGGTGAGGAGCGCGAGCAGCACGGCCGCCGTGACGGCGAGCGTGCGCACCACCGGCGAGGCGGGGCGGCGCAGAGCCCGCGCGGCCGCGAGGACGGCCACCGCACCGAGTGCGAGCACGACGACCCGGACGGGCCACCACGCCGTGATCGAGAGGCTGCCCAGCGTGTCGATCAATGGATCATAGGGGCGATGATCGGTCACGCTGCCCGGTGTGCCGAGGGCGGCGCGGACGGCGAACTCACCCCGCCGACGGTCTTGGGCACGAGCAGATCCCCGATCACCGGCAGGGCGAGGAAGCCCTCGGCGCCGGCGTACCGCAGGCCGACCCGGGGCAGGTCCGTGCGGCGGCGGTAGGCGAGCACGCGGGGCATCCACTCGGGGTCGAACTTCGCGTTGAAGTCGTGCAGCGACTTGATCTGGAAGAACGGGTTGAGCACGCCCACGGCCCACCGGGCGGCCCGCTGGGTGGCGCTGAACGGGACGTCGTCGGCGAACAGGCGCCCCCACATCGCGAAGTTCATCGACAGCCGGGCCACCCCGCGGTCGCGCAGCGCGCCGGCGGTGGAGGCGATGAGGAACTCCGTCATGCCGTTCGGCGCGTCCGGGTCGTGGCGCATGAGGTCGAGCGTGTAGCCGAACGACGGCCCGTAGGCGGGCACGAGGCGCAGGAACCCCGACGGCGTCCCGTCCTCGCGCAGGGCGACGCACAGGAGGAACTCCGGGTTGGCCCCCTTCCCCAGGACGTCCTGCGACAGCGACATCGTGAAGCCGCGCTCGGGGTTCTTGCCCCGCCAGCGCGCGCTGATCGCGTTGAGCTGGTCGACCAGCGGGGCCGAGGCGTTCGACTCCGCCACCAGCTGGAAGCGGTGCGTGCGCCCGACGCGGCGGACCGCCGAGCGGAGACTCTTGCGCCGCGCACCCTCGAGGGAGAACCGGCGGCAGTCGATGATCGCCTCGTCGCCCAGGTAGAAGGCCGAGAACCCGCGCGACTCGTACAGCGGCATGCTGGCCTCGCGGGCGGCGAGCAGCGCCGGGGTCCAGGCCCGCTCCTCGCACATCTCGAGGAACTCGTCGAGCACGTTCGACCACCGACTGCTGCGCGCCGATCGGGTCGCCGGAGACCAGCGCGTAGCCGCCGATGTAGGTGTAGGCGAGGAACGCCTCGCCGTCGCGGGAGAAGAAGAAGTTCTTGTCGTCGCGCAGCGCGAAGTAGGCCAGCGTGTCCCAGCCGTAGGTGTGCACGAGGCGCGTGGCGTGCTCCCAGTCGTCCTCGGTGTGCACGTTGCGCGCGGCCAGCGGCCGGAACAGCAGGATCGCGAACACGATCAGGCCGACGACGCCCAGCGCGACCAGCGCCGCCGGGAAGTAGACCGCGAAGAACGGCGACCGGAAGGTGTACGGGCCGTCGAGCCCCACGAGGCCGCCGAACACCGTCTCCAGCACGCCGCCGATGCTCAGCTCCGGGGTGATCCGGCCGCGCTCCGTCCAGAGCGCGACGACGCCGAAGACCAGCACGGCGAGCAGGTACAGCGGCACGAACCGGACGAGGCGGAACAGCGACGGCGGGTCGACCGGCGCGCCGAAGGACCGCCGGTAGGCGATGAGCGCGACCAGCATGCCGACGCAGAACGCCAGCGCGATCGGGTGCGGCCCCTTGAGCAGGTGCGCGAGGGCGCCGAGCGCGAACAGCGCCACCCCGAGCCGCCAGGCCGCGTGTTTGCGCTTGCCGAGCTGGTCGGCCAGCAGGATCAGCAGCAACCCGACGATCACCGACACGACGTGGCCGACGATCGGCACCCACAGCGGCCCGATCGCGTCCTCGCGCGCGCCGAACCGCGAGTGCACGAACGGGATCATGCTGAGCAGCTGGAGAACGCCGCAGAGCGCGGTGAGCCCGGCGATCGTCCTGACGGCGCGCTGGTGCAGCTCGCGGGGCTCGGGCGGCGTGATGGTGTGCACCGACGGGGCCATGCTCGGCAGGGCGACGACGGACGTGGGGGCCGCGCCGTCGACGCTCGGACCGGCGACGCTGCCCGGTGCGATGGGCGTCGGCGCGGCGAGCGGACGCGGCGCCCCGCCCGGTCCGCCACCCGGGGGCGGGGCGAACTCGGGGCGCAGCGTCGGGAAGAGGATCACCTCGCGGATCGAGTCGACGCTGGCCAGCAGCATCACCAGCCGGTCGATCCCGATCCCCAGGCCGCCCGTCGGCGGCATCCCGTGCTCCAGCGCGCGGATGTAGTCGTGGTCGACGTCGCCGGCCTCCGGGTCGCCGCCCTGCTTGGCGCGCGCCTCGGCCTCGAACGCGGCGAGCTGCTCGGCCGGGTCGTTCTGCTCGCTGTAGGCGTTGCACAGCTCGAACCCGGCGACGATCAGCTCGAAGCGCTCGACGTAGGCCGGGTCGTCGCGGTGCACCCGGGCCAGCGGCGACACCTCGCGCGGGTAGTCGATGCAGAACACCGGGCCGACGACGTCGTGCTGCACCTTCTCGTCGTAGACCTCCTTCATGAGCCGGCCCGCGCCCCAGCTGCTCTCGTAGGGGATGTGCAGGCGGTCGAGGACGGCCCGGGCCTGCGCGATCGGCATGTCCGGGTGCATCGTCGCGCCGGTCTTCTCGGCGATCATGTCGGCGAACCGGGCGCGCGGCCAGGGCGTCGTGAGGTCGATGGCCTGCCCGGCGTAGTGCACCGTGGTCGTGTCGCCGAGCGCGGCCTTCGCCGCCGCGGACACGAGGCCCTCGGTCAGGTCCATCATGTCGTGGTAGTCGGCGAAGGCCTGGTAGGCCTCCAGCATCGTGAACTCGGGGTTGTGCCGGGTGTCGATGCCCTCGTTGCGGAACACCCGCCCGATCTCGAACACCCGCTCCAGCCCGCCGACGATGAGCCGCTTGAGGTGCAGCTCCAGCGCGATCCGCAGGTAGAGGTCGATGTCCAGGGCGTTGTGGTGGGTGACGAACGGGCGGGCCGACGCGCCGCCCTGGATCGTCTGCAGCACCGGGCCCTCGACCTCGGTGAAGCCCAGGCCGTTCAGGTGGTTGCGGATCGCGTGGATCGCGGCGTGCCGGACCCGGAAGATCTCGCGGGTGCGCTCGTTGGCCTCGAGGTCGACGTAGCGCTGCCGGTAGCGGGTCTCGACGTCGGCGAGCCCGCGGTGCTTGTCGGGCGGCGGCAGCAGCGCCTTGGCCAGCAGCGCGAACTCGCCGACGCGGACGGAGAGCTCACCGCGCCGGGTGGTCATCACGGTCCCGGCGACGCCGACCCAGTCGCCGCGGTCGAGCTCGTCGAAGTCGCGGTGCACCGCGGCGCCGACGACGGCGGTGTCGACGAAGAGCTGGATGGCCCCGGTGCGGTCGCGCAGCGTGGCGAACGTCAGCCCGCCCTGGCGGCGGATGAGCTCCAGCCGGCCGGCGATGTGGACCTCGTGCTCGGTGACCTGGTCGGGAGCCAGCCCGGCGTGAGCGGCCCGGATGCCGGCCGCGGAGGCGTCGGTGGGGTAGCGGTACGGGTAGCCGGAGCCGCGTGCCTGGTCGGCCTTGCGGAGCCGTTGCTCGCGCTGGCTGTCGGCGGGGGCTGAGGTGTCGGCGAAGGTGTCGGCATCCGGGGCCACGCGGCCGACGATAGGAGGCGGGGCACGCGGCCGTACAGATACCCGCGTTGCGAGATCACTTTTCCGGCGATCCGGGCTGCGCGGCGGCCCCGCTCCCGCCCGCGAGTCGCCACGTTTGCGCGTCGCAGGGGCACGTCGGGCGGTGCCGCGGCTCTGCGGTCGCGAGTACGCGCAGGCCTGCGCTCGTCCTGCGAGTCCGCGCTTCCGCACGGTGGACGACGTGGCCGCCGTGCGTTGCCTTGGCCCGGCGGTCCGGGTACGCATCGGTCACACGGAAGGAGACGACCGGATGACCCAGTCGCACAACCTGCCGCTCGACCCCGACACCGTCGCGGAGATCGCGCCCGGCGAGGGGCCCGAGCCCGGCTCGGTCGAGTACGGCGGGAGCGAGATCCACGCCGACGGCGCGGGATCGGGTGCCGGCGGCGCCCGCCGGCGGCGATTCCGTCACGACCGAGGCCGGCACGTTCGAGGAGTCTGCCGGTCGGCGAGGCAGACCAGGGCGAGTAGGGGTCCCGGCGGCGGGGTCGGGCGCTGGCCGGATCGTCGCTCCGCGCGTCGTCCGGAACGTCGGATTCGCGCTGTCGAAGGTGCCGACTCGCGCCGGCAAAGGTGCCGACTCGCGGCGGCAAACGTGGCGACTCGCGGGGACACGGGCGTGCACCGACCGGTGGCGTCAGCGCAGGTAGACGGCCTCGATCGGGCTCAGGGTGCGGGCGGGGCCCGGGGCCGTGGCGCCGAGCAGGGTGAGGTCGTCGGCCCAGCGGCGCACCGTCGGGCCGTAGCGGACCACCGCCGGGGTGAGGCCGGCGACGGCGCGTTCGCGGCCGGCGTCGAGCGCGTCGGTGACCCGGGCGTGCAGCAGGGCGCGCTGCGGCGTGGCGTACAGGCTCAGGCCTGCGGCGACCGCGGCGAGCAGCGACACCGTGGCCAGTGCCGCGGGCAGGCCGACCCCGCCGACGAGCAGCCCGATCAGGGGCGGGCCGCCGAGCAGGCCCGTGTAGCCCACCGTCGACGCCAGGGCCACCCCCTTCGACCCGCCGAGCGAGCCGGCGCGGGCGATCGCGAGCGGGAAGACGTTCGCCAGGCCCAGCCCGACGAGTGCGAACCCGACCAGGGCCACGGCGACGGCCGGGGCGAAGGCGGCGGCGAGCATGCCGGTCGCGGCGAGCACCGACCCGTAGACGAGGACGTGCGTGGCCCCGAAGGACCGCACGAGTCGCCCGCCCACCAGCCGCCCGCAGGCCATCGCCAGTGAGAACGCCGCGTACCCGGCGGCGGCGACGGCCGGGGTGGCCGCCAGGGTCTCGCGCAGGTGCAGCGCGCCCCAGTCGGTGATCGCGCCCTCGCCGTAGGCGGTGCAGCCCGCGATCAGGCCGAGCAGGACGAGCAGTCGGCGCGGTGCGGTCGTCGCCCGCTTCGGTTCGGGGCGGTCGGCGACGGCGTCGGCCCGCTCGAGCTCGGCGGCCCGCTGCTCGACGTCGCCACCGACGAGCACCGGCGCGATCACCGCCGTGAGCAGCAGCCCGACCCCGGCCACGACCAGCAGGTGCGGGGCCACCGGACCCAGCCCGGACGCGAGACCGCCCAGCGCGGCGCCGACGAGGCCGCCGAAGCTGAAGGCGGCATGCAGGCCGGGCATGATCGGCCGGTTGCCGGCGGCCTCGATCCGGACGCCCGCGCTGTTGGCGGCGACGTTCACCGCACCGGTCGCGGCGCCGAACGCGAGCAGCGCGGCGGCGAGCTCGGGCAGCGACCGGGCGAGGCCGGGCAGGGTGACCGCGACGCAGATCAGCACGGCCGACGCGGTGGCGACCAGCCCCGCGCCGAGCCGTGCACACAGCGCCCCGGCCAGCTGCATGCTCGCCAGCGCGCCGATCGAGACGCACAGCAGCGCGAGCCCGAGCGCGGTGTGCGAGGCCCCCACCTGGGTGGTGACGTCGGGGATGCGCGCGGCCCAGCTGCCGAACACGGCACCGTCGAAGGTGAAGAGGGCGGCCACTGCGGCCAACAGCCTCGCGCGCGACGGCGAAGCACCGCGGCGCACGCGGTGCGGGCGGTCCAGGAGGACGGACATGGTCTACCTCGGTCATGAGACGGTGGTGTGCACGCCCTCGGGCACGTCCTCCACGATCCTCGGAATCGATACAGAAGTCAGTTCGAGGCTCGGTGAGCCCACTCACGTGACAGGGCTCTCACCTGCGAGCCGACCGCCGCGACCCTTCCGGCGGCGTACCTGTGAGGGACGACGGTCGAGCTCCGGCTGTCGCACACCGCATCGTCTGTCGCACATCCCGTCGAAGGATCACACTCTGCCCAGCAGGTGCGGCGGCCCTCCACGGGGTGCGACGGCACCGCCCGGGGTGTGATAACGCTCGGCTCGCGCCTTGCCGGCGCCCTTCGCCCACGTGCGGCGCACCCGCGCCTCAGACGGGGAGCGCGGCCCGCCGGCCCGCCACGTGCGCGCGCTGTGCCGCGGGCATCGGAAGCGCGAGCGCCGCGTCGAACGCCGTCCGCGCCTCGGCGACCCGCTCGAGGCGCGTCAGGAACTCCGCCCGCGTGGCGTGCCAGAGCGGGTAGCCGCCCAGCCCCGGCAGCGCGTCCAGTTCCGCCAGCGCCGCCTCCGCGCCGCGGCACTCGCCGACGGCGACGGCCCGGTTGAGCCGCACCACCGGCGTGTCGTGGACGGTGAGCAGCACGTCGTACCACGACAGCACGGCGGCCCAGTCGGTGTCCGCGCCGGTCGGCGCGAGCGCGTGACAGGCGGCGATCGCGGCCTGGACGACGTAGGGGTCGGGGCGGCCGGGGGTGCGGCGCAAGCCCTCGCCGACGAGCACCACGCCCTCGGTGATCGACGGCCGGTGCCAGCGCGTCCGGTCCTGCTCCGCCAGCGGCACGGGGTCGCCGGCGGGGGTGAAGCGCGCCGGGCGGCGTGAGTCCTGCAGGAGCAGCAGCGCCAGCAGGCCGAGCACGGCCGCCTCGTCGGGCATCAGTCCGTGCAGCAGCCGGGCCAGGCGCAGTGCCTCGTCGGCCGCGGTCGCGCCGTCCGCGCGGCCGTACCCCTCCGTGAACAGCAGGTAGACGGTCGCCGCGACGCCGTGCAGGCGGTCCGGCAGCTCGGCGGCATCCGGCACCCGGTACGGAATGCGGGCTCTGGCGATCTTCTGCTTGGCCCGGGTGAGCCGCTTGGACATCGTCTGCTCAGGCACGAGCAGCGCGCGGCCGACCTCTGCGGTGGACAGCCCGCACAGGGTGTGCAGCGCCAGCGCCACCTGTGTCTCGACGGCCAACGCCGGGTGGCAGCAGGTGAACACGAGCCGCAGCTGGTCGTCGCGCAGCACCTCCGGCGGCTCGTCGGGTGGACCGGCCAGGGGCATGGCGTCGGCCTCCTTTCCCGAACGGGCGGCCTCGCGGCGGGCGATGTCGATCGCGCGGTGGCGCGCGGTGAGCGTCAGCCAGGCCCGCGGTTGCGGCGGCACACCCGTGCGCGGCCAGGTGTCCAGCGCCCGCAGAACGGCGTCCTGCACGGCATCTTCGGCGAGCTGCAGGTCGCCCGTCTGCCGGACGAGGGTGGCCAGCACGCGCCGGCCCTCGTCGCGCACGAGGCGGACGAGGGCGGCGCGCGCTGTATCTTCACCGGGAAGCCCCCGCCTGGCGGCGTCGGCTTCCCGGACATGCGCTGGATCGTCGGTCACGCGAACTCGATCACCGGCCGGACCTCCACCGCCCCGTGCCACGCCCCCGGGATCTTCGCGGCCGTGGCGACCGCCTCGTCCAGGTCGGCGCACTCCAGCAGGTAGAAGCCGTTGAGCACCTCCTTGGTCTCGGCGTACGGGCCGTCGGTCGTGACGACGTCGCCGCCCTTGCCGCCGATCACCCGCACCACCGTGGCGGTGGAGGTGGGGTAGAGGCCCTCGCCGCCGCGGATGACCGCCGCGGCGGCCTTGCTGAACTCGGCGTACTCGGCGGACATCTCGCGCGGCGACCCGTCGCCGCGGTCGAGCTCGGCACCGTAGATGAGTGCGGCGTAGAGAGTCATCGGGGTCCTCCTGAGCGGGGTAGGGGACCGGCCTGGTCGCCGGTCCTCATCCTGGGGACGAACGGCCGGCCGCCGAAAGGACATCGCCGCCGACTTTGCGTTGACGAGAGCAAGACCATCGACGTCAAGGCCGGGGAAGACCACGGCTGGGTCGCCGCGCGCCACCTGATCCGGCGCTCGCCCCCCACTCGTGTCAGCAAGGCCACCTTCATGTCACGAGACGACAGGAAAGTGGCCTTCCTGGCACCGGATACGGGCCCTGTCACCGGAGACGCGCAGCGCGCGGCGGCCCTGACGCGGACACTGGGCCCGTGACCGCTCCCGCCCTCCCCGAGCCGGTCATGCCCATGCTCGCCACCGCCGGGCAGGTGCCGAAGGGGCCCGGCTGGGCGTTCGAGTTCAAGTGGGACGGCGTGCGCGCCGTCGTCGCGGCGGCAGGCGACCAGGTGCAGCTCACCAGCCGCCTCGGCAACGACGTCACCGCCGGCTACCCCGAGCTGGCCGGGATCGGCGCGGTCACCGGGGGACGGCCCGTCCTGCTCGACGGGGAGATCGTGGTGCTCGACGCCGCGGGCCGGCCGGACTTCGGGCTGCTGCAGGACCGCATGCACGTTCGCCATCCGTCGGCGGAGCTGCGCGCGCGCCTTCCCGTGTCGTTCTACGCCTTCGACGTGCTGCACCTCGACGGCGAGTCGCTGCTCGCGGCCTCCTACGACGACCGCCGCGCCCGGCTCGCCACGCTCGCCCCTGCGGACCGTGTGCTGGTACCCCCGTCGTTCACCGACGTCGACGGCGACCAGATGCTCGCCGTCGCCCGCCAGCACGGGCTCGAGGGCGTCGTCGCCAAGCGCCGCGCCGGCCGCTACGAGCCCGGCAGGCGGTCGCCCGGCTGGGTGAAGACCGCGCTGGTGCGCACGCAGGAGGTGCTCGTCGGAGGCTGGACGGCCGGGGAGGGGCGGCGCACCGCGACCTTCGGCTCGCTGCTGCTCGGTGCGTACGACGCCGCAGGCGCGCTGCGCTATCTCGGCCACGTCGGCACCGGGTTCTCCGACGCCGTACTGGTCGGCCTCATGACCCGTCTGCGGCCGCTGGCCCGGCCGACGAGCCCGTTCGACGAGGTGGTGCCGCGGGAGCACGCCCGCAAGGCCCGCTGGGTGGAGCCTGTGCTGGTCGGCGAGGTCGAGTACCGGCTCGTGACGCGCGACGGCCGGTTGCGGCACGCCGCGTGGCGCGGCCTGCGCCCGGACCGCTCGCCGGAGTCGGTGAGGATGCCCGCCGTGCCGGTGTGAAGCGCCCGGAGCTGCGGCGCTCGGACGCCGGTGCATGTCGCGGGCGGCCGGTGCACACGGTGCGGCGTGTGCACGCTCGGCGACCGGTGTGCACGGTCGGCGACAGGCGCGGTGGCAGCACTGGCGGGCCGCCTCCGTGATCGAGGAGGCTGCACGGCATGCGCGTGCGGTGGTGGCGGGTCGGCGTGGGGCTCGCGACGGCCGGTGCCGTGGTGTGGTTCGTCCGAGCCCGACCGGCGCTGGTCCGCGTGGCGCTGATCCGGGTGGCCGTGCTGGTGGAGGACGTCGTCCGGGTCGGGCAGATCGCGCTGCTGCGCGTGTTCCGTCGCTCGACGACCCCGCTGCTGATCCCCTTCGTCGGCCACGGCTCGCCGCAGCGGGTGCAGCTCGGGGCGCGCGCGGTGCTCGGCAGGCCCGAGGCACGGGCCCGGCACCTGCCCGCGACGGACGGCGGCGTGCTCGCGCCGGCCCGTGGCCCGGTGCAGGAGCCCGCCCGGCGCTCCCGCCGCTCGGTCCTGCGCACGAGCCTGGCGCGCTTCCTGACCGTCGAGGTGGCCGACGCGGCGGTCACCGCCCGAACACCCGGCGCGGTCGTCACCGTCCGCAGCGACCGCGACGGCTACGTCAACGCCGTCGTCACCGACCCCGGGCTGTCGCCGGGCTGGCACGACGTCGAGCTCGACCTCGCCGAGGGCGCGACCGTGCGCACTCCCGTCCTCGTGGTGTCGCCGGACGTGCAGCTCGGGCTCGTGAGCGACGTCGACGACACGATCGTCGAGACCGGGCTGACCCGCGGACTGGAGTTCCTGCGCATCACGCTGCTCACCGAGGTCACCGATCGCGCACCGCTGCCGGGCGCGGCGGCGCTGTACCGGGCTCTGGTGCGCCGATCCGGCGAGGCCGGGCTGCCCGTGTTCTATCTCTCCACGAGCCCGTGGAACCTGCACGAGGTGTTGCTGGAGTTCATCGCGCTGCGCGGCTTCCCGTTCGGTCCGCTCCTGCTGACCGACTGGGGTCCCGGGCGGGGCAACCTGTTCCGCATCGGTGCCCGGGAGCACAAGCTCGGGCTGATCCGGCGCATCCTCGCCGAGCACCCGGGGCTGGCGCTGCTGCTGGTCGGCGACACCGGGCAGCTCGACCCCGAGATCTACGCGGCCGCGGCGCGCGAGCATCCCGGCCGGATCCGGGCCATCTACGTGCGGCGCACCGGCGCCCTCAACGCCCACCGCGCGGCCGAGGTGGACGCGCTCGCCGCCGTGACCACCGCCGCAGGCGTGCCGATGCTGGCCGTCGACGACAGTGTCGAGATCGCCGAGCACGCCGCCTCGCTGGGACTCCTGGATGCCGAGCAGGTCGACGACGTGCGCCGCGAGACTCACCTGGACGGCTGCAGCGGACAGGGAGTCACCTGGCCGGTGGATGTCGTGCGCCCGCGCAACCGGGCGGCCCGGCGCGCGGGACGAGCGGGCGAGGGTGCACTGAGCCGACCTCCTCCTTCGGCCTGACCAGCGCTTTCTCAGCGTTGCCGGGCGACCACCGACCGTGGTGAGGTGTTTCGGCAACCGCCAAGCCGGAGACCCGATCGTCACCTGAACGGCGCGCTCAGGGAGGTGGACATGGCAACGCACCGTCGTGGGACGTCGGGGGCGCAGTGGCTCGTCGCGGACCTCCTGCGCCGCGAGGGTCGCGCCTGGCCGTCGCTGTCGCCCGCCGCGCGCGGGTTGGCGGTCGGCGGCGCGTTGCTGTGCAGCACCGTGGTCGCGGTGTCGATGGCCGCGGAGCCGCAGACCCCCGAGCCGCCGCCACCGTCCGAACCCGAGCCCCCGGTCGTGGCCGCTCCGCCGCCCGCCACCGCGCCCACCTCGCCCACCTCGCGGGCGGAGCCGCGCACCCGCTCGCCCGCGACGGCGAAACCCGTCGTGGTGCACCCGCGACAGCCCGCACCGCGCACGGTGCCCCGGTTGCGGTTGCCCACGGCGCGGGTCCCGACCGACGCGCCGAGCGAGCCGGTCGACGGCGACGCCCTCGCGTCGACGGCGCTCCCGCCCGCGACGGGCCGGCACGCTGCGGACGATGCGTCGTCAGGCGACTCGACGGACCGCGGGACGGACAGCGGCAAGCACCGGGCCGCGGTCACCGCGACGCGAGCCGACCGGGACGGCGGGTCCGACGACCGGGACTGGAGCGGCAGCCGCGACGGCCGCCACACGGACCGGGATCGGGCCACCTCCGACCGATCCGACGACGACCGACTCCGACGGGGACGGGGACCACGCCGACAGCAACCGCGACGACCACGACGACCGGGATCACGGGGACGGTGACCGCGACGACGACCACGAGGACCGGGACCACGAGGACCGGGACCACGAGGACCGGGACCACGACGACCGGGACCGCGACGACGACGGCGACCACTCCGACGACGGCGACCACGCACGACGACGGCGACCACGACGCGACCACGACGGCGACCACGACGGCGACCACGGCGACGACGGCGACCACGGCGACAACGACGGCGACTCGGGAGGGCGGCACCGCGCCGAGGACGCCGCCGCCTGACCGGCCCGCGGAGCACGTCGCCCCACGACCTTGCCGACGCCGCTTTCGCCCGATCGGGCGCGCAGCGCGATGATCGTCGATCGGGCGCCTTCCCGGCGATCGATCGCCGTTCAGGCGCGCCTGCGGTAGTCCGCCGTGCAGTGCAGACGCTCAGACAGCGATCACCGGCAATGCCGACGCGCAGACAGCGATCACCGATGGACCGCAGCGCGCCGCAGGCGCCCGGACAGCGATCACCGAGCGGTGCGGCCGGACCGCACTCCTGCGGATCAGCGGACGGCCGCCGCCAGCAACCGCTCCCGCAGCTCCCGCCACGACGGGGCCGCGCGGTCCCGATCGCTGACCAGGGTCGGCGGCAGGGGCCACGGAATCGCCAGGTCCGGGTCGGCGAAGGCCACCGAGACGTCCTCGCTCGGGTCGTGGACGGCGTCGATCCGGTAGCAGGTGTCGGCGACGTCGGTCAGTGCCTGGAACCCGTGCAGGAACCCGCGGGGGATGTACACCGACCGCATCGACTCGTCGTCCAGCGTGAAGCTCGCCCAACGGCCGAACGTCGGCGACCCCGGACGCGCGTCCACGACCACGTCGAGCACCGCGCCGTGCGCGCACCGCACCAGCTTCGCCTCACCCCGCCCCAACCGCCCGTGCATCCCGCGGATCACGCCGCGGACGCTGCGCGACTGGGAGTCCTGCGGAAACGTCGGGTCGATCCCCGCCGCGGCGAGCACGGCGTTGTCCGAGGTGCGGCTGAAGAAGCCGCGGGCGTCACGGTGCGGGGTCGGCTCGAACAGCAGCACCCCGTCCAGCTCGGTCTGCACCACCTGCACCCGGCCACCGTAGTGCCGTGCCGTCCGCGCCCTCGCGCACCGGGTGCTCGTGACCGTCTCGAACCGCCCGTGCACACGGAGGACTGCTCGTGCACATGCCGTGCAGCGTGCGTCGGCCGGCCGGGATGTGCACGGGCGGGGAAGGCGCGGCGCTACGGTGACCGCGTGACCGCCTCGCCGTTGGCCGACGCCGTCCCCGTCCCCGCCGACCCGTCCGTCGCCTGCCGGTTCTGCGGCGGCACGGCCGGCGACGTGGTGCTGGACCTGGGGGAGCAGCCCTCCAGCGAGCTGTTCCCCGCCGCCGACCACCCGGGACCCGACCCGCTGCTCCCGCTGCGGATGTGGCTCTGCGCGGGGTGCGGGCTCGCGCAGCTGATCGGCGCCGACGACGTCACGGAGGAACCGCTCGGCTTCGAGCCCGCGGCACTGGCCCGGCAGCGGGTCGCCGCGCTGGAGCGCCTGGCCGCCGACGGCGTGCTGCCGGAGCACGGGACGGTCGCCGAGTACCCGAGCCCGCACGGTGGCACCTGGCTGCCCGAGCTGGGCGCGCACGGGCTCACCGAGGCGGCCCCGGACGCGCCCGCGGACGTCGTCGTCGATGCCTGCTTCGGCCTGATGCACTTCGTCGACCAGCGCGCCGCCCTGGCCGAGCGGGCCGCCCGGCTCGCTCCCGGCGGCGTCCTTCTGCTGCAGTACCACTGCCTCGGCGCGATCGTCGAGGGCCTGCAGTGGAACGCACTGCGTCACGGCCACTACGCCTACTACTCGACCCCGGCGATGGTCGGCATGCTCGCCGAGGTCGGGCTCACCGCCACGACCGCGCACCGGTTCCCGCTCTACGGCGGCACCGTCCTGCTCGCCGCCGTCCGGGACGGCCGCCCGACGCCCGACCTCGCCACCGTCGTCGACGGCGAGGAGGCCGCCGGCGTGCGCGACCCGGCCGCGGTGGCGGCGCTGCAGGGCTCGGTGGCCCGCACCGCCGAGTGGCTGCGCGCCACCTGCGAGGCGGAGCGGGCCGCGGGCCGACGTGTGTACGGCTACTGCGCGGCCTCCCGGGCCGTCGCGCTGCTGCGGGTCGCCGGGCTCGACGCGAGCCTGCTCACCGCCGTCGCGGACGCCTCGCCGGACAAGCACGGCCGTCGCATGCCCGGCACCGACATCCCGATCATCGCGCCGGACGCGCTGGTCGCCGCGCAGCCCGACGTCGTGCTGCTGTTCGTCTCCGACCTCGCCACCGAGGTCCGCGCCGCCCTGCCCCAGATCGAGGCGGGTGGCGGACGCTGGGTGGACGCCGGCGCGGGCCGCTGACCCGCGGGAGTCAGGGCGGGCACGGGACGAACGGCACGTCCTCGCTGTCCGGCCCGTCGCGCACGATCAGCGCCGTCGACGGCGGGATCTCGTGCCACAGCCCCGGCAGGTCGATCAGGGGCTCGGACACCACCACCCGCGCCTCGTCGGAGAAGTGCCGGAACCGCTCCTCCGCAGGCAGGAGCAGCCGCAGGTCGTGCACCGACGTGCTGACGAACAGCGTGTTGACCTCCGGGCCGCTCGCGTAGCGCACCGCGACGACCTGCTCGCCGTCGCTGAGCCCGACGGTCATCTGCAGCGGGTGCTCGCTGCCGTGCCGGTGTCCGGCCGCCTCGACGAAGCCGGCCATCCGCTCGAGGGCGCCGAGCGGGTCGTCGTCCAGGCCGAAGGTCAGCGCGAGGAAGAACATCACCTCGGAGTCCGTCGAGCCTTCGATGAGCGGGTAGAGCGCCGGGTCCACCGCCATCGTCAGCTCACGCCGCAGGTGCGGCCAGTCGGCGACGTAGCCGTTGTGCACGAACAGCCACTTCCCGTGCCGGAACGGGTGGCAGTTCGTCTGCTGCACCGGCATGCTGGGACTGGCGGCGCGGACGTGGGCGAGGAACAGCGGCGAGCGGATCTGCGCGCTGAGCTCGCGCAGGTTCTGGTCGCCCCACGCCGGCAGGGAGCTGCGGAACAGCCCCGGTGTGTCGCTGAGGCCGTACCACCCCAGGCCGAACCCGTCGGCGTTGGCGATGCCCGCATCCGGGCCGCTGCGGCGGCTCTGCTCGATCAGCGACCGCCGCGGCTCGTAGAGCAGCTCCTCCGGGCGGATCGGATCCCCGAAGTACGCCAGCCACCGGCACACGTCCGTTCCTCACTTTGCGTCATGGCGATTGGACGGACCTGTGGCATGCACCCTGCTCGGCTCCGCGGCCGTCGAGGTCGGCGGTCGTGTGGGTGGCGCCGATGGCTTTCCTGCGCCGCCCACGCCCGGATCATCTCCCGGTGGAAGCCCGAGGTGTCCCTGCGCGAGCGTGATCGTAGGCGCGGCGCAGGACCGCGAGGAGCGCGTCACGCACAGAGAGCTTCGCCCGGGCGTCGAACGTGATCAGAGGAACGTCCTCGCCGACGGCCAGCGCCCATCGGACGTCCTCGAGATCGTGGTCGAGCCGTCCGTTGAAGAGGTTGATTGCGACCACGAAGGGAAGCTTGACCTTCTCGAAGTAGTCGACGGCGGGGTAGCAGTCGTCGAGACGTCGGGAGTCGACGATGACGAGTGCGCCGAGTGCGCCCTGCACGAGGTCCTGCCACATGAACCCGAAGCGGTCCTGTCCAGGGGTTCCGAACAGGTAGAGCCGCATCCCCTCGTCGATGGTGAGGTAACCGAAGTCGAGTGCGACCGTGGTCGTCGTCTTTTCCGGGGTGTGGCCGGTGCGGTCGATCTCCGCGGCGACCGACGTGATGGCGGCCTCGGTGGACAACGGCGCGATCTCGGAGATGGTGCCGACCGCCGTCGTCTTGCCGACGCCGAAACCACCCCCGATCACGATCTTGACTGGTGTCGGCGGCCGCCGACTTTCGGGCTCAGCGGATCGCTTCGAGTCCACGGATGACCCTTTCCATGATGTGCAGGTCGTGGGCGCCCGCGATGGCGGGACGCCGGACGACCACGTATCCGTTCTCCGCCAGGTCGACGACCAGAACCCGCGCGACACCGATATGCAGGCCGAGCAGCGCGGCGACCTCCGCGACGGAGACGGTCTGCCGGCACAGCGCGACGATGTCGCGGTGCTCGAACGTCAACCTCTCATACGTGGCCAGACCGAGATCGGTCGTCATGACCTGCGCCTCGATCTCGATTGGCACGTTCTCCGGTTCGGCTCGGCCGGCCGTCATCAAATACGGTCGCACCAACGAGATGCTGAGATCGTCCCCATTCGGCCGCGGATCGCTGTGGGCGCCGTTCATGTCCAGCCACCTGCTCCCGGGCTACGTTCGGACGGTGAGCCTCAGCTCTTCGATCAACTGCGGTGTCAGGATGGGGCCGGCTCGATTGGCGAAAATCGCCATCTCGTAGGCGAGTGTACCGAGGCTGGCCTGTTTCGATGCCAGCACACCGAGCGAGCAGCCGATGCTGATCGTGCAGACGAGCAGGTAGCCGTGCGTCAGCTCAATGACGATCTTGTCTGGGGTGCCGATCGGATGGCAGTCGCCGACCCCGTTGGCCAGGCTGAGCATGGCCGTCGAGATCGCGCCGAGGCGTGCGGCGTCGGCGCCCTGGACTCCCGAGGAGACTGCGATCAGCAGCCCGTCGGAGGACACGGCGATGGCGGCGATCACTCCCGCGGTGTCCTGGGCGAAGCGGTTGACCATCCAGTTGAAGTTGTTGGCCTGACCCGTGACTCCGGGTGCCGATGATGTCACTGAGCGGTCTCCTTGCTCGGGTGGCCGTCGTCCCCCTGCGGCGCTGGTCCGTGAGCGCTCGCAGACTCGTCCGCTCGAGCCAACCCAGTCGCAAATCCTTCGAATGCGCGGCGGTCGGCCTCGGCATCCCGTACCCCCCACCCTGGTTCGGCAATATCGACGGTTCCCGTCGATCGCTGCAGCGGCAGATCGTTTGCGATGCTGGCGCCGGGCACCCGCCGCGTCAGCCCGGCACGGCGCTCGCCAGAAGCGGGTGCGGTGCGTCGGACCTCCTCCCGGCCGTTGCGCGCATGGGCGGCATGAACGATAGCCGACTGGTACTCGTCCATTGCCGCCCGCCCTGCGACCGGGTCCGGCCTCGGCTGCTGCCCAGGCATCGAATCGCGTGACGGCAGGCTGACGGTTCGAGGAGAGGTGCGTACCCGGCACCCGGCGGCGGAGACCGTGTCGGGGGCCGTCGACGATGTCGTAGACGCCTGGCTGCGGGGCTGTGGGATCGGGACTGGTCAGGGGTGGAAGACCGCCGCCGGCCTCGTCAGGGGAGGCGTCCACGGGCTGGCGGTGACGAGGAGACGGCTTGCGACCAGCGGGTCCAGGAACGGCGGCGGCCGAGGTGGAGTAGGCCGGAACGGGTCCTGGAGCCTGTGGTAGAGCGGGGCTAGGTGCGGCAGCCGGGTCGAGGTCGTCGAACCACACGAAGCCGTCGTCAGGCGACCTGGGCGGCGGGATGGTGATCTGGGGAATGGCCGATGGCGTAGCTCCGGGTGTCGCTACCGGTAGATCCTTCGGCGCACTGGGTGGCACGTCGGTGTGCGCCGCGACTTGGCCCACGAACAGCTCGGGCGGAATGGTCACCAGTGCCGTGATGCCACCGCCTGGGGTCTCGACCAGCTGGACACGAAGCGAATGCCGGCGGGCCAATCGGCCAACCACGAAGAGGCCGAGTACGCCCGTCGGAGCGATGTCGAGCCGTTCCCGCTCGACGAGGCGGCGGTTCTCCTCTGCCAGCTGCTCGGCCGTCATTCCGACGCCGTGGTCAACGAGGAGCACCAGACAGGTGTTGTCGTTCTGGATCCGGGCGCTGACGTCGATCAGGGTGTCCGGCGGCGAGGATGCAGTGGCATTCTCCAGCAGCTCGGCGAAGAGCAGCACGACGTCGGACGCTACCGGTGAGGTCAAGGTGACGGGGCACAGGTTGCCGAACCGGACGCGCTTGTAGTCCTCGATCTCGGCGAGTGCCGACCGCAGAGCGGTCGCGAGGTCGATGGGCCGGCCGATCATTGCCTGCTCCCGGGAACCGGCGATGACGAGCAGCTTGTCGGCACTGCGTCGCAACCGGGTCGAGAGGTGGTCCAGCCGGTAGAGGCGCTCCAGCAGCGTGGGGTTCTGTTCGTTGCGCTCCAACTCGTCGACCTCCGCGAGCTGCCGTTGCACGAGGTTCTGCGTTCGGCGGGCGACATTGGCGAACATCAGGCTGACGTTGAGCCGGTTCGTCGACTGCCGCTCGAGCAGTGCGGCTGCCGTCGCCTGGACTCGGTTGAACGCCTCGGCGAGCTCGCCCACCTCGCCGCCGGGGGGGACGTCGACCTCCGCGAGCTGTGGCATCTTCTCGTCGGCATCCTCGCTGTCGGAAACCCGGGTCAGCTCGGTACTCGTCAGGTCGGCCACGGTGCGTTGCCGACCTCGTCAGCTGACGCAGCGGATCCGCGATCGAGCGGCTGACGATGACGCTGAGCAACACGACGAGCCCGACCAGTGCCAGGACCCCCACACCGACTCCGATGGCGAGGTTGCGCGCGGCAGCACCGCGCGTTGCCGCAGCATCGGCGATCTCCGCGGTCACCCGGTCCTGCATGGCGCGCCGCAGGCCGGCCTGCGATTCGGCGGCGGCCAGCGCGTCGCGCACGAATGCCGAGGTAACCGCCTGTTGGCCGCCCACGTCCGGCACCTTTCGGGACACGTCCGGCACCTGTCGGGACACGTCCGGCACCTGTCGGGACAGCGCCTCGATCTTGCGCCCCGCGTCGCCCTGGTCGACCTGCACGAGCAGCGCGGCATGCCCGATATCAGCCTGTTGGACGAAGCGCTGGGTGAGAATCTGGGCGTTCGCGGTGGCGTCGTTCAGGAGTTTCCGCCCGCCGACGGGGTTCACCGACGTCGTGATGAGCGCTGTGCTGCGCAAAGCGCTCTGCTCGTCAGCGCGCAGTAGTGCCTCGAGTTCCCCCAGCGCCTTCGTGCTTTCCGCATCGGTGCCCGCCGCCCCGGTGGCACTCCTGGGAAGCAGCCGCAGCGCGTCGATCACCGCTTCGGTGACGGCGTGGTAGGTGCGGGCCAAGCTGTCGAGCGAGACGCCGCGTGTCACGGCATTGCGCCGTAGCTCGTTGAGCGAGCCGACCCGGGTGAGCGCCCCCGCGAGCTCGTCCGACACCGTGGGGCCGAGAGATGCGCGTACCCGCTCGACGGAGTCGGTGACCGCGCGCTGCTGCTGAAGCATCGTGCTGGAGTCGGCCTCTGGCGACGCGACGTAGGCCGAGGTGACCAGCAGCTCCCGCTGGAGCTCCCAGACGAGGCCGCCGACATCCCGGGCCTGGCCCGCCGTATCGGCAGTGCGACCCGCAGCTCGGGCGTCGTCGATCTGAGTGACGACCAACGGGGTCGCCACGAGCAGGACCGCGATCACCGGCAGCAGCAGGAGCAGGTTGAGCTTTCCGCGGACGCCGAACCTGTTGAGAATCATGGGGAACCCGTTGGTCGTGGAATGGCTGGCTCGCGAGCGACATGACCGGCATCGCCGAACGCCGCCGAGTTGTTCGCTGGAGAGCGTAGGAGGCGCTCGGCCGTGACGTTCCGCCTCATCGACGTCGTCCTTGCGCCGTCGCGTGCCTGATCGGCTCCGCTTCTCTGGTCGGCTCAGCCTCACTGATCGGCACGGCGGGATTGCTGCTGCCGCCCATGGTGCTGGCGTGATGGGCGCGTACCAGGTCCTCGATCACGCCGCGCAAGGCAAGGAACTCCGGCGCGCGCTTGAGCGTGAGCTCGCGGTCGCGGGGCAGGTCGACCTCGATCTCGGCGACCACCCGGCCAGGGTTGTTGGACAGCACGATGACCCGTTCGCCGAGGAAGACGGCCTCCTCGACGTCGTGGGTTACCATCAGCACCGTTGTGCCGGTGTCCCGCCACACGCGGCGGACGAGGACCTGCATGTCCTCCTTGGTCTGCACGTCGAGGGCGCCGAACGACTCGTCGAGCAGCAGCACGTCGGGCTCGCACACCAGCGCGCGGGCGAGCGCCACCCGCTGCTGCTGGCCGCCGGAGAGCTGGCGCGGCAGCGCGTGCTCGAACCCAGTCAGTCCGGTCTCCGCGAGGTACCAGGCTACGCGCCGCTTACGTTCGTCCTTGTCGAGCCGCAGAAGCTCCAGCCCGAAGGCGACGTTGCGCTCGACGCTGCGCCACGGGTACAGCGACCTGGTCTGGAACACGAGGCCGCGGTCGGGGCCCGGTCCAGTGACCGCCCGGCCGTCCAGGAGGATCTCGCCCTCCGTCGGCAGGGACAGCCCGGCGATGAGCGACAGCAGCGTCGACTTGCCGGAGCCGCTGGCCCCGACCACACAGATGAACTCCCCAGGGGCGACCTGCAGGTCGAGCGCGTCGATCACGCGGCGGGTCCGCCCGTTGACACGGAAGTCCTTGGCGACACCGCGCAACTCGAGTTTGCCCGTCACGCGACCCACCGACCCACGCGAACGCGCAGAAGGCGCAGGGCGACGTCGAGCAGGACACCGATCATGGCGATGACGATGAGGACGGCGAAGATCCGATCCGTCTGCAGGAACCGCTGCGCACGCACGATCCGGTAGCCCAGCCCGACCGTCGAGGCGATCAGCTCGGCGACGACGACCAGGTTCCATGCCGCAGCCGCGTTGACCCGGATCGCGTCGAGGATGCCCGGCAGCGCGTGCGGCACGATTACCTTGCGCAGCACCTCGCCGCGGCGCGCCCCCATCGTGTAGGAGACGTCGATCAGAGCGCCCGGCACGCGGCGCACGACGTCCGCGACCATGAGCGTGTTGAAGAACACCGTGCCGATAAAGAGGATGGCGATCTTCGACGCCTCGTCGATGCCGAGCCAGATGATCAGGAGCGGGACGAACGCGCTCGCCGGCAGATACCGGAGCAGCCCGATCATGGGCTCGAACGCGGCCTGGCCGGCCAGGAACGTGCCCATGACGATGCCGAGTGGCACCGAGACCAGAACCGCGAGCCCGAAGCCCAGCAGCACCCGTTGGACCGTGGCGAGCGTGTCCGCGAACAGCTCCCCGGACTCGGTCATCTCGACGCCGGCCGACCAGACGGCGCCCGGGGAGGGCAGGAAGTTGGCAGGCACTAGTCCTGTCGCCGCGAGCGCGACCCACCCGACGAAGGGGACGAGCAGCGACAGCACCGTGAGCGTCCACCGACCCCGGCGTGGGATCGGCGACCGGATCGCCAGCAGCGAGGACGTGCGGCGCGGCCGGGGGCGGCGGGGCAGCGGTCTCCACGTCGCCCGGCCGGGGCGGCCCGCGGCGCACTCCCGGGGCGTGTCCGTGACGTCGGTGCCCATTGTCGACGGGTTCACTGGGGGACCGCGTTGATGTACCGAGGGTCGAACAGCGTGTCCAACGGCGGCTTGCTGGTGGCGAGACCGGTGTTCACGAGGAAGTCGGCAATGCTGTTGGCCTGGTAGTTGAGGTTGGCCGACGTCGTGCCCGCCGTGAACGCGTCCATGTTCTGCTGACGGGTGAAGATCGTGGTGCCGGTGTCGTAGGTCTCGTAGTCGGCTTCGCTCACCCCGGCCCGCTTGGCCATGATCGCGATTGCGGCCGGCCGGTTTTCCTTGATCCACTTGAGCGTGTCGAACCACGTGTTGACCAGCGCCTGCACCACCTGAGGCTTGTTCTGTGCCAGGCTCTCCGACACCACGAGGTGGTCCGGGATCGCGCCAGGGAACTCGGCGGAGGTCGCGATCGCCCGGCTGCCCGGACGCTGCAGGGCCGTGGTCGTGAAGGGCGCGAAGGCGCCGACCGCGTCGACCTGGCCGGCGACGAACGCGGCGGCGGCGGCGTCGGTGAGCAGCGGGACGAGCTGAATGTCCTTGTCCGTGAGCCCGGCCTCGGCGAGTGCGAGCTCCAGGAGGTAGTGGTCGACGGTGCCCTGCTCGACGGCGACCTTGAGCCCCCGCAGGTCCGCAATGCTGTTGACGCCCTCCCTCGCGATGATCTTGTCATTGCCCGTCGAGTTGTCGTTGACGAGGACGATCTTCAGCTTTGCGCCGCCACTCGCGGAGGCGATCGTGTCGTTGAGAGTCTGGCTGTTGGCGTCGATCACCCCGCTGGACAGCGCGTTGATGCTGTCGGTGTAGCTGTCGAAGTAGCGCAGGTCCACGTCGATGCCGTTCTTGGCGAACAGGCCCTGTTCCTGGGCGACCTGCCAGGGGAACCACCCCGGCCAGGCGCTGAACCCGAGCCGGATGGTGGGGTTGCCGCCCGACCCTCCGTTCGCGCCGGATCCCCCGGTCGAGGGCTGTGGCGTGGAGCACGCGGCGAGGGCGGTGACGCCGAGTACGGCACACGCGCACAGGAACGCGGTCATCAGCCGTCTGAGGCGGGGCGAAGTCACGTCGAACTCCTTGGGGCAGGTCGGAGGGTCTCGTCTACTTCGGACCGGGTGTGCGGGGCAGGTGGCCCGATCGCACGAGGCAGCCGAGGGTGTCGCAGATGACGCGGGTGGAGATCAGCGCGGTGATCTCGGCGTTGTCGTAGGGCGGCGAGCACTCCACGACCTCCATGCCGGCCAGCGGCGCCGCGTCGGCGATCAGCTGGATGAACTTGAGCACCTCACGGGGCAGGAAGCCGCCGGGCTCGGGCCAGCCGGTGCCCGGGCACGAATGCGGCGTCGAGGCAGTCGACGTCGAAGCTGAGCCACACGGCGTCGGCGCCGTCCCAGGCGACGTCCAGCGCGCGCTGCGCGGCGGCCTCGATGCCCATCTCGACGCAGTCGGTGACGGTCATGATCGTCGTGCCGCGCTCGCGGCCGACCTTCACGCCCGGCCGCGGCGCCTGCCACCCGCCGATGCCGATCTGGACGAGGTTCTTGGCCGGGACGTTCGGGATGTCCGTGGCGTGGAACCACGGCGTGGTGTGCATCCGCTCGTCGAGGTCGGTCTCCTGGGTGTCGACGTGGCGGTCGAAGTGGATGATCCCGAGGTTGCCGCCGTTCAGGTGCGGGGCGACGCCGCGCGTGGTCGGGTAGCCGATCGAGTGGTCGCCGCCGAGGACGATGGGGAAGGCGCCGGACGCGTAGACGTGAGAGACGGCCTTGCTGATCTGGTCGAAGGTCTTCTCGATGTTGCCGGGGATCGTGAAGATGTCGCCGAGGTCGGCGATGGTGATCGTCTCGCGCAGGTCGACGCCCAGCTCGAAGCTGTACGGGCCGTAGAGCGCGGAGATCTTGCGGATGCCCTGCGGCCCGAAGCGGGTGCCGGAGCGGTAGGTCGTGCCGCCGTCGAACGGGGCGCCGAGCACCGCGACGTCGTACTCGCCGCAGCGGCGGACATCCTCCACGTACGGCGCCTTGAGGAAGGTGTTGATGCCGGCGAAGTGCGGCAGCTCGCCGCGGGAGAACGTCGGGATCCGCTTGTCGACGATGGAGTCCGCGCCCGGCAGCCCCAGCTCCAGGCCGCGGGCGATCTCCTCCTCCCACTTCGTGGTCGGCAGCCCGGCCTCGGCACGGACGGCGAAGCGCCGCCTCGGGGCCGTACTTGTCGTGCAGAGGCGGCTGACCGCCATCACTCATGATTCTCCCGTGGTTCGGTCCGATCCGATCCGATCCGATCCCAGAGCGTCGCGGGTGACCGTAGCATTCGGTCGTCATCCGCCCGATGGCTTCGACCGCTCGGGGTCCCGGCTCAGGGGTCCGACGCAGCTCGGCGTCGCCGGACATCGGCTTCGGTTGTGGCTGGTCGTGGTGCGGCCCGTACGGTGAGGTGTTGGCGACACCTGGCAGCACCGACCACCGCGCGGTCGAGTCAGTATGGGGAAGACACCGTTGGCAGCGCTGCCGGCTCGTCGTCCTCCGGCGCCATCGCGGTGCGCCCGATGCCGCCGTACACGCCCGGCCTGCGGGCCCGCAGGAACACGCCCCACGCGGCGCCGAGCACGCCGGCGAGCAGCACCAGCCCTGGCAGGATCCAGCGTAGCGGCGACGTCGGGTCGGTGCCGAGCAGCGAGTCGAAGTTCATGACGAGGAGCAGCACGAGCGCGACCAGGACGACCGTGGCCGCTCCCGGAGCGACGCTCGCTGCCAGGGTGGTCGCCGCCGCGGGTGGTGCAGCGGAAGTACCCGACGACAGCGGCCGACGTGCCCGCCATCAGCAGCACGACGCCGACCGCCGCCATGCCGCTGAACCAGGTGAACAGCTGCAGGATCGGGTCGCTTACCGGCGAGCACGAACACCAGCAGCACGACTGCGGCAAGCAGCGACTGGCTCAGGGACCCGGTGAACGGGCCGCCCGAACGGGTGCCGACCCGGCTCAGACCAGGGGGGAGGATAGCCTCGCGGCCGAGCGCGAACAGATAGCGGGCGACGCCGTTGTGGAAGCTCAGCAGCGCGGCGAACACGCTGGTCAGGAACAGCACGTTCGCGATGTGGAGCGACGACCGCCCCAGTACTCCGCGAGCGCCCCCGAACACCACGACCGGGCCCGTTCTCGGTGGCGGCGGCCTGCAGGTTCTCCGGGCCGACCGTGACGGTCATCGCCCAGGACGACAGCGCGTAGAACAGGCCGGTGAAGACGAGTGCCACGAACGTCGCGCGGGCGACGGTCACCCGCGGGTTGCGGCACTCCTCGCTGTAGATCGCACCCGACTCGAAGCCGACGAACGCCGCGATGCCGAAGGCGAAGACCGCCCCCGACACCGGGCCCGAACAGCGCCCCCGGCGAGAGCCCCCACGCGTGACCGTGCCGCCCGTGCGGGGTGGCCGAACGCTCCGATGTCGTAGAGGGTCACCGCGATGAACTCCAGGACGAGCAGGACGGCCAGCACCGAGGCGTTGAGGTCGACGCGCAGCACCCCGAGGGTGCCGACGACGACGAGCGCCGCGAAGCCCCAGACGAACCACGGCAGATCGATAGCCCAGTCTGGACGAACCGCGAAGTCGGCGAACCCCGCCCCGAACAGGCCGTAGAGGCCGATCTGGATCGTGTTGTAGGAGATCAAGCGCTACGAACGCCCCGCCGACGCCCCAGACCGGCCCCGAGCCCCTTGGCGAGGTACGAGTAGAAGGCGCCCGCATTGGCGACATGCCGGCTCATCGCGGCGTACCCCACCGCGAACAGGGCGAGCGCCACGGCCAGGACGAGGAACGACAGCGGGACGCCCGGGTTGCCAGTGACGGCGAACGTCGTCGTCACGCCGCCGCCAGCACGGTCAGCGGGGCGGACGCGGCGACGGTGAAGAACACGAGGTGGATCACACCCAGACGCCGCCGACGCAGTTGTGGGACCGACTGGTGAAGCGAGGGCATGGCACTCCTGGGCGGGCGACGGCGATTCGACCGCAAAGGTACTGGACGGCACGCGACCCTTCGCGCGGCCGTCAGCATGCTCTCAAGACCGTTTCACGACGCGCGGAAGTATGTCCACGTTCGTCCCAACAAATGTACTGGCTGTGATCGCCTAAACGCGCTCCGCACATCGAGCGGATACGGGTGTTTGGACGGTTCACACCATTCGGCGGCGTCCTAGTATCGCGACGCACAACCGACGCGCACGATCACGAGGTCGACGGGACCCCGACATGGACCGCGAGAGGCTGGCCGCCGACTTCTTCCTGATCACGCACGACGAGTTCGACGAGGGAAGCTTCGGATCAACCGGGACTTGCTCGGTCGCGGGCTGCCGGCGCCCAGCTCGCCGAGCTGATCCTGGACGAACCGCCTCGCCATCAGCGAGGACGGTCGGGTGCTGTCGCGGAGGCCGTAGCGACGGCGGCATCGGTGACTACATGGCCGAGAGATCTCGCCGCAGACCAGGCCTCGCCTCGTCCGCGTTGGGTCGATGCCTTCGCCGAACGCTTATCGAGATGGTCGCCCGCCGAGCTGGTCGTCCGCGGGCGTGGTCACGCGCGAGCCAGGCGCTCGCCGCTTGGGCGCGACTGCCCGATCGGTTTCCCGGCACGGACCTCCTGGCCGCCGCGCGGCCCCGCCAGCGCTGGAGCGGATGCTCCGCGCCCCCAGAGTTCGACCTGCGGACCGGCCGATTCTCGCGGTCCTGGTCGGCGCGGTCGGCGTGGAGACCACCACCTCCTCGACCCCGAGATCGACCGGGTGGCCGCCGCGAGCTCATGGCCCGGCTCGAGGAGAACCTGCCCCGGCCGACCTGAGGTCGCTGGCCCGGGGGGTGCGGGCAGCGTGGCGGCGGTGTCGCTCACCGTCCGCCGCTGACCGCCGGTTCACTCGTCGTGTGGCAGGACGCTCCGTCGCGACGAGCGCGGGTACGTCGAGCGTCGGGTTGCGGTCGAAGAAGCCGTGCGGCTTGAGCACGAACCCGCAGCTGTCCACCGGCATGACCGGCCAGTCCTCCGGCCGCGGGAAGTGCGTGACGCCGAAGGTGTGCCACATGACCACGTCGCCACCTCGAGTCGCGGTCCGCCGCCGTACGCCGGCAGCCCGGCGCCGCCGGGGTGCTGGTTGGGCAGTCGCCGGCCGGATAGCGCTCGGCGGGGTGGTACGGCGTCACCCACAGGTGCCTGGTCGCGAACGCCGCCCGCCCGGCGATCGACGAGCCGGGTCAGCGAGCACGACTGGCTGACCCTGCGGGTAGAGGGCGTACGCCGTCGGCTGGCCGAGCCGGTTGGTCGCTCCGGTTCTCGACGTACCAGATGCGCCCGACCAGCGGATCGGCCAGTCGCGCCGCGTCCGCCTCGTGCCGAGCCGGGTCACGTCGTGCGAACGCGTTGCCGTACGGGTTGTCCGCCCGGCGGCACGCCGCCGTCTCGACCTCGTCGACGGCGTTCGCGGCCCGTCGACGGTCATGTCCAGCCGCGCCGAGAAGAGGTGCTGGTGGATATGGCGCCCCCAGGCCCTGGCGCGACCTCGCTGGCGTCGGGCTCTCCGGGCGGGTAGGCCGCGGTCGAACAGGATCCCGGTCGCCTTGACCTCGAGCTCGATCGTGCCGTCCAGGTACAGGTACCAGTAGAAGCCGTAGTCGTAGTTGCCGACCGTCGAGAAGAACGAGATCACCAACCGGCGCTGACGGCGCGTCTCGGCGACGCCGGTGAACAGGTCGGTGTGCTTCCAGAGCACGCCGAAGTCCTCCTCGTGGATGCAGATCGCGTTCGGCATCCGGTACCGGCTCGCCCTTCGAGTTGACGACCCAGGCGTCGAGGTAGCGGATCTCCCCGAGGCAGTCGCAGCCGAGCTCGAGCGCGTTGAC
>CAWADQ010000031.1:0-28140 GCA_963780835.1 uncultured Actinomycetota bacterium | reverse complement strand
ACCGTCCCCGCCCTCGCCGCCGCCCTCGACCTGGCCCCCCACCCGGAGGGCGGCTGGTATCGCCGCACCTGGACCTCCGATGTCACCGTCGAGACACCGCACGGTCCCCGCCCGAGCGCGACCGCGATCCTCTACCTGCTCGACGACGTCTCCCGCCGGCACCGCGTCCGCTCGGCCGAGCTGTGGTGCCGGCACGGCGGCTCGCCGGTGACGCTGCACATCGGCGAGTCCCCCGCGGCCGGGGACGAGCACGTGCTGGACGCCGACCACCCGCAGGTCCTGGTTCCCGCCGGCGCATGGCAGACCGCCCGGCTCCTCGGCACCGAGCCCGCCCTGGTGACGTGCGTCGTCTCCCCCGGCTTCGACTTCGCCGACTTCGAACTGGCCGACCCCGACGGCCTCAGCGGGTACGGGCCAGCAGGCGCTCCACCGACCACGTGTTGAGGACGCGCTCGGTCGGGACGCCGCACTCCACCGCCCGGGAGCACCCGACGTCGAGCCAGTCGAGCTGCCCGGGCGCGTGCGCGTCGGTGTCGATCGTGAACAGGCAGCCGGCCTCGACGGCCAGCCGGAGCAACCGCTTCGGCGGGTCGAGCCGCTCCGGCCGGGAGTTGATCTCCACCGCGACCCCGTGCTCGGCGCACGCCGCGAACACCGCGTCGGCGTCGAACTGCGACTCCGGCCGCTTGCGGTTGCCCGTCACCATGCGGCCGGTGCAGTGGCCGAGCACGTCGACGTGCGGGTTCGCCACGGCCGTCAGCATCCGCTCCGTCATCTCGGCCACCGGCATCCGCAGCTTGCTGTGCACGCTCGCGACCACGACGTCCAGCTCGGCGAGCAGGTCGGGTTCCTGGTCGAGGCCGCCGTCCTCGAGGATGTCGACCTCGATGCCGGTCAACACCCGGAACCCGGTGTCGACCAGCGACTCGTTGAGCTCGGCGACGGCGCGGAGCTGCGCGCGGAGCCGCTCCGGCGAGAGTCCGTTCGCGACGGTCAGCCGCGGGGAGTGGTCGGTGATCACCAGGTAGTCGTGGCCGAGCTCCCCGGCGGTCTCGACCATCTCCGCGAGCGGGGAGCCGCCGTCGGAGGCGTCGGTGTGGCTGTGGCAGTCACCGCGCAGGGCGGCGCGCAGGTCGGCGGCGGCATCGGCGAGCACGGTGCCCTCGCCGGCCTGCAGCTTGCGCAGGTACTACCGGCTCCTCGCCGGCGAGCGACTCGACGACGCAGCGTGCGGTGACGTCGCCCACCCCGCGCAGGCGTCGCAGCTCGCCGGACGCCGCGAGGGCGGCCAGTGCGTCGGGGTCACGGCCGCGGAGGGCGGCGGCCGCCCCGCGGAACGCCCGGACGCGGTAGGTCGACTCGTGGGCGCGCTCGAGCAGGAACGCGATCCGGCGCAGGTCGGCGACGGGATCGCGGGGAGCGGTCACGTCGCGATGGTGCCACGGATGGGCATGCGCGTCCCCGTCAGCGCGGGAGGCGGGCCTTGACGACCTTGCCCATGTCGTTGCGGGGCAGCGCGTCGACGAACCGGACCTCCCGGGGCCGCTTGTGCGGGGAGAGCAGGCTCGCGACGTGGTCGGCGAGGGCGGCGCCGTCCGTCTCCCCCGCCGCCACGACGTAGGCCACCACGCGCTCGCCGAGGTCGTCGTCCGGCACCCCGACCACCGCCGCCTCCCGGACGGCCGGGTGCTCGAGCAGCGCGTTCTCGATCTCGCCCGCCCCGATCTTGAAGCCGCCGGACTTGATCAGGTCGGTGGCCTTGCGGCCGACGAGCGCGAGCGCTCCCGACGCCGTCCAGCGGCCGATGTCGCCGGTCGGGAACCAGCCGTCGGGCGTCGTCGGCGGGTCCGTCCGGTTGAGATAGCCGCTGAACAACCCCGGACTGCGCACCTCGACGGCACCCAGGTCGTCGCTCTCGTCCTCGGCGACCAGGCGCACCTCGATCCCGGCCAGCGGGCGCCCGACCGTCCCGGGCTCGACGGGTTCGTCGGCGCGGGCGGCGGTGAGGATGAGCGTCTCGGTCAGCCCGTACCGCTCGCGCACCGCCAACCCGGTCAGCCGGTGCAGCCGAGCGTGGTCGACCGCGGTGAGCGCGGCGGAGCCGGAGACGAGCAGCCGCGCCCGGCCGACGGCCGCCGCCGCTGCCGGGTCCGTGGCCAGCTCGTCGGCGAGGCGGTGGTAGTGGGTGGGGACGCCGAAGACGAGGGTCGCGCCGGCGTCGACCGCCGCGGCGAGCGCCGACGCGGAGAACGACCCGAGATGGCGCACCGCACCGCCGCGGCGCAGCGGGCCGAGCACGCCGAGCACCAGCCCGTGCACGTGGAACAGCGGCAGGGCGTGGGCGAGCACGTCCGCGCCCGACCAGTCCCAGGCGTCGGCGAGCGCGTCGAGGCTCGCCGCGATCGCCCCGCGGGACAGCACCGCGCCCTTCGGCGGCCCGGTGGTCCCGGAGGTGTAGATGACCAGCGCCGGAGCGGTTCCCGGCAAGTCGGAATCGACGTTTCGCCCCGTCGAACGTGTCCTCGCGGGGGATCGGGATCCGGCGGACGTCGGCCAGCGGGGCGGGAAGGTCGACGGCGGGGTCGGCGAGCACGGCGCCGGGCGCCGCGTCCGCGACGACGTGCGCCAGCTCGCGCGGACCGCTGCGCGGGTTGACCGGCACCGCCGGCACCCCGGCGAGCAGCGCCGCGACGATCCCGACGGCGGTGGGCAGCGTCGGCGTCGCCCACACCGCGACGCGGTCCAGCCCGGCGATCTCGCGGGCGAGGGCGCCGGCGCGGGCCGCCAGCTCGGGGTAGGTGAGCGCACCGTCGGGAAAGGCCAGCGCGGGCCGGCCTGCGGGAGGGTCGAGAAGGGCGGGGAACAGCGCGTCCACGGTCAGGCTCCTTCCCTCGTACCCGGAACGGGTGGCGGTCCGTCGACCGCGAAGGCCGTGCGGATCACCCCACCGCCTTACCGGGGTTGAGGATGTCGTGCGGGTCGAGCGCCGCCTTCACCGCCCGCTGCATCGCGAGCACGCCCGGCCCGAGCTCGCGATGCATCCCCGCCCGCTTGAGCAGGCCCACCCCGTGCTCGCCGGTCACGGTGCCACCCAGGTCGATCGCCGTGTTCACGATCTCCTCGAACGCCGCCTGCGCCCGCAGCCGGGCGGCGTCGTCGCCGTACTCGGTGATCAGCATCGGGTGCAGGTTGCCGTCGCCGGCGTGGGCGATGTTGGCGATGAGGACGTCGTGGCGCGTGCCGATCTCGTCGACGCGGGCGAGCATCTCGGCCAGCCGCCCGCGCGGCAGGCAGACGTCCTCGGTCAGCACGGCGTCCCCGCGCTGCTCCAGCGCCGGGTAGGCCAGCCGCCGGGCGTCGAACAGCGCCTCGGCCTCCACGGGGTCGGTCGACACCACGGCCTCGCGCGCGCCGGCCGCCTCGAACTCCGCCAGGATCGCCTCGGCCTCCTGACCGCCTGCCGGCTCCGGCAGGTCCGTGCGGGCCAGGAGCAGCGCCGCCGCGTCGTCGGGGAAGCCGGCGTGTTTCCACTCGTTCACCGCCCGCAGGCAGTGCCGGTCGATCAGCTCGAACTCCGCGGGCTGCAGACCCCGGGCCGTGACGCCGGCGACGGCGGCCCCGCACGCGGCCAGGGTGTCGAAGAACCCGACGACGGTCCGGGACGCCGCGGGCCGCGCCGGGCGCAGCCGCACGGTCACCTCGGTGATCACGCCGAGCGTGCCCTCGGAGCCGACCATCAGCCCGACGAGGTCGTAGCCCGCCACCCCCTTCGCGGTGCGGCGGCCCAGCCGCACGACCTCCCCGGAGGCGGTGACGACCTCGAGGGCGAGCACGTAGTCGCGGGTGACGCCGTACTTGACGCAGCACAGGCCGCCGGCGTTCGTCGCGACGTTCCCGCCGATCGTCGACCACGGGGCGCTCGCCGGGTCCGGCGGGTACCAGAGCCCGTGCTCGGCGACGGCGGCGCGCAGCACGTCGTTCACGACGCCCGGCTGCACCACCGCGAGCCGCTCGGCGGCGTCGATCTCGACGATGCGGCGCATCCGCTCGGTCGTCAGGACGATCCCGCCCTCGACGGCGTTCGCCCCGCCGGACAGGCCCGTGCCCGCTCCGCGGGGGACCACCGGAACGCGGTGCCGCGCGCAGACCGCGACGGTCGCGGCCACCTCGGCGGTCTCCAGCGGGCGGACGACGGCCCGGGCGCGGCCGTACTCGGCCCACTCGGCCTCGTCGTGCAGGTACGAGGTCATGACGTCGGTGTCGGTCAGGATGCGGTCGGCGGGGAGTGCGTCACGCAGCTCGGTGAGGAGATCCGACGCGGGGCGGCCGCCTCGCACGGAGTGCGGGGTGGACGCGTCGTGGTCGGATCGGTCACTGTCCTGGTCCCGGGACGCTGCCACGGGAGCACGGTAGCCCGAATTCGGGCGTCAGGAGGCGTCGCCGGTTCCGGTGTAGTACGTCCGGCCGAAGGAACGAGCCACCGCGTAGTAGGCGTCTGCGGTGCTCTCGCACTCGCGGGCCCGCCAGTTCTGTGCGGCGCCGTGCAGGTACTCGCACGAGGCGGCGAGATCGGTGCGGAACAGCTCGTCACAGCGGAGCCGGTCGATCACGGCGGCGCCGCCCATCCGATCGAGGCCCTGGTAGCAGCCGTCGTGGTGGGTGCAGGCGTGGCGGAAGTCGAAGAGACCGGGCACGGAGTCGATCGCGGCGCCCGGCAGGATGCAGCCGCCGTCACCCCAGGGGTGGTCGTCGAGCATCTCGTTGCCGGGGGTGGCGGGCGCGTCCGCGGCGTGGACATCGGCGGGAGTGATGGACCAGAACAGCAGCACGCCGGCGACGGCAACGATCATGGCGACGAGAACGACGCGCAGCGTTCTCGGTCGACGCATGAGCTGCATCGTCGCCATTGCGGCCCCCCGGGAACCCGATCCGAGAGCATCTCGGTCGTGTCGCGATTGAACTCGCACTCATCCGGGTGAGGTGTTACCCCTTTCATCAGAATTGTCTTGACCGTTCGACCACTGCGCGGGCGAGATCGGTACCCGACCGCCAGGCCGTCTCGATCCGCGGGCTGCCCCAGCCGTCACCGGCCAGCCCGATGCCGTCGTCGCCCAGGTGGAAGGTGTCGTCCCGGTTCTGCGCGGGCGCGGCGAACCGCCAGCGGTGCGCGTGGGTCCAGAGCGGACCGGACCGCAGGCCCAGCAACCGCCGGAGTGCGTCGAGCATGGGGACGACGGCGTCGTCCGGGGACGCGTCGTACCGGCGCGCGACGTCGGCCACGGAATGCGCGACCAGCACCGGGGCACCGTCGCCCCGCCGGTCGCCGTCGTCGGCGACGAGCGAGAGCACGGGGTGGTCGTTGACGAACGCGGCGGTCATCGGCGGCCACTCCCGGCGCGCCCAGCCGGCGGCCACGGCGATCACGGGGCGCCATTCGCGGCCCTCGAGCCGGGCGGCCGCGGGTGAGTCGTCGGGCAGGAGGCGTCGCGCCTGGGGGTCGGGCATCGCGAGGACCACGGCGTCGGCGGTCTCGCCGTCGACCGTCGGGCCGGGGTCGACCCGTTCGACCGGCCGCCGGAGCGCGACCGGGAGCCCCTCGGCGAGGGCGGCGACCAGGCTGCGCAGCCCGCCGGACGCGGCCCAACGGACGGGCCCCGGAGCGCGGCTGCGCTCCCCGCTCCCCCCGAACACGGCCAGCTCCGACGTCCACGGCCGGATCAGGCCCACCGACCGCCACCGGGCGACGACCTGCGCGAACTCGGGGTCGCGGACGGTGAAGTAGGCGGCCCCGAGGTCGACGGGGCGGCCCTCGATCCGCCTGCTCGCCATCCGGCCGCCGACGGTGCGGGCCCGCTCGACGACGCGGACCTCGACACCCGCCGCCTTGAGCTCGACCGCGCACGCGATCCCGGCGATGCCCGCTCCGACCACCACGACAGCCATCGCCGACGCACGCTAGGCCCCGCACCGCGCCGTCGCGAATCGGCACCCCCCGACGGCGCAGGAGGCGTCGCGCACCCCCGCGAGTCGGCACGTTCGCCGGTCCGAAAGGACGAACTCGGGACGGCAAAGGTGCCGACTCGCGCAGGCAAAGGTGCCGACTCGCGCGGCGGGGTGGGCGGGACCGCGCCCTGGCGAGGGCCTCGACAAGCGGCGACGGCATCATGGGCGTGATGAGCACGACGGCACCGCGGCTGCTGCAGGTGCGGCGCAGCACCCGGATCACCCCGCGGATGGTCCGTGTGACGCTGGCGGGCGACGAGCTCGCGGGGTTCGGCGGAGACGGGCCGGACCGGCGGATCAAGATGTTCTTCCCCGTGGAGGGGCAGGACCGGCCGGCGGTGCCGCGGGCGACGTCGGGTGGCCCGCTGTGGCCGACCGGCGAGCCGCGGCCGACGATCCGCACCTACACCGTGCGGCGGTTCGATGCGGCGGCGGGCGAGCTGGACGTCGACTTCGTGCTGCACGAGGGGCACGGGCCGGCCGCGGCGTGGGCGCGCGAGGCGCGGGCCGGCGCGTGGGTGGGGGTCTCCGAGCCCGGCGGGCGCTACGTCGTCGACCCGGAGGCGGACTTCCATCTGGTGATCGGCGACGAGTCGGCGCTGCCCGCGGTCGCGACGGTGCTCGCGGCGCTGCCGGTCGGGGTGCCGGCGGTCGCGTACCTGGAGGTCGCCGACGCCGGCGAGGAGCAGGACTTGCCCGGCGGGACGGGCGTGCGCTGGGTGCACCGCGGCGACCGGCCCGCGGGTGAGCCGCTGGCGGACGCCGTGCGCGCGGCGTCGTTGCCTGCGGGGCGGGGCCAGGCGTGGCTGGCCGGGGAGTCCGCGTGTGTCCGCGACCTGCGCCGGCATCTGCTCGACGACCGTGGGCTCGACCGGCGCGCGGTGTACGCGACGGGGTACTGGCGCGCCCGCTGACTCTTCCGCCGCATGCGTCCCACCGGGCCGCAGACCGCGCTCAGGTACTTGACGAGCGGCACATCGGCACCAGGGTGATCGACGTTCCGGTGACATGAGCTGCACCCGTGCAGCTCGATGTCACCCAGGTGCCGATCAACGCCCGGGCGGAGCCTTTGTCCTCGGCACGGCGCCGCACGATCGCGTTCACCGGCCCGCTGCGGTCGGGGTGCCGCCGTCCGAACCTGCCCGACGAGAACGCCCTTTGTCGGACAGGAGTCGCTCAGACGGCGAGGGGCCCGGCGCCCCCACGCCGGGCCCCTCCTCCCCCGAAGGCGCCGATCAGTTACCCGAGCTCGCCGGCGGCGCGGAGCCGTCGGGCGGGGTCGGGGCCAGGTCGGCGCAGGCCTTCTGGGCCGCGGCCCAGGTGGTGGCGTCGACGCCCGGAGGCGCCTGGCCGGGCGTCCCGCCGGGGCCGCCCTGCCCACCACCCGCCGCAGGAGCGCCCGACGGCGGGGTGCCGCCCTGCCGCGGGGCCCCGGCACCGCCGGACGGCGGCTCCGGCATCGTGACGCCGTTGTCCTCCAGACAGCTCCGGTAGTCGGCCAGGTCGCTGTCAGCGTCGTCGGCGTCGTCGGCGTCGGCGTCGTCGGAGTCGTCTGCGGTCGAGGGTTGGGCGGCCGCGCTGGACGACGTTGCAGCCGACGTCGTGCTCGTGTCGGTACCGCACGCCGCCAGCCCGACGAGGGCCAGTGCGCCCACCGGCGCCACGACGAGGCGGATCCACCGACCGCGCGGACCGATCCGGGTGTCGATCATTCATGCTCCTGAGTCCGGTCGCGGACGGATGCCGCGGCTCATGGCGCACACGCTGTCGACGCCGGATGGGAATTCCCTATGTGTCCGCCCATGATCGGCTGTGCCCCGGCCACCGGTGCCGTCCCGCGCGACGACCGGTGCAGTCACTCCACCTGTGGATCACCGCCTTGCTCCGCTGCGGCGTTGATCTACAGGACATGCTTCGGTCACTCCACCTGTGGATCACCGCCGTGCTCGCTGCGGAGTTTCGGTCGTCCGGGGGCAGCCGGGCGGCCGGCGCGGTGCGCCGACCTGCTCGCGTGGCCCGACGTGCGCCTCGAGCCAGTCGGCCAGCGGTCGCGCGGCCCGCCAGGCCGCCGCGACCCGCCGGAGCGGCTCCTCCGTGCTCAGCCACTCGCCCGCCGGCCACGCGCGGTCGACGTGCAGGCCACGCCACCGGAGCAACGGCAGCCGTGGGTGGTCCGCCGGGCAGCCGCGAGGTCGCCGGGCCAGCGCAGGAACGTCGTCCGGCACGAGATCGTCGCGGCGCAGCGCGGCCAGCACCTCGTCGAGCGCCTCCCCCGGCGGCCCGGCCACGGCCGCCCGGTAGCGGCGCAGCTGGCCGGCGTCGAACACCTGGTGGCCGACCTGCACCGCCAGCCCCTGGGCCGACAACACCGCCACGTACGGCGTTCCGCCCGGCCCGGCCACGGTGATGCCGGTGTCGGTGCGGTACGGGTCGGCGTTCGGCCGGAAGCGCCGGTCCACGTACGGGCGGAACACCCGCGGCGGCCCGAACTCCGGCGTCAGGGCCACCGCCAGGGCCCGCGTCGGTTCGAGCAGCACGGCACGGTAGCGGTGCGCGTTCTCCGTCCAGAACGTGCGGGTGTTGTCGTCGGCGAGTTCGGCCAGGAACGCCGTCGCCTCGGCGGGCCAGCCGCTGAAGACGGGCGAATCGGTCTCGGTCATCGGTCCCCTCCCGGAATCGGTGGGACTCCAGACGGACCCGGCACCCCGGCGGTTCCCCTCGCCGGGTTGTCCACAGGCCGACACACAGGAAGCACACAGGAGAACCCCATCGGAGGCACAGCCGCGCGCGCGAGGCTGATTAGCATGATCTCGGCGGTGAGTGAGCAGGCGGCCGCGCTGCGGCGCGCGGACGGCAGCGCCGTCCGGGTCCTCGTCGTCGACGACGAACCCACGCTGTCCGAGCTGCTCGCGATGGCCCTGCGCTACGAGGGCTGGGAGGTGCGCACCGCGGCGGACGGCTCGTCCGCGGTCCGCACGGCCCGCGACTTCCGGCCCGACGCCGTGGTCCTGGACGTCATGCTGCCCGACTTCGACGGCTTCGAGGTGCTGCGCCGGATGCGGGGCGAGAGCCCCGAGGTGCCGGTGCTGTTCCTCACCGCGAAGGACTCGGTCGAAGACCGGGTCGCGGGCCTCACCGCGGGCGGCGACGACTACGTCACCAAGCCCTTCAGCATCGAGGAGCTGGTCGCGCGGCTGCGCGGCCTGCTGCGTCGGGCCGGGATGACCGCGGCCCGCCAGGACTCCGCGCTCGTCGTCGGCGACCTCGTCCTCGACGAGGACAGCCACGAGGTGCGCCGCGGCGACACCCCCGTCGAGCTGACCGCCACCGAGTTCGAGCTGCTGCGCTTCCTCATGCGCAACCCGAAGCGGGTGCTGTCCAAGGCCCAGATCCTGGACCGGGTGTGGCACTACGACTTCGGCGGGCAGTCCAACGTCGTCGAGCTCTACATCTCCTACCTGCGCAAGAAGATCGACGCGGGCCGGGCTCCCATGATCCATACCGTGCGCGGCGCGGGCTACGTGCTCAAACCCGGTGCGGAATGAGCAGGCCCGCGTGAAGACGCCCGCCCGGGCGCACTCGCTGCGTGCGCGCCTGGTCGCGACCGTCCTGGTGCTGCTCGCGGTGACGCTGTCGGTCATCGGGGTGGCGACGACGCTGGCCCTGCGCCAGTTCCTCTACGGCCGCCTGGACCGCGAGGTGGTCGAGGCGAACAGCCGGTTCGTCGCGGTCCGGACCGGCCAGTTCGTGCCGCCGGGCGGGTTCCGCTACGGGACCGCCGCCGCCAGGACTTCCTCGGCCCCGTCCAGGGGCCGCGCACGGTCGGCGCAACGATCCGCGAACGGCGTCGTGCAACGCGCCGAGGTGAGCAGCCGCGGCGGAGGGTCGTCGGTCCTGCCCGACGTGGACGACGCCGCCCTCCTCACGGTGCCGGTCGGCGGGGGCCCCACCACCGTCGACCTGTCCATCGGCGACTACCGCATGGTGGCGACCGAGACCGGCGGCACGGTCTACGTCATCGGCCAGCCCGCGGGTGGCGCGCAGGACGTGCTCGCGCGCCTCGTCGTCGTCGAGGTCATCGCGATCGGGATCGCGCTGCTCGGCGGCGGGTTCGCCGGCGCCGTGCTGGTGCGCCGCGAGCTGCGGCCCCTGGAGCGGGTGGCCGACACGGCGGCCAAGGTCAGCGCGCTGCCCCTGGACCGCGGCGAGGTCGAGCTGGCCGAGCGGGTCCGCGACGTCGACCCGCGCACCGAGGTCGGGCAGGTCGCGAGCGCGTTGAACCAGATGCTGGACAACGTCGGGGGCGCGCTGGAGGCACGCCAGGACAGCGAGATGCGGTTGCGTCAGTTCATCGCCGACGCCAGCCACGAGCTGCGCACCCCGCTCGCGGCCATCCGCGGCTACGCGGAGCTGACCCGCCGCGCCCCGCTCCCGCCCGAGATCGAGTACTCGATCGCCCGGATCTCGTCGCAGACCGAGCGGATGACGACGCTGGTCGAAGACCTGCTGCTGCTCGCGCGGCTCGATGCGGGACGGCCGCTGGAACGCGGCGCCGTCGACCTGACGCGGCTGGTGCTCGACGGGGTCAACGACGCCTACGCCGCCGGGATGGACCACCGCTGGCAGCTCGACCTGCCCGACGAGCCGGTCGTCGTCCCCGGCGACGCGCCGCGGTTGACCCAGGTGCTGACCAACCTGCTCGCGAACGCCCGCACGCACACGCCTGCGGGCACGACGGTGACCGTCGGCCTCGCCCGCGGCGACGGCGGGGCGCGGCTCACCGTGACCGACGACGGCCCGGGGATCGCCCCGGACCTGCTGCCGCACGTGTTCGAGCGGTTCGCCCGGGGATCCGTGGGGCGCTCGCGGCACACCGGCAGCACGGGGCTGGGCCTCGCGATCGTCGACGCCGTCGTGGCCGCCCACGGCGGCACGGTGACGGTGCAGAGCCGGCCCGGGCGCACGGAGTTCGCGGTGCGGCTGCCGCCGGAGGGTGCGGCGGCGCCGCGGACGCGTGAGTCCCGCAGCGGGGTGGAGCGGCGCGCGATGGCCCTGGCCGACATGAGCGAACGCGGCGTTGGGTACGTCTGAACGCACCGAACGCCGCGTTCCGCTCCGATGCGGGCGAGCCGCCGGCCGCGCTCACAGCTGACGCACAGGTCCCGGCCACCGGGACGGCACAGGCTCCGCCGGGAGCGTCGGCATCGTGACCACGACCGTGCCCACGCTCCCCGCCCGACCCGAGGCCGCGCAGCCCGCACCACCCGGCTCGCACACGCCCCGCTGGCCCCGCGTCGCGCTGACCGCGCTGCTCGCGGCCACCGCCGTCCTCTACATCTGGGGCCTGTCGCGCTCCGGGTGGGCCAACGCCTTCTACTCGGCCGCGGCGCAGGCCGGCGGGGAGAGCTGGAAGGCGTGGTTCTTCGGCTCGTCCGACGCCGCGAACGCGATCACCGTCGACAAGACGCCCGCGGCGCTGTGGGTCACCGGGCTGTCGGTGCGGATCTTCGGGCTGAGCAGCTGGAGCGTCCTCGTCCCGCAGGCGCTCATGGGCGTCGCGTCCGTCGGGCTGCTGTACGCGGCGGTCAAGCGGGTCGCCGGGCCGGGCGCCGGGCTGATCGCCGGCGCCGCGCTGGCCCTGACCCCGGTCGCGGTCCTGATCTTCCGGTTCAACAACCCGGACGCCCTGCTCGTGCTGGTGCTGATCGGCGCGGCGTACGCGACGCAGCGAGCCGTCGAGAAGGGCGGCACCCGGTGGCTGGTGCTGGCCGGGGTGCTGGTCGGCGTCGGCTTCCTCGCGAAGATGCTCCAGGCCTTCCTCGTGCTGCCGGCGCTGACGGCGGTGTGGCTGCTCGCCGCACCCGTCGGCTGGTGGCCGCGGATCCGGGGCCTGCTGCTCGCGGGCGTCGCGATGCTGGTCAGCGCGGGCTGGTGGGTGCTCGTCGTGGAGCTGTGGCCCGCCGACTCCCGCCCCTACATCGGCGGCTCGCAGACCAACAGCGTGCTGGAGCTCGTGTTCGGCTACAACGGCTTCGGCCGGCTGACCGGCGACGAGACCGGCAGCGTCGGCGGCACCCCCGGCGGTGGCTGGGGGCAGACGGGCATCACGCGGCTGTTCGGCTCCGAGATGGGCGCAGGCGCCTCGTGGCTGCTGCCCGCCGCGCTCGTGCTGCTCGGGGTGCTGATCTGGCGCACCCGCAGGGCTCCCCGACACGACGCGCTCCGCGCCGCCGCGCTGCTCTGGGGCGGCTGGCTGCTGGTCACCGGGCTCGTGTTCAGCTACATGGCCGGGATCATCCACCCCTACTACACGGTCGCGATCGCGCCGGCGGTCGCCGCGCTGGTCGGCCTCGGGGTGACGCAGCTGTGGCGCGACCGCGCCGCGCCGACGTCGCGGGTGACGCTGGCCGTGGTGCTCGCGCTGACGGTCGGCTGGGCCTGGTACCTGCTGGCGCAGACGAGCTGGCAGCCGTGGCTGACCTGGGCCGTGCCGCTCGCCGGGCTGGCCGGGGTCGCGGGGCTGCTGGGCGTGCACCGCATGCCGCGCGCCGCGGTCGTCGCCGTCGCGACGGTCGCGCTGGTCGCGGGCGCGGGCGGGTCGACCGCGTACGCGGTGGCCACCGCGGCGACCCCGCACACCGGCGCGATCCCGTCGGCGGGCCCGGCCGGTGCGGGCCGCATGGGCGGCCCCGGCGGGATGCGCGGCGCCAACCGGCCCGGCGGCGGCTTCGGGGGCATGCAGCCCCCCGCGGGCGTCGGCGGCCCGGAGCACCGCCCCGACCGGCGACGGTGGGGCCGGAGGGTTCGGCGCGCGCGGCCCCGGCGGCGCGGGCGGCATCCTCGGCTCCCCCACGCCCAGCGCCGAGCTCACGGCGCTCCTGGAGCAGGACGCCGGCTCCTACACCTGGGTCGCCGCCGCCGTCGGCTCCAACAACGCCGCGGGCTACCAGCTCGCCACGCAGGAACCGGTGATGGCCGTCGGCGGGTTCAACGGCACCGACCCGGCACCGACGCTCGCGCAGTTCCAGGCCCTCGTGGCCGCCGGCAAGATCCACTATTTCGTCGGCGGCGGAACCGCCATGGGCGGCCGCGGCGCGTCCACCGACACCGGTGGCAGCGACGACGCCGCCCGGATCGCCCGGTGGGTCCAGGAGAACTTCGCGGCCACGACCGTCGGCGGCACCACCGTCTACGACCTCACCGGGGCCGACTCGTGACCGATGTCGCCGCATTCCGGAGCCACCATGCCGAACCCGCGGCCGGACGCACAGTCGACGCACAGGTTCGCCACAACGACCGGACAGCACCGCCGACCACCCTGGACGACATGAGCATCGACGTCGCGGAGCCCGACCTGCATCCCGCGCAGCCCCCCGCCGCCACCGGCCGCGTCGTGCTCGACGTCGTCGTCCCCGTCTACAACGAGGAGACCGACCTCGAGCCGTCGGTCCGGCGGCTCGACGCCCACCTGGCCGCGCAGTTCCCCTACAGCTACCGGATCACGATCGCCGACAACGCCAGCACCGACGCCACCCCGTCGATCGCCCGGGCGCTGGCCGGCGAGATCCCGTCGGTCACGTCGGTGCGGCTGGAGGAGAAGGGCCGCGGCCGGGCGCTGCGCACGGTGTGGGGGGCCTCGGACGCGGCCGTGCTCGCCTACTGCGACGTCGACCTGTCGACCGACCTGGCCGCGCTGCTCCCCCTGGTCGCCCCGCTGATCTCCGGGCACTCCGATCTCGCGATCGGCACCCGGCTGGGCCGCGGGTCGCGGGTCGTCCGCGGCCCGAAGCGGGAGTTCATCTCCCGCTGCTACAACCTGCTGCTGCGCGGCACCCTGCAGACCGGCTTCACCGACGCCCAGTGCGGCTTCAAGGCCATCCGCGCCGACGTCGCCCGCCGGCTGCTGCCGCTCGTCGAGGACACCGGCTGGTTCTTCGACACCGAGATGCTGGTGCTCGCCGAGCGCGCGGGCCTGCGGATCCACGAGGTGCCCGTCGACTGGGTGGACGACCCCGACTCCCGCGTGGACATCGTCGCGACGGCGCTGGCCGACCTGCGCGGCATCTGGCGGGTCGGGCGCGCGCTCGGCTCGGGGGCACTGCCCGTCGCCGAGCTGCGCGCGCAGCTCGGCCGGGCGCCGCTCGCGCCGAGCGTGCCCGGGGTGCCGACGGCCATGCCGCGCCAGCTGGTCCGGTTCGCCGCGATCGGCGTGGCGAGCACCGTCGCGCACCTGCTGCTGTTCCTGCTGTTCCGCGGAATGATGGGCGCGATCGCGGCGAACGTCGTCGCGCTGCTGCTCACCAGCATCGCCAACACCGCCGCGAACCGGCGGCTCACCTTCGGCGTGCGCGGCCGCGACGGCGCCGCCCGCCACCAGTTCCAGGGCCTGATCATCTTCGGGCTCGGGCTGGGCCTGACGACGGGCGCACTCGCCCTGCTCGGCTACCTGGCGCCGGCCGCGAGCCAGGCCGTCGAGCTGGGTGTCATCGTCGCCGCCAACGCCGCCGCCACCGTGCTGCGCTTCGTCCTCTTCCGCGCCTGGGTGTTCCGCCCGCGCACCACACTCGTCTCGTCGGTCCCTCTGACCCCGGAGAACTCGGCATGACCGCCACCCTGAGCGCGTCGGCACCCGATCCTGCCGCGCCCACACCTGTTCCCACCGCGGCCGCTCCCCTCCGGCCGCGGTGGGAACTCCCCTCCCTCGCCGCGCTGCTCGCTCGGCACCGCAGTGATCTACCTCTGGAACCTGTCCGCCTCCGGCTGGGCCAACACGTTCTACGCCGCGGCCGTGCAGGCCGGGACGCAGAACTGGACGGCGTTCTTCTTCGGCTCGCTCGACTCGGCCAACGCGATCACCGTCGACAAGCCGCCCGCCTCGCTGTGGGTGATGGCGCTGTCGGGGCGGATCTTCGGCTTCTCGTCGTGGAGCATGCTCGCCCCGCAGGCCCTGATGGCCGTCGGCGCCGTCGCGCTCCTGTGGGCGACGGTCCGGCGGGTCGCCGGCCCCGCGGCGGGCCTGCTCGCCGGCGCCGTGCTCGCGCTGACGCCCGTCGCCGTGATGATGTTCAGGTTCAACAACCCGGACGCGCTGCTGGTGCTGCTCATGGTCGCCGCCGCCTGGGCGACCACGCACGCCGTCGAGAAGGCGAGCACCCGCTGGCTGCTGCTCGCGGGGGTGTTCCTCGGCTTCGGCTTCCTCACCAAGATGCTCCAGGCCTTCCTGGTCGTCCCCGGCCTGGCGGCGGCCTACCTGTGGGCGGCGCCGACGACGCTCTGGCGCCGGATCCGGCAGCTGCTCGCCGCGGGCGTCGCGATCGTCGTGTCCGCGGGCTGGTGGCTGCTGGCCGTCGCGCTGTGGCCGGTCGGCTCGCGGCCCGTACATCGGCGGGTCGACGAACAACAGCCCGCTGGAGCTGGCGTTCGGCTACAACGGGCTCGGCCGGATCTTCGGCGGCGAGGGCAACGGCGGCGCGCGCCGGGGCGCGGAGATGGCCGGTGGCTTCCCCGGCGGCGCCGAGGCTGCCGCCGGTGGGATGCCCGGCGGTCCCGGGGCGGCGGGATGGGCGGCTTCGGCGGCCAGGCCGGGCTCACCCGGCTGTTCAACAGCGAGATCGGCGGCCAGATCTCCTGGCTGCTGCCCGCCGCCCTGATCCTGCTGGTCGCCGGGCTGTGGTTCACCCGCCGGGCGCCTCGGACCGACCAGATTCGCGCCGCGCTGCTCCTCTGGGGCGGCTGGACGCTGGTCACCGCGCTGGTGTTCTCGCTGATGGAGGGCACGTTCCACGCCTACTACACCGTCGCGCTGGCGCCCGGCATCGCCGCGCTGGTGGCCGTCGGCGGCCGCGAGGCGTGGCGGGCCCGCGAGACCTGGACCGGCCGCGGCGTCCTCGGCGGGACCACCGCGGTCACCGCCGTCTGGGCCTGGGTACTACTCGGTCGCTCGACGACGTTCCTGCCCTGGCTGCGTTGGGTCGTGCTCGCGGTCGGCGTCGTCGCCGCGGTCGGGATGCTGGTCCCGGCCGGCTGGCGGGCGCGGGTGGCCACGGTCGTCGCCGGAGCGGCGCTGATCGCCGGGCTGGCAGGCCCGGCCGCGTACGCGGTGCAGACCACCGCGACCCCGCACCAGGGCCCCGTCCCGACGGCGGGCCCGAGCACCGGCGCCGGTTTCGGCCCGGGCGGGCGGATGCGCGGGCACGTCGACGGCGCCGCCGCACAGCGAGACGGCGCCACCGCCCCGGACGCGGCGGGTCAGCAGGACGGCGCCCCGGGTCAGCCGGGCGGCCCCGGCGGGTTCGGCATGGGCGGCCCCGGTGGCGAGGAGGTCAACACGCAGCTCGCGGACATGCTGACGTCGGCCGGCACCCGGTGGGCCGCGGCGACGATGGGCTCGCAGGGCGCCGCGAACCTGGAGCTGCGGACCGGGACCGCCGTCATGGCGATCGGCGGCTTCATCGGCAGCGACCCGTCGCCCACGCTCCAGCAGTTCCAGGCCTACGTCGCGAACGGCGAGATCCACTACTTCATCGCGGGCGGCATGGGCGGTGGCCCGGGCCGGGGCAACAGCGAGATCAGCCAGTGGGTGCAGCAGCACTTCACGGCGCAGACGGTGGGCAACCAGACGGTCTACGACCTCACCCGGCCGGCGAGCTGACGGCCCGCCCGGGTGCTCAAGCAGCTCGTTTGAGCACCCGGGCGGCGCCGGCCGCCGCCGTGGTGGCGAGGATCCAGCCGGCGACGACCAGACCGCTGCTGATCCACTGCGAGGCGCCCGTCAGCCGCCAGTAGCCCTCCTGCCCGAGGTTGACGATCGGCAGCAGGCTGTCGGCGGCGAAGATCCAGGCGTTGAACACGGGGTGCTGCCCGTCGTCGACCGGCGCGGGGATGTGGAAGGCGAACCAGGCCGTCCCCAGGAGCCAGGCCAGCAGCAGCCAGCACACGGCGAGCCACGGCTGGTACCCGAAGCCGACGGTCCACCGCTGCAGCCATCCCCAGGACCGTCCGGCCGGCCCGGCCTCGGCGTAGCGCCGGCGCTGCCGGGCGATCAGCACGCGCTCGGCCCTCTCGTCGTGCCCGGCCCGCCGGTAGGCCGCCGCGAGCTGGTCGTAGGGGCCCGGCGCGTAGTCGGGCACGGCCCGCTCGAGCCGCGCCAGCCGCTCGCGCAGGTCGGCCCCGGCGTCGTTCATCAGCTGGTAGTCGAAGCCGTCGATCAGGAATCCGCCCTGGGCGTCCCACAGCAGCGGGGAGTCGCTGAAGGACGCCACCCGCGCCTGGGTCAGCCGGACCGCCCCGCCGGGCGCGACGGCGGGCTCGACGACGAGGTCGGTGGTGACGAGGCCGTAGGCGTTGAGCGCGTACAGGGACGTCGCGGGCGTCGTGCCCAGCCGCGCGTCGACGAACTGGGCCGACTTCCGCGCCTCCATGACCCGGACGCGCACCCCGCCGGTCGCGACGAATCCGCCCACGCACAGCAGGTCCTTGCCGATGGTCGCCGAGCGGAGGTCCAGGGAGGGGCGCATCGTGCCGTCCGGGCGCAGCCGCGGCCGGTCCAGCACGGCGCCCGTGCAGTCCAGCGTCGCGCCGACGTCCGCGTTCTGCAGCCGCAGGGTCCCCGCACACCGGACCCGGCGCAGGTAGAGCTCACCCCCGACGCGCAGCCGGTCGGCGAGCAGCGCGTAGCCGTCCGGCGCCGCGAGCGTGACGCCGGACAGGCTCGCCGTGCCGCGGACGTGCGCGTCGATCAGCCGCACCTGCCCGGAGCAGGCGAGCGCGCCCCGGCCGTTGTCGCGGCCCTCCACGTCGCCGCCCACCTCGATGCCGTCGGCGAGCAGCGCGATGCCCCGGTCCGAGGCGCCCTGCGGCCCGTCCAGCCGCGCACCCGACAACCGCAGGTATCCGCCGACGGACGCGTTGGGCAACCGGACCGTCCCGGTGGTGTGCACCCCGTCGTCGAGCTCCAGGTTCCCCTCGACCCGCACCCGGTCGGCGACGATGCACGCTGCGGCGTCGACGATCCCACCGGGCAGCACGGGCGAGCGGCTGCCCTCCGCGGCCTCCTCCGGCGGGTCGGGGAGGGAGCGGTTGGCGATCCGGGCGCCGGAGAACGTGAGGTCCCCGCCGATCCGCGCGCCGGCGAGCAGCACGCGGCCGCCTGCGGCGAAGGCGAGGTCGGGACCGGCGCCGTGGCGGCCGGCCAGCAGGCTGCCGCCGACGGCGATGCCGGTGAGGTCGAGGGCGTCGCCGGTCGGGCTCGTGACGTCGGCGCCGGCGAGGTCGATGTTGCCGGTGATGCGCGCGCCCGGCAGCCGCAGCTCCCCGTTGCTGGACAGCCGGCGCGCGTAGCAGGTGCCCTCGACGACGACCCGGTCGGCGATCAGCGCGCGGCCGCCGGCCGCCGTCAACCGACCCGCGGACAGCCGCAGCGAGCCGCCGACATGCGCGTCGGTGAGGTCGACCGGGCCGTGGGCGGTGAAGCCGTCGTTGAGCAGCAGGTCCGCGGCGACGCGCAGGTTGCCCGCCCGGAGCCCCGGCACGCGGCAGCCGGTCAGGGCGAGGCCGGAGAACTCGGCCATCCGCAGGTCGGGGGCCTGCGTGAACAGGCAGCCGTGCAGCTCCACCGGCACGCGGACCTGGGCACCGACCAGCCGGAGCACCCCGGTCACCGCGGCGCGACGCAGCCGCAGGACGGGCGCGCCCGGCGGCGGCGGCGCGGTGAGCACCTCGGCGAGCAGGGCCGCGGGCAGCGCGGCGCCCCGCAGGTCGAGCTCGCGGCCGGAGGCGAGCGCGTCGGCGAGCTCCGCCGCCGGACCGTCCACGGCGGCCCCCTCGTGGTGATCGGAGGCACTTCCTACCACGGTGCCGCCGACCGGCGGCCCGCCGGTGGGCGAGGAGAGCTAGCGAATGGTGAGGGCGCCGCAGCGGGCGCAGTCGCGACCCGGGCGCAGCTGCTCCTGGCGCGACCGCTCCAGGCCGCAGCGACAGGTCACGGAGACCGGCCCGCCGCGCGGGGCGGTGCGGGCGGGACGCCCGCTTCTGACCGGCAGCGTGACGGTTCCTCGTCCACGGCGCGGCAGGACAGAAGCGGTGTACAGATGCATCGAGTTCCCCGACGTGTAAGGGTGGCGTGGCGGGCCTGTGGGCCCGTACATCATTATCGTTACACGAACGCAATATGTTGCGGCAAGGTTCCGTGACCACTGTTACCCGTGCCCGGTCCCTCGAACCCGCAGCTCACTGAGCGCAGGATCACCTGGGCGGGTTAGGGAAGCCTCCGCTAATCTACTGTGATGGAAGCGGATCGATCCACCCCGTGGTGCGCGGCGCTGGCCCGCGCCCTGGAGGAGCCGCTTCCCGGAACCGCCCCCGTCGCCCCGCGCTGGGTCTGCGTCGAGCACCGGGGCACCTGGCCGCACGAGATCACCCAGCATCGCGATGATGCCGTACGGGCCTTCCTCGCCCGCGCCCGTAGCGGCGGGATGGCGGCCGGTGCTGGTCCGCCGGCCCGGCCGCCGGCCGTCGGACGGCCCCACGCGGATCTTCTTCACCGACACCGCTCCCCCGGCACCGCGGACGACCGTGCTCCGCATCGTCGACCCCGCCGAGCTGGCGTCGATCGCGTTCCCGGAGGCCGGCGCACCGTTGCCGGGCGAGGCGGTGACGGACCCGATGCTGCTCGTCTGCACGCACGGCCGGCGCGACCGCTGCTGCGCCGTCGACGGCCGCGCGCTCGCCCGGGCGGTGGCCGCGACCGGCGAGTCGGACGTCTGGGAGTCCACCCACCTCGGCGGCCACCGCTTCGCCCCGACGGCGCTGGTGCTGCCGACCGGCTACCTCTACGGGCGGCTCGACGTCGCGGGTGCGGTCGCGGCGCACAAGGCGGCGGCCGTGGGCGAGGTGGAGCCGGGGCTGTGTCGCGGGCGGTCGACGTGGACGCAGCCGGGGCAGGTCGCCGAGCTGGCCGTGCGCGCCGAGACGGGCCTGCGCGGGGCGGACGTGCTGCGGGTGGAGCACGCCGACGGCGACGACGTGACGGTCGCCGCGACGGACGGCCGGCGGTGGGTGGTCAGCGTGCGCCCGATCTCCTGCCCGGGCAACCGCCCGATCTCCTGCGGCGCCGCGGCCCTGCCGGTCACCGCGCTGCACGCCTCGCGCGTCCGCCGCGTCGCGTAGTACCCCCGCGCCGCCCTGTCGAACGTCGCCGTCGCGCGGACCCGGCCGGCGCTCCCCGCGAGTCGCCACCTTCGCTGGCGCGAGTCGGCACGTTTGCTGGCGCGAGTCGGCACCTTCGCCGCCGCGAGTCGCGCGGGAGGTGCTCGCGTAGCGTCCGACCCGTGGACACGGGTGCCGCTGCCGCCGTCGAAGCCCTCTTCGCCCCCGACCCGGCGGTCGCCGCCCACCCTGCCGTGCGCGCCGTGCGCCGGATCGCCCGCGACGTCCTCGCCCCGCACGCCCCCGCCGCCGACGACCCGGCCCGCGGCGTCGACCCGGCCCACCTCGCGCTGCTCGCGGACGCCGGGCAGCTGGCCGTCACCGTGCCGGCCGACGAGGGCGGTCTCGGCGGCGACGCGCGGGTGGGCATCGAAGCCGTCGAGCTGCTCAGCGGCGCGTGCGGCGCGACGTGGTTCGTCGTCACCCAGCACCAGATGCCCCAGGCCGTCGCCCGGGGCGCTCTCGGCGTCGGCGACCGCTGGACGCCCGGACCGGCGGTGGAGCGCCACCGCGCCGGCCTGGCCTCCGGACGGACCCGCGCCGGGATCGCCGTCGCCCACCTGCGCCGCCCCGGTCCGCCCGCCGTGCGCGCGGAGCCCGACGGCGCGGGTTGGCGCCTGACCGGCACCTCCGACTGGTGCACCGGCTGGGGATTGATCGACGTCGTGATGATCGCCGGCGCGACATCCGACGACCGCATCGTCCTGGCCCTCGTCCCCGCCCGCGACGCCCCCGGCCTGCGGGCGGGCGACCCGCTGCGGCTGTCGGTGATGGGCGGAACCCGCACCGTCCCTCTGACGATGGACGGCCTCGCGGTGGCCCCGGACGACGTGCTCGCGGTCATCGACGGCCCCGCCTGGCGTGCCGCCGACGACGCGCGCACCGCCAACGCGATGCCGGCCGCGGTCGGCCTGCTGCGCCGGGTCGTCGTCGCGCTGGCCGCACTCGGCGAGGAGCGCGGCCGGCCCGACGCCGTGCACACCGCGCTTCACCTGGGCAGCCACGGCGCGGCGCTGCGTGCCCGGGCCTACTGCCTGCTCCTCGAGGTTCCGGCCGGCGAGCGCACGGCCGAGCGCACGGCCCTGCGTGGCGAGCTCGCCGCGCTCACGGTGCGGGCGGCGCACGCGCTGATCGCCGCGCGGTCCGGCAGCGCGCTGCGAGCGGACAGCCCCGAGCAGCGCTGGGCGCGGGAGGCGGCGTTCCACCTGGTGCAGGCCCAGACGGCGGCGGTACGCAGCGCCCAGCTCGCGGCGTTCACCCACTGAGGCGGCGCGGCCGACCCGCTCGAGTCGCGAGGTGGCCACCCAGTGCCAGGAAAGCCACCTTCATGGCGTCCCGTGACATGAAGGTGGCCTTCCTGACACCCCGAAGCCCGCCCAGGCACAGTGGAGCCATGCACCCCGACGTGGTGGCCGCCCCGTTACCCGAGCTGCCCCTGCGGCCGCCCGCGCACCGGGTCCATCCGCGCGCGGTCACGTGGTGGCGGCTCCGGGCGGCCGCCGGGCTCCTCGTGGTGGTCGTCCCCGCGGTCGTCCTGCTGGTCCTGGTCGGCACGGCGTGGACCGTCGGGCTGCTCGCGGTCACGGTCGCCGCCGGCGCGGCCTACGTCGTCGCCGTGCCTCCGTGGCTCTACCGCATCTCCCGCTGGGAGGTCACCGACCGCGCCGTCTACACCCTGCACGGCTGGCTCGTCCGCGAGTGGCGGATCGCGCCGATCTCGCGCGTGCAGACCGTCGACACCCAGCGGGGCCCGCTGCAGCAGCTGCTCGGGCTCGCCGACGTCACCGTGACGACCGCGTCCGCCCGCGGGGCCGTGCGCATCCGCGGCCTCGCCGCCGACGACGCCGCCGAGCTCGCCCGCGTCCTCACCGCGACCACCCACGCCACCCCCGGGGACGCCACGTGATCGACGTCCCGTGGCGGCGTCTCGACCCGCGCATGCTCGTGGTGGGGCCGCTCAAGAACCTGATGCAGCTCCTGCCCTTCCTCCTCGTCGTGCTGCTCACCGGCCGTTCCGGGGACCTCAACCAGATCTGGTTCGCCGTCGGCGGCGCGGCGGTCGTGGTGCTCGCCGGCGTGCTGCGCTGGCGGACCACCCGCTACCGGATCACGGACGAGCGCGTCGAGCTGCACACCGGCTGGCTGCGCCGGGAGCGGCGCTCGGTGCCCCGGGACCGGATCCGCACCGTCGACCTCACGGCATCCCCGCTGCACCGGCGTGTTCGGCCTCAGCGTCGTGCAGGTCGGGTCGGCGACGGGCGGGGCCTCGGCCCTGGACCGCTCCGCCCGCATGGATCTCGACGCCGTCAGCACCGCCGAGGCCGAACGCCTGCGACAGGAGTTGCTCGACCGCACGTCCGTCGCCGCCTCGCCGGTGGAGCGCCCGGCGGTGGAGATCGCGCGCCTGGACTGGTCGTGGCTCCGGTTCGCCCCGCTCACGTTCTCGTCGCTGGCCGGGGTGGGCGCCGTCGTCGGAGCCGGGTTCAACCTGCTCATCGAGGCGGGCGTGGATCCGCGCGACATCGGCGTCGTCGACGACACGGCCCGGCGGGTCGCGACCGCCCCGCTCTGGGTCGGGGTCGGGCTGGCCGGTGCGGCGCTGCTCGTCGTCGCGGGGGTCGGATCGCTCCTGCTCTTCGCCGAGCGCTGGTCCGGCTACCGGCTCACCCGGGAGCCGGACGGGTCGCTGCGGGTGCGGCACGGCCTGCTCACCACGCGCTCGCTGTCGGTGTCGCACGAGCGGCTGCGGGGCGCCCAGGTGAGCGAGCCGCTGCTGCTGCGGGCCGGGCGCGGCGCGCAGACCCGGGCCCTGTCCACCGGGCTGCGGGAAGGCGGAAGCGGTGCGATCGCGCCGCCCGCACCGCGCGCCGAGGCGCACCGGCTCGCCGCCGCCGCCCTGCAGGCCGATCCGGCCGAGGTCACCCGCGCGGCGCTGGTCCCCCACCCGCGCGCCGCGCTCCGCAGGCGGCTCACCCGGGCCGTGCTGCCGGCTGCGGCGCTGGTGGTGGCGGCCTGGCTCGTCGACGAGCGGACCGGTCTCGCGTCGCTGCTCCTGCTCCCGGCCGCCGCGTGGCTCGCCGTCGACCGCTACCGCGGGCTCGGCCACGCGCTCACCGCCCGGCCATCTCGTCACCCGGCTCGGTGGCCTGCGCCGGCGCACGGTCGCCCTGCAGCGCGACGGGGTGATCGGCTGGACGTTCCGGCAGAGCGTCTTCCAGCGGCGCGCGGGCGTGGTGACCGCGGAGGCCGTGACGGCGGCGGGCCGGGGCGGCTACGTCGTGCTCGACGTCGCGGCGGGCGACGCCGTCGCGCTCGCCGACGCCACCACCCCGGACCTGCTCAGACCGTTTCTGGATGACGCGCGTCGCGCAGGTCCCGGCGAGCGGGCCGTCATGACCGCGCAGAACAGCAGGAAGTAGACGGCGAACCGGTCATGCCGCGATCCGGAGCGGTCGACGGCGTGCGGGACGCCTGTCCTGCGCGAACACCGCTTCGTAGACGGTCTCCTCGCACCAGGCGACCGGCGTGCCACCCACGTCGAGCCGGGCCTGCACCGCGAGCACCGGCGCGGTCGGGTCGCCCGCGGGCCGCTCGCCCAGCGCCGTCACCTGCACGGCGACGCGCCGATGGCGCAGGGGCCGAACCAGGTCGCCCGGGCCGGCGAGGCCCTGCAACTCCGTGCGGATCGCGGGCGTCAGGGCCGGCGAGTCCACCGCGACGAGCGACCGGGCGGCCGCCACGACCAGGTCGCCGCACCGCATGAGCACCGATCGGTCCTGCACGCGCGCACCGTCGTGGAGCGCCAGAGCATCGGCGACCAGCGGATCCGGAGACGCGTCGTCGACCTGCCTCAGGGTCTCGACGGTGAGCCCGCGACCGGTCCACAGCGCGAGCGTCTCCGACAGCGCATCGGACGCGCGGACGAAGCGGGCCAGCCGGTCGAGCTCCGACCACGTCGACGGCCGAGTCATCGCCGGCCCCCGGTTGTCGTGGACATGGCGCTGATTTCACCGCGCCCGCCCCCGTGGGCGCATCCGTATAACTGCCCATCCTGACCCTGACCACTACCCATCATCAGGACGGCTCCGCGTGCGTCCCGAAGGTTCCGCGGACCTGCTCAGACCATTTCCGGACGACGCGCGTCGCGCAGATTCCGGCGAGCGAGCCGTTCGCCACGACTCACCAGCACCGTCATGACCGCGCAGAACAGCAGGAAGTAGACGGCGAACCCGACCGTGCGGAACGCCCACCCCGGCGCCGCGACCAGCGTGCAGACCGCCCCGAACGCCCCGGCCGCGTAGACGGTCGTCTGCTCGGCGCGCGGCGCTTGCCAGGCCTTGACGACGGTCGGAACGGCGCCGAGCCCGCGGGCCGTGATGCCCATGGCGATGGCGACGTCGCCCGCCGAGGTCAGCAGGACGACGACCGCCGCGCCGGCCAATGTGAGGCACACCAGGTCGAGCCGGGTCGTGCGCCAGTCGGCGACCAGCGGATCCGGACATGCGCCGTCGATCCGCCTCAGGATCTCGACGGCGAGCCCGCGGCCCGTCCACAGGGCGAGCGTGTCGGTCATCGAGTCGGACGCGCGGACGAAGCGGGCCAGCCGGTCGAGCTCCGGGCCACGGCGACGGGCGGATCATCGCCGGCCGCCCGGTCGGTGAGGGACATGCCGCGATTGCAGCGCGGCCGCCCCGCGGGCGGATCCGTGATGGCTACCGAGCCTGTTCCGCGCCACCACGCATCATCAGCGGCTCCGACTGCGCGTGCTGCGCGTGCGCGTCCCGAAGATTCCGCGCGTCACCTCGCGGCCCAGCTGCGTCGCCGCCGACCGCAGGAACGACTTGACCACGGGCGAGTCGAACGCCTTCTCCAGGAAGCCCGGCTCCTCGCGCTGCCGGCCGGCTCGGGCTCGTAGGCGCGGGGCGGCGGGACGTACTGCGGCTCGGGGGCGGCTCCGGCTCCGGCTCCGCGATCCGCGCCGTCAGCCGCTCGTAGGCCGACTCGCGGTCCACCGTCGTCCCGTACTTCCCGTGCAGCGGTGACGCATGTGCGGCCGCGGTGACGTCCGCCCCGGACAGGGCCGCCATCAGCGAGCGCGGCGCCCGGATCCGCGTCCACGCCACCGGCGTCGGCGCCCCCCGCTCGGAGAGCACCGTGACGATCGCCTCGCCGATGCCCAGCGAGGTGAGCGCCTCCTCGATGTCGTAGTCCTTGGTGTTCGGGTAGGTCTTGACGGTCTTGGCGAGCGCCGCCTGGTCCTCGGGGGTGAACGCGCGCAGGGCGTGCTGCACGCGGGCGCCGAGCTGGCTGAGCACGGCGTTCGGGATGTCGGTGGGCAGCTGGGTGCAGAAGAACACGCCGATGCCCTTGGAGCGGATCAGCTTGACCGTCTGCTCGATCCGCTCCCGGAACGCCTTGCTGGCGTCGGTGAACAGCAGGTGCGCCTCGTCGAAGAAGAACACGAGCTTGGGCTTGTCCAGGTCGCCCGCCTCGGGCAGGTCCTCGAACAGCTCGGCGAGCAGCCACATGAGGAAGGTGGAGAACAGGCGCGGGTTGCCCGACTGGTCGGCCAGCTCGAGAAGCGTGACGGTGCCCTTGCCGTCGACGATGCGCAGCAGGTCCGCGGGGTCGAACTCCGGTTCGCCGAAGAAGTCGTCGCCGCCCGCGGCCTCGAGGTTCACCAGCGCGCGCAGGATGACCCCGGCCGTCGCCGACGACACGCCGCCGATGCCCTTGAGGTCCGCCTTGCCCTCGTCGCTGGTGAGGTGCTGGATGACGGCGCGCAGGTCCTTGGTGTCGAGCAGCGGCAGGTTGCGCTGGTCGGCCCAGTGGAAGATCAGCCCGAGCGTCGACTCCTGCGTGTCGTTGAGGTCGAGCACCTTGCTCAACAGGATCGGCCCGAACTGCGTCAGCGTCGCGCGGATCGGCGTCGCCGAGCTCTTGGCCCCGAGGGAGAGGAACTCGACGGGGTAGGCCGTCGGCGTCCAGTCGTCGCCGGTGTCCGTCGCCCGGGTCCGGACGCGCGGGGTGTCCTCGCCCGGCCGGGACATCCCGGAGAGGTCGCCCTTGACGTCGGCCAGGAACACCGGAACGCCCGCGTCCGAGAGCTGCCCGGCGAGCGCCTGCAGCGTCTTGGTCTTGCCCGTGCCGGTCGCGCCGGCGACCAGGCCGTGGCGGTTGAGCATCGCCAGCGGGATCCGGACCCGCGCCGCCGGATCGACCTGGCCGTCGACGACGACCGTGCCCAGCTCCAGCGCCCCGCCCTCCGTCGCATAGCCAGCGGCGATGCGCTGTGCCTTGTCCGAGCCGGAGCCGGCTCCCCCGCTCGCGCTCGTGTCGTCTGCCACGACGCCGGAGCGTAGCGAATAGGCTGGGTGGGTGAACGACCGTCTGGTATGGATCGACTGCGAGATGACCGGCCTGGATCTGCGGCGTGACGCGCTCATCGAGATCGCCGCGCTCGTCACGGACGGCGACCTCCGGGTCCTCGGCGACGGCGTCGACCTCGTCATCCATGCCGACGATTCGGCGCTCGCCGGGATGCCGGACATCGTGCGCGACATGCACGCGCGTTCCGGGCTGACCGAGGAGGTCCGGCGCTCGACCATCACGCTGCGCGAGGCCGAGGAACGCGTGCTCGCCTACGTGCGCGAGCACGTCCCCGACCCCCGCACCGCCCCGCTCGCCGGCAACTCGATCGCGACGGACCGCGGCTTCCTCTCCCGCGACATGCCCGAGCTCGACGCCCACCTGCACTACCGGATGGTCGACGTCAGCTCGATCAAGGAGCTGTGCAGGCGCTGGTTCCCCCGGGTGTTCTACGCGAAGCCGGAGAAGGGCCTGGCGCACCGCGCCCTCGCGGACATCCGCGAGTCGATCCGCGAGCTGGACTACTACCGGCGCACCCTGTTCGTCGCCCCGCCCGGCCCGACCAGCGAGGAGGCCCATGCGGTCGCCGCCTCGCTGGCCCCCGCCCCTCCCCCGGTCGGGCACGGCGACCCGGCACGGTAAGCTTCTCCCTGTCGCCGGCTCCGGCCGGAGGCGAGATGGTGGGTGTAGCTCAGCTGGTAGAGCACCTGGTTGTGGTCCAGGAAGTCGCGGGTTCGAGTCCCGTCACTCACCCGGCCGGCCCCGCGGCCCGGTCGCGTCGGAACGCCTGGTAGCGTTTCGAATGCGCCGAGCGGTGGGGCGCAGGACGAGCGCCGCTAGCTCAATCGGCAGAGCAGCTGACTCTTAATCAGCGGGTTGGGGGTTCGATTCCCTCGCGGCGCACCACCTCTCACCTGCGGTTTCTCCCCGTCGGAAGATCCGTCCTCGCCCGGCGCTGAGGCCGGGTTGGTCACCTCCTGGTCACGGCGGTTTCGCGGCACCAACGCGGCCGCCCGCTCGGCAGCCTCCCGACCTACCCCCTCAAGCAGGTGCGAGTAGATGTCGCTGGTGATGCTCACCGAACTGTGACCGAGACGCTTCGACACGAGTGCGAGGTCGACGCCTGCCGCGAGCATGAGCGACGCGGCGCCGTGCCGCAGATCATGCAGGCGGATCGGTCGCAGCCCGGCCGCCTCGCACAGCTCCCGGAACCGCTTGGTCACGTGGTCGAGCGGGAGCGGGTTGCCGTCCTCGCGAGCGAACACGAGCCCGTGGTCGACGTAGTCAATCCCCCACTCCTGTCGCTCGGCGTCCTGGGTGAGCCGGTGCGCGAGCAGCACCCCGACGGTGCCGCCGTCGAGCTCGACGGCCCGTGCCTCACCCGAGCTGGTCTTCGGCAGCCCGAACGCATGCCCCTTGTGCACCTCACCGCACGAGGGGCACTTCGGCGCACGCTCGTCCGGGACACCGACTTGCACGAGCTGCTGTCGGACGACGAGCACCCCGCGCTCGAGGTCGACGTCGGACCAGCGCAGTCCGCACGCCTCGCCGCGCCGGACGTAT
>CAWADQ010000030.1:0-32900 GCA_963780835.1 uncultured Actinomycetota bacterium | reverse complement strand
AAGTGTAGCGTGCCTATCTCGCAGTTCGGGTCGGGGAAGTGCTCCCGCGTCTCGTGTGGCGCTGAGCTCGTTCGGGTATCGTGTCGTCCCATCGTCTACGTCACGATGCAGGGAATGGCGAACCCGCTTTTGCTCAGGCCGCTGAACATGACTCCTGTACCGTGCCCGCAGTAACGACTTCCCGGCGTGCCGACCGGGATACTTGCGCTCGCTACCACGAATGTGCAGTCACGGCAGCTCTGTTTATCCGAGGCTGCGGGGGTGAAGTCGTCGTTCGCCCGCAGGAACTCCTGCAGGGCCATCGAGTGGACCTGGCTCTTGCAGGTGATCGTCGTGGACGCCTCGATGCTATTCGCCGGAGTCTGCCCGACGAATGCGTGGACCACACACTGCACACTCGGTGGTGTTCCGTTCGCGTCGGACAGCTCGAAAACGGCGTTGGCCTGGCGGACGTAGTCGTCATCCGCGTGAGCTGCCGGCGCCACGGCGCCCACGGCAGCGAACCAGAGCACCACCACAGCGCATGCGGCGGAGCGCAGTAGCAGTCCCCCGAGTTCGCTCCAGCTCGTCTTGGTCATTCTTGCCTCTCGTTTTGTCGGGCTACGAGCTTCAGGCCAGGATCGGTGCGGCCCTCAGTCGCGCAACGTCGGGTCGAGATCCTGCATATACGACGCCGTGACCGAGGCAAGCGCGAACGAACCAGCAGGGCCCCGGCGTTGTCGCGAGATGTCCTATCTGTGATGGTTTGACTGTTTCAGATTCCGAGGGCGGCGAAGGCGTCGTTGTGGTCGTGCAGGTCGCGGCGGGCGTGGGCGATGTTGGCGCGTCCGGCCAGGCGCAGGGCGCTGATCGCCAGGTTGCGGAAGGCCGCGAGTGCTCTGGGTGCGGTGCCGGTGCGCAGCTGGGATGCGTCCTCTCCGAAGGTGACGTCGCGGACCTTCTCCGCGGGTGGGCCCCTGTAGCGGTGGCTGATTCCTCGCGTTTGCGCAGCTCAGAGGCTGATGAGGGGAACGTTAGCGAGCGCAACAGGTGTGGTGCAAGCCGGCTCGCGGAGGTTCACCTGGTGGGGTGGGGAGCGTTGATGTGGGCCATGAGCTCGCGGTTGGTGGCGCGGGTGGCGGCGAGGTCCTCGTCGCGTTCGGCGAGTTGCAGGCCCAGGTCGATGACCTGTTGCTCGAGCCGGGTGATCTGCTGGTGGAGGGCGTCGATGTCGGCCGGGTTGCCGAGCCCGGACTCGCGCCAGGCGTGCTCGCCGAGGGCGTCGGAGAGGCGATGTTCGAGGTGTTGGACTCGGGTGTGGAGCCGGGCGGCGCGTTCGTGGGCGGCGAGCAGGTCGGCCTGCAGCGAGGCCCGGGTGACCGCCGGGCCGGCGGCCCCGTTGGTGGCGGGCGGCTCGGCGGCGAGGGCGTGGATCTTTCCGAGCAGGTCGCGGTGGCGGTAGAGGAAGCTGCGGTCGACCCCGGCGGCGCGGGCGATGGCCGACACGTTGATCTCGGCGCCCTGCGCGGTGGCGCGGTCGAGCGCGGCGGTGACGCGTTGGCGGCGGCGCGCGCTGTCGGCGTGGCGGCCCTCGCGCATCGCCTGTGCCCGGGTGCCTGGCGGTGCGGCCGTGGTGGCGTGCGTGCTGCTGGTGGCAGTGGTGGCGGTCACGCGGTGGCCTCCGAAGCGGTCAGCGGCGCGGGTGTGGCGGCCCGGATGGTGGGTAGGCCGAGCGGAACGGGGTGGGCGGCGCGGTGGCGGCGCACCGCGGCGACCGCGTCGTCGATCTGGGCTCGTTCGGCCTGGTCGAGTCCGGCGATGTCACCGGTGATGCGGTTGATCAGCCGCCGGATGAGAGTGATCTCCTGCGCGGTGGGTGTGGCGTCGGCGCGGGCCCATTCGTCGACCCCTTCCATGGTGGCGGCCAGCCGTTCGCGGGTGCGCAGCAGGTCGTCGAGGTAGGCGGTCAGCTCGGGCAGGTGCGAGACGTCGGTGCGGAAGTGGTCGCAGCCGGCGCAGCGGAACCGAACGGGGCAGGCGCCGCCGCCGGCTTGGACGTTGGACGGTTCGGTGCAGCGGCCGTAGGGAACGGCGACGGCCCCGACCGCGTAGCGGGCGTGTTCGGAGTCCAGCAACGCGTGGGCGTCGCGCCAGATCCGGTTGCCGTGCCGGTCGAAGCTGCGCGCGGTCACGGTGTCGACGGCGGCGCGACGGCGCTGTTCACCGACCCGGTAGTAGCCTCGTGTGACGTTGAGGTTGCGGTGATCGAGAAGCTCGGCGAGGACGTCGATCGGGACACCGGCATCGGCGTGGCGTTGGGCGTAGGTGTGCCGGTAGGCGTAGAGGACGGCCCTGGCCTTGTCGAACTCGGCGCCGTCGTCGGTGCGCAGCGCCGGCAGGGCATCGACCCATTCGCGATGGCGCTGCTCAAGGCTGCCGACGGTGAGTGGCCGTTCGCCGTCGGGATTGCGCCAGCGGGCGGGCAGCAGCTTGAGCGTGCCGATCGCAGCGTCGGGATAGCGGCGTCGGACCCGCTGCTGCTGCGCGGTGATCGCCTCGGCGGTCTTGGCGCTGATCGGCAGACGGCGCCCGAGCCGGTTGGCCTTGTGGTTGTCATAGACCAGCACGGCAGCCCCGTCGGTGTCGCGTGCCAGGCAGTCGTAGCTCAGCGTGCAGATCTCCTCGGGGCGCCGCCCGGTGTCCATGGCGATCTCCACGGCGGTGCGGACCTGGGGCGAGCTGATCTGGTCGAGGCGCGCGCAGAGCTGGCGCAGGATCGGCAGGGGCAGATCACGGCCGGGTTCGCCCGGCTCGGGGCGGGCGGGGATGTCGTCGCGTCGCAGCCCGAACCCGTCGCTGAGCCCGGCGGCCGGTGCACCGGGGACGGTCAGCCCCAACGAGCGCAGCGGGGTGAGGACCGCGCGGACCTCGGCGCAGGCCAGATGCCGGATCAGGCTGCTGATCTTCTGGTGTGCTTCCAGGTAGGCCAGTCGGGCCAGGAAGGCCTCGATGTCGGGGCGCCCCAACACGGCCGGGTCTTCTCCCAGGTCCGGGCGGCGGCGCAGCGACTGCGACAACAGGGCCAGGCTGGTGATGTGGTGGCGGGTCTTGTCGCCGCCGTAGGTGCCCCGCCGACGCGGCAGGTCATGGCTGGCCCAGGCCTTGGCGGTGGCCCGCAGCCAGTCCTGGGTGATCGCGGCGAACGACATGTTTCCGCGATGCCCGAACACCGTCATGTCCCACTCGTCCTTGTCGATCTCGGTCTCGGGGTCGAGCAGCCCCCCGCCGCGCGTGTTTGATCAAGGAGTTGATCGCGCCTCGGCGCTCGGTGTCGCCCGGTGCCACGGCGTCGGCGACCGTGCTCACCTGCTGGCCCTCTCTGCCAACCTGGGTTGAGGCACCCGCCCCCTGATAATCAGTGACTGAGGGTGGGGATGGAGCTTGCCCGAGATGACCAGCAAGGTGACCAGGTTGATGCCAGAGACCGGGATGGATGATCCTGGGCCCGGGCATGTTCCTGGTCAGGATGCCCGGCCGCAGCGGCCGGACCCGGAGGTGCCCGAGCGGGCCCGGCGGCGCACGTTCACCGCGAAGTACAAGCTGGAGATCCTGGCCACCTACGACGCCGCCGCCGACGGCGAGAAGGGTGGCCTGCTGCGCCGTGAGGGCTTGTACTCCAGTCACGTCGTGGAGTGGCGGCGGGCCCGTGACGCCGGCGCGTTGGCCGCGTTGGCGGCGCCTCGTGGCCGTAAACCCCGCGACAAGCGCGACGAGCAGATCGCTGCTTTGCAAGCTGAGAAGCAGCGACTGGAGCAGGAGCTGGCCAAGGCCCGCTTCGTGGTGGAAGTGCAGGCAAAACTGCACGCGCTCTTGGAGACGCTCTCCGAGAGCGGCGACACCGAGCCGAGGTCGATGCCGTGACCGACACCGCGATCGCCGAGCTGGCGCCCGAGGTGGGCGTGCGCGCGGCCTGCGAGGTCCTCGGCGCGGCGCAGGCCGGCTACTACCGGCGACACCGCCAGAGCCCGACACCGCAGCGGCCGGACCCGATCCCGCACCGAGACCGCCACCAGCCCCGGGCGCTGAGTGAGGCCGAGCGTCAAGCCATCCTCGACCAGCTGCACAGCGACCGGTTCGTCGATGTCTCACCGACCGAGGTGTGGGCCACGCTGCTGGACGAAGGGGTCTACCTGGGCTCGATCTCGACGTTCTACCGGCTGCTGGGTCAGGCCGGGGAGAGCCGGGAACGGCGCCGGCAGGCCACCCACCCGGCCACCGTGAAGCCGGAGCTGGTCGCGACCGCGCCGAACCAGGTGTGGTCGTGGGACATCACCAAGCTGCGCGGGCCGGCCAAGTGGACCTACTACTACCTGTATGTGATCTTGGACATCTACTCCAGGTACGTGGTCGGGTGGATGGTCGCCACCCGCGAGTCCGCGGCCCTGGCCAAGGTCCTGATTCGCCAAACCTGCGCCAAGCAGGGCATTCGGGCCGAGCAGCTGACCATCCACGCCGACCGCGGCTCCTCGATGACCTCCAAGCCGGTGGCGTTCCTGCTCGCCGACCTGGGCATCACCCAGTCGCACAGCCGACCCCACGTCTCCGACGACAACCCATACAGCGAGGCCCAGTTCAAGACCCTGAAGTACCGGCCCGACTTCCCCGACCGGTTCGATTCGATCGAGGCCGCACGCCTGTTCTGCCGCACGTTCTTCGCCTGGTACAACGACGAACATCACCACACCGGGCTGGGCCTGCATACCGCCGCCGACGTCCACTACGGCACCGCCGAGCAGACCCGAGAGAAACGGGCCGGGGTGCTCGAGGGCGCCTACGCCGCCCACCCCGAGCGGTTCGTGCGCAAGCCACCCCGACCACCGAAGCTGCCCACCGCCTCCTGGATCAACCCGCCCGACGACACCGAGGAGGCTGCTCAGTAATTTCTGCTCAACGGTGCCTCATTCAGGTTGACAGATTCCGCCAGCCTGGCATCGATACGGGCGCATTCAGCTCGCCGCCGGAGGTCGTCCAGACGCTGGGCCTGCGCGTCGAGCCAGGACAACCCACCGATGTCGGCCAGCGGACGTCCACGCCACCGCCGCAGCGCCGCATCCAGCGCCGCCGCGTTGTCGGCCGGATCGCTGTGCCCGGCGCCCTGCTCGATCAGCCGCACGGCAGTCAGCACGGCCTGTCCGGCGGAGAGCATGCCCGGCTGCACGTCATCGCGCTGTGCGGCTCCTGATCATGGCTTCCTCGGTCGCCGTCACGAGCTCCCCGCGGGCCGCCTGCGAGTCGCCAGGCTCGGCGCGCATCGCCAACGCCTGCGCGTATCTGCGCCGGGAGAGGGCGACAGCGGGCCAGTGCGCGAGAGCCAGGTTGCGCTGCACGGCCGCGCGCAGATGCTCGACCGCCGCGTCGGCGTCACCGGTGGTCAGGCAGGTCACGCCCAGCGCGTGGTGCACCGAGCCGAAGCAGGCCACGGCGAGGCTGGCGGTGCTCGGCAGGTGCGCGTACGGGGTCAGCAGCCGGCGCACCGTCGACGCGAGGGTGGCATCGCCGAGCAGGTGCGATGCCTCGGCGACGCCGTGCATGGTCACCAGCCACGTGCTCGACCGGGGCAGGGCGGCCAGGTCGTCGCCGCACAACGCGGCCAGCGCACTGGCCGCCCGCCGCCGGTCACCAGCCTGCGCGGCGGCGGTGGCCAACGCGGCGAGGCAGGAGTTGTCGACCGTGCTCAGCGTCGGGGAATGCACCTGGGCCTCCAGTGCCGGCAGCAGTTCGGGCAGGCGGCCCTGGAACCACCGGATCGCCACGAGCTGCCCGCTGTACCAGCCCTGTGCGTCGACGTCGCCGGCCTCCTCACCCCGGCGGGCGCAGGCGAGCGCGAGCGCCTCGGCCCGCTCGAAGCGGCCTGCTCGGACGGTCAGCATCACCTCGATCGCGCTGACGACGAACCCGACCGCGAGATGGTCGCGCTCGCTCAGCGCCTCGCGCAGCTCCCCGAGCCGCCGTTCGGCGTGCGGATGACCTTCGAGGAACAGATCGACCGTCTGCCACGCCAGAGCCATCAGCATGTCGCCGCGCCGGCCCCTGCGAGAGCACTCGCCGATCAGCTCGGCTGCCAGGTCGTGGCGCAAGCGGACGTGGTCGGGGCCCAGCAGGCAGTGATGGGCGAGGCTCAACGCCTCGATCCGCGCCCTCGGGTCCTCACCCCGCCTCGCTTCGTCGAGCAGCGCCCGCACGCATGCGTGCTCCCCCCGGCCTGGTAGTCGGCCTCGGCCGCCAACCGGATGCGCAGCCGCATCGACAGCGTCGACCCCGGGTCGACAACGGTGAGGGCGTGCCGCAGCCGCGACTCCACCACAGCCGCGGCCGCGCTGGTGCGGTGCTCGTGCACCCACAGCCCACCCAGGCCCAGCGCGGCCTGCGCCATCGCCTCACTGTCGCCGGTGATCTCCGCCCTCTGGTGGGCAGCCTCGAAGTACCGCCGGCCCGCCCGCAGGTCGCCGTCGTCGGTCAGGGCACGAGACCCACGTGCGAGCAGGTCATCCCCAGCCGGGGCCGTCACGGGCAGCGGGGCGCAGGGAGCGGCCAGCGCCAGTTCCTGGCGCAGGATCGAGACCTCGAGGTCGCGCACCACCGGGCTGGGATCGATGCCCAGGTTCGCGCCCAACGCCGAGCGCAGCGTGCGGAACGCGCCGAGCGCGTCGGCCTGCCGCCCGGCCCGGTAGAGCGCGAGCATCAGGAGTTCGTGGACCCGCTCGTCGAACGGCCGCTCCCGGGCCAGCCGTTCCAGCTCCGGCACCAACCGGGCATGCTCGCCGAGCGCCATCCGCGCTTCGATCAGCGCCTGCTCGGCCCGTCGCCGCACCCCGTCCAGGCGCTCGGCCTGCTCGTCGAGCCACGCCAATCCGCAGACGTCGGCCAGCGGACGTCCGCGCCACAGCTGCAACGCCGCAGCGAGCACGGATGCGCTGTCCGCCGGATCATCGTGCGCCCGGGCCCGCTCGATCATCCGCCCGGCGGTCTGCACGTCAGTGGCATCGTCGCCGAGGTCGAGCACGTACCCGGGCGGATGCGCCCGGATGGCCGAGCGGCCACCCAGAACCCGCCGCAGGTACGAGACGTGGCTCTGGACGGTGTTCAACCTGGCCGGTGTCGTGTCGCTCCACACCACGTCCATGAGTCGGTCGGTGCTGACGATCTCACCGGGGTTGAGCGCGAGTACGGCCAGCACGGCCTTGCGGCGCAACCCGCGCACCGGCCGTGCCTCGCCCCCGACGACCACGTCGACGGGCCCGAGCAGCCGCACCTGCACATGACCGTCCCGGCGGACGCTTACCGGCGCAGGTGTTCAATCCGCATCGTGCGACTCACTGCACGAGCCTCGCCGGGCACGCCGATCCTGTCTGTCAACACCGCGACAGAGCTGTGTGGGCATCAGCCACTTCCGGACGTGGCCTGGTGCCTTGTCCGCTCGTGCCGTCCGGTGTATGGGGGTCGTCCGGGGCGGCGGGCACCAGCGGTCGATTCGTCTTATGGAACCGCTGGTCAGCTTGGAGCGGGCGACGGGAATCGAACCCGCGTAGCCAGTTTGGAAGGTCTACAACACCCGTCACCGGAGCCACTGCCAGCGACGACAGCTTCGGCGCCGTCTTCTCGGGAGGCCTGTGACCGCTGTCGTCGACTCCGTTTCGTGTCACGTCTCGTGTCACGCGCCGCCAGACCAGAGTCCGGTCACGCGCCCCGTCATGGAGCGGGTTCACGGCGATGCCTGCCCTCCAGGTACGCGCGCACCGCGTGCTGACTCGATCGCCACGTCCCGTCAGACGACAGTTCGGCCTCCAGCCGGCCCCGCCTCGCCGCCTGTCGGAGCGCGTCGTAAGACACATCCTTGCCAGCCAAGGAACGCAGCGGGACGAGCCGAGCCGGACCGGCGATGTTCGGAACGACGAAGCGATGAAGATTGTCGATGACTGAGCGTGCGATCAGCTCGGCGAGGGCACCGAGGTCGCCGTTGTCCGCCCGATCCAGCGCTGCGAGGTACCGGTTCCGATCCCGCTTGAAAACGATAGCCGGCGGATAGCCGAGCCGGACGAGCAACAGGTTGAGCAGAAGACGTCCCGCCCGACCATTGCCGTCGATGAAGGGGTGAATGCGCTCGAACTCGCAGTGCAGCCTCGCCAACTCGGCCGGAATGTCCTCGGGGGTGACACGGGCCGACCGGACAGCCGTACCAAACGCATCGACGACTCCCACCCAGCGATGAACCTCGGCCGCTACATCAGTCCATGGCGGCGGAGTCATACCGCCCGAGAAGGCGTGAATGTCGTGCCGGCGAAAAGCACCCGGCCCCTCGTCGGGACCGGCATCCGGGTGCGGAGACACCTCCCACACCTTGGACATCGCCACGTGATGCACGTGACGCACCTCGGTGACGGCGAGGAAGGCATCCCCGACCCAGTCGCCGGGTTCGACCGCCTGGGCATAGACCCAGCGTGCGGCCTCGCCGTAACCAAGCACTTCAAGGTAATCGCGCAGATCCTTCGCCCCGACAGCACGTCCCTGGTCGAGCAACACCGCAACCTCTCGCAGCACCAGGGTGTTGCCCTCGATAGCCGTGGAGTTGTGCGCTTCCAGATGCCAGATGTCGTCCCAGATCGCCTTCGCCTCGGCCGGGCGGGGAAGGCCACCGAACCGGCGGAGTTCGGCGATCGCCGCTGCGAAGCGGCGATAGACCGTCTCCCGGGTGGGTCGGCCCCGTGGCATGTCCTCCCCCGTCCCGCAACTGGGTTTGATACGGCTGCGCGAAGCCGAACTGTACAGGACAACTCCGATGGAGTTGATACGGCAGTGCCGCAGCGAACTGGACAGGACAACATCGCTGCAGCTCCGGGACCCGCTGGAGGCCCGACCCGACCCGACCCGACCGACTGCCTCCAGCCCGGCCAGCTGCGGCTGCACAACGTTGACGAGCCAGCCGCTTCAAGCCGCGACGCAACCCACGAGACTAGTGGCGGCTGCCGCACCGTCCACCGCAGTCGACGGCTACGACCTCATCGACCACATTCACGAGTCCTAGCCACGCGGTTCGACGCGGTCCGCAACTCGTGTCACGCCGACCTTCCGAGTTGAAGATCATCATCGTAAACTCGCTGGTCAAGAGCTGGAGCGGGCGACGGGAATCGAACCCGCGTAGCCAGTTTGGAAGACTGGGACTCTACCATTGAGCTACGCCCGCGTGTGCCTCCGGATCTCCGGGGGCCTCGGCAGTCTAACCGACGGTCCCGGGGCCCTCCGGCTCCCGGTCGGCTTCCTCCGCCCCGACCTCGCTGCGCACCGCACGGCCTCCGGCGCTGTCGCACACGCGGTGAGGCCGCGCACAGCTGCTACAGCACGTGCGACGGCCCTGCTACCTGTGCGACAGCGGGCGCAGGTGTGCACGCGGTCGGTGCGGTACGTGCCCGGCCGGGCTCACCACCTCCGCGTCCACGCCCTACACTCGCCCGAACGGGGTGTGGCGCAGCTTGGTAGCGCACTCGCTTTGGGAGCGAGGGGCCGTGGGTTCAAATCCCGCCACCCCGACCAGGTCAGCGACATGATCGCGATCTTGGCGGCGTCGGACAGTCCAGATGTAGCAGTCGTGTAGCAACGGACTGCCGCGCTCACGGACGAGGTGCCTCCGGCGGGGCGGCGAGCCGGACGGCCGTGCCGCTACCGCTGGGAATCCACGCCTCGGGCAGGGCGGCGGCGAGCGTGTGCTGGGCGCGCCAGCCGGTGCAGTGGCCCGGCATCACGAGCTCCGGGTCGAGCTCGGTCAGCGCTGCCACCGTCGGCGGGATCACCGGTTCGAACGCGGGGCCGCTGAGGTGCAGCCCGCCGATCAGGGCGTGCAGGCGGTCGACGCCGGTGAGCCGCCGGGCATGGCGGACGATGTTGACCGCACCGGCGTGCCCGCAGCCGGTGAGGACGACGAGCCCGCGGTCGCGGACGTGCACGACGAGGGCCTGGTCGTCGATCACCAGGGGATCGTGCTGCCAGGCCTCGCCGGTCCACGCCTGATGTGCGGGCGGCATGCCGTGTTCGAAGTCGGTCACGCGGTCGACCTCGCCGGTGATCAGGACGCACCCGTCGACGAGCAGCGAGGGCTGCTTGCGCTCGACGAGGGTGAAACCCTCGGCGGCCAGCGCGCGCGGATCGAGGGTCGGCAGCTCCGTGGGCTCGGCACCCGGCGGGACCAACCGGCGGCGGGTCCACGCGAACGGATGCACCACGATCGGCATCCGGGACCGGCCCGAGCCGCCGTGCGATCCCGGCCAGGCCACCTGCGTGGTCGAAGTGGCCGTGGCTGAGCACGACCCCCTGCACCGCGGTCAGGTCGACCTGGAGCCGGTCGGCGTTGGTGACCAGCGCGTCCGGAGACAGCCCGGCGTCGAAGAGCACCGAGGTGGTGCGGTCGCCGCGGCGGACGGTGACCAGCGCGCCGAATCCGTGCTCGGCGACCAGCCCGGTCATGGTCGTGCCGCCGACGAACTGCGGCGCCGGGGCCGACCCGATGGCGAACGACGGCCGTCGGACCCGCTCGTCGCCGATCAGGAGGGCGTCGTAGATGTTGTCGACCAGGACGGTCACCGTCACCTCGTCGACCGGGGTGAGCGTGATCGGATCGACCGCCGTGCCCGGCGCCGGACGTGGGATGGCACGGATCGCCGCGGCCCGGTCGCCGCCCTCACACACGACGTGCCGCCTCAGCGGCGGTGGGCGACTCGCAGGACGTCGAGAGCATTGACGCATCATCGTCCTCGCCGGAGTGCGCGTCGAGGATCCGCCCGACCGGACGTCAGGTCGCCGGGTTCCTCCTTCGGAGACCGTGGCTCGGACGTGGCGGACAGGCAGCCGTGAGCTCGCTCTAGAAGCGGATGTCGACCGTGGGGGCGCCGGTCACCGTGGCCTCGTGGACGCGCACCTCGTTGGCCGCGAGAGCCAGCGCGTCGGCCTCGGTCGCTGCGGTCTCCTCGGCGGTGTAGCCGCCGCACGTGCACCCGAAGGTGACGTGGTAGGCGCTGGTCCCGGTGCGGTCGACGTGGTCGACGACGAGGCGGTGGATGGTCACCGTGTCACCACCGTCTCATCGAGAGGTAACCGGCTGCGTGGGACCCGTGGCGCTCGCTGATGACTCATGGCTCCTCCTCGAGTGGGCCGCACGCCGATTCGACGCAGCCCACCACCCCGGTTACCCGCCGGAGACGAACTTCTCGGCCGCCACATGGTCGAGCGTGATGACACGGATACGCGAACGCCCTACGCCCGGTCGGGGCAACCGATCTGGAGTCGCCGGTAACCGACGGCCAGTCGAGTGACGATGATTCTCGCCGTCGTCACCCGGCCAGGTGACGTTCTCGACCGTCGAGCTACTCTGCGTGGACGATGCGCTAGCGTCTGACCTCCGCAACGGGCGGTTACCCCCTGCCCATGAGAACCACTGGCTGGCCCCGCACGACCGGACGGAATCGATGACCTCAGTCTCCCCTGGTCACTCGGAGTCGGCGGTCAACGGCGACCCCGCGACGCGAGTGCCACAGCCGCGCGTCCCCGCGCATGACGCCGTGCGGGACGCCGATGCGCCGACCCTGAGCCCGCTCGCCCAGGCGCGGGTGCGCGAGTCGGCGGCACGCAACAGCGCCGCCGCGGAACTGTTCGAGGCCGGGCGGCACGACGAGGCCGTGCCGCTGTTCGAGCAGGCCCTCGCGTCGTGCCGCTCGACGCTGGGCGGCGACCACCCCGACACGCTGATCGTCGCAGGCAACCTCGCCGTCGCCTACGTGGCTGCAGGCAACCGGCGCAAGGGCATCAAGTTGATCGTCGGCAACCTCGCCGCCCGCGTCCGGGTCTTCGGCGACGAGCACCCCGAGACGCTCACGGCGCGCAACGCGCTCGCCGTCGCGCACCGGATCAACGGCGACGTCGACACCGCCGTGACGCTGGCCAAGCAGGTCGCCGTCCAGCGCAGCAGGATGTTGGGGCCGGAGCACGTCGACACGCTCACCTCGCGCATGAGCCTCGCGCTGGCGATGGCCGCAGCGGGTCATCTGACCACCGCACACGGCCTCGTCGCCTCCACGATGAGCGACGCCGAGACCGCGCTCGGCGCCGACCACGAGCACACCTTGGCGCTCCTCGAGTGCGGGGAGTCCAACGGGCTTCTTCAGCGGGAGGTCTAGTCGGCTCGAGCAGACGTTCCCTTTCGCGGCACCGCGAACCACAGTGACAAGAGTTCCGACGACGTCGTCACAGAGTGCGCCCGCCCTCCCCCCGAACGACGGGCACGACAACGGTCAGGAGACCGAGATCCAGGAGAGAGTCATGTCGGCAACCCACAGTCGCTCGTCCGGGCATTCGGACGAGGCATTGCTGCATCGCCTGGGCTACGCGCAGGTGCTGTACCGCGAGATGGGCGGTTTCTCCAACTTCGCCATCTCCTTCACCATCATCTCGATCCTGGCCGGCTGCCTGACCTCGTACTTCATCGCCTTCAACTACGGCGGTCCGGTCGCCATCACCTGGGGATGGCTGCTCGTCGGCGCCTTCTCGATTCTCGTCTCGATGGCGATGGGTGAGATCGCCTCGTCGATGCCGACCGCAGGTGCCCTCTACTACTGGTCGTCCAAGCTGGGCAACCCCGCGTGGGGCTGGTTCACCGGCTGGTTCAACCTCGTCGGTCAGATCTCGGTGACGGCCGCGATCGACTACGGCGCCGCCACCTTCACGACGGCGCTGCTGAACCTGTGGTTCCCGAACGTGGTGAGCACGGACACGTCCACGATCTTCCTGGTCTTCACCGTGATCATCGCGCTCACATCGCGCTGAACCTGCTGAACATCAACCTGCTGGCCCTGCTCAACACCGATCTCCGCCTGGTGGCACATGGCCGGTGTCGCCGTCGTCGTGGTGGTGCTCGCGATCGTGCCGCAGCACCAGTCCGTCGCGTTCGTGTTCACCCAGACCATCGACAACTCCGGCTTCTCCGGAGTCGGGTTCGGCTACGTCTTCGCCCTCGGGCTGATCATGTCTGCCTACACCATCACCGGCTACGACGCCTCCGCGCACATGAGCGAGGAAACCCGCCAGGCGTCGCGCGCCGCGGCCATCGGCATGGTCATGTCGGTGGTCGCCTCGGTGTTCTTCGGGTTCATCCTGCTGGTGGCGATCACCTTCGCGGTGCCGGACGTGCAGGGCACGCTCGACGCCGTCGCGAACGCCGTCGTCTACATCTGGACGACGTCGCTGGGCAACGCCTGGGCCGAGTTCCTGCTCCTGATCGCCGTGGTCGCCCAGTTCTTCTGCGGCACGGCATCGGTCACCTCGGCGTCGCGGATGATGTTCGCCTTCTCCCGCGACCGCGCCGTTCCGGGCTCGAAGGTGTGGCGCAAGGTCGCCCGCAACCGCGTCCCCATCAACGCCGTGCTCGCGATCGGCGTCCTCGTCCTGGTTGATCATGGTCCCGAGCCTGTTCAGCCTGGTGGCCTACCTGGTGGCGACCTCGATCGCGGTGATCGGCCTGAACATCGCCTTCGCGCTGCCGATCATCCTGCGCATCCGCGCAGGCAGCAGCTTCGAGTCCGGCGCCTGGAGCCTGGGTCGGCACTACCAGTGGATCTCGCCGCTCGCCGTGGCCTGGATCGCGTTCATCTGCATCGTCGGGATCCTGCCCGTCTCCCCCAACGGCGTGCCGGGAGCCGAGGAGTTCAACTGGGAGGTCGTCAACTTCTCGCCGATCACCGTCGTCGCCGCGTTCATCCTCTTCGGCGGCTGGTACCTGATCTCGGCCCGCAAGTGGTTCACCGGCCCGGTGCGCGAGGCCGGCAGTGAGGCCGAGCTCGCCGACATCGAGCGGGAGTTGCGCGCGCCCTGACCGGCGGACGACGACGGGCCCGGACCTCCGCGGAGGTCCGGGCCCGTTCTCGTCTCAGCCGTTCAGCGCGCTCAGGTGTGCACGCACTTCAGGGAGTAGACGGTCACCTCGCCGGTGGCGTCGGGCGACTCGCCCTTCTCGGTGTTGGACTGGACGTAGGCACCGACCTTCCAGTACCACCCGGAGCCCGACAGCGGCAGCTCGGCCTTCTTCTGGCCGTTGTAGAGGACGTCGACCTTGCCGCCCTCGGCGACGATCCGCACGTTGTACGGGGTGCCGAGCACGTAGTTCGGGTCGATGACGGTCTCGGACTTGCCGTCGTTGTACTGCACCATCAGGGTCTTGCCCTCGAGGCGGATCTGCATGACGTCGTCGCTGGCGTCGTGGATCTGCGCACCGACGACCTCGGGCTTCGTGGTGGGCGTCTTGGTGATCGCCTCGCAGACGTCCAAGGTGTGCGAGCCGGTGGTGTTGCTCCACGACGCCTTCTGCGCCGCCGTTCATCTCGCGCAGCTCCGAGCGCGGGTAGTGGCTGTTCTTCGTGGTGACGCCGTCCGCGCGGGCGCTGAACACCACGCCGTCGCGGGAGTTGTTGAGCTTGAAGGCCTCGTTGGTGAACTTCTCCAGGTTCGGGTTCTCGATGGTCTCCGGACTGCCCGCCTGACCCGTCGGCAGGGTGAGGTACCAGTACGAGAGGTCGATCAGGTCCGCGGGCAGGTTCGCGTTGCCCGTGACCGCCGCGGCCGCGTTCGTGACGGTGCCGGCGACGGACGACGACGCGTGTTGCTCGCCGTGGAGGCGAGGTTGTTCGTCACCGTGCCCACCGTGGCGGCGGTGTTGTTCACGGTGTTGGTCACGGTGTTGCCGACGGCGCCGGTGACGCTCGTGACGCTGGCGACCCCGGAGGTGTCCGTCGTGGCGGTCGGGGTGGTGGGCGTGCCGCTGCTCGAGGTGTTCCCGCCCGTGGTGACCGAGCCGGTGGCGGTGGTGGCGCCCGCGGTGGAGGCGCCGCTGGCGGAACCGCTGACGGACGACGGGCAGGAGGCGGCGCCGAGCGAGACGCCGGAGTTGGTGGTGTAGCTGCTCCCCCCGGAGCCGCTGCTCGTCGCGCTGCTGCTCGGAGGAGCTGCTGCCGGAGGAGCTGCTGCTCGACGAGCTGTCGGTCGAGTCGTCCGAGCTGGACCCCGAACTGCTGGACCCCGAACTGCTGGCGGAATCGTCGTCCGAGCTGTCGTCCGACGAGCTCTCGGTGGTCGGCCTGGCCGCCGTGGTCGGCGTGGCGTCGGTGGTCGGCGTGGTCGTGGTGGATCCCGACGTGGTGGAGCCCGACGCCACGGACGCGCTCCCCGTCGTCGCTCCCCCGGCGGGGCTCGCCGAGGGGGGCACCGGGCCGATGAACACGCCGTCGACGCCGTCGTTCCGTAGCGGACGGCAGCTGAGCGAGCCGTTGCGGATCTGGACCGACAGCTCCGAGCAGGAGACGGTGCCGATGGTGTCGGGCGTGGCCGCGACCGCGACCCCCTGCGGCAGGAAGGCCGCCGTGCTCATGACCACGGCGACCGCGGCAGGTCGCCAGATTCCGTGCCCGAACATGAGTGCTGGTCCCCCCGACGATCTTGTTCTCGCACGCATCGACGATGACGCGATCAGCAAGGATGGTGCTGGTCACTGCTTCGGATCGGCAGACCGAAGCAAGGGGCCTTCTGACCCCTCAAACTCGGTGGTGAGGAACGCCCCGTTACGTCCCGCGCTGCCGTGTGCCGGTGGGCGTGCCGGCCTCGATCCGTTGCGGACGGCGAGGTCGGTCGGCTGGGCACGCCCGAGAATGTGGCACACGGGGTCCTTACCCCGAGGCGTTTTGCGAAAAGAAGGTATCGCTCGATCGTGGGTCGACCGCCCGTTGTACCCGTTCGGGATCACCGAGCGTGCTCGTGGATCAGCGCCGCAGCGGACCAGGGCGGTGATCCAGAGGCGGAGATGCGCTCAACGAGAGGCGACGGGCTCCGCGACGACGGGTGCGGGTTCGGTCGGCGACGCCACCTCGGCGCGGCCGGAGCGGCGCCTGCGGACGGCCCGGGCGATGGCGTGCGCCACGGCGAGCGCGGCCCCGAGCAGGGCGGCGAGCGCCGACGGGACGGCTGCCGGCGGTGACCAGGCCAGCTCGACCTGGTGCGCGCCCGCCGGGACGTCCACGGTGAGCAGCCCGGCGGGGCCCTGGCGGACCGGCAGGGCCCCGCCGTCGATACGGGCGACGTAGCCCGGCCAGGCCAGCCGGGCGAAGGTCAGCGTCCCGCCGGGACCGTCGGTGATGCGGACGGCCTCGCTGCGCGGGGCCGCGACGTCGTCGGCCACCACCGTGCCCGCCGGCGCGTCCGACAGCCTGCCCTGCGGATGGGGCAGCGCGGCGTCGCGGCGCAGCACCGTCACCGCGGCGGTGCGCTCCGCGACCCGCCAGCCGCCGGGCACGGGGACGTCCGCCACCCCGGGCAGGCCGTTCTGGATCACGACCGTCTCCAGCCGCAGCAGGTCGGCCAGCGGCGGCGCGCCGGGCGCGGGGGGCGCCCAGGCCCGGCGGAGGGCGTCCGGGCAGACCGAGCCGTTGAACTCGATGCACAGGGCGTCGGTGTACGCCTTGAAGCCCATGCCGTAGTAGGACGTCACGGCCTGCACGCCGACGGCCTGGAGCATGTTGCCGAACATGACCTCGGACGTCAGCGCGGCCGGGTCCGCGGAGTGCACCACGGCACCGTTGTTGGCGACCTGGAGCATCGTGCCCGGGTACCGCGGCACCAGCGCGGCGCTCGTGGTGGCGACGTTCGTGGGGAACCGGTAGTCGTTGAGGTTCGTGTTGCGCGGGAACACCGCGACCTGGAACGTCAGCACCGCCACGCACCCCGCGACCAGCACTGCGGGGGCGGCACCGCGCGTGGGCCACCGCAGCCAGACGGCCACGGTGGCCGCCGTCAGGATGCCGACGAGCAGCACCGAGGCGGCGTGGGCCTTCACGAGATCCGGACGGGTCGCCTCGGCCAGGTAGGCCCCGCCCAGGATCAGCAGCAGGGACCCGACCGCGCGCCGCCGCCGGACGTCGCCCGCCAGGCCCTGCGTGAGCGCGATCGCCAGCAGGATCGCCGTCGGCAGCACGAAGAGGGGCACCACCCGCAGCGGCCAGCGGAACATCCAGGCCTCGGACGGGCCGACCGAGAAGGCCAGCCCGAGCACCGCGTACACGGGGACGGCCATCCGCGACACGAGCGCGTCGACGATCGCGCGGTAGCGCAGCCAGGGCAGCAGCGGGAGCGCGTACCACGCCAGGTAGGTCGCCGGGACCGTCAGGTACGGGTGCTCGAAGGCGTCCACCCACGCGGCGAAGCTGGGCGTGGAGGCGTTGAGGAGGTCGCCCAGCCCGGGCACCATGAGCCCGCTGTTGCCGATCTTCGAGTCGTTCCGGTACGTGACGGACTGGGTGAGCACGAGCGGCAGGTAGGTCAGCGGCGCGACGAGACCGACGGCGATCCCGCCCAGCAGCGTGCGACGCACCGGCGCCCACCGCCTGCTCCACGCGAACTCCACGACCAGACCGACCACCGCCAGGCACGAGCCGAGCGCGCCGTACGGGTTGCCCGCGGTCATCGCGAGGTAGCCGGCGACGAACGGGACGAGCGGGCTGAGCTCGCCGCGGGCGCTGCGGCGCAGCGTCCACCAGAACCAGGGCACGAACGCGAAGGCCGTGAGCCCGGACGCCCAGGAGGCGGCGTCGAAGTAGAGCGTCACGCCGGCGAACGGGACCGTGACGGCGGCGACGGCGGCGAACCCGGGCGTCACGTCGTACTCGCGGGCGAGGCCGTAGACGCCCAGCGCGAGCAGGACAAGGAAGAAGGCCTTGACGACGACGGAGGCGACCACGAGGTTCGGGACGAGCGAGACGAAGACCATGGTCGCCAGCAGCACCGGGTTCCAGATGCCGAAGAGCGCCTCCGCCGCGATGTTGCCGCCGGCCCACAGCGTGGGGTCGAGCAGCGGGAACTGCCCGGAGCGCAGCAGCTCGCCCAGGTGGTACCAGCTGGGCAGGAACTGCGCGGCGCTGTCGTCGGTGAGGTAGAACCGGTGGTCGCGCAGCGCCGGGATCAGCGCCATGGCCGCCGCGAGCACGGCGACCGCCAACGGCGGGACGACCCGCGACGCTCGCAGGTCCATCTCGACCCCTCCCTCGACGGCGCTACCCGTGCGCCGCGGGACGGTACCGCCCCGGCCGCGGGCCCCCGTCGCCGCGGTCCGCGTCGCCTGGCCAGAGCCACGGTCAGAGGTGTATGAATGGGACTTTCCCGACACCGGTGGTCTCGCACCGATGAGATCTGCCCCTGTCGACGGTCGTTCCTTCCAGGGAGCCGCATGTGCGCTCCGGAGGAGGAGAGAACAGTGAGTGGTGTGCGGGTGCTCGTGGGCACGCGGAAGGGCGCGTTCGTGCTGTCGTCGGATGGCGCGCGCCGGGACTGGGACATCAGCGGGCCGCATTTCGCGGGGTGGGAGATCTACCACCTCAAGGGCTCGCCCGCGGACCCCGACCGGCTCTACGCCTCGCAGAGCGGCGGCTGGTTCGGTCAGCTGATCCAGCGCAGTGACGACGGCGGCCGGACGTGGAACGCGGTGGGCAACGAGTTCAGCTACGAGGGCGACGCCGGAACCCACCAGTACTTCGACGGCACCTCGGTCCCCTGGAAGTTCACCCGGGTGTGGCACCTCGAGCCGTCGCTGCACGACCCCGACACGATCTACGCCGGGGTGGAGGACGCCGCGCTCTTCCGCTCGGTCGACGGCGGCGGGAGCTGGCAGGAGCTCCCCGGTCTCCGCGGCCACGGCACCGGTCCGTCGTGGCAGCCCGGGGCCGGCGGGATGTGCCTGCACTCGATCCTGCTCGACCCGCGCGACGAGGCGCACATGACGATCGCGATCTCGGCCGCGGGCACGTTCCGCACCGACGACGGCGGCAAGACCTGGCGGGCGATCAACCGGGGCCTGCGGTCCGAGGGCATCCCCGACCAGGACGCCGAGGTCGGCCACTGCGTGCACCACATCGCCGCCCACGCCACGCGCCCGGACACCCTGTTCATGCAGAAGCACTGGGACGTCATGCGCAGCGACGACGGCGGCGAGCACTGGCGCGAGATCAGCGGCGACCTGCCGACGGACTTCGGCTTCGTGATCGACGTGCACGCCCACGAGCCCGAGACGGTCTACGTCGTCCCGATCACGAGCGACTACCTGCACGTGCCGCTCGACGGGAAGCTGCGCGTGTACCGCAGCCGGACCGGCGGCGACGAGTGGGAGCCGCTGACCCGCGGCCTGCCGCAGGAGCACTGCTACGTCAACGTCCTGCGCGACGCGATGGCCGTCGACTCCCTCGACGAGTGCGGCATCTACTTCGGCACGACCGGCGGGCAGGTGTACGTGTCGCCGGACGCGGGCGACACGTGGGCGCCGATCGTCCGCGACCTGCCGGCCGTGCTGTCGGTGGAGGTGCAGACGCTGCCGTGACCACACATTCCGTACGGGTCGTGCTGCCCGCCCACCTGCGTGTCCTCGGTCGTGTGGACGGGGAGGTGGTGCTCGCCGTCGACGGCCCGGTCACGCAGCGCTCGGTGCTCGACGCGCTGGAGCTGCGCCACCCGGTGCTGCGCGGCACGATCCGCGAGCACGGCACCCTGCGCAGGCGGGCTTTCGTGCGGTTCTTCGCCTGCGAGCGCGACCTGTCGCACGAGCCGCCGGACGATCCGCTGCCCGACGCGGTGGCGACCGGCGCCGAGCCGCTGCTGGTCGTGGGTGCCATGGCGGGCGGGTGAGGCCGTGGACCGCGCACCGCACCACGGCGGCCGTTCGGACCGGACGAACCGGTTCTTGTCGGTGCCCGCTCCTAGCATGTGACCATCCGAGACCGTTCGGCACGAGCGCGAGAAGGAGCCAGTGATGACCGAGGTCGCAGCGCCGCCGCAGGATCTCGAGCGGCAGCTGGAACAGCACCGGCGCGAGCTCGTGGCGTACAGCTACCGGATGCTCGGGTCGGCGTTCGAGGCGGAAGACGCCGTGCAGGAGACGATGGTGCGGGCGTGGCGCAGCCACGACCGGTTCGAGGGCCGCTCGTCGCTGCGGTCGTGGCTCTACCGGATCGCGACGAACGTCTGCCTCGACATGCTGGACGGCCGCAACCGCCGGGCCCGCCCGATGGAGATGGGCGCGGAGGGCACGGGCGAGGGTCCGCTGGGCGACGTGCTGCCCGAGTCGGTCTGGCTGCAGCCGATGCCGGACGGTCGGGTGCTCGCCCCGGAGACGGACCCGGCCGAGCTGGCCGTGCAGCGCGAGTCGATCCGCCTCGCGTTCATGGCCGCGCTTCAGCACCTGCCGCCGCGCCAACGGGTCGTGCTGATCCTTCGTGAGGTGCTGCGCTGGAAGGCCGACGAGGTGGCGGCCCTGCTCGGGTCGAGCGTCGCCTCGGTGAACAGCGCGCTGCAGCGCGCGCGGGCCACGATGGACGCCAGCGGGCTGACGGCGGCGGACGTCGTCGAGCCGTCGGACGACGGCCAGCGCGAGCTGCTGAGCCGCTACCTCGACGCGTTCGAGCGCTACGACCTGGACTCGCTGACGGCACTGCTCGCCGAGGACGCCACGCTGTCCATGCCGCCGTACCCGCTGTGGATGCGCGGAAAGGACAACATCCGCCAGTGGCTGCTGGGGTGCGGGATCGGCTGCCGGGGGTCCCGGCTGCTGCCGACGGTCGCGAACGGCTCGCCCGCGTTCGGCCAGTACCGTCCGCAGGAGGGCGGCGGGCACGCGGCCTGGGCGCTGCAGGTGATCGAGATCGCCGACGGCCGCATCGTCGGCCTCAACTCGTTCCTGGACACCCCGGCGCTGTTCCCCCTGTTCGGGCTTCCGCTCACGCTCGAGCCCGCGGAGGCCCCGAATGGAGGCGACGGAGGGTAGCAGCGGGGTCATCACAGCGGTGTCATTCTTCGCGACGGAGGCCCTCGGCGCGTCGCATCGAAGATCGTCAGCGCCGACTACGATTTCTCCACCATCGAGACACGGAGCGCTAACGCCGGGCGGGGCCGGGCCGAGTTACCGCCCGAGACCCCGCCCATTCCGGTCCGCCACGGGCAGAGTCTCCGCCGGTGGATCCCCTCCCCGCCGGTCGGTCCACGCCGGCGTGCCCGTCGGCGTGGACCATCGGGGTCCACAGAGCGGCCTACAGCGGCGGCAGGTCGTCCACCAGGTCCGCGATCGAGTCCACGATGCGGCTCGGCCGGAACGGGAAGCGGTCGACGTCCGCGGCGTGGGTGATGCCGGTGAGCACCAGCACCGTGCGCATTCCGGCCTCGAGGCCCGCCACGACGTCCGTGTCCATCCGGTCGCCGATCATCACCGTCGTCTCCGAGTGCGCCTGCAGCCGGTTCAGCGCCGCCCGCATCATCAGCGGGTTCGGCTTGCCCACGAAGTAGGGCTCCACGCCGGTCGCCTTGCTGATCAGCGCCGCCACCGAGCCCGTCGCGGGCAGGTCGCCCTCCATCGACGGTCCCGTCGGGTCCGGGTTGGTCGCCACGAAGCGGGCACCGCCCTGGATCAGCCGGATCGCCGTCGTCACCGCCTCGAAGCTGTAGGTCCGCGTCTCACCGAGCACGACGTAGTCCGGCGACTGGCTGGTGAGCACGTAGCCGATCTCGTGCAGCGCGGTGGTCATCCCGGCCTCGCCGATCACGTAGGCGCTGCCCTCGGGCCGCTGGTCGCCGAGGAAGGCCGCGGTGGCCATCGCCGAGGTCCAGATCGCGTCTGCCGGGATGTCCAGGCCGGTGTTGAGCAGACGGTAACGCAGGTCACGGGGGGTGTAGATCGAGTTGTTCGTCAGCACCAGGAACGGGGTGCCGCTCGCTGTCAACCGCTCCACGAAGGTGTCCGCGCCGGGGATCAGCTTGCCCTCGTGGACGAGCACACCGTCCATGTCGGACATCCAGGCCGTGACGGGTTTGGGTTCGGGCACGGCCGACCAGAGTAACCGGAGCCCCCGCCATCAAACCGGACGTGTCGGGAACGTTCCGTTCCCGTCGCCCGTTGTTCAGGACGCCGGCGGTTCCGGCACCGAGGAGTGAGTGAGGACGTGGGTTCGATCCTGACGTTGCTGGTCGTCGTGGCCATCATCGCGGGTGGGTTCTGGCTGGTCCGCCAGCAGCAGGCCACCAAGACGCGCGAGCTGGACGATGCGAAAGCCGACGCGCGCCGGTGGGTCGAGCGGCTCGGCGGCCAGGTGCTGAACCTGGTGGGCACGAACGACGCCGCGAAGCAGGCGCTGGCCGACGCGGCGGAGCGGTACACCGCCGCCGGGTCCCAGATGGATCAGGCCCGCAGCGCCGCCCAGGCCCGGGGCGTGACCGAGACCGCCTACGAGGGCCTCTACTACGTCCGCGCCGCGCGCAGCGCGATGGGCCTGGACCCGGGTCCCGAGCTGCCCCCGCTGCCCGGCCAGCAGCGTGCGGGTGCCGTCACCGAAGACCGCGAGGTCGACGTCGAGGGCCACCGCTACGGCGCCTCGCCGAACCCGACCGGCCGCAACACGCACTACTACCCCGGCGGAACGGTCGCCGGCCGTCCCGTTCCGCGCGGCTGGTACTCCGAGCCGTGGTGGCGGCCGGCCCTGGTCGCGGGCGCGTGGGGCGTCGGGTCGGCGCTGCTGTTCAGCTCGCTGTTCAGCGGGATGTCGGGCGTGGCGTACGCCGACGGGTACGCCGACGGCATGGCCGCCGACGGCATGGACGGCGGCTTCGACGGCGGCGACCCGGGTGGTGGCGACGTCGCGGCGATTCCGGCGGCGACTGGGGTGGCGACTTCGGCGGCGGGGACTTCGGCGGCGACTGGGGTGGCGGCGACTTCTTCTGATCCTCCTCGCGACGACCTGAGCGGGCTGCGGCCCGCCTCTCCGACCGGCCCGGTGGCACGTTCCCGGGCCGGTCGGCTCATCCCTGTCCGGTGGATCGACGCCGCGGCTGAAGCCTTTCGGGTGACCGCGGCCGGTGCCAGGATGGACGCGTGACCGACCGGCTTCCGGGTGCGGCCGGGCACGCGCGCGGTGGCGGGCCCGCGCTGCTCGAACGGGAACCGGTGGTGGACGTCCTGCTCGGCGCGGTCGCGACGGCCGCCACCGGCCACGGCTGCGCCGCGATCCTCACCGGCGAGGCCGGGATCGGGAAGTCCAGCGTGGTCCGCGCCCTGCGGGCGTCGCTCGACCACGGTGTGCGCGTGCTCGCCGGGGCCTGCGACGACCTGCTGAGCCCGCGCGCACTCGGGCCCCTGCGCGAGGCGGCGGCCGGCACCACCGGGCCGCTGGCCGCAGCGCTCGCCGGCAGCCGCAACGGGGAGTCCGACGCGGTGCCCGCTGCCACCGTTGCCGAGCTCGCCGCGTGGCGGCCGACGGTGCTCATCGTCGAAGACCTGCACTGGGCGGACGACGCCACGCTGGACGTGCTCGGCCACGTCGGCCGCCGGCTCGCCGACCTGCCCGCGCTCCTGGTCCTGACCTACCGCGACGACGAGGTGCCGCCGGCCCATCCCCTGCGGCGGGTCCTCGGCGCGCTCACCGCGACGACCGTGCACCGGCTCGCGCTGCCCCCGCTGTCGCCCGCCGCCGTGGCCGGCCTGGCGGTGGGCAGCGGCCGCGACTCCACCGCCCTGCACACCCTCACCGGCGGCAACCCGTTCTACGTCACCGAGACCCTCGCCGCGCCCGGCGACACCGTGCCGGCCACCGTTGCGGACGCCGTGCTCGCCCGGGTCGGCCGGCTCGACCCGGCATGCCGCGACGCGGTCGAGCAGCTGTCCGTGGTGCCCACGGCCGTCGAGCTCGGCCTGGCCCGACGGCTGCTCGGCCCGCGGTTCGACGCGCTGACCCCGGCCGAGGAGCAGGGCGTGCTCCAGGTCCGCGACGACGGCCTCGCGTTCCGCCACGAGCTGGCGCGCCGCGCCGTCGAGCAGAGCCTGACCGCGTTGCGCCGGCGCACGTTGCACCGCCGGGTGATCGCGGCGCTCGCCGAGGCGGAGCCCCGGGACCTGTCGCGGCTGGTCCACCACGCCGTCCGTGCCGACGACGTCGAGGCGATCCTGGCCTACGCGCCGGCCGCCGGGCGCGAGGCGGCCGCCGCCGGCTCGCACCGCCAGGCGCTCGCCCACCTGGAGGCGGCACTGCGGCACGCCGAGCGGCTGCCCGACCGCGAGCGCGCGCGCCTGCACGACGACCACGCGTGGGAGCTGCACAATGCGCACCGTCACGAGGAGGCCGTCGCCGAGTCCGAGCGGGCGGTCGCGCTGTTCACCGCGATCGCGGAGCCGCTCGCGCTCGGATCGGCCCTGGTGCGCCTGTCGCGGCACCGCTACCTGACGGGCGACACCGACGGCGCCGAAGCCGCCGCCGCGGACGCGCTGCGCACCGTCACGCCGCTGCGCTCCCCCGACGCTGCCGTCAGGCGAAGCCCCTCTGCGCAACCGGCGGATGCCTCGGGACTCGACGAGCCTGGCGGGAGCGCCGTCGCCGCTGCCGCCGTCAACCGCGGCACGCTGCTCGCGCTGGGCGGGCATCCGGGCGCGAGCGCGGCCCTCCGGGAGGCACGCGTGCTCGCCGACCGGACGGGGCGGCTCGACCTCGTCGCGCTGTGCCTGAACTACGAGGGCCTGGCCGAGAGCGACATCGACGTCGATCACCGGATCGGGCTGCTGCGGGCCAGCATCGAGCTCGCGGCGCGGCACGGCGCGTACGAGGCGGTCGCCCGCGGCTACACCAACCTCAGCGAGATGCTCTACCGGTACCTGCGCTTCGCGGAGCTGGACGAGGTGCTGGGCGACGGGCTGGCGTTCACCGACGAACACGGCTTCCCGTCACACGCCTACAACCTGAACGTGCACCGCTGCCTGCTGGCGCTGCGGCGCGGTGACTGGGCCGCCGCCGAGTCCGGGCTGGAGGCCCTGGTCGACCAGGACGACGACCCGGGCATGCTCGCCGGCCACAGCCGGCCTCCCTATGGCCGGTTGCTCGCCCGCCGCGGCGTCGCCGGCTCCGGGCAGCTGCTGGCGCTGGCCTGGGAGCGGGCACTCGGGCAACGTTCCCTGCTCTGCCTCGCCTACGCCGGAACCGCACTCGTCGAGCACGCCTGGCTCGCCGACCACCCGGACCGCGCCGCCACCGTCCTTGCGGGCTGGGCCCGGCACGCGGCGCGGCCGTCCGCCGAGCCCGTGCACGCCGAGATCCTGCGCTATGCCGCCCGCGCCGGGCTCCCGGCCGCGCCGTTCGACGGCTGTCCCGAGCCGTGGGCCGCCGGGCTGCGCGGCGACTGGCGGGCCGCGGCGGCGGGATGGGCGCGGGTCGGCGACCCGTACGAGCAGGCCCTGGAACTGGCCGCCTCGGGCGAGCCCGCGCCGACCCTGGAGGCGCTGCGCACGCTGGAGGACCTCGGGGCGCACGCGGCCGTGCGGCACGTCCGGCGGCGGCTGCGGGAGCTGGGGATCACGCGCGTCCCCCGCCGTCCCACCGCGGACACGCGGGCGCACCCGGCCGGCCTGACCCGCCGGCAGGCCGACGTCCTCGCGCTGATCGCGGACGGGCTGACCAATGCCGAGATCGCGGACGAGCTCGTGCTCTCGGTGCGGACGGTCGACACGCACGTCGGGGCGATCCTCGACCGCCTCGGCGTGCGGTCACGCCGGGAGGCGGCCTCGGTGGCACGGACGCTGGACCTCGACGAGGGCCCTAGCTGACAGAGTCGCGCAGGGGGTCGTGCGACCAACCACGGCGCGAGGCCGGCGGCGCTCATCCGGTGAATGGTCGCGTCCGGCTTGCAGGAGCTGCGCTGATCGTCCGGCACCTATCAGAGCGCGTTGAGCCCGGATTCGTCATGGACGATCAGCTCGATGTCGGCTGAGCTGATCGTGCGGTGTCTTTCGGGCCGGTTTCGGGCCGGAAAGCCACCGGACGATCAGCGGCGTCCGGAGCTTGTGATCAACCCCGTCGTCACGTCCGGCTGTGCGTCCGTCGTGAGGGCATCCGCACCGGTTCGGCGGCCTGCGGCGCCTGGCACACCGGGCACCAGAACAGGTTGCGCGCCAGGTGGCGGGCATGCGCGACAGGCGTGCCGCAGACCAGGCAGGGCTCGCCGGTGCGCTTGTAGACGTACGACGCCCGGGCGCACGGGCCGACGCCGTCGACCAGCCGGGGGTCGTGTTCGGGCCGCAACGTCTCGATCTTTCCGCGGCGGAACCCGTCCTGCAGCAGGTCGACCAGGTCGGCCCACAGCTCGTCCCAGCACGCGCGCGTCAGCTGGTGGCCGGGCAGCTGCGGGTCGAGCCCTTGGCGGAACAGCGCCTCCGCGCGGTAGACGTTGCCCACTCCGGCGATCACGGACTGGTCCATGAGCAACGTCGCCAGCGGCGCCCGGGAGCGGGAGATCCGGGCCCAGGCGCGGTCCGGGTCGGCGTCGTCGCGCAGCGGGTCCGCCCCGAGGCGCGCGTGGATGACGTCGACCTCGGCGTCGGTGAGCAGCTCGCAGGCGGCGGGGCCGCGCAGGTCCGCGTAGTGCGTCTCGCCGATCATCCGCATCCGCACCTGGCCCCAGGGCTCCGCGGCCGGCAGCCGGTCGTCGGAGAACCTCCCGTACAGGCCCAGATGCACGTGCACGACGGCGTCAGGCCCGTAGTGGTGGAAGAGGTGCTTGCCGCGCGCCTCCGCCGACTCGAGCACCCGCCCGTCGACGAGCTCCGCGTTCGTCGCGAAACGGCCCTGCGGGCTGGACACCGCGACCGGCCGCCCGACGTAGCGGCGGGTGTGCAGGGCGGCGAGCCGATGGAGGGTATGGCCTTCGGGCATCAGCCTCTGCTGCCGGGCAGCGGCGGCGGGGTACCGCTTCGTTCGTAGTCGGCGACCATGTCGATGCGCCGCTGGTGGCGTGGGTCGTGGGAGAACGGCGTCGACACGAACGCCTCGGCGAGCGCAGCGGCGTCCTCCAGGCTGTGCATGCGCGCACCGATGGCGACGACCTGGGCGTCGTTGTGCTGGCGGCCCAGCTTCGCGGTGTCGATGCTCCAGGCCAGCGCGCACCGGATGCCCGGGACCTTGTTCGCCGCGATCTGCTCCCCATTGCCGGAGCCGCCGATCACGATGCCGAGGCTGCCGGGGTCGTCGAGGACCGCCTGTGCCGCGGCGACGCAGTAGGGCGGGTAGTCGTCGGCGGGGTCGTAGGTCGGGGGTCCGACGTCGACCGGTTCGTGGCCCAGACTGACGAGGTGGGCGATCAGATGGGCCTTGAGCTCGAAGCCGGCGTGATCGGAGCCGAGGTGGACGCGCACGATCGGTCATCCTGCACCATCGGGGCGCCGATCGCTGGCGTGGACGGGGTGCCCGGCGGCTGGGTGGTCGCGCGCGTGGCGGGTGGACGGGTGAGTTGGTCGGTGGTCCGCTCCGCCGCCGACGTGCTGGAGACGACCGCCGGCTGCGTGGCGGTCGGCGTCGACATCCCGCTCGGCCTGCCCACCGGGGCGGGGCCGCGGGCCTGCGACGTCGCGTGCGCACGCCGGCTGGGCCGCGCGCGGTCGTCGGTGTTCCCTGCCCCACCGCGGCCGGTGCTCACCGCCCGGACCCCCGAGGAGGCGTTCGCCGTGGCCCGCAGGCTGACCGGGCGGGCGATCAGCCTGCAGACGTTCCACATCGGCCCGAAGATCCGCGAGTGGGACGCGCTGACGCCGTCCGGCCATGTCGTCGAGGTGCATCCGGAGGTGTCGCTGCGCACGCTGGCGCCGGGTGTCGCCTTCGCATCGAAGAAGACGGCGCGCGGGGCCGGGCAGCGGATCGCCGCGTTGGCCCGCTGGCTCGACGTCGGGGAGGCGCTGGGCGACCTGCCGTCGGGTGCGCGGCTCGACGACGTGCTGGACGCACTGGCGGCGGCGTGGTCCGCACAGCGCTTCGCGGCGGGCACGGCCGAGGTGCTCGGCGCGGAGGTCGACGATCGCGGCCGGCCGATGCGGGTCGTCGTGTGAGGCGGGGACGGGGAGCGCGCTACCGGCGCCGGAGCCGGCTCGCCCAGGCCACGGGTGCGGCCTGTTGCTCGGCCGCCGCCTTCCGCTCCGGGTCCGGGGCGGGCGCCACGTCCGCCGCAGCGGCGGCCTCGGGATCGCCAGGAGCGTCCGTCTCGTCGTCCTCCGACGTCTTGTCGATCTGTTCGAGCAGGTAGCGGAGCAACGCCACCACCGCCGCCGTCACCGGCACGGCGAGGAATGCACCCCCGATGCCGAAGAGCGTGCCGCCCGCGGTCACCGCGAGCAGCACCACCGCGGCGTGTAGCTGGAGGCTCTTGCCCTGCAGGATCGGCTGCATGACGTTCCCCTCCAGCTGCTGCACGAGCAGCACGATGCCGAGCACGATCAGTGCGGCGGTGAACCCGTTGCTGACCAGCGCGACCAGCACCGAGAGCACGCCGGCGATCAGAGCCCCGATGATCGGGATGAAGCCGCCGAAGAAGGTCAGCACGGCCAGCGGCAGGGCCAGCGGCACGCCGACGATGACGAGCCCGAGCCCGATGAAGAACCCGTCGACCAGGCTGACGAGCACCTGGGCCCGGATGAAGCCCCCGAGGGCGTCCCAGACCCGGCACGACACCACGCTCAGGTGGCCGCCTGCGCGGGGTCCGGCGATGCGGCGCACCCAGGGCAGGAACCGGTCGCCGTCCTTGACGAAGAGGAAGGCGAGCACGACCGCGAGCAAGGCGGTCGTCACGAGCCCGGCGAGCGTGCCCACCCCGGTGAGGACGCTCGAGGCGATGGTGGTCACGCTGTTCTGCAGCCGGCTCGTGACCTGATCGAGCAGGGCGTTGAACTGCGTGGAGCCGATGTTGAGCGGCGGCCCGGCGATCCAGTCCTGGATCGACTGGAGGCCCTTCACTGCGCTGTCGGCGATCTCGCCGAACCCGCCGGAGATCGACCGTGCCAGGAAGAAGATCACCAGACCCAGCAGCACCAGCAGGCCGAGGACGACGGTGGCGGCCGCCAGTGCTGCGGGCGCACCGCGGTTGCGTAGTCGACGGGCCGGAGGCGCCAGCACGCTCGCGAGCAACAGCGCCAACAGCACCGGCATGACGATCACCCACAGCCGGGCGATCACCCACCAGAGCAGGGCGAGCCCGATCCCGATGAGACTGAGCCGGACGCTCCATCGCGCGGTGAAGATCAAGCCGTCCGCGATCGCGGCACTGCGGCCGCGCGGTCGGGGTTGCGTCGTGCTCAACCTGCCCTCACCCATCCGGGCCGTCGCTCGATCGGCCCTCGCTCGTCCGGCGGGCCTGCACCCCGCCGACGTGCGGTACCCGCCCGTCCGCTTCCGCAGTCCGGTTCGGGTGGGTGTCGCCGGTTACCCCGCCCGGACTGGTTGTCGACCTCGACAGTCGCGTACAACCATCGGGGTGACCGACAGTAGCCCACTCGTGGCCGGCATCGTCCTCGTCGGCGGCCGCTCGGTACGAATGGGTAGCGCCAAGGCAGCGCTCGAGTGGCACGGATCCACACTGCTGCACCGAACGGTGGGGATGGTCGCCCGGGCGGTCGACGGGCCCGTCCTCGTGGTGCGGGCTCCGGGGCAGGCGCTGCCCGGTCTGCCGCCGCGCGTGCAGGTCGTGGACGACCCGGTGGCCGGCCGCGGGCCGTTGCAGGGCATCGCGACGGGCCTGGCCGCCGCGGCCGGGCGCGCGGCGGTGGCGGCGGTCTGCGCCGTCGACCTGCCGCTGATGCATCCCGCTTTCGTCCGCCGCGTGGTGCGGGAGGTCCGGGCGGACGCGGCGCTCGAGGTGGCGCTGCCGGTGGCGCGGGGCCATGCCCAGCCGCTCGCCGCCGCCTATCGCACGAGCCTGGCCCCGCGAATCGCCGAACTCCTCGACAGCGGCACGTTACGCGCGCAGACGCTGTTCGACCGGTGTCGCGTACTGACGCTGGACCAGTCCGCCCTGCTCGCGGACGCCGAGCTCGCCGCGGCAGATCCGCGGCTGGAGTCGCTCTTCAACGTCAACACTCCGGCCGAGTACGAGGAAGCCAGGGCCCGTCGGCCGCCGGTGGTGCAGGTCCAGTGCTTCGGGGCGCTCGCGACCTCGGTGGACCCGGGCCCGCGGACCGTGCGGGCGGCCACGCTGCGTGCCGCGGCAGCAGCCGTCGGGCTCAGGCTCGACGGGTCGGCGGTCGCGGTGGTCAAGGAGGTCGGAGCGGCGACGCACTCGACGTCCGACCCCGAGCTCCCGCTGCTCGCCGGTGACATCGTGGCATTCCTGCCGAGCGGCGAGCACTGTTGAGGTTGACCTCAAGCATTGTCGAGGTTCTAGCGTCATTCCCGAGAATTGTCGGTGCCGCGCGCCACACTGCCGCCACCACACCGACCGAGGGACCGGGAGAAACGATGAGTATGGAGATGCAGGCGTGGCACTCGCTGTACCAGGCGATGCACGCGCGCGACGAGACCCGGCCGTTCTCCGCGGCGACGCTGCGACGCATCGCGGGGTTCGCCCGCCCGCACCGGCGCCGGCTCGCGGTGTTCCTCGCGCTGAGCGTCGTCGGGGCCGTGCTGGCGGTCGCGACACCGGTGCTGGCCGGCCGGGTGGTCGACGCGATCGACAAGGGTGGGCCACCCGGCAGAGTGATCGGCATCGCCGTGCTGATCGCGGTGATCGCCGTCGCCGAGGCCGGGCTGGGCGTGGTCACGCGGTGGTTCTCGGCGCGGATCGGTGAAGAGCTGATCCTGGACCTGCGCGCGGCGGTGTTCGCGCACGTCCAGCGCATGCCGGTGGCGTTCTTCACGCGCACCCGCACGGGCGCGCTGGTGATCAGGCTGAACGTGCGCCGTGAGGCGCTGTTGTTTCGGATGGAGGTGAAAGACCGCCATCGCCCTGCCGTCGTAGCGGTGGGGTGAAGTTGGAGGCAGCCGGAGCCGGGAGTTGCCGGGGAGGGTGGGAGCAGCCTCGACGAAGTCGGGTCGGCCGAGCACTGCCGGATGGGTCGGGCCCGGTGAGCGAGACGGGAAGGTATACGAGAGAAACCGGTGTCGTTACGCCTCTTGACTGATCGCCAGCTCTAATCCGGCGGATGTGGGCTGGTAAGCGGTGCGTATCCGTCCTTCATGACGGGCGGAGAACTCCTGACCGGGTCTGTTTTGCCTGGGTTGGGAGGCCACGGTGAATGTCTACGGCGTAACCGTGGCGAGGCCGCAGGGGTATAGCCGGGTGCCTAACCCGTTGACCGAACAGCAGTGAACACGGGAACCGCTCGTGGTCGTTCCACACGCTATCTCACAAGCCGGTGGGTTGGGGTGGGGATAGGCGCAACGTCAGCCGAAGGCGCGGGTGGGGCGGGGCCGCCGTAGTACTCCGAGTGTGGGAGAGCCACGTACATGGGGAAGGGCGGCAGCGTGTCAGTCAAGGAGGGAGAGTAATGTCCGAAGATGCGCCGGTGAACACCGACGCCGCGGGGTGGCCGGACGAGAGTACGGCCTATTTCGCGGTACGGAGGATGCAGACCAAATTGCATGGTTGGGCGGGGGCTGATGCCTCCCGCCGGTTCGATGACCTGTTCAACCTCGTCTATGACCGGGCGTTTCTGATGCACGCGTGGGAACGCGTGTCGAGCAACGCCGGGTCACGGACTGCGGGTGTCGACCGGGCCACGGTGGCCTGGATCGAGACCCATGTGGGGGTCGTGGTGTTCCTGGACGGTATCCGGGAGTCGCTGAAGTCTGGCGGGTTCCGGCCGGTCGAGGTGCGGCAGGTGATGATCCCCAAGAGGGGGTCGTCGGGGAAACTGAGAAAGTTAGGTATTCCTACTGTCGCGGACCGGGTCGTCCAGACCGCTGTCAAGGCGGTGCTCGAGCCGATTTTCGAGGCGGATTTCTTGCCGTGCTCGTACGGGTTCCGCCCGAACCGGCGTACCCATGACGCGATCGCCGAGATCCACCATCTGGCATCCGAGCCCATCAACTACGAGTGGGTTGTTGGAGGCCGATATCGCGGCCTGTTTCGACGAGATCGGGCACACCCCCCTTCTCGAGAGGCTGCGGGCCAGGATCAAGGACAAGCGCGTGGTCGCACTGGTGAGGGCGTTCCTGAAAGCTGGGATCCTCACGGAGCTCGGGGATCGGGAAGAGACACACGCCGGGACCCCACAAGGCGGGCCGCTCTCCCCGCTGTTGGCGAACATCGCCCTGTCAGCGTTGGACGAACATTTCGACCGGCAATGGCGGGAACAGATGGGAACCGGCTATCGGCGGACCAAACGCAGAAAGAACGGCCTGGGCAACTGGCGCCTTATCCGCTACGCCGACGATTTCGTCGTCATGGTCCACGGAGAAAGGCATCACGCCGAGGCGCTGCGTGAGGAAGTGGCGGCCGTGCTTGCACCCTTGGGGCTGCGGCTGTCACTTGAGAAGACCCGGGTGGTCCATATCGATGAGGGCTTCGATTTCCTCGGCCAGAATATCCGCAGGCAGCGGAAGAGGGGGACGTCGAAGTACTACGTCTACACCAGACCGTCCAAGAAAGCCATCCAGGCGATCAAGGACAAGGTGAGCTCCAAGACGTACAGGTCAACCCGGAACCAGGATCTGGACAAGCTGATCATCAGTCTCAACCAGACCCTGGTCGGGTGGGCGACCCACTTCCGGCACGGGGTGTCCAAGGACGTGTTCAGTGCGGTCGACAACCACGCGTGGGGTCGGCTGATGCGGTGGATACGGGCCAAGTACGCGGGCAAGAACCGGCTCGGGATGAAAGAACTCCGACGTCGCTTCTGCGACGTCGGATGGAGGATCGCCCACAATGGGGTCGCCTTCACCGGCGCATCCAGCGTCACGATCACCCGCTACCGCTACCGCGGCAGCAGGATCCCGACCCCGTGGACACCGGACCCGACAGCCGCCGCCAACGGCTGACCAACTGGCAAGACACGTGGAGCGCCCGGTGCGGTG